>DFKZ01000082.1:1471-18913 GCA_002373975.1 Lachnospiraceae bacterium UBA3632 | reverse complement strand
CGATGATAGCTTCCGTGAGCGCACCATGTAGCGCCGCCGGCACTTGCTGAGAGCGAGCTACTGCGATGCTCGAAGCTAGTACCGCTGCGTGTCGCGGTATGAGGCGCGAGCCGTGTGCGCGACGGAACTATCATTGGCTGGGCCGTCACTATCCCTTTGCGGAGACAGATTTTGCGCCGGCGCGGAGACGTAGCGAATCCATACTTGAAATGCGAAGTCCGTCACTTGGTTGTTCAAAATAAAGTTCGTTAAGCAAAATGAAAACTCAGGTTTTGTGCGTATGCGTAAACAAATGCTCCTGGCAGTACTCGTAATTCCCCCTGCACTTACTGCAGTAGCGAAACTCAAGATTGGGGTTGGAAAGCTCCGTCTGCCCGCATATAGAGCACTTATGCCTTGCAGCCCCTGCAGATTTCATCTTCACATTGCTGTCAGGTGCAGGCGCAGGCCCGGGCTGCGGAGCACTCTGCCTGTACTGCGCCGTATTCTGCCACTGCCCGGAGAATTGCCCTCGCTGAGCCCTTTTGGCTCCTGCATTGTAAGCCTGGTTAAACTTCGCCTTTCTGGCTGCAGCTCTGAATGAAAACCGCTTAAGATTAACCAGATAAAACACAAGAATGTTCAATAGCGCCGCACCAACCGCAAACCTTGTGATAGGTCCGCCGAATATCATCAGATATATCATGTACAGAATATCTACTATGCCCAGCCACTTCATCTTCATTGGAATTATGAACATGAACCTGACTATATTATTGGGATAGGTCATCGCAAATCCCAGATATATCGACACATTGATGTAATACGTGCTGAATGCGAACCATACCCCTTCATTCTGCTTTAGATTCTCGCTTAACGTTATCGATGCAAATGCCGGATCCAACCCCAGAGCTCTTACCTGGAAATAATATGAGAGATACACGTACAAAAGAGCCGCAAAGGATGCGATGATCGTAAACAGAATACCCCCGAAGATATATACATTATATCTGAACGTTCCCCATGTTTTCTCAAGCGCCATTCCGATAGACAGACAGCACCACATCATAAGTAGCACAAATATAATATTCGATTCATTGGGCGGTATTATGAGCCATGTCACAAGCCGCCAGACCTGACCATGTATTATCTTCCACGGGTCGAGGGCCAGAAGTGACAAATAGGCCGTTCCCTGACGCAGGTCAAAGAACTGTATAATATAACCCAGCGCATATCCTATTATCAGCGCCAGAGTAAGATTGGGAATCGCATATTTCCCGAGTTTTCTTTCAAGCTTATCCATGTTTTGACATTTCCTACGAATCAGCCGTTAATAAAGGCTGATTCTCCTTCAAAAAATTGTATCGATAATCCGTAATATTTTATCATATTTAGTGCCTTTTTTAAAGAATTTCGGTACTTTTTATAAACTTTTAATAACAATTCTCTAAAGCCTGTCCGTTTCGTTTGCCAAACGGCTGATTTACAAGTATAATAAGCAATTGGTGTGAATCAAAACGAAAATCATTACAAACGGAGTATCTTCAACATGACAGACAGCATAAAAACCGCCAGACTGGGCATAGATATGGGCTCAACCACCGTAAAGATAGCGGTTTTGGATAATGATAACAATATCATCTTCTCGGATTACAGAAGACATTTTGCAAATATACGTGAAACTCTTTCCGGTCTTATCGAGGATGCATACAAAGCATGCGGGGATCTGACCGTTTATCCTGTTATCACAGGTTCGGGCGGACTTAATATAGCTAAAAATCTCGGTATCCCTTTTACCCAGGAAGTTATCGCAGTTGCAACCTCTCTTAAAGCTCTTGCACCCAAGACCGATGTTGCCATTGAGCTGGGCGGTGAGGACGCAAAAATAATCTACTTTGAAGACGGAAATGTGGAGCAGAGAATGAACGGTATCTGTGCCGGCGGCACCGGTTCTTTCATCGATCAGATGGCTTCACTTTTAAGGACGGATGCATCCGGTCTTAATGAATATGCCAAAAACTATCAGTCTCTCTATACAATCGCCGCAAGATGCGGAGTATTCGCCAAGACAGACATCCAGCCCCTAATAAATGAAGGTGCCACAAGCGAAGATCTGGCGGCATCCATATTCCAGGCTGTGGTTAACCAGACTATATCCGGACTTGCCTGCGGTAAACCCATCCGCGGTCATGTTGCTTTTCTCGGCGGTCCCCTTCACTTCCTCGATCAGCTTAAGGCAGCCTTTGTCCGCACATTAAAGCTTGATGATGAGCATATAATCGATGCGGATAATTCGCATCTTTTTGCGGCTATCGGCTCAGCAATGAACTACGACAAAAACGTATCCATATCCCTCGAAAGCCTTGTAAATAAGCTTTCTCAGGACTTCAAGATGGAATTTGAAGTGGAGCGTATGGAGCCTCTTTTTGCATCAAAGGAGGATTTTAATGCATTTGAAAAAAGGCATTCAAAAGCTCAGGTTGAAAAGGGAAATCTCTCTGAATATAAGGGAAAGGCATACCTGGGGATCGATGCGGGATCAACCACCACCAAGATCGCTCTTATCGGTGAAAAAGGTGAGCTTCTCTATTCATTTTATTCAAACAATAACGGTTCTCCCCTCAAAACAGCTATTTCAGCCATAGCGGACATAAAAGAAAAGCTTCCCGAAGGCGTAAAGATAGTGCGCTCCTGCTCTACCGGTTACGGCGAAGCTCTGCTTAAATCCGCATTTATGCTCGATGACGGTGAGGTCGAGACCATCGCTCATTATAAAGCTGCATCTTTCTTTGACCCCGAAGTTGATTGCATACTCGATATCGGCGGTCAGGACATGAAATGTATCAAGATAAAGAACCGCACGGTAGACTCCGTTCAGCTAAACGAGGCATGTTCCTCGGGATGCGGTTCCTTTATAGAAACCTTTGCTAAATCCCTCGATTTTTCCGTAAAGGATTTCGCACAGGAAGCACTCTTTGCCCCTCATCCCATCGATCTGGGAACAAGATGCACCGTATTCATGAATTCCAAGGTTAAGCAGGCCCAGAAAGAAGGCGCTTCCGTGGCGGATATTTCGGCAGGTCTTGCTTACTCTGTTATAAAAAATGCTCTGTATAAAGTTATAAAGGTATCAAGCGCCGAAGAGCTTGGAGATAATATCGTTGTTCAGGGCGGAACATTTTACAACAACGCGGTATTAAGAAGCCTCGAAAAGATCGCTGACTGCGAAGTGATACGTCCCGATATCGCCGGCATAATGGGAGCCTTCGGATGTGCTCTCATCGCCCGTGAAAGATACGAAGAAGGTTATGAAACCACCATGCTCTCACTTGATGACATAATAGGCCTCAAGTATGAGACAAGCATGACCAAGTGTAAGGGATGCACCAACAACTGCCGTCTTACCATCAACAGATTCTCCGGCGGAAGGCAGTTTATTTCCGGAAACCGCTGCGAGCGCGGAATCGGCGGCAAAAAGAATGCCGAGGGCGTACCTAATCTTTATGAGTATAAGCTAAAAAGAATATTCGACTATGAGCCCCTTTCGGAATCGGAAGCCAAAAGAGGCATTGTAGGCATACCCAGAGTTCTCAACATTTATGAGGATTATCCATTCTGGGCCACATTTTTCAAAGTTCTGGGATATCGCGTGATCCTGTCCCCCGGCTCCACAAGAAAAGTATATGAGATGGGAATAGAATCGATCCCTTCCGAATCTCTCTGCTATCCCGCAAAGATAGCTCACGGCCATGTCACCTGGCTTGCGGATCAGAAGCTTGATTTTATCTTCTACCCTTCTGTCTTTTATGAGCGCAAGGAAGATGCAGATACAGCAAACAACTACAACTGCCCTATCGTGGCATCCAATTCCGAAAACATCAAGAACAATCTTGAAGCCATAACCGACGGCAAGGTGCGCTTCAGGAATCCTTTTATGTCCTTTAAATCCGAAAAGACAATCTATCAGGTGCTTTCGAAGGAATTTAAGGAGATCCCCCGTTCCGAGCTTAAGGAAGCCATACATCTTGCCTGGGAAGAACTGGCATCATGTAGAAAGGATATACAGAATAAGGGTGAAGAAACCCTCAAATATCTCGAAGAGACAGGGCGTCATGGAATCGTTCTCGCAGGACGTCCCTATCATATAGACCCGGAAATAAACCACGGAATACCCGAGATGATAAACTCTTACGGTATCGCGGTATTATCCGAGGACTCCATCGCTCATCTTGCAAAGCCCGACAGACCTCTTATTGTATCCGATCAGTGGACTTACCATGCAAGATTATATGCTGCGGCCAGCTATATCAGAACCCGTGATGATCTGGACATGATCCAGCTTAACTCTTTCGGGTGCGGTCTTGATGCGGTTACCTCCGACCAGGTGGCGGATATCCTATCCTGCTCCAACAAGATATATACCTGCCTAAAGATTGATGAAGTAAATAACCTGGGAGCAGCAAGGATCAGAGTGCGTTCACTTATCAGCGCCATAGATGAAAGAAAGCGCACCGGAAAGCATGCCAAAGAGGCTGACAGTTCCTACAGGAGAGTTGAATTCACAGAGGAAATGAAAGGCAAATACACCATCATCTGCCCGCAGCTTTCTCCCGTTCACTTTGATATGTTTGAAACCTGCTTCAGGGCAAGCGGATACAATTTTGTAGTGCTTGGAAATGCCGATAAACAAGCCATAAGCACCGGCCTTAAATATGTTAACAACGATGCCTGCTTTCCTTCTCTTATGATGACGGGCCAGCTGGTACAGGCCATAGAATCAGGCAATTACGATGTCGATAAAACCGCGATCATCATCACACAGACCGGCGGATGCTGCCGTGCCACCAACTATATCGGATTTATAAGAAGAGCTCTGGCAAAGGCAGGGTATCCTCAGGTTCCGGTTATATCCCTGAGTGTGGGCGGAATCGAGAAAAACAGCGGATTCAAGCTTTCACTTAAGCTTGTGCTTCGCTTCGCAATGGCATTTACTCTTGGTGATGTGTTTATGAAATGCATTTACCGCATGCGTCCTTACGAACTCGAAAAGGGAAGCTGTGACGCGCTTCACGCCAAATGGCTTGAAAAGTGCCGCGCACTTATCATGGATAAGCATATAAGATGGGGAAGATTCAAGAAATACTGCCGTGAAATAGTAAAGGATTTTGATGCAATTCCCATAGATGAAAACCTGAAAAAGCCCAGGGTTGGAATAGTCGGCGAGATACTTATCAAATTTGCTCCTTCCGGAAATAATTACATGGTTAATCAGATAGAAAGTGAAGGTGCAGAGGCCGTTGTTCCCGACTTTATAGATTTCATCCAGTACTGCTTCTACAATCAGATATTCAAGGCAGACAATTACGGAATGAAAAAGGTCAATAAGCTTGTAGGTAAGTTAGGTATCTGGGCAATAGATAATATTGTCAGGAACACTGCGTTTAAAGCTTACGATAAGAGTATTCATTTTGAGCGTCCCGAAAGCATCTACGAAACCGCAAAGCTTGCATCCGAAGTGGTATCTCTCGGAAACCAGGCCGGTGAAGGCTGGCTGCTTACAGGAGAAATGATGGAACTTTGCCACAATGGTGTGCAGAACATCGTATGCGTTCAGCCCTTCGGATGTCTGCCTAACCACATAGTGGGAAAAGGCCCCATCAAAGCTGTGAGAAAAGCAAATCCGGGATCAAATATCGTAGCTATCGACTTCGATCCCGGAGCAAGCGAGGTTAACCAGGTTAACCGTCTGAAGCTCATGCTGAGCACTGCATTTAAAAAGCTGGAGAATTAATTAATTCTTCAGATATCATTCAGATTCTCAAATATCATTCGGATATCTCTTCTGCCCTCTTTAAAGCATCGTCTATATGAGGGCAGAAGTTTTCTTCTCCGACCCTTTTAACAAATCCATCCTTCTGCATGGTCTTCATGGGCTGTTCATTTACATGTGAAAAGACCATCTTTACGCCGTTCTTATCACATTTATCATATAGCTGCTCAAGAGAATGCATGGCTGTTGCATCAAGAGCAGGTACTGCTCTCATTCTGATGACCAGCACTTTTGTAAATTCCTTTAATGTGATGTCGGTGATCCTGTCTGCAGCGCCAAAGAACATAGGTCCGCTGATCTCGTAAACACGCACGTTTTTAGGCACTTTCTTTAATTCTATGCTGTCAGGATCGTTATCGGGGTCTATGTATTCCCAGCCCTTAACCGAGGATTCGTCTGCCATTCTCTTCATAAGAAGAACGCACGCCATTACCATTCCCACTCCGATGGCAACCACAAGATCAAATACAACCGTGAGCACAAATGTTACCACAAGCACGATTATATCGCTCTTGGGAGCTGTCTTGCACAGATGCACAAAGGTCTTCCAGCCGCACATATTGTAAGCCACGATGAACAGTATAGCCGCTATGGTAGGCATTGGAATGAGCGCAGCATAAGGCATAAGGAAAAGTATTACCAGCACAAGTATAACTGCGTGGATCATTCCGGCCACGGGAGTTCTTCCGCCGTTTTTGATATTGGCTGCCGTACGGGCGATCGCACCTGTTGCGGGAATACCGCCGAACAGCGCCGATCCTATATTTCCGACGCCCTGTGCAATAAGTTCCTGATTGGAGCGGTGATGTGAATTTATCATACCGTCTGCGACCACACAGGAAAGAAGTGATTCTATTGCGGCCAGGATCGCTATGGTGAATGAATCTCCGATAACGGCCCTTACTTTTGCAAAAGTAAACTGAGGAAAACTAAAAGGCGGAAAACCTGCGGTTATCGTATAAAGATCTCCGATGGTATTTGCATTAAGTCCAAGCCCTTTTACCATTCCTATTCCGGCAAATACAGCTATCAGAGATGCCGGAACAAGGCTTCCCACCTTGGGTATCATAGGCCAGAGTATAAGTATCACAAGGCTCACCGCGCCCACGATCAAAGCCTGATAATTAAAGGTTCCCGCAAATTTGAAGATATTCTTTATCTTATCGATCGTTTCGATATTCTCGGTACCGGGAGCATAAGTAAGGCCCAGGAAATCCTTGATCTGTCCCACAAGAATAGTCACGGCTATACCTGCTGTAAAACCTGTTGTGATGGTGTATGGGATAAACCTTATAAGACTTCCGAACCTTAATAATCCCATGATTATAAGGATCACACCTGCAAGGATCGTAGCTATTACAAGCCCGTCAAATCCGTTCTTAGCAACAATTCCCGCAACGATCGTGGCGAATGCTGCGGTGGGGCCGGCTATCTGCACTCTGCTTCCTCCAAGGAATGAGATAAGAAAACCGGCTATAATCGCAGTATAAATACCCTTTTCAGGACCAACACCCGATGCAAGTGCAAGCGCTATGGAAAGCGGAAGCGCTATAATGGCAACGATAAGTCCGCTTACCACATCTTTTGCAAACTGAGCAGCCGTATACTCTTTCATATTTGAAAAAAGCATCGGCTTTAACTTACTTTTCTTGTTCATTTTCTCATAATCTCTCTCTTTTTATTTGATCGGCTTCCACATCGCGGAAGCAGCCTGTACTTTCAAGACCTGTACAGATTATCATTCACCGCCAAGCTCATAAGGCGTTATCTGATATACATAATAGTTCAACCAGTTGGAATACAGATTATTGCTGTGCGAACGCCATGTAAGCAGGGGCTTTTTCTCCGGATCATCATCCGGGAAGTAATTAAAGGGAACCTGTATGGGCAGCCCCTTATTAAGATCCCGGAAATACTCGTTTTTAAGAGTAAGCCTGTCATACTCCGGATGCCCCGTAACAAATATCTTTTTGCCTTCCTCCGCTATAGCAAGAAATACACCTGCTTCATCGCTCTCTGCCAGAATGGTAAGATCCTTGCAGTTCTTAAGCTCCTGCGTTGAAGTGGCTGTATGACGGCTGTGAGGAGCGAGAAACACATCATCAAAACCTCTGACTAGCGGGATCTTGCGGTTATTAACTCTGTGCTTATAAATCCCGAAAAGCTTCTGAGGCAGCTGAATCTTATTTATCCCGTAATAATGATAAAAGCCTGCCTGTGCTCCCCAGCAGATATGAAGCGTGGAGGTCACATGGGTCTCGGCCCAGTCCATTATGGTGCAGACCTCGTCCCAGTAATCAACCTCTTCGAAGCTGATATCCTCAACAGGCGCACCGGTGATGATAAGTCCGTCGAACTTTTCATATTTAATATCATCAAATGTGCAGTAGAATCTGTTCAGATGATTGGCCGATGTATTCTGCGAGACATGAGTCTTGGTGTTCATAAAGGTGACATCTATCTGAAGCGGAGTATTTGAAAGCGCTCTTAACAATTGAAGCTCAGTATCCTGTTTTACCGGCATATTGTTTAGGATCAGCACCTTCAGCGGACGGATATCCTGATGCACCGCACGGAATTCATCCATTACAAATATGTTTTCATTTTCGAGGATCTCCCTTGCCGGAAGATCACGCTGAATTTTGATGGGCATGGCATAATACCTCTAAAGATATAATATTAAAAAATTTTCATATCATCTCATAAGTGACGACTCAGCCAATAAAAGCTTCCGTCTAATTTAAGTATTTGGTGACAAATTCATCTTCTGTAAGAATCGGAATCCCCAATTCTTTCGCCGTCTTATTCTTAGTTGAATTGGATGTATTATCGTTATTAATAAGGCATGTGGTCTTGTTGGTAACGGATCCCGTCACCTTTCCGCCCCTGCTTTCGATCACTTCCTTAAGGGCATTTCTGTTCTCAAAGGAATTGAGGCTACCGGTAACAACAAACACAAGTCCCGCAAGATTCTGACCCGAAGCATTTATTTCAGGCTTTTCAATATCAAGTTTTGCAAGAAGTCTCTCCAAAACTGCAAGATTTCTTTCATTTTGGAAGAAATCTTCCAGACTTTTCGCCATCACAGCGCCGATTCCGTCTATTTCTGCAAGTTCTGATGCTTTTGCTGACTTTATCTTCTCAATATCATAATCGAAAGCTTTGCAGATGAGCTTTGCATTTGCAGCTCCTATACCGTTGATCCCAAGGCCGAATATAAGCCTTGGAAGCGTTGTATGGCTTGCCTTCTCGATTGACGAGATCAGGTTATCATAAGACTTTTCACCAAATCCTTCAAGCCTTACAATATTTTCCTTATGCTTTTCAAGCTCAAACAGATCCGGGAAGCTCTTAATAAACCCGCAATCTATAAGCTTTTCAAGGGTGGCTTCCGATAATCCGTCCACATTTAATGCTTCGCGGCTTACGAACTGTGAAAATGATTTTATCTGCTTTGCAGGGCATTCCTCATTGACGCAGTAAAGGCTTTGCGCTTCATTTAGAGCCCTGATTTCCGTTTTTCCGCCGCATACAGGGCATGAATCGGGGATTCTCACATTACCCGATCCCGTCAGATTCTCGGCGATCTGAGGGATTATCATGTTAGCTTTATACACCGTAATGCGATCGCCTATTCCGAGCTTTAACTCCCGCACTATGCTCACATTATGTACGGATGCTCTGGATACGGTGGTCCCTTCAAGCTCAACAGGTTCAAATATTGCAACGGGATTGATCAGTCCGGTTCTGGATGCACTCCACTCAATCTCAAGAAGTGTAGTTTCAGCAGTTTCGTCAGCCCATTTAAATGCTATGGAATGACGAGGAAATTTCGCTGTTCTTCCAAGGGACGCTCCGTATGCTATATCCTCATATGTCAGCACCAGGCCATCGGAAGGAATATCGTAATCTTCTATCTTCTTTGCAAAATACTCTATTGCCTCAAAGATCGAATTCTCGTCTACATGCTTTCTTTCGACCACTTCAAATCCCTGTTTCTCAAGGAATCTGAAAGTATTCTCTCTGGAATTGTTAAAATCATGAGCGCTTCCGTCTGATTCAACAGCGCTTACAAGATTAAACGCTATGAATCTTACATTTCTTTTTGCGGTTATCTCGTTATTTAACTGACGCACGGAGCCGCTGCAAAGATTGCGCGGATTCTTGTATTTATCCGCATCATTTGTGATCTTACGGTTTATCTCTTCAAAGTCGGAATAACTGATAACCGCTTCTCCGCGAAGGATAAGGTCACCCTTAAATGCGATCTCCAACGGTACATTTGAAAACACTCTGGCATTGGGGGTAACAACCTCCCCGATCTCTCCGTTACCACGGGTTACAGCCTTTTCAAGCTTACCGTTCTTATATGTCAGAACGATCGTAAGTCCGTCGAGTTTCCATGAAAGAATGCCTTCATGTCCGTTAAGCCAGCTTGAAAGATCCTCCCTGCTCTTTGTCTTGTCAAGCGAAAGCATCGGGCTCTCATGGCGCTCCTTGGGAAGCTCATCCACCGCTGCATAACCCACTTTTACCGTAGGAGAATTGGATAAAGTAACTCCCAGCTCAGTTTCAAGAGAAACCAACTCGTCATAAAGCTTATCGTACTCGTAATTACTCATTATCTCTTCATCCTTGGCATAATACGCCTCGGATGCCTTCGAGAGAATGGATACGAGCTCCTTCATTCGGTTCATTTTATCTGTATCTGACATAATACCTCAAATAATAATCAATTATGATCTGACATAAATACTGCTTTCGCAGCAGTTGGATCATGCTTTTCTAATTTGCTCTTTTGATATTTCTCTCCACTCGCCCGGCTTAAGGTCACCAAGAAGAAGATCCTCGATTCTGATGCGCTTAAGGGAAACAACGTTTGCTCCGCATGCTTTGCACATACGTCTTATCTGCCGGTTGAGCCCCTGATCTATGATAACACTAAATGTATATTTTGATCTGTTGGTAATCTTAGCAGGCCTTGTTTTAGCATCCAGATCTTTCAGATAAATACCTTCCTCAAACCTGCGCACAAGCTCATCCGTTACTTCTTTATCAATGCGGACAACATATTCTTTCTCATGCTTATTTGCACCCCGCATCATTTCTTCTATCAGATCGCCGTCGTTTGTAAGGATCATAAGGCCTTCCGAATCCTTATCAAGCCTTCCGGCGTAGGTGACTCTCACGGGATAATCGATGAGCTCACCGATAAGCTTCTCGGCGTGTGCATCCTTTTCACTTACCGTCACTCCGACAGGCTTGTAAAAAGCAAGATAAACCTTTCTGTCAGGCTTATTTAGTGCCTTTCCGTTAACGATGATCTCTTCCTCTCCGGTCACCTTCATTCCGGACTCAGCCCTCACACCGTCAACAAACACCTTACCCTCATCTATCAGCTTATCCGCATCTCTCCTCGAACAAACTCCACAGGACGCGATATATTTATTTATTCGGATTTCTATTTTTGTCATTATCTTAAACAGGTTTCTTTCTGCATGTACTATGTAATCCGGCAATGTGTCCGAGGCTGATCGGACGTTTTTAAGAACAAAACGTCCTACGCAGATACTTCGTATGAAATTTCGTTTTGGTTCATAACGGAATTTCATGCCGCTGCAAAGTACGCAGCCGGCATCTGCTATCGCTGCTCGAAGACCCATAGCTGCGAAGCGGTGCCGGATACATATACATGCGGGAAGAAACCGTCACTTATCACAAAACTCTAACTCTAATATATCACGCACCGGCGGAACACCCGATCCTTCCTCCAGCCCCCGCTTAGCCGTCTTATCAGCCAGATCGTTGTACTTATCTCCTGAATGTCCCTCGACCTTATGAAAAGCTATCTTAATATCGCTGCCCCATCCCCTCATGGCATCACGGTATTTTTGCGTAAGCTCATTTTTGGCTTTCCATTCGCCGGTAACCCAGCATTCTATACCGCTGTAATCATAATATATGTCAATGGATTTATAGCCGCTCTTTCTTGCGCACTGAACAGCATACATGGCACCCAGCATCTCTCCGGTCACATTCCTCTGCTTTAAAGATTCCGGGTTATCTCCGTTTCCGAGTGCAAGATACACTTCGCCGTCATCAAGGATAAATACGCAGCCGAATGCATATCTTTTCAGTGCGTCATTATAGCTTCCATCCACATAAACAGTCAGTTTATCATTATTCATATAAACAGATCCTAATATATATCATTGCTTATGATATTCTGTGTTTCCTATGGCATAGATATTATATGCCGCCACGTGGTCGTAAATACATCTCCACGAGCTCCATGCCTTTCCGCTCACGCAGATATACATATGTCCGTCATCGCCCTGCATAAAGCTTGCGCCGCAGGAACCCGACTCATTTACAAATCCTGTCTTTGCACCGGCTACATATCCGCCGGTATCCTTATCCTCGATACGTCTCAGGAACCAGTTTGAAAGGTCAAGTCCCTCGGGATGTTCTTCCGTAAGGGATGTAGTGTATCTTCTTGTGCCAAGTATCTCAGCAAGGATCGGATCATCCATTGCGGCTGCAAGGATCACTGCGATATCATTACAAGTACTGTAATTCGCATCATCATATATACCTACGCAATTGGCAAAATGAGATGTCTCCGATATACCGAGAGCTTTGCAGTTCTCGTTCATCATATCCACAAATGCTTCGTGGGATCCAGCAACATAAAGCGCTAGCATATATGCCGCATCTCCGCCGGAAGGAAGTATTGTACCGTAGAAAAGATCCCTCACTGTAACTACTTCCTTTGCATCAAATCCGGCGCTTGAACACTTATGAAGATAATCATAATCGATGGCCAGCTGGCTTACAGCTATGGATTCATCAAGCTGAGCTTCGCTTATATACTGCCTTGCGGTGAGCACAGTCATAAGCTTTGTCATGGATGCCGGGAACATCTTTACAAATCCGTCCTTCGAAGCGAGCACCTTTCCATCATCGACTCTTATAACGATACCGTATTCGGATACAAACTCATCGCTTGTCATAGAAACCGTCGAATCATCTGCAGTAAATACGTATTTGGAGCCATCCAGATCAAACTGCTTAACAAATGCCTCGCTGTCATAAGAGGGATAGTCACTGCTTTCATCGGGGCTTCCGTTTCCGCCGAATTCACCGCCTTCGGAAGTGGCAGGAGTCTCTTCCTGAGCCTCTTCGAGTGCTGCTTCTGCTTCCAGCGCAGCCTGCCTGTCCGCTTCGGCTATCGCTTCGATCTCTGCTTCCTTTGCCGCTTTGTTGGCAGCGGCCTTTTTAGATATGCTTTTTATAATTAACACCGACGGAACTGCGATAATGCATACACACGCAAAGATGATCAGACCGCCCAGAAATAGTTTTTTATTGCGCTGCTGTCTCGCTTTCTCAGCCTCTATTCTGGCTTGTCTGATCTTTCTTTTTCTCTCGTATTCCTCGTCGGAATAGATATCATATTCGTTCATGAGTCACTCCGGGTAAGAAGTTCTTCCCACCTTCTGTCCACCTCTTCCTGGAAAGCTTCGATGAGATACTGATTCTCAGGCTTAAAGAGATGTTTGAATCTTCCCTGCTTAACAAGGAAATCTTCAAGAGGAAGCTTGTTTTTCGGCCTGTAGTTTACGATCCACTTGCCCTCTATCACTTCGAACAAAGGCCAATAGCAGGTTTCCACAGCAAGCTTACAGATCTCGGGAAGATCGGGCGTATCATATCTCCATCCTCTCGGGCATGGAGCAAGAATATTAAGAAAAGCGGGACCGGGAGTATAGATCGCACGCTCCGATTTTACATACAGATCTTTGAAATTCGAAATAAATGTAGTCTGTGCCACATAAGGTATATTGTGGGCAGCCATGATAGCAGCCAGATCCTTGCGGGTCTGAGGCTTTCCGTTCGAGCATTTTCCGGAAGGCGTAGTCGTGGTGTCGGCATACATGGGAGTAGCGGATGAACGCTGGATACCTGTGTTCATATACGCGCCGTTATCATAGCAGACATACACCATGTCATGTCCGCGCTCCATTGCTCCCGACAGAGACTGAAGGCCGATATCATAAGTTCCGCCGTCTCCGCCGAAAGTGATGAATTTGTATGTCTCATCGATCTTCCCGCGCTTTTTTAAAGCCTTGAATGCCGTCTCGGCGCCGGATAATGTCGCACCCGCACTCTCGAATGCGGTGTGGATATAGCTGTCCTGATATGCAGTGTAGGGGTATGTGTAGGTCGAAACCTCGAGACATCCGGTGGCATTTCCCACAACTGCTTTATCTCCCGGGTGAAGCGCCTTTAACACGTTTCTTACTGCGATAGTACCGCCGCAGCCCGCGCACATTCTGTGACCCGGTGCAAGACGCTCTTCCCTTTCCTGTATTTCCTTGAAATTAAATACTGATTGTTCCATGTTCTGTCCTTTACTGTATTTGTCTTATCTTTCATAAACCGCCTGTTTATGAAGTCAGATTTCATGAGATATAATGTCGATCAAAACCGAAGCCGTGAATATCAGCAGCCTGTTTTTACCGCGAAGATCATCATAAAGCTTTACCTGGTACTTATCCGCGGTTGTGAAATACTCCCTGGCTAATCCCGTCCACTTTTTATTTATCATTCCAAGTTCCGACCCGGTGGGGGATTTAAGAGTATATACATATCCCTTCCAGTCACTCTCTATGCTGCAGATCGTGTCACCTCTTGTATTCCTGATATCAAAGCTCGGCAGCCATGCGTGCGGAATAACATGCACCGTTCCAAGTGCAGATCCATCTGCATCACTGACACTCATAGTGCGCACGGCACTTACTCCTCCACCTAAACCGTCGCGCTTTAATCCGGCAATTCGTTTACCCTCGTTGTCAACGATGTTAAATTCAAACGCCTGCACAGCTTTCATTTTGCTTCCGAAAAGGATCTGGGCCGCCATGGCACCGCCGGAAACCTGATTTACCTGTTCGATCGCACCTACCTGATGGCCGGTCGTATTATATATCTTATATGCATTCGTAAATTTGAACGCGGATATCTTCTCATCTATTATTACTTCGTCTAAATCCACAAAACTCCCTGTTTGGGGAGAATCTTTCCCTACGGTTGGAGCAGCGGCTTCATCTGCTTTAGCAACTACTTCTGCCGAGGCTGTTTTTTCTACCGCTGTTTTTTCTACTGCTCTTTGTTCTTCTTCCTCTTTCTCCCGGGCTTTTTTCTCCTCATTCTCTCTTACATAGGATTCCGGAATGAAGACCTTTACTTCGGGTTTGGACGGCTGTGCAGACTCTTTGCTGTATAGCTTTGAAATATACTCTTTTCGCGATTCGGCGTCAGCTACTACGGGTTCCGAATACTCTTCTTTCTGAACATTAACTGCCGATAACAGCTCGAGCAATACCTGGGAAAGAAGGAATAGTATCCAGCCAAGCATAGCCCAAAACGACATGAGTCTGTCTGTCCTCAACTCTTTTTCTAAAGCGCTGTTTAAAGGGACTGCCACACCTGAACTCATATTGGCAAATCCTTCCAGTAATACAAAAAACATCTGTATAAACAGTAATATGCAGATGGCAGGTGATGCCTTCTTGCGGTTAAGGACATTACACATTCTAAGTATATAAAGCACCAATACTGCCAGCACGATAAGTTGTATCAGGACATCAATAACCGGGAACATAAATCTTGTCCGGGTAAAAGCCATAACAATATCCTGAATAATGATTCTTGTGCCAAAAATCAACATAGGTATTGCAAACAGCATCCTGTTTTCAAAACTGCGCCTGACCCACAAAAATACCGTTATTCCGACGGCAATAACATTTAAAAAAACTGCAAATCCCCAACCAGCTGTGATCAGAAAAAGCACTGAAGAAGCTATTGAAAAAACACCCAGTAACACAACGAGAGCTTTGTAGCCCATCTTGTCAGCGATTCTTGATAACACTCCGGTTTTTAAGATATATTCTTCTTTCTGCGGAGTTTCTTCAACAACTGTGTTTTCTTTGCTCCGTAAAACTTCTTCAACAACAGTGTTTTCCTTGGGGACTATTGCTTCCTCATTTTGAGGAGCAATCCTGTTCCCGCATTTATCGCAGAACAAGGCACCATCATTTAATTGTCTGCCACAATATTTACAGTAAAACACGATACCAGTCTCCAATCAGCAGTCGGTCAAACCTTAGTACCACACATATAGCAAAACAGTGAATCATCTTTAAGTTCAGTTCCGCAATTAGGGCATTTTCTTATTGGCGGCACTTCGGGTGTACTTGTCACGGATTCCTCAAGTTTAAAGCCACACCTAATGCAGAATTTCATTCCCGGTTTGATCGGAGCCTCACATTGAGGGCATTTGTCGGAAGATACTTCGCTTTCTTTGATTATCCTTGTTCCGCAGGCAGCACAGAAAAGTGCATCTTCATCAAGATCCTCGCCGCAGTTTGGACAGACATTCGCGTTTACCAGATCGGATATCTGACTTTCAAGCAATTCGATCTGCTTTTTATGCTCTTCAACTGAATTCTTAAGTTCCGATATTTTTGCTTCGCGTTCCTGTTTATTCATTTCCTTATCCTTACAAACTATTTGTAATATACAGGTGTTGAGTGTTCCGAACTCATAAAGTTAATATGATCTTCAAGTGCAGAACGTGTTTGAGACTCTGTTGGAACAACAGCGAATATAACATTATCGCTTAATTTCCAGATATCACCAAAATATCCATCATTTTTGCCCCAGTTGTCATACTTACTGTCAGGTAAAAAACAATCCTCATATATATTTTTTGCAAGTTCGGCATTATCAATTATTACATACCATATGGTTTCAATCTGATTTCCGCTTGAATCAAATTTATGGAAAAAAATCAAAGGATACGACGTTTCATTTGAATGGCTGCCGTATACCGTAAGTGATGAATCCGTGGCAACTGCGATCATATCATCTTTAATAGAAAATCCGTTTAGTTCAACCCAACCCGGTAAACCTTCTTCAGGTGCAATATAATTTTCTTCAGGGTTTATAACCGGTTCAACTTCTTCGACAGTCTCGTTTATCAGAGCATCCGATTCAGCTTCTGCGACAGTTTCGCTAACCGGAACAGTGGTTTCAACTGCTTCTGATTCAATAGATTCACTTACAGGTGCAGCAGGTTCATCTTCTTCCGTAGATGTAATACCGGGAGTACTGCTACCCAAAGGCCGGGAAGGCCTGTAAAAATCCGCATAATAATGACCATACGCATTCGTCACTCCATAGTCTTGGGATAGAGATCTGGCTCCGCAACCACACAAAGTAAACGATATCAATGATGAAATTAATACAATGATAAACTTCCTTGTTTTCATATATTACTCTCTGAGTCCGAGGTAAGGATACTGATCGTAAGTAATCTCTCCTGCTGCGAGCTTCTGAAGATTTTCAAATACTCCTTCGATATCTTCAACCTTAACATCTCTTCCGGAAAGGCCATACATAATATTTACTGTCTCCGCAGTGCATTTTCCGCGGTACATTGCTGCGGTAAGCTCTGCGCCGAGAGGTCCGCCCTGTGTAGAATAGCTCTCCGAACGGTCCATGATAGCTACTGCCTTGCAGCCCTTAAGTGCCGCTGCAAATTCCTCACCGGGGAAAGGTCTGAACACTCT
>DFKZ01000082.1:0-1293 GCA_002373975.1 Lachnospiraceae bacterium UBA3632 | reverse complement strand
AATCCGTATTTCTGACCGGTGATGGCTTCAAATTCTTTTGCAACGTCAAGTATCACCTGCTTGGCGTTTCTCATAGCCTCTGCATGAGCCTTTTTCGATTCCATGCAGTAATTCGAAACAGCATAAGGTCCGATGGCCATGGGCTCGTTATGCTTTAACAGATAATGATCCGGCTCATACTGACCGACGAATTTTTTTATGGGCTCATCATCCCAAAGTGTGATATTCTGCACCGCATGGGATGTGATAAATCCGTCCTGACATATCATAACAGGAAGATGCACACCCTTAGCTTCCGCGATCCTGTGAGCCTGAAGGAAATTATCGTACACTTCCTGATTGGTCTCGGCGTATATCTGTATCCATCCGGAATCCCTTGCTCCCATCGAATCGGAGTGTTCCGCATTTATGTTAAGAGGACCGGTAAGGCCTCTGTTAACAAGTGCCATCACAATCGGGAGTCTGCTTGATGCAGCGCAGTATAGCATCTCCCACATAAGAGCCATTCCGGCTGAAGATGTGGCTGTAATCGTCCTTGCTCCTGCAGCTTCCGCACCCATTGCGGCGCTCATCGCGCTGTGCTCACTCTCTACCGGAATGAATTCCGTTGTGATCTCGCCGTTTGCTATCATGGATGCAACAAACTGCGGTATCTCCGTTGATGGAGTGATGGGAAATGCAGGCATTACATCGGGGTTTATCTGTTTTATCGCATGTCCGATCGCTTCGTTTCCGGACATTCTTGTTTTGGTTGACATGTTAAATCTCCGTATTCTATCTGAATTCTGATCTGTCTTTTACTCCATGGTGATCGCGCCGAAAGGACAAGCTTTTACACATATTCCGCAGCCCTTGCAGTGATCGTAATCAAAGTCCAGTCTGCGCCCGTCCTTTACGGGAATGGAACTGTCAGGGCAGAAAGGAACACATAAAAGACACTGCTTACATTTTTCCTTGTCAAGCACCGGAGTCTGTGTGCGCCATTCCCCTGTGTTAAAATCCTTTGATGTGGCGGGCTCATATATCTGAAGGCCTTCAGTGAGGTCCTGCCATCTGGTCTGTTCATTTATCTCTGATGCTTTTAACGCCACTGTACTACCTCCTCGATAGCCTTATTGAGGGCTTTGAGATTACCGTCCAGCACCTCGGGCTTTCTTGCAAATTTATGCTCAAGAGAAGTCTTCATCTCTCTGAGGAAAACATCGATCTCCATCACTCCGGATATCTTTACCATTGCGGCAAGCATAGGTGTATTGGGAAAATACTTGCCCAGCGTCTCCATGCTTACTTTAC
>DFKZ01000054.1 GCA_002373975.1 Lachnospiraceae bacterium UBA3632 | reverse complement strand
GACTCTTGATCCGGGCTGATACAGCTCGAACATCATCAATACGGATATCAGAATACACGCAAGGCGCATTGCCGGTCTTCTTTTTCCTCTGTTAGTTTTCTTTAATTCTCTCATATCGTTATCTCCTTTGGTTTTTTAATCTGCAGTCTTTTTCGATCCTGTTACTGTTAATACGAATAAGGATCGCCAAAGGTTTTAAAAAAATAAAAAAAATTTTATTTCTTTCATATCTTCCTAAAAAATGCATAAAAAAGGAACTCCTGAAATCATTTCAGGAGTTCGTATCAGTCGTTATAAACCCTATCACCTTGCCGTTCTGAATATATAGTCTATGCACGAGGCATCCTCAAAGCGTAAGTATGGTCCATAGGCGGGTATTGTGCATACCATGACCTTTACGGAACCGGGCACGAGAATCTGATATCCCTTGGAAGACATCATCACAGAGGGCTTCTGTGACAGGGCGGTGTGTGATATATACTTCGCCGTGTTGGTAATGTCTGTCCAGGCGGAGGGTTCCTCACCTCTCGCGCTCAGGTTTTCTTTCTTTGACCAGTCGAAGTATTCCCACCATATATCGGCATTTCCGTGATATTGCCTTGCAGCATCGTTTTTTTCCGAAAGGAGCAGATCCCCTCTTTTCGAGATAAATGATAAAGCCCCGGTTTTCTTATCAATCCTGACAGTCAGCTTTTCAAGCCTTATTTCTACGGTGTCTCTGGTATTTGCACACACCCATTTGACCGACGGATTCTTTTTTATTTCATCGGGAAGGCTTTTTACGTTTTCGGGGTCTCCTTTGGAGAACAATATTCGGACTGTTTCGTCGGAGAGCGGGATCACATTAAGCGTTCCGTATCCGGTAACTGCCTCGACCTTCTCCGTGTCCTTATTTATCCATCTTATCGCGTTGTTTATCTTGGCATGTCCGATGGGTTTTAATGAGGTGGTTTTTGGCATGCTTCCAAACTCTGATATGGGCGTTTTGCTGTCAGCACTCTTCTTATCCGCAGTGTTATTATCCCCATTGTGTTTTTCCGCATTGTCATATAACAAGGGCTTTATCACCCCGACCTTTACCACAGCTGTATGAGGAGCCGTTTTTTCCGTGTCCGGTTTTTCCGCTTTGATAACTATCTTTTTCGGCCCGTATCTGTCACGCAGCTTCCGGTCAAAGTCACCCTCCAGGGCCTGCTCTCTTGCGATCTCTTCCCTGGTCTTAAACTCTTCTTCAATAACACGAGGCTTTATATGATAGGTATCTTCCGCAAAAATGATGTTTTCTCTCTCCGCCGGTATCGGATCCGCAATAAGCCCGGTCAGATCGCCCCGATAGAAGACTTTTAACTCATGAAGCGCTCTTGTGGCTGCCACATATAAAAGCTTTGCATAGCCGTCTTCTTTTGGATAAGCCTTATCTGAAGCGTCAAATATTATGACCGCATCAAATTCCAGACCCTTTGAATACTCTATCGGGATGACATATACACCGTTTGAGAATTCCGTATCTTCTCCGGAGAAGTATTTAACGTCCGTCCTGTCTTTCATATATTCATATACATCTGCTGCTTCCTGCGTATCCTTGCATATCACTGCGATTGTTTCGTACTGCTTACCTCGCATGGACATAACACATTCCGAGACTGCTTTCATGTGTGATGCCTTATCGGAAGCTTTTATGCACTTAACATCATCACCATGTCGTATTATGGGTTCTACCGGGTATATGGGGAATGATGCATGCTTTAATATATCCGTGGCAAAACCGGATATCTCTACGGTGTTTCTGTAGCTTTTGCGAAGCAGCCCGAAATAATCATATCGATCGGGAAGCATAACCTTTTTCAGCTCTTCCCAATCCTGAAGGCCGCAATCAAAATTGATGTTCTGCGAGACATCCCCCATTATCGTGAATGTGCACTTGCTCATGCAGTATTTGAGCGAGTGATATATCGTCATCCCGAAATCCTGGGCTTCATCTACTACAACATGGCTTGCTTCCTGAATGACCTCGCTTTCCTTGATCCTCTTGTAGATATACGCAAGAGATGCCAGATCGTACAGATCCGGAGCATTTTTCTCGTAAATGATCCTGGGGTTATCCTTAAGCTCTTTGTTTACAAATTCCTCGTAAAGATCAAATACGGACCCCTTCCATATGAATCTGTTAAAGTACTTTGAATACTTTCTTAAGAGCTTTTTTTGCTCCTCGTCATTATATGTGTATCCGTTTCCGTATACTTCGGCTTCAATCTTGCTTTCCATCAGATCATTAAGCCGTTCGAATCTTCTTACCATAGACCAGTCGGGATAATCGGTAAGTACTTTTTCGATTTCAGACCTGCTCATCAAAACATGCCCGGTCTTTTCCATGCGCATGTCTTCTCTTGGTATATGCTCCCACTCGACCTTTTTACAGAAAGCCCATAATCTTTCAAACCATTCGCTTGTCCCTTTGATGCCAATGCTCTTTTCTTTCTTGTCAAAAGTGCGGATCTTATATTTCTTATGGTCCCAATCCTCATAAAGGAGCCTTGTAAACAGCTCTTCCATGGTCATCTGACGGACTCCGTACACGTCCAGATCCGGGAGGACGCCGGTTATATAGTTCAGCAGTACTTTGTTGCTGCCCACGATATAGAATCCTTCGGGTTTGAATTCCGTATCGTAATTGTACAGGATGTATGAGATGCGGTGCATGGCGACCGTGGTCTTTCCCGATCCCGCACTACCCTGTATCAGCACGTTGTGCTTGGGATTCATGCGTATGACTTCATTCTGTTCCTGCTGAATGGTGGCGATTATCTCGCTTAAAACATTTCTTTTGCTTTTAGACAGGTACTTCGTGAGCAGATCGTCATTTGCAACCACATCGGAATCATAATAATCTTTTATGACGCCGTCCTCGATCTCGTAGGTGCGTTTCCTCTTGAGATCCACCTTGTATATCCCTTCCTTGGGTACAGTGTAACTGCAGTTTCCAAGATTGCTGTCGTAGTATACGGACGATATGGGTGCTCTCCAGCTTACCACCTCCGGATCCGACGGATTCTTTGCTATGTCTGTCTTGCCGATATAGAGTGTTTCACGCTTACCGTTCTCATCATCTTCGATATCTATTCTTCCGAAGAAAGGTTTCGTGCAGGCTCTTTCCGCCCGTCTGATGTCATTTCTGACCTCCTGAAATCTGGCGTCGGTATTGAACCATTGTGCCAGACCTTCCTTGTCCTCGGCATCATAGACTTCGCGAAGAGATTTGAGTTCTTCCTGCAGGTCCTCCGCATATCTGTTGATACTTCTGAGCTTTTCCTCGGCGATCCCGGTAACTTGTTTAAGCTTTTCTTCTTCGTCTTCCCGGGTTGTTCCGTAGAAAGTTCCGGTTAACTTTTTTCCACTCATCTTACTCTCCTCATAATACGCGTCACTGGCATATCAGTCTTTTGGGTGCCTCTACATATTAGCAAAAATCCAAAAAAAGGTATAGACTTGTTTTTCAGATTATGGTATCATGCATAATGAAGTGTACAAAAAAACCGATGCCATCCAAAGCATCGGTTTTTCTTTTATCTTCATTCCTTTCTCTATTAGAAGGCCCGTTTTATTCGGGCCTTCTTCTGTCCTTTCCGGCTTGTTTGTAGTATTCTCCTTTTACTTCATACATCTTTTTATCCGCAATGAGAGAAAGATCACTTATATTTTTTCCAGGGTAATCGGCAGACGACACACATCCTCTCGATATACTGAGATTAATTCCGGTATCCTCCGACCACTTTTCCATTAAGGAATCATGTCTGGCACAAAGTGCCTTCACCTCATCCTGCCCCGCATTTATCATGGCGACAAATTCATCTCCGCCTATCCTGTAGACCGTTCCCTTTTCACCGAAGGTTTTCTCTATACTCTGCGCCGCCCCGATAAGAAGCTTGTCTCCGCAGTCATGTCCATACGAGTCGTTTGTCTCCTTGAGGCCGTTTACATCGAGGGATACGTATACAAAATCCCCGGGGATCGGCTCATCCGACTTCTTTCTTACATCTTCCTCATACACAAGGCGGTTTCTGCATCCCGTCAGCACGTCAATACGGGCTTTGATCTCCTCATCAACAAGGCGCTCGGCAAGCTTTAACCTGAGATACTGAAAGCTTATTCCCAGAGCATACTGGAAGATGAAGAAAACAAATATATTGATTATGACCGCCGAAATCCCGTTGGTCCTGACAAACACGACAAGAAATGCGATATCCGCCAGAGTCACTATCGCCGCATAAATAACAGGGTGAAGGTAAATGCTCAAAGGGATCATCAGCGAAAACGTCATGAACACAACCGGATCCGTACTATTCAGGATAAAGGCATCGGAATACGTGATGGAAAGAGACCATGCAAAAAACAGCAGGCTGTATATCGGGTTTAGAATATTCAGCACCTTGTATCTGTTCTCAAGATCTTTTTTTACATAAAGGTCGATCAGAATGTACAATATCGCTATAATAAGCAATACGATATATAACACCCTGTAACGCCAAAGATACTCTCCGTAATGCTCGCTGTTTAAAAATGAGTATATGATCATCATGACCTCAAGAAAGGCCATGATGCTTATGGCGATCTTAGACATCCTCTGGCTTGAGCGGTATACTGCCTGTAATACTCTTCCGTCTTTATCATTCAAGCTGCTGTTCATATTACTAACTCCCTTTTGAATCAATAGTATTGCTGCATCTTCTCCAGAATTTTCCCCAGATCCAATTTTTCCCCTGTTCTTGCTTCGTATATCTCCTCGATAGATCTTCCCTGATCGTCGGGATCAAGATTGACATCTTTTGCACTCGAGTACCAGTGGCTGTCAGCCGGAACAAATTCAAACGCAATATTGTGCTGTGTCCATTCGTAGGCCATATCATCGGGAGTTCTGTAGGACTGTCTGTCTCTTCCGAGCACCGGATGCACGCTGATAAGTGCCTGGCAAATGATCTTCATATCGCTTTCCGATGTAACGCGATATGAATCATAGATAGTCCAGCTCTCTCCGTCAAAGTATGCCCTGAAGGTCTCGCCGCCGTACGTGAAGGAATAATTCTTTCCCGCACCGTCCGTGTCGTAAAGTCCGATATCGGAGACAGAGGACAGGATGCCTTCCGTTTTTGATACGCCTTCGGATGTGGTCTGTGCACCGACGGAATCAATTATCCCGCCGCCTATACCTGAGATCTTATCCCCTGCCTTTGATACCGCATCCTCGATACCGTCCGCTTTAATGGCAGCCGTGATCAGCTTGGTCTTAACGTCAGCCGAAATACCCGTGCCTATACCGGTCTTGATGCATACAATGAGCACTCCCAGTATGGCAAAACACATTATATAAAATAAAACAAAATATCCGACTCTTTTCTTTTCCATAACGAAATTATACTATATTCCTTTGAAGAAAAATGCAAATCCGAGCCGTTTACCGGAATCGATAAGGAATTCCGGGTGCACTCTCGCTCCCCAGCTGTCGTCTCCGCCCACGCCCATCTGCGCCATGGCAGCACGCACATAAGTGTAATGCACCGGAGGAAGCTCGTTGGGATGCATCGCATTTTCAAGCTCATGAGGTGAATAAGGAAGGGCTGAAAAGCTCATGCTTTCACCTTTAAGTCCGCTGAATATAAGGCCTCTGCCCTTTTCATCCGTAACCTTTGCATATCTCACATCGGTGTGATTTCCGCATTCCTGAGGGATCATGTAGGCAGACATCTGATCCTTTACAAGGCCTTCATAGAGTCCCAGCCTTGCGCCTTCCTGTCTGTCGCTGTAGCATTCCTCGGGGCCTCGTCCATACCACTTTATGTGATCATACCCGGCATCCAGCTTAAACATCACGCCAAATTCCGGCATATCTCCCAGTTCATTAACAGGATCATATGACAGATCAACCTTCACCGCACCGTTTCCGTACACGGTGTATTTAAGCTCTGCAAAGGCCTCCGGAGTGGTTGCCAGTTTAATATCATAAGTCACTTCTACGCTGTCGGCATTTTCCTTTACGGAAGGATTCCTGCTACCCTTGTCGGGCTGCCCGTTTCTCTGATACATGCTGGCGATCTTCCACTGCGCATATCTCATCTGCATGCCGTTTCCGGTATCGTTGTCGATAGGCGCCCGCCAGAAGTTCGGCCTCGGAGCCGCTTTTAAAAGCTCCTTGTCGCCGTATGTGTATGACTGGAGTCCCGCTTCGCCGTAATTGAATATCGCGGAAAAATGCTCACCTTTTACGCCGAGATTATACTCCGAATATACTATCTGCAATGTATCGGGCCTGCTTACAAAAACACCCTTTCCGCTTATGACTTCGCTTGTGACTCCCTCTATGTAAGCGGGAGCTTTTCTTCCGGGAAATACTGCTTCTCCGAATGCAACCTCATGGCCTCTCTCCGACCATACAAGGCTTCCCTTTAGTCTTAAAGCGGCCTGAACCACATATTCTCCCTCCCCTTCGGGGATGCTCATAACTTCGTCGGATCTGACTGTTTCTCCGGGAGCCGCAACGATCTCAACCTTTCTGTCGGCAACCCTCACACCGTCCTTAAGAAGCGATACAACACATTCGTACCCGGAAACATCGGTAAAAAGGGATTCGTTTTTAAGGATAAGGTTTACATAACTCATGCTGTCGGAACATGCAGGGCCCGCCGCCTTGGTTACTTTATCGGTAAAATCAAAGTCTATATCAAAGTCGCGATAATTATACTTAACTTCCTGCATCTTGGGTGAAGGAAGCCTGCTGCCGCCGTATACGATGCCGTTTCCGCTGAACTGATAATCCGACGGTCTGTCATCAAAATCTCCGCCGTATTTCTGATATTTCACGCCGTAGCGGTCGGTGGCATTGAGGGATTGATCGATATAATCCCATATAAACCCGCCCTGGAACTGCGGCTCACTCTTTGCAAGATCGGTGTATTTAAACATTCCTCCGCAGGAGTTGCCCATGGCATGCATGTACTCGCACATGATAAAAGGCTTACTGCGGTCTTTTTCGAGAAATGCTTCCACGCCCTTTACCGGTGTATACATCTGGCTTTCCACATCGCTTATCCCGTCCACGTGGCGGTCGTTGAACACACCCTCATAGTGTACTATCCTGGTGGAGTCCACGCTTCTGAAGTAATCGGCCATTGCCTTTATGTTGGTGCCGCCGAATGACTCATTGCCGCATGACCAGAGGAGTATTGCGGGATGGTTTTTGTCCCTTTCATACATTCTCTGAGCACGGTCAAGCACCATGCCCTTCCATATGGGGTTATCTCCGGGAACGGCTTTTTCAAAAGGCTTTCCGCCAAAGAGGATCGGTGTCCAGATCCCGTGAGTCTCAAGGTCGGTCTCATCTATCATATACAGGCCGAGTCTGTCACAGAGCTCATATATAGGCGAGTTGTCCGGATAGTGGCATGTACGGATAGCGTTGATATTATGGCGTTTCATGGTGGTGATGTCGGTCCAGAGCTCGTCAAGATCGGGAACTCTTCCGGAGATACCGCTGAATTCATGGCGGTTCACACCCTTGAAGATGATCCTCTTTCCGTTTAGATACATCACTCCGTCTTTAATGCCGAACTTTCTGAAGCCGAAATGTGTCGATACCCCTGCAAGCCTTACTTCGTACAGATTAGGGATCTCTGCGCTCCAAAGAAGCGGATCCGTCACCTCTGTCTCAAATACATTTTCTCCCTCTTTAAGCTCCGCTTTTACGGAATAGATGGTCTCGCCATTTTCATCCGCACCGAAATATGCGGGATATTTATCCGAAGGAAGTCCTGTATCCGTTCTTCCGAGCTTAATAAGCCTTAGCTCGCCCGACAGACTTCCCGTGGCAAACGCCGTAACTGTTACCTTTCCCTTTTTAAGATCATCCGAGAGATCGCATACAACTTTAATGTCGTTTATAAAAGCGCGTGAGTATCTGTACAGATTAACATCCCTGAAAATACCGGAGAATCTGAAGAAATCCTGATCCTCGCACCAGCTTGATGCGCTCCACTTAAATACCGCAAGAGCGATGCGGTTTACTCCCTCTTTTACAAAGCCGCTGATATCAAACTCGGCCGGAAGGAAGGATCCCTCGCTGTATCCTGCATATTCTCCGTTGACCCAGAGCGCAAAAGCGCTCTCCACTCCCTCAAAAGAAATAATAAAAGTCTCTTCGGGAGTAATGCTGTTTATCTCGATCAGGTTTACATAACTCCCGACAGGATTAAACTGCGAAGGCACTTCCCCCGGCTCGCACTGCTCGTGTCCGTCCCACGGATACTGCACATTCACATACTGGGGCTTGTCGTATCCTTCAAGCTGTATATGTGCGGGTACTCTTATATCATCCCATCCGCTTACATCATAGTCCTCGGAATGGAATCCGCCGGGTACTTCCTCGGGGTTCTTGGAATATTTGAATTTCCACAGTCCGTTCAGGGAAATCTTTTCTGCTCCGGCAAGTGAGCCGTCCACCTTGTGATCGGAGTGAGGAGGCATTTTATTTTCCGAATAAAATTCCGGATCTGCAAGCTTATTTAAATCAAACATAAGTATCTTCCTTCGCTTATTAATCTACATCAATTAATCCAAATCAATTACATCTCTAATACTAACACGATCACTTTCTATGATTCAGACCTCTTCAAGTGCAGCTGCAATGTCTGCGATAAGGTCGTTCTTATCCTCGAGGCCGCAGGACATTCTTACAAGCCCTGCAGGTATTCCCGCTTCCTTCAGCTGTTCATCGGTCATCTGGCGGTGTGTGGATGTAGCGGGATTAAGGCAGCATGTCCTTGCATCCGCAACATGAGTCTCTATGGCTGCCAGCTTGAGTGATTTCATGAATTTCTCCGCTGCGGCTCTTCCTCCCTTTATCTCGAAGGACACAACGCCGCATCCTCCGTTGGGAAGATACTTCTGAGCCACCTCGTAATAGGGATCGCTCTTTAATCCCGAATAGTTGACTTTCTCGATCTTAGGGTGCTTTTCCAGGAACTCTGCAACCGCCTGACCGTTCTCAACATGTCTGGGCATGCGCACGTGAAGTGACTCGAGACCGAGGTTGAGTATAAATGCATTCTGGGGTGACTGAATGCTTCCGAAATCTCTCATAAGCTGAGCCGTGGCCTTGGTAATGAAAGCTCCTTCTTTTCCGAACTTCTCGGCGTAGGTTATCCCATGATAGGATTCATCGGGAGTGCAAAGGCCGGGGAACTTGTCGGCATGAGCCATCCAGTCGAATTTACCGGAATCAACAATGGCTCCGCCCACTGCGGCTCCGTGTCCGTCCATATATTTGGTGGTCGAATGAGTGACGATATCCGCGCCCCACTCTATAGGCCTGCAGTTTACAGGGGTAGGAAATGTGTTGTCCACGATAAGGGGAACACCGTGAGCGTGTGCTGCCTTTGCGAACTTCTCTATATCCAGTACGGTAAGAGCAGGGTTTGCAATAGTCTCGCCAAACATCGCTCTGGTATTATCCTTAAATGCGGCGTTCAGCTCCTCCTCCGAGGCTGTCGGGCTCACAAATGTGACTTCTATTCCCATCTTTGCCATCGTTACCGCGATAAGGTTAAAGGTTCCGCCGTAGATGGAGGAGGAGGCCACAATGTGGCTTCCGCACTCGCAGATATTGAATAATGCAAAGAAGTTGGCCGCCTGTCCGGAAGAAGTGAGCATTGCTGCCGTTCCACCCTCGAGCTCTGCAATCTTTGCTGCTACCATATCGTTAGTAGGGTTCTGCAGTCTGGTGTAAAAATATCCGCTTGCTTCAAGATCAAAAAGCTTTCCCATGTCCTCGCTGGTGTCATACTTAAAAGTAGTGGACTGGATGATCGGAATCTGTCTGGGCTCGCCGTTTTTGGGCGTATAACCTCCCTGCACACATTTAGTATTGATTGACCGGTTTTTCATTTTGATTTCTGACTCCCTTTTTTATTTTATATCTTTAAAGATTTTGATCATCTGCTCATCTCAATGCTGTCGGCGCCGCTGCTCTTCAGATTGTCGGCGATATTCCTTCCGTCCGCCTTTGCGATCAGCTCATCGCGGCTCTTTTTTGCCGCCGTTTCCTTGGAATATGCGCTGGGGCCGCCCACACAGCCGCCCTCGCAGATCATTCCCTCGATGAAATTCTCGGGAAGCTTCCCCGCTTTCATCAGAAGAAGTGCCTTCTTGCACTCCATAAATCCGTCTGCCCTATATACATCCGGGCATTCCTCGCAGCCCATCTCCTTCATGCTCTCTATGACTGCCGCGGTCACGCCGCCGGAATTTCCGAATCTTTTGCCGTATACGGATGCCTGCTGATCAAACTTATCATCACAGGGCTCGAGCCTCAGATCCTTTGCCCGTAGGATCGCTCTTATCTCACTGTAGGTGAGCACATAGTCGGCATTTCCTTCGATCTTTTCATCAACCACCTCCGACTTTTTGGCGATGCAGGGGCCGATGAACACGACTACAGCTCCCGGGTTATCCCTCTTTATCATTCTGGACACGGCGCACATGGGGCTTACAGTATTCGATATCATCCCTTCCAGATCCGGGAAATGCTTTTTCACAAAATTAACAAATGCGGGGCAGCAGCTGGTGGTCTTCTTTTCGCCGTTCTTAACCGCCTCCATCCATTCCTTTGCCTCGGCATAGGCAGTCATGTCGGCGCCGAGACCCACCTCGTAAAAGCCGTCAAATCCAAGAGCTTTCATTGCCTTATTCCAGCTTGCAAAGCCTCTGTCGGGGCCGAACATTCCCTCCGACGCGGGTGCTACGATGGCATATACCTTTTTGTCCGACTTAAGCGCCTCTATAACATCCACGATAAAGGTCTTGGATCCTATTGCTCCGAATGGACAGCTGTGAATGCACTTTCCGCATCTGATGCACTTTGTCTCATCGATTACTGATATTCCGTCCTCGTCGTAGCTGATGGCGCCCACGGGACAGCTGTTCTTGCAGGGCCTTACCAGGTGCGCTATTGCATTGTAGGGGCAGCTTTCAGCGCATCTTCCGCACTCTTTGCACTTCTGCGCATCGATATGGGAGCGATGGCGTCCCGGCTCTACCGCACCGAATTTGCAGGCATTGACACAGGCCTTTCCCATGCAGTTCTGACAGTTCTCGGTGACTGTGTAGCTTGAGATCGGGCAGTCTTCGCATGCCGAGCGGATGACCTGAATGATATTATCGGCATTGCCCATAAGAGTGCGCCCTATGGCAAGCTCTATTCTCTCCCTCGCTATCTCGCGCTCACGATAGATGCAGCATCTGTACTGAGGCTTGGGACCGGGATGAAGCTTGTAGGGAAGCTCCCCTTTTTTTTCCTCAAGCTCACCTGCAAAGGCGAGCTTTGCTACCTCGTATAATATTTCATGTTTTACTTTAATAACATTTTCATCAGCAAACATCGATTACTCCTGTCTTTTCAAGAAATCCCTTTACCTTTTCCCTGTAAAATGCTTCATCGGTAACAACGCTCATGGCATGCTCCGCACCCGGGATGATATAGAGCTCACTGTAGCCCTTGTTTGCTTCATGCATTTCCTTTGCATGTTCGCATGGTATGAGTGAATCCGAATCCCCGTGGAAAAAGCATATCGGGATCTCGTTTTCTTTTATATACCTGATAGGGCTTACCTGCTTGTAAAAATAACCGTAAAGAATCCTTGAAACCAGAGAAGCGGTGGATGCAAAAAATTTCGGAAGATGAAGATTTTTGCTCACCAGATGCTCGTACAGCTTCATCAGGTCGTTATATCCGCAGTCACTGACTATAAAATCCACCTTTGGCGAATACTGAAGTGCATTGTTGGAAAGCGCCGATCCCATGGATTCGCCGTGAAGACCGAGAACAATATCGTTCCCGAATCTCTCGTACACATGCTTTATGACCTCCATAAGATCACGGCTTTCCTTAAAGCCCATGGTGCATGCCACTCTGATATTATCGCCGTGTCCTCTGTCATCATAGAGCATGGCATTGAATCCAAGGTCGTGGAACAGATGCAGATACTTGACACTTCCGAGCCTGCATCCACTGTATCCGTGAGAAATTATAACGTATTTATCTGATACTTCTTCTGCGGGAACATAGAGCATGTGGAGCTCATAGCCGTCGAAAGAATTTATGGTGTATTCCTCTTTTTTAAGCTCATCAAAATTCTTCCACATTCCCTTTTCTTTTTCATATTTGATCTCATCGGGGATCGTGATCCTGTGAGGCCATGCCACCATGCGCGCCAGCAGCACGGATGCAACAACAAGAAAAACGAGAAACAGCGCAAGAATTATGATAAGTACCAGTATAGGAACAGGCATCGGATGATCCTTTCTTTGTGACAGTGTAAAATGAAACTAAAATGTGGTATGATACAAAGGTCGAATAAAAACCGTAAGGACACAAAACCACGGATAATATTATACTACATTTATAGCCCTTATGGAAACAAAATAACTCGGCACAGTATAAATGATCACACCATAGGAAATGTTTTTTATATACGCATATCGGAGGAAGAAAATGGGCGTTTTATCAGAATTAAAACCGGAAAGACTATTTTACTATTTTGAGGAGCTTACAAAGATCCCACACGGCTCATACAATGTGGACAGGATCAGCGATTATATTGCGTCATTCGGGCGCGATCACGACCTTGAAACCTATCAGGATGAGCTTAAAAATGTCGTCATCATAAAAGAAGCTTCCGAAGGGTATGAGGATGAGCCTCCGCTTATAATCCAGGGACATATGGACATGGTGGCAGTAAGCGTACCCGGGCTTGATATCGATATGAAGACAGAGCCGCTTAAAGCTGCGATCAACGCAGAGGAAGACTACATATATGCCGAGGGCACCTCTCTTGGAGGAGACGACGGGATCGCTGTAGCAACAGCCCTAGCTCTTCTTGAAGATGACACTCTTAAGCATCCCCGCCTTGAGGTGGTTATCACTACAAATGAAGAGACCGGTATGGAGGGAGCCCGGGGCATAGACCTCTCAATGCTCAGTGGGAACCGTCTGTTAAATCTCGATTCCGAGGATGAGGGAATATTCCTCACAAGCTGTGCCGGCGGCCTTCGCATTAATGCGGATATCCCGGTAAAAGAGGCGGCTTCGTCCGATAAATATCAAGTCCGCGAGGTTGAGATAGGCGGGCTTCTCGGGGGTCACTCCGGAGAAGAGATCATAAAAGGCCGTGCAAATTCAAACAAGCTGGCGGCAAGGCTTTTGTTCGGATATTCAAAATACTCCGGCGAAAGGGTTTACATAACTTATATCGAAGGCGGCCTTGCAGACAATGCTATACCACGGGTTACAAAGATCGGCGTAGCTGCCAAAAACAGTGAAAGATTTGAAATATTCATTAAGGAATTTGAGTCATATATCAAAGATGAATATCATAAAAAAGATCCGGATCTTTATGTGAGAATTAACGATGGAAAAGATGATGCTGCAGAATCGACTGCAATATATGATGTTACGGATGCCGTTAAATTCTTATTTACGGTTCCCAACGGAGTTCAGACCATGAGTTCCGACATTGAAGGGCTGGTGGAAACCTCTCTCAATCTCGGAATAGTTTCGCTTAACTGTGATGATAAGACATCTCCCGTTATACATGCAACTTTCTCTGTAAGGAGCAGCATCGAGAGCGCAAAGTTTGAGCTTGCCGACAGAGTGATCTGCCTTGCGGAAAGCTTTGGCGGAAAGGCTGTTATATCCGGCAACTATCCCGGCTGGGCTTACCGCGCCGACTCACCTCTTCGCGATAAGATGTGTGCACTCTACGAAGAAATGTACGGTAAAAAGCCTGTCCTCAAAGCTATTCATGCCGGCCTTGAATGCGGTCTTCTCAGCGACAAGATAACAGATCTCGATTGCGTATCCATCGGTCCCGACATGAAAGACATCCATACCACCGAAGAAAAGCTCTATATCTCCTCATCAAGGCGCGTGTATGAATTCGTAAGAGCGCTGATAGAAAAAAAGGGCTGATCCGTTAATCATATGCTTCTATAAAGCAACAAAACCGCGGCTAACACCGCGGTTTTTTAAGTTCATGATCAATTCTGTATTCTCACTGTCTGTCAAAATAAGATTTTCCTCCGCTTGGCAGGAAGTATGTCCTTATATATCCATCGGTGGAAACAACCACAAATTCGTTAGTATCTTCCACATAGAAGACGTAATCTCCGTCTTCTTTTTCCGTCTTGGTCAGAACATTGGGGTTGTAAATGACTGCTGATGCTGCAGCTTCGTATTCCTCGGGGGAATCGAATCCCATCTCGATACCATGCTTCTCATAATGCTGTTTGAGAAGCTTCTCGTTTCGGAAGTGAAACTGAACCTGCTCTTCTCTTTCAACCGGTTCATTCACGGTTTCTTCGGAAACATCCGGAAGCGAATAATCATATTTTCCCGAATCTGTGCTTCCACCAAAATCTATTTCTTCCAAAAAAGAACAGCCCGTAAGAGAAAGCATCAATACAAGCATTACCGGCATCAGTATTCTTTTAAGTATTTTAAATAATCTTATCTGTTTCATTCAACTCATCTTCCCACAGATAAAGCGATCAGGCTGAATCTATTTATAAACATCATCTATCACATTATTCTTAACCATATTTCTCATGGCCCAGTAGTGCGGTCCGCTCCTCCAGCCCTGGTCTATGGAACCTTCTCCAACATAGACTATCTGCGCATTGGGATAGAGCTGGGTAAGCTCAACATATTCATTGTAAGGAATATATGTATGCTCCATCCAAAGTCTCTGAAGGTGAGGCAGATTTCTCATATACTGTATGCTGCTCACGGAATTGTAGCTTATGTTCAGATCCTCCAGTTCGGTAAGATACTGCATAAAGCTGAAGTCCGATACATTATTCGCAAAGAATTCCAGATATCTCAAATGCGGTACATACTGAAGCTCCGAAAGATCTGTCAGATGATACTTTCTCTCGCCTTCAACAGCTTTGACGTTATCAACAAGTATCAGTACCTTAAGGTTTGGCATGTATCTTAAGAAGGTCAGATCCGAAACATAATTATGTCCGAGATCGAGAGCGACCAGATCGGTGCAATACTTAAGATAGTAGGCTTCTTCATTCTGCATAAAGAATGTATCCGCGCAGATCTTAAGGCTCGAAAAAGCCACCACATCAGTCCTTATCTTCCAGTGGGACAATACGATTTCCCAGATAATGCGGATATCCGGATGTGCATCCTGAAGCGCTGCATATCCGTCATTATCAAGGCCGCAATCTATCATATAGATGCGCTGAAGATTGGGAAGTGCCGCAAACACCTCATCCATATCCATATTACTCACATCTATTCCCGAAATGTCGGCAACTTCGCTTCGAGGATCCACACCCGCATCCATGAGCCAGCCCACCATCTCAGGCACTTTTTTATACTCGCCTGCGGCAAACTCTATCCTGCGGATGCCGTTTCTCTCCTCGTACACATCCTCATGAAGCTGCGCCCAGACATACCCGTCTTCGAGTGGTCTTTCAGGAACCCAGTCTTCGTGCTTTACCGGCGCAGGCGGAGCTGTAGCGGCAGTTTTTTCATCGGGAATGCTCTCACCTTCCGTCACAGCGCCATCCTTCTCAGCCTCAACAGCCTTGTTTGAGCTTTCTTCATTCCCGCTTACCTGTTCTTTTGAGGCGTCACTGTCAGAAAGCGAAGCCCCATTCAGGCCGCCGCATCCGGTGATCACAAAAGCACCGGTCAGCAAGGCGAGCACAGCACTCTCGATTATTCCCTTTTTAGTTATCCTCTCCGCGTTCTTCTTCATAAGGCTCTCTCACATATTCCTTAAAACGCTCCTCGCACGCTCCGTAAAGAGCGTAATTCTTTCTTGCCTGATTAAGACTCACCTTGTTTGCTCCCGCTTCGTCTGGGTAACGGATCTGTGATGGATCGTTTTCCCAGAAGCACACAGGGCATATCTCAAATGATGAATCTTCCGGATCCAGCGTCCTGCATCCGCAGCAGGGGCAGATAGCATAATCAACCATATTATTCCTTCCCGTCCCAGCAATATGTGCAAAGCTTGCAGGGCTCAAGCCCGGTAGCTTCGATCATATCATCCAGTCTGTTAAAACGAAGCGATGTAAATTTAAGTTCCTTGCAGATCTCCTCTTCCATAGCCTTATACTTCTCCGACTCAGGATTGGCGTACTCCTGAAGTATCTCTTCGGTCACATTTCCGTTTTCGAGCCTTTCGATAACACGTCTGGCGATAAGGTCCATCTCCGAAGTCGATCTTGAGAAGTTAAGATACTTGCATCCGTATAGAAGCGGAGGGCATGCAGGACGGATATGTACTTCCTTCGCGCCGTTCTCGTAAAGGTACTCCGTGGTCTCACGGAGCTGTGTACCTCTTACTATGGAATCGTCTATAAGCAGGATACTCTTTCCGTTTATAAGCTCATTTACAGCAAGCATCTTCATCTTGGCGATAAGGTTGCGCTTGCTCTGTATGGTTGGCATAAACGAGCGGGGCCAGGTGGGCGTGTATTTGATAAAAGGCCTTGAGAAAGGTATTCCCGACTCATTTGCATATCCAACGGCATGTGCGGTTCCCGAATCGGGCACGCCTGCCACGATATCGGGCTTTACCTTATCGCGCTTTGCCATCTTGGCGCCGCATCTGTAACGCATTTCCTCAACATTAAGTCCCTCATAGCTGCTGGCGGGATATCCGTAATAAATCCAGAGGAAGGTGCATATCTTCATGTCGCTTCCCGGATTGGAGAGTGTAACACAGTTCTTTTCGGTAATGACTACTATCTCACCGGGGCCCAGCTCCTTGTGATCATGATATCCCAGATTCTTGTAGGCAAAATTTTCAAACGATACGCAGAAGCCCTCCGGCTTTTTCCCTATCTCCACGGGCGTTCTTCCAAGCTTGTCCCTGGCTGCGTAGATTCCCGCCTGATTCAGCAAAAGCAGTGACATCGATCCGTCCACTACCTCCTGCACAAATCTGATACCCTCGATAAGATTTGCCTTGGTGTTTATCAGCGCCGCTACCAGCTCGGTGGAATTAACTTCTCCGGAGCTCATCTCCTGAAAGTGAACATGCCCCTGATCGAAGAGCATCTGTATCAGTTCCTCGGAATTGTTGATCTTTCCAACGGTTGTAAGCGCATATGTTCCGTGATGGGAACGGATCATCAGAGGCTGCGCCTCATAGTCGGATATGCATCCGATCCCGTAATATCCGGACATTTCCTTTACTTCTTTTTCGAATTTGGTCCTGAAGGGAGCATTCTCAATATTGTGTATTGCACGGTCAAACCCGTCTTTTCCGTATACCGTAATGCCTCCGCGGCGTGTTCCGAGATGTGAATGGTAATCTATTCCGAAGAACAGATCGAATACACAATCCTCTTTTGATGCCACTCCGAAAAATCCACCCATTTTGCCTAAGTCCTTTCAGTAGTATATTCCTTTTACTCATCCGCGCAGATTCTGTCCTTCGCGCGTGACCTGTGTATTAAACATTTATCTCGGCCTTCATGCCCAGATCTTCTTTGTTTGCTTCAAGTATAGGTCTGATCACATTCCCAAGGAATGCATCAACCTGTTCGGGCGCGCGTCCCACATATTTGGAAAGTTCCATCGTGGAAGCTTTGAGCTCGTCAAGCGTAAGCCCGAATGCAGGATCTGCCGCAATAAGCTCGAGCAGGTTGTTGTCCGCTCCGTTTACCTTAACGTTCTTACCTGCTTCCATGGAGAGCGTCCTTATCTTTTCGTGAAGCTCCTGACGGTTTCCACCGTTCTTTACGGCATCCATCATGATATTCTCGGTAGCCATGAAAGGAAGCTCCGCCAGCATATGCTTCTCAATAACCTTGGGATAGACCACAAGCCCGTCCACCACATTAAGACAAAGATCAAGCACACCATCGGTAGCAAGGAATCCCTCGGGGATCGAAAGCCTCTTGTTTGCAGAGTCGTCCAGAGTCCTCTCAAACCACTGCGTAGCTGATGTGATGGCAGGATTTAGTGCATCGATCATCACGTATCTTGAAAGAGATGCTATTCTCTCACTTCTCATGGGATTTCTCTTGTAAGCCATCGCGGATGAGCCGATCTGCGTCTTCTCAAAGGGCTCTTCCACTTCCTTTAAGTGTTGAAGAAGCCTTATATCATTGCTCATCTTGTGAGCGGAAGCCGCGATGCCTGCAAGCACGTTTGCAACCCTTGTATCGACCTTTCTGGAATAGGTCTGTCCGGATACGGGGTAGCACTCCTTAAATCCCATCTTCTTTGCTATCATGGGATCGATCTTGTCGATAGTGTCGTGATCACCGTTAAAAAGCTCAAAGAAAGAAGCCTGGGTTCCTGTGGTTCCCTTTGAGCCCAGTAGCTTCATTGAACCCAGCACATGATCCAGGTCTTCAAGATCAAGTGAAAACTCCTGAAGCCACAGCGTTGCCCTCTTTCCCACGGTAGTGGGCTGAGCGGGCTGAAAATGTGTAAATGCAAGGGTGGGCTGCTTTTTATACTTATCCGCAAAATCAGCAAGCTCCTTCATAACATTGAGCAGCTTTTTACGGATAAGCTTAAGGCCCTCCGTCATGATGATTATGTCTGTATTATCACCGACATAGCACGATGTGGCGCCCAGATGGATGATGCCTGCTGCCTTGGGGCACTGCTGACCGTAAGCATACACATGACTCATTACGTCGTGGCGCACCACCTTTTCACGCTCTCTTGCCACATCATAGTTGATATCCTCGGAGTGGGCTTTAAGCTCATCTATCATCTCCTGAGTGATAACGGGCTTTCCGTCCTTGGAAAGACCGAGCTCCATCTCAACTTCGGCAAGAGCGATCCAGAGCTTTCGCCATGTGCGGAACTTCATATCCTGTGAAAAAATGTATTGCATTTCTTTGCTCGCGTAACGCTCGGAAAGCGGGCTTGTGTAGATATCTGTTGGCATATCGGTTCCTTTCTATTTCAGCTTGCTTCCGGTGAGCAGCTCATATCCTTTGTGATAAATGTCTATCGTTTTCTGTACAACATCATCGGGAAGTGTCCAGTTATGTCCCTCGTTGGACTTGAGCCAGTCTCTTGCGAACTGCTTATCAAATGAGGGCTGTGAGTGACCCGGCTCATACCCTTCCGCAGGCCAGAAACGGGAGCTGTCGGGAGTGAGCATCTCATCACCCAGCACTATGTTTCCGTTCTCGTCCAGACCAAACTCAAACTTGGTATCTGCAATGATTATTCCCTTTGTAAGAGCGTAATCGGCACATTTCTTATAGAGAGCAATGGTGTAATCACGGAGCTTGGAAGCGTATTCCTCTCCCTTTCCGGGGAAGCGCTTTTCAAGATATTCCACACTCTGCCCGTATGAGATGTTCTCGTCATGATCGCCGATCTCTGCCTTTGTTGAAGGAGTGTAAATAGGCTCGGGGAGCTTATCCGACTCTTTTAATCCAACCGGAAGGGTGATGCCGCACACCGTGCCGTCCTTCTGATAGCTGGCCCATCCGCTTCCCGTGATATAGCCTCTTACAATACACTCTACCGGAAGCATTGTGAGCTTTCTGCAAAGCATGCTTCTTCCTTCGAATTTATCATTTCTGAATCCTTCGGGCATATCATTTACATCCACCGAGATCATGTGGTTGGGTATGATGTCCTTAGTCATATCAAACCAGAAACGTGACATCTGGGTAAGAACCTTTCCCTTGTCGGTGACAGTGTTTCCCAGGATCACGTCAAAACAGCTTATCCTGTCCGTAGCGACCATGATAAGCGTATCGCCGTTGTCGTAGATCTCTCTGACTTTTCCTTCTTTTACAGGCTTCATTTCTGCAGTGCTCATTGGATTTCCTCCGTTTATTCTTTATTGTCAAGCAGTTCTATTATTTCTTTTGCGTATTCGGGATATATCTTTGCGATATCCTGTATCTCGGCTTTGGCTTCCTCCGCCAGCTTCTTGTTGTAATCCATCTGCTCTCTCACACGCTGGCGTCTGATTATCAGCTCGTGACGAAGCTCCACCATTTCCTTGTTATCCAGCAGCGCAGGGATCTGCATCAGCCATCTGTCGGGATATTTGATCCTGAGGGATGAAAGAGCGGCTATCAGTTGTCTGCCGCATTGCTCCGTCTGGGCCTGTGCCTCCGTGAATCTTCTTCTTTCTTCCTTTTCGTGCTGGTATGCTTTCCAGAGCTTATCAAGCTTCTCTCCGCTCTCAACATGATACTTGAGATACAGAAACTCCAGAAGCTTTCGATTGTTGACATATCTTATCTTTACTGTATTCTGGAGCTGAATCAGCTTGTTTATCTCGGAATCTATCCGTGAAAGCTCCTTGTTTGTATCCATGTACCTGACCGCCGCTACGGTGCAGGCAATGGCAGCTCCCGCAGTGGCCAGTATATATCCGATAAACACGTCCAGTCCCACCACAAACTGGAAAAAGACCAGCAGAAGCATGCAGAAGATGTATGCGGCGATAAAGATCACCACCATACCCTTGTAATTGTTTAGTGATGTCTCTCCCTCATTCTTGCGGAATATTCTGGCCTGACGCTCTCCGTCCAGCCTGCGCAGATCTCGCTTTACCGCTGCCGCATACTTCTCACTTTCGCGGATCTTCTTTATTCCTTCCTCCACCTCATGTTCACGATCCTTGAGCGTGTAGTAATCGATATCGCTCATTTTGGACTTTCGCTCGCTGAACTTCCTGATCTCGCTGTCATAACCGGAAAGAGCCTGTGCATACCCGATTATCTCATTTTTCCTGAGCTCCGGAAGCGCGTCGATCTCCTCCATATCCGTCAGATAATCAGTCACGAGACTGTATTCGTCGGCAAGAAGTTCAACCTCTCTCGAGCACTCTTCCATCTGATCGAGGCAGTCCATAAAATATCTGCTTCGCTCCTGCGGATCGGCAAAGTTTACAAGTATCCGGTCGGAGTGATTAAGCTCTTTCCTTCTGTCATCCGTATTATCTTTTTTAAAAAATGAAAATAATTTTTTAAAAATATTCATGCCTGCTCTGTCTTATCCGGTGATCTTAGCTGCCTACATTCTCGCGATATCCGTTTTTGAGTCCTTCAAGTATCGCAGCATTCTCGGCAGTGTATTTATATTCATCCTGAGTTCCTATGGCAGTGCTCCTTAGATCAAGCCTGTTTGCCTCCGCACTCTGATTCCACTCCCTTGTAAGGCTCTCGATGGTCTTTTCAAGAAGCAGCGTCTCGTCGTAAGCATCCGGTATACCCGAAGCAAACGATACATAATCCTTGTCGTTCATCCCAAGCCTTTTGGCTGCGAGATATGCCGAATAATGCTGCTTTTCCCCGCTCACCCTGAAGGCGTCGTTGAATGAATCCGCCGCTCTCTCATAGAGCATCAGCCCTGCATAAGCCACGCCAAGATTGTGATATATTGCGGCAAGTACACTGCTTGCAGGAAGCTTCTCGGAATCATCTCTGCTCATCAGATCCCACTTTTCAAGAAGTGCCCTGTAACCTCTGACGGCTGATGAATACTTCTTCTTTCTGACAAGGTAATCCACCTGGCTCTTGTGCCTTTCGATGGAGGAAAGTCCCGCGCCGCGTTTTAGGGTCTTTCTCACGGAGTCTATGTAAACGGTATCCTGCAAGCCTGTGTATTCCATGATCAGGCACACAAAGGTGGAAAGGGATCCCTGTCTCGCTATGATGGAATTCATCTCCTGAGCCAGATCCTCCAGGCCGAGCTCTTTATCCACCCAGTCAACAATTTTTCCGGTCATCAGAGTGCGATCAAGCAGAAGTGCGTTCTCGCCAAGCAGGTAGCAAAGCTCCTCGATACAATATACTCTTGCATCGAGCCCCGGTATGGTATATGGACTTTTCGCATATTTTCCTAAGGCTAAGCTTATACGCATTTTAGTACTTGCCCGCTCTAATCGGCCGGTATCTCCTCTCTCCATACTCTGCCTGAAGACGGCCTGAATTCACCGAATCCCAGATCTTCAGTCTCGGTTATAAGAGTATTCTCGTTTTCCATGTAAAGTGTGGTCCTGAACCTTGTTATCTTTCCCGAAAAATCATCAAATGTGATCCTTGCCACCCTTTCTCCCCCACCGGTGAGGGATGTAAGGATCAGTTCTATATGATCGCCATCCTGTATATAATACTCAAAGCTCCTTTTGGCATCATACCAGCTGGTACCGGCATCCAGAATTGCGTAATACTTTTCATCTCCCTGACTGAATACCTTCATACCTACATTGCAGCTTAATTTATCATTTCCCAGGAACAGGTATTTCTTTGTCAGATCGTCCCCCGCCATTCTGTCAAGGATACCGTAGCAGGCTCCCTTGCTGAACAGATTGCTGCCCTGAAACACCCTGAAATTATCGGTCAGATATTTCCTCGACATCCGCATCCAGGACTCGTCAAATCCGTCCCCCACCAGATATACGCTCACGGTGTTGCCGGAATCGCAAAAGCTTCTGGCAAAATCAAGAAACTCTCTGTCTCTTCTTGCAAGCTCCTCCTCGCTTTCGGGGAAGCCGGAATACTCGGAAGTTTCGTATCTGCTCTCCGAGATATAAACCACTACCGGATCGGTGCGGAAATTGGACTCCATCCTGTATGCATTTATCTTTCCCGCAGTACACTCAAAGAGTACGCTTCCGTTTCTCCAGATGTCTTCACTCTGACGGATCAGGAAGTGGTAGAAGCTCTCTGAATGGCTCTGGAAAAAAATCTTTTCGGCCTTGAGGCCTATGGACTTAACAGCCTGCCTGCACACTTCAATGCTGTCATAGGACATATTGTCGGCAGTAAAAAGCACACCTGCGATCTTCTCGGAAAAAACGGTGGTCACCAGAGACATACATCTCTTGAGAAACAGCGCCAGCAGCGATTCGGGCTGATAAGGGACCTTATCCACGATAACGGCTTCACCCTTCCTTGCAAGGCTTAAAAGATTGTCGATAAGAATGCCGTCGCTTTCCTCTGAGGCGTATCTTACTGCCTCTTTGCCGTAAAACCACTGGTTTACTCCCTCTCTCTTGCAAAGGACCGTAGGAATATTGTATTCCTCGGCTCCGGTGATCAGAGAAACTGTCTCTATCTCGTCATTCCCGCTGCGATAACTGATCTGGCAGCACGAATCCCCGACATTGAATCCCACATATGTTTTTTTTGAGCTTGCGCCTGATAATCCGGGTAGTCGTATCATTGTAAAACCTTGGTCAGATGAGCCTGAAAAGCTCTCCGCTGATAAATTCTTTCTTGTAATACTCTTTCAGGAGACGATCAAAATTCTCATAATCTCCCGATTCATTGCTCATGATAAGATCGTTGATCATATCATATTTACTGTCATTCCTTCCGGGTGCCCTTCCGGCGATACGGATGTCTCCGCTGTCTATAAGAGGAGAATCTTCATCATCGCTTTCGGTGATGTAATATTTCAGAGTCTCACCCGAAAAGAGTATGAAATCCTTAAAGCACATTCCCGCGCATGCTTCACGCATAGGGCCTTCGGCGTAGTGACCCTCTTTTCCGTCCTCACTGATCATGTAATGTATTCTGGGAGGATTTCCCGGCTCGCTTGCGCAGTCCACTATTGTGCGGTCCTTAAGCTCTCCCGTCACCCGCTCCAGCTTCTTTTTAAGGATCGGGTCGTCAAAAGCTTCCGTCTTTAAAAACTTTCTGTAGAATCCCAGATATATCCGCTCGTCGATCTCGTCGCGCAAGAACTCCACGACTATTCCGGTAAGAGTCTCGTTAAGCTCCGACGGATTCTCCGCATAATACTTCAAAAAGGCGAGTTTTACGGGCTGGGATATCTGTTTCCCATGCATATAGAAATCAGCGATATCCCTCATAAGAGAGTTACTGATCTGATTGTTTCCGGTAAGATAATTGTAAGAAGCCACATATACCACTGCCAGCGACGTATCGGTGTCGGGATTTGCAGCCACATATTCCCTCGAGATATCGCTTATCTCCGGGACATAGGTGAGCGTGTACATATGCTGTATCAGGATATGCTTATCTATGGCACCCGTGGGCATCTCGTAATTCTTGAGTGCCCTTCTGATCTCGCACATCTCTCTGATAAGGCCTCTGTAATTCTGTGCAAGGTAAGCCGTGATCAGAGTTCCGGGGTTGCCCTTTCTGAACACATACATGGCGCACTGAGTGGTGACGGGATCCCTCTTTACGGGAGCAGAAGTCTCTTTCGGAAGAAGCTCTCTTTCAAGAAACTTTTTAATATTATCCTCTCCTGCAAAATAGGGGCCGTAACTTTCTATCCAACCGGTTGCCGTTTCAGCCTGGCCTATCCTCGAAAGGAAAGGCAGCATCGTGCATCTTTGCCGCGCAGTCAGCTTATCCTTGTCGAGCATGCGGTATATCTTCTCCGCCATTTCGTTGTTCTCGCGGATCATGTAGTACTCAAAGCATTCCACGAGCATCTTCTGCTTTGCCTCGGGACGTATGATCTTGGATGTTGCCAGCTGCATGAATCTGTCAACATTATCCCTTGTTACGGTCACGGAATTCTTGCCGCTTCCGAGCAGATAGAGGTTCAGCCTCTCATTGTCCCACACAAGCTCTGTGATCGAATTGAGATATCTGGCTACCGGGAGCATATCCTCGATGCTGTATTTAACGGAATCTATGTATCTGTTTCCTGCTTTATCTTCCAGCACGATAAGCGATGCTCCGAAAGAAGTAATGTATGCTTCTCCTTCTTCGAGCTCATATTCAAGTGGCTCCGTGCACCCCTTCTGGTATACAAATACCTTTCCGTTCTTTTTGTTTTCACAGCTCAGATGCTTCGAAAAGACGATCTTTGCAAAACCGATGGCCTGCTGCCTGCTAAGGAGTTCCGGTCTGAGCACCTCCTCATAGACAACCGCAAGATGTTTGCTTATTTTGCTCTTTGCGATCTGCCCCACGGCAAAAAAGTCCATGTTCTGCAGACTGCTTTCATAAAGCTCTCTGTATTCATCCTTATGCTTTATGAGATAGTAATAATAATATGCAAGCCGCTCGTCGCTGAGATTGTTTCTGTAACCGAAATACATCAGCACCACAAGCGGTATCTCCTCATCCGATTCGGTATCTATCGACTGTATGTACATCTCGTAGAGATTGGTGATCTTGAGTTCCTTTTCTATCGCCAGCCGGTACCACTTTGCGGCTCTCGGGGCTCTGATATTATGCCTTATAAGGAAGCTGCAGAGAGTGCCGAGAACCCTGTTGTCGGCCTTGATCTCATAGAGATATTCAAGAGTGCGCAGATGTACATATTTGAAATCCGATTCGCCCGCATAAAGGTCGATGATGTACTCTATGCTTCTCGGATTAAATGCATTGTTTTTAACTCCGAAGAAAATGGTCTGTACGGCATGCGATGTCAGCTTTTTAAGGATCGCGGGATTTTCGTTGATAATCTTAACGCCCTCGAAATATAGAGCTGCGCTTCTGCATCCTCTGTCGTACAGATTTTCAAGAAGTGCCCACTTTGTGTATGAATTTGCCGCGTAACTTGTGGGCAGGCTTATGGCTATTATACCCATCTGCCAGCTGTCGGGATATTTGCGATAAAGTGTTTCCACTTTTCCCGCAGCCATTTTGACAAATTCCCTCTCGGGCTTTACGTTGGCGGCAACAAGCCAGTGATATGCATAAGCTTCGTATGTCTCAAGCTGGGAAAGCTTACCCTCTTTCTGCTCATGCTCGATCATCTCGGCAGCCTGGTCCACAAGCCAGCTTGCCTCGTTATTGCGGTTTTCAAGGCACAGGAGCCTTGCCTTAAAAAGCTTTACAAATACCGCATTGCCTTTGATCTCTGCCAGCTGCTCCACATTCGAAGCAGATTCCCTGAACCACTCCTCATCGCTTATGAGCCCAAGTCCGTGCTTGATGTAATCGTCGGTAAGCTTGGCGGTAAGACGCATCTTTGAGCGGTTAACCTTAGCGGAAATGATCTCTGTTCTTCCCCTTATCACCACCGGGATCTCGAGCACGGTAAAGTTGGTCCTGAATATGAGTTTTCCCTCGTGCCGGCCCTTTCCGCATTTTGAAAGATCGAAGAACAACTTGATATTGCAGATATTCCCGATAAAATTATCATCCGTCAGATGGTCTATCTCGGTGAACATGAAATCCGAATCGGTCTCGACCGAAATATCCGTATATCCCCAGCCGTTTCTTACTATCTCGACCTCACGCTCGATCACTTTTTCCGAAAGCTCACTTGCGGTTATAGCGGTGTCGAATATTTTTCGGTTCCTCGAAAAGGTGATCGCATTCTTCCTTCCGGTTGAGATCAAAAACTCCTCAAGATTCTGCTCATTTCCGGTCCTGGTCGAAAGAGCTTCGTAAATACTTATAAACTGCTCATCGCTTCCCAGAAGGATCTTGGGAAAACCGGGATCATAGAAAAGGCCCACCGCCTCTTTCCAGTCTGTCTTTGCCAGATTGGTGAAGGAAAAGAGGTTTTTGATGGGGCCTCTGCTTGAGGAAAGCTCCCCTGGTTCCACTTTTACGACAAACGGGATCGTGTATTCTCCGTAGCTGCTCACGATCCCGAAAAAGCCCTCTATGATATCTCCCGGATTGGAAAGATCTCCGTGGAAATGATAAACAATCTCCGTATCACTTCCTGTAAGCTCGGTATTAAGACATTCCATCCTTGTGTCGGAGGAAAAAACAATTCCTTCCGTTCTTCCTCCGTTGGATGAAGTGATGTTGAACGATCCCTCATAATCACAATCACAAGAAACCCCGATTTCGACCTTTGCGGTCGAAAAATCGAGGTGACCCTGCGCCGGTATGTAGTTTCCGTTTAATACTCTGCTGACAATATCGCGCATTTTGGACCTTACTTGATTATATGTATCCATCCCTTGGGAGCTTCAAGGCGTCCCATCTGAATTCCGGTGAGGGTATCATACAGCTTCTTTGTAACAGGTCCCATCTCAGTCATGCCGCTGGGAAGGCAGATCTCTTTTCCGTGATCCACGATCTTTCCGACGGGAGAGATGACTGCGGCGGTACCGCAAAGACCTGCTTCCGCAAAGTCCTTAACCTCATCAAAGAATACTTCTCTCTCTTCAACATTAAGTCCCAGATACTCCTTTGCAACATACACAAGGCTTCTTCTGGTGATGGAAGGGAGAATACTGTCGGACTTGGGAGTGACAACGCTTCCGTCCTTCGTTACAAACAGGAAGTTTGCTCCTCCGGTTTCCTCGACCTTTGTTCTGGTTCCGGGATCGAGGTACATATTTTCGTCATAACCTTCCTTATGTGCCGTAACTATGGCATGAAGGCTCATCGCATAGTTAAGTCCCGCCTTTATATGGCCGGTTCCGTGCGGTGCCGCACGGTCGAAGTCGCTGACCTTGATGGTGAGAGGCTTTGCTCCGCCCTTGAAATAAGGTCCGACCGGTGTGGTGAAAATTCTGAACATATACTCGTCAGCGGGCTTAACACCGATAACGGGATTGGTTCCCATCATGTAGGGTCTGATATACAGAGTTGCTCCGCTTCCGTAAGGAGGAACAACATTTTCATTTGCTTCCACGACCTTTGTGACCGCTTCGACAAATCTTCCTTCGGGGAGAGTGGGCATCTCGAGACGCGCTGCGGAATTATTCATTCTCTCTGCGTTGAGATCGGGGCGGAATGTTACGATATGACCGTCTTCGGTGGTGTATGCCTTAAGGCCTTCAAATACGGTCTGTGCATACTGAAAGACTCCCGCACACTCGTTAAGGACAATGTTAGCGTCCTCGGTGATCTTTCCCTCGTCCCATGCGCCGTTTTTGTATACCGACACATAGCGGTAATCGGTGGGCACATAACCAAATCCGAGGTTGCTCCAGTCAATGTTTTTCTTTTCCATCAGATGTTCCTTCTTTCTGTACTTGATTATTTATATTTAGGTCTGTTTTTCTTTTTTGCCTGTCGGCAGATGCTTCTATTTGCGCCTGTATTCCGTGAAATAATACGAGAGATCAAAGTATATCTGCTCATCGCTCTCTGTCACCTTCTCCCACTCTCCGCTCCCGATAAAATCAGGAAAATATGAATCCGCATCATAGGCGTAATCTATCTCGGTGACAAGTGCTCTGTCACAGTATGGGAGGAGCTGGGAATAAATACTTTCACCGCCTATGATAAATATGTCATCGGAATCATATTCCTTCGTCTTTTCAAGAAATTCCTCCACGGAATGGACAACTTCGGCGCCCTTTATCTTCAGGTTGGGATCGTTTGAAAAAACGATGTTGGTCCGGTTTGGAAGAGGCAGTCCCTGCGGAAATGTGGCAAGAGTCTTTCTTCCCAGTACCACCACTTTTCCGGTTGTCATTTCGCGAAATCTTTTATGATCCTTGGGGATCCTTACCAGCAGATCTCCGTTTTTTCCTATTCCGCGGTTTTTGTCTATCGCTGTGATGATCGTCATTAAATATTCCTCGATGCTGTCGGTACTCAAGGTATCCGCGCATGTTTACCGCGCTTAAGGTATCCGCGCATGCCAAAGGACACCATGCGCGGCGCCGATGCTTCGCATACCGGGCTTAGCGCTTCGGCTTTCTACCGCAGCTTTTCTTTTCGGTGCAGAAGCCCGATACTTCGCACTTGGGCATGAAGTAATTATCTACAAGATATGCCCACTCCTGCGAGTATGCTCTGAGGGCTTCGCAGATATCCCTCATAAGCTCCCTGTATTCCCAGAAGGCTCTGGTACACATTCTCTGATGTGACATCTCAACAAGATTTCTGAGGTTTCTCTTATCGACTATCTTGGTTTCCATTCCGAGGGGCAGAAGCATCGCTGCATCCTCCCGGGGAATGCCCATTTCTTCCTCAAGCTTTTTACAGGAAGATGCGATATTTCCCATCATCTCATCGTAAAGTGCCTTGGCCTCGGGGTTCTTCTCTATGGTGTGGGGAGTAACATATCCAAAATCCTCGTACTTGATGTACCTGGTGCTTGCCTGCAGCCTGGTGGGTGCCCCGCCGATATGGGTGTACCACTCTCTGATCACCCGGGCGGAATATCCGTCAAGAATAAGCTCGACATTAACATATTCCATCACCCTTCCGTGACCTGAATTAATGCAATCAAGACCTCTTTTGTAGTTCTTCTCCTTATCCGTGATATCTGCGCCCCAGCACACTCCTGCGCGCTGTCCCATAAGCGTGATGGGATTCTTTGATGTTTCCTCGATTATGATGACTTTAGACATTAGCTGATATCCTACCTGAATTAGTTTTCAAATTTATCGCAGAGCGAATTGATCTGATCGGCAAATTTGCCAAGCTCCTTGTTCGGTCTTCCGTCCAGCTTTTTGATGAGTGCGACAAGCCTCTGGCCTGCGGAAACAAGACGGGCATAAACACCGCTTGCAATGTGAGTCTTCTTCTCAAGCTTGACGGGCATTGCTTCGTAAGTAAAGCGGTTGGCCGCTATATCAAACACCGATCCGCTGTAAGGAGCACACGCCCTCTGGCCGTATTCTATCTTGAGTGTCTCGGCAAACTGAGTGGTGACTCCGTCCTCACCGTGAACTATAAATACCTTCTTGGGCTTTTCCTCAAAGGCACTGATCCAGTCGATAAGTCCCTGTTTGTCGGCGTGGCCGGAGAGGCCTGCCACCTGTCTTATCTGTGCATTTACGCTGATAGTCTCACCGAAGAGCTTTACTTCCTTTGCTCCCTCGATGATAGCACGTCCCAGAGTACCGTTTGCCTGATATCCGACGAAAAGTATGGTGCATTCCTTGCGCCACAGATTATGCTTTAAATGATGCCTTATACGGCCGGCCTCACACATTCCCGATGCGGAAATGATCACCTTGGGTGTGTCGATAAAGTTGATCTCTTTCGACTCTTCGCTGGTGATGGTAAGCTTCAGGCCTCCGAATGAAAGCGGATTGATATTATCCTTTATCAGCTCAAGTGCCTCACCGTCAAAGCATTCAGCCCTGTTATCCTGGAAAACCTCCGTGGCTTCCACTGCCATGGGGCTGTCGACATATACAGGGAAATGATCATGGCCTTTGATGAGCTTTTCAACCTTGATCTTACGGATGAAGTACAAAAGCTCCTGAGTGCGCCCTACAGCAAAGGAAGGGATCACCACATTACCGCCCCTGTCAAAGGTCTCCTGTATGACCTTTGCTATCTCGGTGACGTAATCCGGCTTATCAAGGCTGTGAAGCCTGTCGCCATAGGTGGATTCCATCACCACATAGTCTGCCTCCGCAGTCATCTGCGGATCTCTCAGAAGAGGCTGGTGCTTGTTTCCTATATCTCCCGAAAATACTATCTTTTTGGTGGTATCACCCTCTGTGAGCCACACCTCTATGGATGCAGACCCCAGCAGATGTCCGATATCGGTAAAGCGGATCTTTACGCCGTCGCATACCTCCACCTCACTGCCGTAATGGCAGGGCACAAGCCTTTTGATCGCACCCTCTGCGTCTTCCAACGTGTAGAGAGGTTCGACGGAAGCGTTCTCTTCGCTTCTCCTTGCCTTTCTCATTTTCCATTCTGCTTCCTGCATCTGAATGTGCGCGCAGTCGCGAAGCATTATGCTGCACAGATCACAAGTGGCATCTGTGGCAAATATCTGCCCTCTGAAGCCCTTTGCATAAAGAAGAGGCAAAAGCCCCGAATGGTCTACATGCGCATGCGTAAGAAAAACGTAATCGATCTGTGATTCGTGTACCGGAAGGGGCGCATTCTCAAATGTCTGTACTCCCTGCTGCATTCCGTAATCTACAAGAATGTGCTTGTCTCCCACTTCAAGATAGTGACAGCTTCCCGTAACCTGATGGTCCGCTCCGATAAAAATCAGTTTCATCGCTTTACCCCGTTAACGATTATTTATTGATCATATGAGGTTTGATAACACCACTTGGGCATTATTTCCCATACTTTGTTAGTATACCATAAATCGCTGATTATTAACAGAAAAGATTTGGAAGTTTGAAGAACTTTCTATAAGTCAAAAAAGGTCCCCGACGGCACTATTTTGTGCCCTCGGGGACCGATGTCCCAATTGTTTACGCTATTGTCATCACCGGATGATCAGGCATTGGCCCATGTAACACCGTAAAGAGAAACCATCATCTTCCTGATCTCCTCTTTCATGACCTTGCATGCCTCAAACTCGGTCTTAACATGGATCAGGCCGATCTTTTTATTTCTGTCGCAGAAATATACGTCCCAGCCGTTTCCGCTCTTTTCGAGGCAGATTCTCTTATTGTGCTTTCCGTCAAGTTTATAAAGCCTTTTGGGAACGAGATGTTCCTTGAAAAAGTTGTTTAATTCCTTTGTAGTCATAATTTTCCTCCCTTATATCAAACCCCGGACCGAGTGTAAAAATCTCTCATCGCTTTAAAAACTCTTTGATGTAGTTTTTAATACTACATTCACTATACCATTCCAAAATGGCGATGACAAGGGGTTTTGGAGAATTTTTAGACATTTTTATTTATTTTTGTAGATATTGTATCCGTTTACGCTGCCGATCATTTCAAGACCTTTCTCTTTTGCGGACAGATCGCATTCAGAGCCTTCGAAGGCGATCATCCGTCCGGCCTTAAGATCGTCAAAATTGGAGAGCACATATGCTTCCTCACAATAGTTTACGGATATTCCCTCCGGAAGTGCGTACAGCAGTTCAATTCCTTCGTATCCCACACCCGGAGCCCTTTCAATATCCTCATCCGGAACCAGCAGCGTATTATTCCAGCCCGTTCCCTTTTCAAGCGTGATGATATCTTTTAATTCGCCCTTTAACTCACCGAATTCTGCCCTGTGAGCACGGTCACACAGCGGAGCCGCGTAGGCACTTCCTTTTATGGCAAAAATCAAAAGGAATGACGCCAGAATAACTGCTGTATTGATCGTTCTTCTTTTTGAAAAGGCGACAAGAAGCACTGTATCGAGCGCAATAAAGGCGATCAGATGCCTGTCTCCGGCAAAAAGATTGTACATGACAAGTATCGCAAAAAAAGTCAATATCTGCGTTCCCAACAGTATTCCCGTCATTACCGCTTCATTTTTTATACTTTTATCTTTTTTGATCCCAATAAGAAGAAATATAAACTCGATCAAAAGAAGCAGACTCATGACCAGAAAAGCGATCCATAATCCGCTCTGCGCATTCTTTGTAAAGGCCGTTTTTCCGATATCAAAAAAGAGCTGAGCGACTGTACGGATAAACCTGCCTTTCATCTCCAGAAGCACAAGCCTCGGGCCGTGAGTTACTGCCTTTCCCAGCCAGTCCACATATATCCCGCCAAAATAATCGGCTTTAAAATACTTTCCTGTCACCGCGTACAACACTGCACCTCCCGCAGCGGAAAGGAGGAAAAAGATAGCGGATCTCTTTCTGTGCACAAAGCCCGTATACCACTGGAAAGCCGCAAAGAGAATAAAATATGGCCTAAGCGATATCAGATATATAAGCACTGCACTCATAAGTATCTGATTTATCAAACTGTGTTCATTCATCTCGCGAAATGCCAGCGCAAAGAAAAGCAGTGTCAGCGAAAGTATCAGGATCTCCGACATATAAGAAAGCACGTATCTCCAGAGGGGAATGAAAAAGCAGAGTCCCGCTGAAAGCAAAACAGATTTTTTAATATCCGCACCCATACTATGGGCAACAAAAAACAATACAGCCGAGAGCAAAACGATATTTAAGATGATCGGCGCCCACATTGCCCCGCCGGTAAGCTTCAGAGCCAATGCAAAGGGATATAGTACCAGCGGCCCCCACGCGGCAAATCCACCATGCAGTGCCGCGCTTTCGTTAAAGCCCCATATCCCCTGAGGCACGCCAAACTTTGCCACAGCCTGCGCCTGCTTAAAATAAAACATCTCATCATTCCAGCCCGAATATGGCGCCCAGACGTCAAATATCGTCTTTCCTCTTACAGCTGTCATGATCATACAGACTATAAGGGGCAGGGCTGCAGGGATGATAAGCGCAAGTATTCTCTTTTTATCTTTAGATAAATCCTTAGTCATATACTTACATTTTCCAAGACAGTTTATTTACAGATGCTATTCTATCACATCATATTCCCATAATCCATACACTTGATTTCCCTGCCTAACCCGCACCGCGGGTGAGCGGCTCCTCGCTTTCTTGCATATGCGATAGACGGGGGCGCACGATGTCCGGTGGACATCGGTCCTGCGCGGACCGGAGCGAAGCGGAGACCTAACCCGCACCGCGGGTGAGCGGCTCCGCTTTGCTCCATAGAAAAAGGATGCATCATTTGATGCATCCTTTTCTATGAGAGCGATAGACGGGGCTCGAACCCGCGGTCTCCACCTTGGCAAGGTGGCGCTTTACCAACTAAGCTACTATCGCATACCGTTTTTCAACGGACAAATGATATTCTACTATGTCATTTGTCCGTTGTCAACAGTTATTTTAATCTTTTTTGCGGATCATCATTCCGTATAAAAACTGATCTCGTCACCCTCTATATTGAACATGGCAGGGTCAGCCAGATAATAATCCCCGTAGATATCATCGATGCAGAAAGCATAAAGATAATCTCCGTCTTCCATCACATCATAATAGATCTCCACCTGTCCGGAGACGGTGTATTCTCCACCGATATACTCGTATTCCTCGTCTCCTTCGACTTCAAAGGCGAAATAGCGGGGAACGATAATATCTCCGTTCTTGAGCTTATATATCTCCCTCGAGGCATATCCGTTCTCGTCTATGCCGTCCCATGTTCCCTCTACGATCACCTCTCCGGTTTCCATATTCTGCATCAGTCTGAGGTTTGTTTCCTCGCCGTTTACTGTAACGGGTGAGGAATAAATGATCGCATCATCGGTCACATCCGCAATATAGATCGCAAGATTCTGTCCGTCGGGAAGGGAAAGCCAGTACCCGTCAAAGGCATCACAGAAATATCCTGTATCCCAGTCTCCGTTTATGTCATAAGTCTGTCCAAGCTCTATAAGGCCGTCTCCCTCCGGAGTGTATTCATAAACAAGTGCATAAATATCCGCAGCGGCATTTATACCGTTTGTATCAAGCTTAAAGCTGTATACTCCTTCATCGTCGATAGCGGGTTCGTTTACGAAAGTGATGATAGGGCTTTCTCCCGTTTCCTCGCCGGATATCACGGCGCCGCTGCCCTGATAGCCTTCTGTCTTGTTCCCGATAAAGTCGCTGTAGCTTTGGCTTACGGATATATCATTAAATATGTCAAGCTCTTCCGATCCCTGAATGCTGAGGGGATAATAAATGGCAAGTCCGCCGGCATTTCTGTGTACAGATCCCGTTACCGAATATACTACGGCATTACTGAGAGCGGATATAACAGCTTCAGATCCCTGGGCATAAGATGCACAGTTTGAAACTATCGCTCCCAGATCCACCATATTGGTATATCCGTCGACTTTATTATTTCCTCCGAAGTTTTCCGCACTTTCAAAGCCTCTGATAATGGAAGCCTTGGAGGCCTCGTCACCGGATGCGGCGCATAGTCCCTGAGCAAACGCATCAAGACTTGATATAAGGTCGCCGATCTTTGACAGATCTATGACGGAAAGCGTGGTAAGCTCGTCGTCATTGTCCGCCGCACAAGCCTGCAGAAAGCTGTCACATACCACCTTCCCGAGGGCTGCTCCGTCTGCTCCCGGATACTCTGAAAGGAACGATCCGATAGTGGAATAATCCCATCCCGATCCCGGCTCGGTTTCCTCCGATCCATACATGTAAAGTGCGTAGGGCTCCAGGATATTGGCAGTCTCTATGGTTCCCATAAGGCACGCGTCAAACCCGATGAAGTCAAACTTCTGTGAGATATCGGCTGCCCCCAGGGCATTACTTATCTCCCTCAGGCTGAGCATGTCATAGTCGTTAACCTCGTCGACACACACACCCGAGATACTTCCTCCGCCGTGATCCCAGAAAATCAGGCCGTTATGCTCGGAGGCATAATTCGAAAGCCCCCATGATACAAAGTCTGTGAGGGTCTCTTCAGCTCCCATGGCTTCAAGCGATCCTTCATCCACCAGCTCCATGCTGCCGTTTTGCACCACATATCTCTGAAGGGCACCGGGATCAACAATGTCGTTGTACCACTGATAAGTTCCGCCGGTCTGAACCACGAAGCGGACATTATCGCTTTCCTGAGCATCCAGCATCTCCTGAAGATCGCCGGTTCCCATACCGCCTTCCGATTCCAGGTCTGTTCCGCACAGATATACCAGTATCGTCCAGCTACCGTCCGCGCTCAGATTTCCTACATCTCCGTAGTCATGTTCCGTCTCCTGGGAAGTATCATAATCCTCATCATAATCTTCTTCGTAATCCTCAAGATCATAATCTTCATCATATTCTTCCCAGTCATCCGAACATGCGGTAAGTCCGAATGCAAGCGTCAGCGCAGTCAGCCCTGCAAGAATCTTTTTGGTGTAACCTTTTATCATAAGCAGCCTGCTTTCTTATTCTTCCATCAGAGGCTGAAGCCCTGAGGAAGAGGAATTGTGAACATGTAGATCATGCCTGCGATAAGGAATAAAACAGAAACAAGGAAGACGATCTTTCTGTTGGGAAGATTCTTGAATATTCCGATAATGCCAAGAAGGAAAAGTACGAGTGAGTAGATTACCTGTACAAGTCCGAAACGGTCGCCGTTTGAGTTGTCTTCCTGACCCTGTGCAAGATATTCCTCCGCCTCATCGAGAACCGCCTGTGCCTCAGCATAATATGAATCCATATATCCCTCTTTATCAAAAGGACTTGCCCACTCTTCCTGATTGAGTGCCCATTCAATAGCATCGGCAAATTCATCGCTGCAGCTGTCATAGATCAGAGTCTGGATCTTCTCATTGATAAGATCGGCTTTCTCCTGATTGCCTTCCATCTCTGCGATCTCAACCTCAGTCATATAATCCACTATGCTGTTCCATACCATAAGATCCTGCATGTACTGCTGTGAAGCCTCATTCCACATGGAGTTTCCCTCAGCGGAAATATTGTTGCTGGTGGTATAGTTTGTTGCCTGATTTCCTCCGTGAAGTGATCCGATCCATGTTGCCCATGCGGTAAGAACAGCGGTCACACCAAGGAAGATCGCTATGAGTGTCTCAAGCCTTCCTTCGTTGAGCCAGGGAAGGAATCCCTTCTTCTCGGTAGTTACATTTTCTTTTTTTTCAACATCATTTGCCATTGTTTTTCTCTCCTGTCATTTTATTTTCAAGCATTTTTTCTATATGTGCTATTTGCATCTGCATCTGTGCAAGTTTGGATTCAAGTGCAGCGGCGTCGGTAACTTCTGCCGGGGTATCGGCGCCCTCTGCGGCACTTTCTTTTTTCTCTTCATTCTCCTGCTTTTTCGCCTTATCTCTTTCAAGCGTCAGCTGCTCCTGAACCTCGCTGATGGAATTTACCACTATTCCCACAACTACATTCATAACAACAAACGAACTGATAAGAACAAAAGGAACAAAATACAGCCAAGCCCAGCTGAAAGCTTCCATTACGGGTCTGGAAATACCCATTGACCAGCTTTCCAAAGTCATCACCTGGAAAAGGGTGTAAAGGCTCTTTCCTATACTTCCGAACCATTCAGGGAAGGCCTCTCCGAAAAGGCTTGTCCCGATAAGTGCAAAAATATAGTAAATAAGCAGAAGAAGAACTGCTGTCCAACTGATACCCGGAATAGACTTTCCTATCGCACCTATGATCATGCGGAGCTTATCAAGCCTCGAAACCATTCTCATAGCCCTAAGTCCCTTAAGAGCCTTGAAGGTTCTGAATATCCTGAATATACGGAACACTCTGAGTACCTTGAGGAAAGCAAGTCCCGAGAATACAGAGCAGACAACTATAATAAGGTCAAACCAGTTCCATCCGTCCGTAAAGAAACGGAATCCATATGCCATAAGCTTCAGAAGGATCTCAAGAATAAAGATCCCCAGGCAGATATAGTCAAGCACTACAAGTACCGGACCTATCACGGCATTAACGGAAGCAGATGTCTGCAATCCCATTATCACCGCGTTTATTGCGATCACTATAAGGATCGCGTTTTGAAACCATGAACTCTCAACAAGCGTCTTGATTTTTTTCATAACTTAAAGATCCATCTCCTGTATTTCTTTGAGAACAGCCTCAACCTGCTGCTCGCAGAGCTTGCTGTTCTTTCCGCCGAGGGAGCCGAGATTTGCCCATCCGTTTGATACGATTCCCAGCGCCACGTTTTTGGCAACATTCTCCGCACCTGCGGCTTCTGCCTTCTGGATGTTCCACTTGGTTCCTCTCTTGCCGTTTCCCGCCATAAATGCCGGAAGGATCTGAACCTGATTCTGTCTGTCCACTTCAGGGAAACAGATGATATGCGTCATCATATGACTTACCCACATGGGCTTTCCGGGGGTAAACTCGTGGTCCTTGATCGCCTCGTAGAGTTCCTCGGGAGTGTACTCTTTTTTTGTGACAAATTTTTTGAACTTAATTCCAAATGCCATAATAACTCTCCTCCTTTATAGTTTTGACCGTATGGTCAACCTTGTATATTTTAGTACGTTAAATCAAAAAAGTAAAGCACCCGGTTTAAATCGGGTGCTCTTTATCGGAATATTATATAAGAACCGTATCAGGCTCCTTTTTCATCCATCTGCGAAGTGTACAGATGATAATACAATCCGTGCTTTGCCAGAAGTTCCTCATGAGTTCCGGTCTCCACTATTCCGCCGTCATCTATGTACATTATGACATCGCAGTTCTTGATGGTGGAAAGTCTGTGGGCAATAATAAATGTTGTTCTTCCCTTCATCATGTTGTTGAGTCCCGTCTGAAGCGCACGCTCCGTCTGGACATCGATACTTGATGTGGCCTCATCCAGCACAAGGATCTTGGGATCCGAGATAAGCGTTCTGGCAAAGGAGATAAGCTGTTTCTGCCCCTGGGAAAGTGTGGTTCCGCGCTCTCTGACCTCGCTCTGATATCCGTCCTCCATGGCACTTATAAAGCCGTCGGCGCATACAATCTTACTCGCCGATCTTATCTCGTCCATGGTCGCATCCAGCTTACCGTAGCGGATATTGTCCTCTATGGTTCCCGAGAAGATAAAGCTGTCCTGAAGCATTATTCCCATCTGTGAACGCAGCGAGTGAAGCGTCACTTTCGAAATATCCTGTCCGTCTATGAGAACCTGACCGCTTTCCACATTGTAAAACCTGGATACCAGACTCACTATCGTGCTCTTTCCGGCTCCGGTTGGTCCCACCAGCGCTATGCTCTGGCCGGGCTTAACCTTGAACGAAACATTCTTGAGTACCGGCTTGCCTTCCTCATAGGAAAAGTCTACATTCTTAAACTCAACCTCTCCCTTGATCTCCGGCATCTCGGTGGCATCCGGTGCATCATCAACGGTAACGGGCTCATCCAAAGTCTGGAATATTCTCTCAAGATAAGCGATATTGTTGATGAAATTATTGAAAATATTACCGAGGTTCATTATGGGCTGCCAGAATCTTGAAGCGTAGCTTGATATCGCCACAATGACTCCGACACTCTTCATTCCGCCTTCCGCAGTGCTGAAGACCACCATACCGAAAAGGAATATTGCAGCCCTTACAAGCACTGAAATGGTATCTATTCCGGGCCATACCAGGTTATTGTACCTTACGGCTGTCATCCACGTGTTACGGCAGTCGGATGAAAGTCCCGCAAAAACCTCCGCGTTGTAATCTTCTCTTGCAAAGATCTGGGTGATCCTGGCTCCCACGATATTCTCCTGCAGATATGCGTTGAGGTTGGAATTCTTGTTGGAAACCGCCTGCCAGGCCTTGCGCTGCTTATTCTTGATCCACATCATGAACACCGCAAGTACGGGCACACCGCAGAGCACCACCAGAGCAAGCTGCACATCCACCGAGAACATGAACGCAACAATAAATATCAGGTTGAATATCTCGAGTATGACATTAATGAGACCGTTGGAAAGCATATCGGAAACCGAGTTAACATAGTTAACCACTCTGATAAGTATCTTTCCGTGAGGTCTGTCGTCATAATACTGGAAAGGAAGCTTCTGAAGATGTGCGAAGAGATCCTTTCTGATGTCATAAATAATACCCTGGCTGACTTTGATCATTATCCTTGAACGGATAGTTGTAAGAATGATGCTTATAACTATCGTCCCCACAAGCATGATCGCCAGCTTTATAAGATACCTCGTGTCGGTGTTCGGTATCGCCACATCAAGGGCTTCCTGGTTGATCCTTGGTGCTATAAGCCCAATGGCGCCGCCAAGAGCCGAGATGATAAGTGCAAATATCATCTTGCCGGCGTATTTTTTCATATAAACCGAAGCCCTGAGCAAATGTTTAAAGTTGAAGGGCTCTTCAAGTCTTTCGTCCTGTCTGAAAGTATTCCTAGCCATATGCTTACGCCTCCCCCGTCTGGAGCTTGACCAGCTCGCAATAATAGCCGCCTTTTGCTATAAGCTCCTCGTGAGATCCCTCTTCAGTGATCTCACCGTGCTGAAGGATTATTATCTTATCCGCAAACTTTGTGGTTGATATTCTCTGTGCAATGATTATCTTTGTGCAGGGGAATTCGAGATGACGAAGGCTGTCCTGTATCTGCTTTTCGGTCTCCATATCCACTGCGGAAGTTGTGTCATCGAGTATAAGGATCGAAGGCTCTATCGCAAGAGCACGTGCAAGTGATATCCTCTGCTTCTGCCCGCCCGACAGGCCAACGCCTCTTTCTCCGACAATGGTATCGTATCCCTCGGGCATCTTGGCGATAAACTCCGATGCCGCGGAATATCTTGCAAATTTAACCACCTGCTCGGCAGTGATATGCGGATCGCCGTATGCGATATTTCCCTCTATGGTATCTGAATAGAGAAGCACATCCTGTGTGGCAAGTCCGATGTTCTTCCTGAGCTGTTCGAGCTTGTAGCGGTTAATGTTCACGCCGTCTATAAGTATCTCTCCTCCCGTAGGCTCATAGAACCTGGGAATAAGATGTATAAGCGAAGTCTTTCCGCACCCGGTCTCTCCCATTATGGCCACGGTTTCCCCAGGCTTTGCCGTAAACGAAATATTCTTTAAAACAGGCAGGTTTCCGTCAGAGTACATGAAGCTGACATTTTTAAACTCAATCTCCCCCTTAAAGCTTCCGGGATGATCGATGGCATCGGGTGCGTCCACTATCTCCGGCTCGGAGTAATAGATCTCCATAACCTTATCTGCCGCAGCCGAGAAGCGCTGGAATTCGTTCATGATATTCCCGAGCATTCTCATAGGGTTCTGGATGGCCCAGATAAGGCCCGAAAATGCCACAAACTGTCCCATTGTCAGCTGGACGTTGTCCGGATGTCCGATACTGTATATGAGGAAAAGACCGCCGATCACAAGAAGTGCGATGGACATGGCACTTGCCATACCTTCGATTGCGGGATAAAACTTTACCCACACAAGAGCGGTCTCACAGTTGGTGTCACGATAACTCGTATTTGCCTTGTCAAACTTGTCCTTCTCGTACTCTTCCCTTGCAAATGCCTTCACCACGCGGTTTCCGGAAATGTTTTCCTGGGCATAGGTGTTCATCTCCGCAAGCTTTTCGCGGAGCTTCGCATGCATGGGACGCACTTTGGATCGGAACATATAGATCACCGCAAAGATAAAGGGTGAGAGCACCATGATACACAACGCAAGCTTCCAGTTCATCACAAAGAAATAGACCATAGCGGATGTATAAAGTGCAAATGACTCGATTATCACACGGATGACCCATGCCACCATATGTCTTACCGCATCAAGATCACCGGTCACCCTCGTCATAAGGTCACCGGTACGGTAAGTGCTGTAGAATTTCATATCCTGACGCTGGATCTTGTTGTACAGGAAATTACGTACACGATAAAGTACGGATTGTGAGACATGCTCATACGCCATACAGTCGAGATATACCACAACCGTACGGAATATGGTCGCTCCCACCATTATTCCAAGAAGAATAAAAAAGAAGTTTCTGTTGTTGGCCCAGTTATATGCTGCATCGGCTCCCGTAAGAAAGTTGTCCACAAGCCTGCTGGAAATAAACGGAACTGTCAGCTGAAGCACGTTGTAGACGATCGTTCCCAGAAGGGCCAGCATGAAAATGAATCTCTTCCCTTCCATGTTCTCCCAGAGCCACTGAAGTTTCGTTTTCGGAAATCTCTTACTCATTATCTGTTTCCTTTTAGGGGCCTTTAACAGCCCTATTTATCCTCGTCAAGCTTAAGAACGCTCATGAATGCGGCCTGCGGGATCTCAACGTTTCCTATCTGGCGCATTCGCTTTTTACCTTCTTTCTGCTTTTCGAGCAGTTTCTTTTTACGAGTGATGTCACCGCCGTAGCACTTAGCAAGCACATCCTTGCGCATCGCCTTGACGGTCTCTCTTGCCACGATCCTTCCGCCCACAGCGGCCTGGATCGGTATTTCAAAAAGATGTCTCGGAATCTCTTCCTTTAATCTCTCACACATCCTTCTGCCGCGCTCGTATGCGGAATCCGCGTGAACGATAAACGAAAGTGCATCCACTTCCTCACGGTTCACAAGGATGTCGAGCTTAACAAGAGATGATTTCTCATACCCCTTCATATCGTAATCGAAAGATGCGTAACCTCTCGATCTGGACTTAAGAGCATCAAAGAAATCATAGATGATCTCGTTGAGGGGAAGCTCATATTTTATCAGGGCACGGTTTGCTTCGATATATTCCATCGATACGTACTTACCGCGTCTTTCCTGACAAAGTTCCATAATGGATCCCACAAACTCCTTGGTGACCATTATCTCGGCATTGACGATGGGCTCCTCCATGTAATCTATCTCCGAAGGATCGGGAAGATTGGAGGGATTTGTGAGCTCTATCATCTCTCCGTCGGTTTTGTATACCTTATATACAACGCCCGGAGCGGTGGTCACCAGGTCGAGATTGTACTCTCTTTCCAGTCTCTCCTGAATGATCTCAAGATGGAGAAGACCGAGAAAACCGCATCTGAAACCGAAGCCCAGTGCTATCGATGTCTCCGGCTCGTATGTCAGTGATGCATCATTGAGCTGAAGCTTTTCAAGAGCATCCCTGAGATCCGGGTACTTTGCTCCGTCTGCGGGATAAATGCCGCAATAAACCATTGACTGAACTTTTTTATATCCGGGAAGAGGCTGCGGGCAGGGATTATCATCATCTGTAACAGTATCTCCCACCGATGTCTCTTTAAGATTCTTGATGGATGCGGTGATATAGCCTACCATTCCCGCGGAAAGCTCATCGCAGGGGATAAACTGACCTGCGCCGAAATATCCCACTTCCACCACATCTTCGACAGCGCCCGTTGCCATCATGCGGATCCTGGTGCCGCGCTTTACGGTGCCCTCTTTAATGCGGCAGAACACTATAACTCCCTTGTATGAATCGTAGAGAGAATCAAAGATAAGAGCCTGAAGAGGTCCGTTCGGATCTCCTTTCGGAGCTGGGATCTTATGCACTATGGCCTCAAGCACATCCTCTATCCCGATGCCGTTTTTGGCAGAAATGAGAGGCGCATCCTGAGCCTCGATCCCTATCACATCCTCGATCTCTTCTATCACCCTCTGAGGCTCCGCACTGGGAAGGTCGATCTTGTTGATCACCGGGAATACATCCAGATCATGATCGAGTGCCAGGTAGACATTGGCAAGTGTCTGTGCCTCTATTCCCTGGGCTGCGTCTACAACAAGTATCGCGCCGTCGCATGCGGCAAGAGATCTGCTCACCTCGTAGTTAAAGTCCACATGACCGGGGGTGTCGATGAGGTTAAGGATATACTCCTCACCATCCTTTGCTTTATAGACCGTGCGGACAGCCTGGGATTTGATGGTGATCCCTCTCTCCCTCTCAAGATCCATATTGTCGAGCACCTGCTCCTGCATCTCACGGCTTGTGAGAAGCCCCGTCTTTTCGATGATCCTGTCTGCAAGTGTCGACTTTCCGTGATCGATATGTGCTACTATACAAAAATTTCTTATCTTACTCTGATCCATACTTAAATATCACTTTGAATTCTATCAACAGTCAATTTATCTGCTTATTATTTTTCGACTTTTTCCGTTATCATTTTTTGTCTTTATTACAATGGTTTTTTGCGGATGATCAGGCCCGTTTAAAGGGATTTTTCCACTTCTTCCGCATACCTTACGGTCTCCATCGCATCGCGGCAATACTTGTCGGCGCCTATCCTGTCGGCATACTCCTGAGTCATTACCGCGCCGCCTACCGTCACCTTTGCCCATGGAGCCTGCTCCCTTAAGAGCCTGATAGTCTCTTCCATTGCGGGAACGGTGGTGGTCATCAGAGCGGAAAGCCCGACTATGGGAGCATGGAGCTCCACAACCTTGTCGACCACGGTCTGCTCAGGCACGTCTTTTCCGAGATCATGCACGTCAAATCCATAGTTTTCAAGGATAAGCTTCACGATATTCTTACCTATATCGTGAATGTCGCCGTGAACTGTGGCTATTACGAAAGAACACCTCTTGGGGCCTCCTCCGTCTGCGCTCTTTGCCATTTCCTTTTTTATCTCCTCAAAAGCTTCCTTTGAGGCTTCGGCAGCCATCAGGAGCTGAGGAAGGTACACCTTTTTCTCCTCAAAATCCTTACCCACTATGTCGAGGGCGGGGATAACCTCCTGCTGAACGATATCAAGCGGGGCGTTTTCCTTTAAAAGCTCTCTCGTGATATTTCCGGCCTGTTCCTTAAGCCCTCTGATGATGGCATTCTGAAGAGGAGACACCGCCGGCTTTCCGCCCGGGCCCTGAGTGGATCCGGCTCCCTGCGTACCGGACGCAGCACCGGCGCTCTGACTTCCCGCAGGAACCTGTGCCGGCAGATTCTGAGCGTATTCTATATACTCCGTACAGTTTGCATCAAGGTCATGAAGTGCCTTGAAAGCATGGTATACATTCATCATCTCGTAGGAGTAAGGATTCATTATCGCGGCTGAAAGCCCCTGCTCCAAAGTGAGTGCAAAGAATGTTGATGTGATGATGTTTCTGGATGGAAGTCCAAATGAAACATTCGATACCCCAAGGGATGTATTCACTCCCAGCCCGTGGCGGATCTCATGCACTGCTTCGATAGTTGCAAGTGCAGCTTTCGTATCCGCGCTTATAGTCATGGCAAGGGGATCAAATATAAGGTTCTTTTTCGATATTCCGTATTCCGATGCCTTTTTGATTATCTTTTCGGCTATCCTTACTCTTTCCTTCGCGCTCTCGGGTATTCCGCCTTCATCGAGAGTAAGAGCAACCACAAATCCGCCGTATTTGGCAACAAGCGGAAATACGGCTTCCATAACTTCTTCTTTGCCGTTTACGGAATTGACCATAGCCTTTCCGTTGTAGCAGCGAAGACCTCTTTCCATTGCTACGGGGTCGGAAGTGTCAAGCTGAAGCGGAAGGTCCGTTACCGCCTGAAGCTCCTTTGCCACACGCTCTATCATCGCCGGCTCGTCTATCTCCGGCAGGCCGACGTTGACATCGAGCACCTGCACTCCCGCATCTGCCTGTTTTAAGCCTTCTCCAAGGATATAATCTATATCACTCTCCCGCAGAGCCTGTTGGAAACGCTTCTTTCCGGTAGGATTGATCCTCTCTCCGATCAGGATCGGGGAGGGTCCGAATTCCACCACGTGGGTGTAGGATGAGATAAGCGATCTGTTTTTATCGGTCACGGGAACAGGCTTAAGAGTAGCCGCTTTTTCCGCAACCGCCTTGATATAATCCGGCGTGGTACCGCAGCATCCTCCGGCTATTCTCACACCCTTTTCCATAAGCTTTTTGATGGCTTCGGAAAACTCGGGAGGATATACATCATAAACCGTCTTACCGCCTTCATCGCGGGGAAGTCCTGCATTGGGTTTGATAAGAACCGGCACGGAGGCATATTCAAGGTATTCCTCCATCACCCCGATGAGCTGGTCGGGTCCCAGAGAACAGTTTGCTCCTATGGCATCTGCGTGCATTCCTTCCAGCATGGCCACCATGGCCGCGGGTGATGCACCCGTCATCAGTTTTCCGTCACTCCCGTATGCATTGGATACAAATACCGGAAGATCGCAGTTTTCTTTTACAGCCAAAAGCGCAGCCTTCGTGTCGTAGCTGTCGTTCATAGTCTCTATAAACACAAGGTCCGCACCTGCTGCCGCACCTATTCTGACCGTTTTTGCGTATGCACTTACCGCATCTTCGAACTCATAATCTCCGTAGGGCTTAAGCAGCCTTCCCAGAGGTCCTATATCAAGAGCAACGAACTTTTCCTGCTTTCCCGTGCTTTCCGCTTTTGCCCTGCGGGCATTATCGAAGGCTGCATTAATAAGCTGCGTAAGCTCCTCATCGTCAAATTTAAGACAGTTTGCACCGAAGGTGTTTGCCAGCACGACATTGCTTCCCGCATCAAAATAAGACTTCTGAATGCGGATTATCTCCTCGGGGTGAGTCACATTCCACCTTTCAGGCAGTTCGCCGGGCTTAAGCCCTGCATCCTGAAGAAGCGTTCCCATTCCTCCGTCAAGGATTATGAAGTTGTCACGCATATAATCAAGTATGTTCATAAGACTGTCCTGACTCTCCTTTGAGTTTTCCCTAATGGGCAAATACGGTAAAGATCAACTTATTCCTATAACAGCAGTAACTGATTTGGACGGTGACATCATATATGATGCGTTAAGCGTTATTCCCAGCCTTTTTTCGGCCTCAAGAAGTTTTAACAAGTCGGGCTGCACCGTTATCGGAAGATCTCCGTATCCCGGCGAGTAGCGCGGATGAGCCTTCATACCCATGGCATCACAGGTCCTGTTTACTTCATCATTGAACGCATCAACAAGCGTCTCAACGCGCTCGGCTCCCATTCCCTGAAGCAACAGCCCCGTTGCCGGCCCAGTCCTTTCATATCTTCTTATAAGCCTGTCAATACCGGCTCCGACGGTTGCGGCAAGGATTATCACACCCCTGCAGTTTTCGAGATTCTTTTTTAGATCATCCGAATGCTGCTTAAAAGGAAGTACCGGATACCCCTCATCATCTCTCCCCAGCACGGCACAGGCATAGGAGAGCCTGTAGATAAACTGTCCTTTCGCAAGCCCTATCACCTCATCGAGCCTCTTAGCCAGCTCTTCATCCGTCGGTACCTCACAGAAAGAATCATCCTTTTTCCCTTTTCCCTTAGCCCGAAGCACAGACGCCGGGAAGCCTGCATATCTGAGCACCTCAGAGCGGTTAATGTCCGGCTCGTCATATTCACAATAGATAGGGATTATCCTTTCATCGCCGGTGAGCGATCCGGTTCTGAGCTTTTCAATAAATTCTTTCATATTCACCCTGCACCTTAAGTAATCTATTCAAAGTCAAAAACATTGGGGGCCGACGTGAAATCATACCTTTCTATTCCGTTGGCATCACACCATGCGGCAAGGTCTTTGGATGTGTACTCCTCACCTTCCATAAGCCACTTAGGGGCGTCGAAAAGCATGACCTTGGGAGATACAAATTCGTAGAATCTCTCCGGAAGAGAATTGTTCCCATGATGACCTGCCTGGACCATTTCGGCTTTCAGCTTGTCACCATGCAGCTGAATAAGCCCGTCTCCCAAAGCGTCGGTGTGAAAATCCCCAAGGAAAAGAAGCGTATCTTTTTCTCCGCTTACCTTAAAGACCATTGAAATATCGTTTGCGGGATCCATATTTTCATCTAGGCAGTTGTAGAGAAGCTCATCGAAAGTGCACAGAACCTCTATCTTAAGACCGGCAAATTCAAGCACATCCATTCTTGCGGGGTGAAGGATCCTCTCGTCACCCTCCGTCTGTCTCATAAATGTCTTGTAGGGCTCCGGATCGTCCCATTCTCTGAGCAGCTGCATATACATATCCGGATCGATCTCGGGAGTATATACTTTACTTATCTCAATATCACCGGGATCCGCATATATCTCGTTAAAAGCATCTACGTGATCGTCGTGGAAGTGAGTGATGATCCAGGCATCCACTTTTCCTCCGCTCTTTCTGATCTCGTTTCTGACCTTCCTGGCATTCTTTGATGTACCACCATCTATCACGATGACCGTTCCGTCATTGTTGTTTTCCAGAATATAGAAAGTGCCCTGTTTGCCCGAATCATCAGAAAACTGCTTCAGGCTCCAGGGAGCTGTACTTTTCTTTTTATGCCCAAGTCCGATAATTATGAAAACGACCATGAACACGGCGCAAAAGGCAAAAAATATATTTTTAAATACGTTCTTTTTGTTTGTTTCCATTATCTTCCAAAGTCTTTTCCGAGTATGTTCGAAAGGTTCGCAAGGATCGCTTTTGCAACATCCGGCTTATTCATGGAATATACATGAACATTTGTGATCCCGTTTGCGTAAAGATCTATTATCTGATCGGTTGCATACACAATTCCGGCCTGTTTCATTGCTTCGGGATCGCTTCCGAAATAATCCACAAGGCTCTTAAAGCGCTGAGGCATAAAGGATCCCGACAGCTTGATGGCACGATCAACCTGATTTGCGTTGGTGATGGGCATTATACCGGGAAGGACCGGCACAGTGACGCCTGCCTCGCGCAGTTTATACAGGAAATTAAAGAAAAGATTATTATCAAACACCATCTGGGTGGTAAGGAAATCCGCTCCGGCCTCAACCTTTTCCTTAAGATGCAGAATATCCTCTTTCTGATTGGGGCTGTCGGGATGAACTTCCGGATAGCAGGCTGCACCGATGCAGAAATCCGCATCACTTTCCTTCAGCTCCCTTACAAGCTCTATTGCATGTCGGTAATCCCATGTCGAAGGGTCCGTGGCTTCAAGCTCAGGTGTGAGATCTCCCCTGAGGGCCATGACATTTCTGATTCCTGCGGCTTTCATGTCCTCGATGCGCTCATGTACCGTTTCTTTGCTTGAAGAGACACATGTAAGATGAGCCAGAGTGGGGACTCCGTATTTCTCGCTGATATTCTTTGCTATCTCCAGAGTATATTTGCTCGTTCCTCCTCCCGCTCCGTAGGTCACGCTCATAAATGCGGGCTTGCAGGCAGCAATCTCCTCCGTGGCATTCTTTACACTCTCAAAGCTGCTCTCCTTCTTGGGAGGGAAAACTTCGAATGAAAGAGACATATTGTTTTTGCTGAGGATATCGATTATTTTCATTTTTTATTCCTGCTTTTTGATGTTTTATATATTATTTGATTAAAAAAAAGCACCTGTATGACGGGTACAGGTACTTTTAAGCTCATTTATCGTTAATGATCAAGCCATTGCGTTGACAGCCTTGGTTATGCGAGACACCTTGCGGGCAACGTTGTTCTTGTGATAAACGCCCTTGGAACCTGCCATCTCTATGGTCTTGGTCGCAGAAACAAGCTGCTCTTTCGCTGCGTTCTTATCTCCGGACTCAATAGCTGCATAAACCTTTTTGATCGCAGTCTTTACTGCAGATTTCTCGGCCTTGTTCTTCTCGGCGTTACGACGGCTGACAAGAATTCTTTTCTTTGCAGATTTGATATTTGCCATTATTTACACCTCCTTCAACTGATTATAGGTAGATGTGTTGAAACCCAGTTCACCTTCCCCAAAAGCTTCAAACTCTCCGAAACCCTTGAGGAAAGCGAACTTGACACGGGAGCTTCCACGCACACTACATAAATTTACAGCTTTGAAGCAGAAATGTCAATATTAAATTCCCAAAATACACAAATATCGGCAATATCAGCATTAATGCTCCGCTCAGGGAGTTTTATTTGTATATTATGCCAAGGGCAACGTCATCTACCGTCTCTTTATCCACGAACTGCTCCGCAACCTTAAGTGCAAAGTCTATGGATACTCCCATGCCTCTTCCCGTTATCACATTATCGGATTTTTCCACCGGATTCTGAGTGACAACAGCTCCCTCGAGATGACTCTCAAACGTGGGGTAGCTGCAGGCAACTCTGCCGTTAAGAATGCCTCTGTGACCAAGTATCCTGGGGGCCGCGCAAATGGCTGCAACGTATTTATCCGTCTTATAAAACTCATCGACCTTCTCGAGCAGGGGTTCGCACGCTTCAAGATTGTCAGTTCCTTTTTTGCCTCCGGGAAGTACTATCATGTCGATCTTTCCAAAGTCCACTTCACCGAAAACCTTGTCTGCGATCACAGGAATACCATGGGAACCCATCACATTCTTGTCGTTGGTGATCGAAACTGTCGTCACACCGATCCCACACCTGCGGCAAATGTCAACCACGGTGAGACCCTCTATCTCTTCAAAGCCTTCTGCCAGCATTACAGCTATCTCAGACATGCATTATCCTCCTTGGGACTTTCTTTTTTTCTTATTTTATATTATACTTTTAAGTGGTGATGTAACGCAACATCATTATTATTTTTGGGAAAAAGAAGCATTATCAATGGAAATCGAACGTAAATTTTTAATAAAAAAAATACCTGCCGACCTGGAAGATTACCCATCCAAGAGGATCGAGCAGGCGTACCTTAACATTAACCCCGTTATCCGCATACGCCGCGAGGATGACGATTATTACATGACCTATAAGGGATCGGGAATGATGGCCCGCGAGGAGATCAGCATGCCCCTCACCAAAGAAGCATATTATCATCTTCTCCTAAAAGCGGACGGAAATGTTATCTGTAAAAGACGTTATATCATTCCTCTCGAGCACCCGCAGGTCATCGAAGGCGCACCGAAGCCCCCCGACGGATACAGCCTTATCATAGAGCTGGACGTGTTTGATGAACCGTTCTCTCCCCTGGTAATGGCAGAAGTTGAATTCGGAAGCACCGATGCTGCCGATATCTTTCTTCCGCCCGACTGGTTCGGAGACGAGGTCACATACATCAAGGAATTCCACAATTCGAACATGGCAATGGCGGATGTCTATAAAGACGATCCGGAATGATCAGAGATTTCAAAACCATCGGGTTTATCCGATGGTTTTTTTATTACAGAAAGCCGCTCTGCATTCCGGATGATAGATTTATATAATACAAAAAGGCCAAAAGCATGATGCTTTCGGTCCAAAACAGTGAGACACGCGGGAATCGAACCCGCGACAACTTGATTAAAAGTCAAGTGCTCTACCGACTGAGCTAGTGTCCCGAAATATAAAAATGAAGGATAAACCTTCAAAACAGGGCTAGGCGGATTCGAACCGCCGAATGCAGCAGTCAAAGTGCTGTGCCTTACCGCTTGGCGATAGCCCTATATGGGCCCGGCGAATCTGATAAACTCCTTATTACGGAGCTCCTGCCCGAGAGGGTGGGTAGAGGGATTCGAACCCTCGACCTTCAGAACCACAATCTGACGCGCTAACCAGCTGTGCTATACCCACCAAGTAGCGATCAACATTGCGTCTTTTGCAATGTTGATGGGAAGCGCGATGCCTCAACGCGCTTTCCATACGAAGCGAAGCGAAGTATCGCGCAAGATGTCATGTCCTTTATGACATCTTGTAGTAGCAATCAGCATCATGTCTTTTATGATGCTGGGAAATTGCGTTATGCCTTAAAACGCAATTTCACGCGAAGCGTTGCGCAATTCGCTGCGTTCTTTGCAGCGAATTGTAAAATGTGCCCGAAGGGATTCGAACCCCCGACCCACGGCTTAGAAGGCCGTTGCTCTATCCAGCTGAGCTACGGACACAAGTATGTTTTAACATACCCAAACATTTTATCCAATTAACCGCCCGCTGTCAACAAAAATTTTGCGATATCTTTCAAACTCTGTTTTTCCCCCTCTTTTCTTGACTCTGTCTTTTACTTGGTATTATTCTATCTGATATGAGCAGAGCATTAAAATACCTGTTATTTTACAAAAAAAGACTGATCTCGGGCTATACCGTAAAGATACTCGGAACGGTCGTGGAGCTCTTTATCCCCTGGATAATGGCCAAGATCCTCGACGAGGTTGTCCCGGCCGTTAAAGCTTCAGGCAATTATGTCCCCCTTATATTCTGGGGAGGGCTTATGGTTCTTGTTGCCCTTTTGGCTCGTTTTATGAATATGTTCGCAAACCGTCGCGCGGCATGGACCTCAAAGGAAGCGATCAAGACCTTAAGAGATGACCTCTTTGAAAAGATAATGAGCCTTTCGGGCAAGCAGACTGACAGCTTCGGGATCCCGTCTCTCGTCTCGAGGCTCACAAGCGATGTCTACAATATCCATGGCTTCTTTAATATCATACAGCGCATCGGAGTAAGAGCTCCTCTTATCATTGCCGGCGGCCTTGTCATCTCCGCCACCCTTGATCCCGTACTTACGCTCACTCTCGTTGCCACTCTTCCATTTGTGTTTATCATAGTTTTTACCATTTCAAGAAAGGGCGTTCCTCTATATACCGCAGTGCAGTCATCCGTCGACGAGATGGTGCGAGTCATAAGAGAAGATATTTCGGGCGTGCGCGTCATTAAGGCTCTGTCCAAGGAAGATTATGAAAAGGAGCGCTTTGAAGGTGCAAACAGCGCCACAGTCAAAAACGAGTTAAGAGCCGCCGGCGTTATGGCAGCGTCCGGTCCTTTTATCAGTCTCAGCCTTAACCTCGGACTCGTACTCGTCATCATAGTCGGTGCGTTCCGCATCAATTCCGGCGCTTCGCTCCCCGGCGTGATAGTGGCCTTTCTCACCTACTTTACCATGATCCTCAATGCTGTTATCACCGTTAACCGCATTTTTGTGGACTACTCCAAAGCATCTGCTTCGGCTGCGCGCGTGTGGGATGTAATGGACTCGGAAAGCGATCTTAAGATCACGCCTACAGCGGATGGATCAAAAGCATCCGATCATCTCATAGAGTTTAGGAATGTATCATTTACCTACGGGGATCAAAAAGATCTCTCCGACGAGAAGCTGGTCCTCAAAAACATAAGCTTCACGGTCGACAAAAACGAATCTCTGGGAATAATCGGCGCAACAGGCTCAGGCAAGTCCACGATTCTCAGCCTGCTGATGCGCTATTACGATACCACCTGCGGCGACATTTTTGTCGAAGGCAGAAATATCAAGGAATATGAGCCCGGCGAGCTGAGAAGCAAGTTCGGCGCCGCCTTTCAGAATGATGTGATCTTTGCGGACACTGTCGAGGAAAATATCAGCTTTGGCAGAGACCTTTCGCACGAAGAAGTGGAAAAAGCCTCGAAAGCGGCACAGGCATATGATTTTATCATGGGCAAGGAAGGCGGATTTGAGCACGAAGCATCCATAAAAGGCGGCGACTTTTCCGGCGGCCAGAAACAGAGGCTGTTTATTGCCAGGGCGCTTGCCGGAAAACCTGAAATACTGATCCTGGATGATTCATCCTCCGCCCTCGACTATAAGACAGATGCAAAAGTGCGAAAGGCCATCTCCTCCGAATACTCGGATTCGGTGCTGATAAGTGTGGCACAGCGCATCAGCTCCGTCATGAAAATGGATAAAATAATCGTACTTGATGACGGAAAAATGATAGGCTGCGGGAAGCATGAAGAGCTGATGGAAAACTGTGATGTCTATAAAGAGATCGCACAGTCCCAGCTCGGAAGCCTGGCATGACAGCAGCATCCATTTCACAGAAACAAGCACTCCTCTACAGGAGCTTTTGATAAGGTAACCAGATCAAAATGGCAGAAGACAAAAAAACGGTAATCGTAGGAAGAGGAAAAGCAGTGGAGCACGCAAAGGATCCCAAGGCCGCACTGCGCTTTTTGTGGAGCTATCTGAGCAGATTCAAGCTCCTTTTGCTTTTTGCGCTCTTTCTCACCCTGGCTTCAAATACATTGGCTCTTGTGGGCCCCGAGCTTTCGGGAAAGGCGATAGACGCCCTCAAAGGAAAGGGCATGGTGGATTTTGAGACAGCCTTTCGTTACGCTGCGATCATGGCAGTCTTCTTTGTTGTGTCCGCGGCACTCTCCTATGGGCTTTCGCTCCTTATGAGAAGTATCACCCAGAAGATAATCCGCAAGATGCGTCAGGATGTATTCGACAAACTGATGACTCTTCCCGTTTCCTACTTCGATACTCATATGGCGGGAGATATCATCAGCCGTATCTCCTACGACATAGACGTGATAAACACTTCACTCTCAACCGATGTGGTGCAGATACTCGCCAGCACCGTTACCATAGTCGGATCTTTCATCATGATGGTCAAGATATCACCCATACTTGTGCTGGTAATGTGCGTCACCATTCCCGCATCATTTCTTTACACCAAAAAGATGACCGGCATCACCAGACCCAAGTTTTCCCTCAGGTCAAAGAGGCTGGGCGAGATGAACGGTTTTGTGGAAGAGACTGTGGGAGCGCAGAAAGTGATACAGGGCTATGCAGGTGAGCCGGTGTATGTAAAACGCTTCGGAAACATCAACCGTATCGCTGCCGATGCTTATTATGATGCCGATTACATGAATGCCACCATTGGTCCCACTGTAAATATGGTAAACAACCTCTCACTCTGCCTGGTCACTATTTTCGGCGCTCTTCTCTATATTCTGGGAAGAATGACTCTGGGCAGCGTATCATCTTTCGTATTGTACTCGAGAAAGTTTTCGGGGCCCATCAATGAGGCGGCCAATATCATAGGGGAACTCCAGTCGGCTCTCGCTGCAGCAGAGCGTGTTAACCGCATTCTGTCAGAGGATGTGGAACCTGCCGATATTAATGATGCATATGAACTGCAGGATGTAAAGGGGAATGTGGAAGTAAAGAAAGTGGATTTTGGCTACTCTCCCGAAAAGCTTATCCTCAAAGATTTCTCATTGAAGGCTGACGCAGGAAAACTCATCGCTGTCGTAGGTCCCACCGGAGCAGGAAAGACAACCCTCATCAATCTGCTTATGAGATTCTATGATCCCGCAAGCGGGGAGATCCGCGTGGACGGGTATGAGAATAAAGAATTAACAAGAAGATCCCTCAGACGATCCTATGCGATGGTATTGCAGGATACATGGGTCTTCGGCGGAACGATCTTCGACAATATCGCATATTGCAAAAAGGATGCCTCTATGGAGGAAGTTGTGGCCGCAGCTAAGGCCGCCCATATCCACTCCTTCATAATGCACCAGCCCGAGGGCTATAATACAGTCCTTACAGAGGACGGTGTAAATATCTCTAAAGGCCAGAAACAGCTTCTTACCATCGCCCGTGCGATGCTGCTTGATGCCCGGATGCTGATACTCGACGAGGCCACTTCTAATGTCGATACGCGCACGGAAATGCATATACAGAGCGCCATGGAAAAGCTGATGAAGGGGAAGACCTGCTTTATCATCGCACACAGGCTCTCCACAATAGAGCATGCAGATGAGATAATCGTCGTGGATGACGGAAGGATAAAAGAACGCGGAAGCCATTCAGAGCTGATGGCGAAGCGCGGAGCATATTACAGCCTGTACGCCGCTCAGATAGAATAGAGAAGATCAAACATCGCGCATAGAACAACCGTACAGTTCCCTATAAATACAGAAAGCTGCCAACTCATCCGGCAGCTTTTATTTCTATGATCTTTCTTGTAAGAAACACGATCAGTTTTTCAAATCCGACACTTAAAAGCACTATGATCACTGTCCATGCCAGAAGGTCGTCAGTCGCGAGATATATCTTCGATAAATATAACTGCCTTCCGATGGAGCCGTGAGGCGTTCCTATGACTTCCGCAGCAATTCCCGCTTTCCATGCTATCCCTGCCGTCAGCGAAAGTGTCGATACCAGCTGATCCGTTATATTCGGGAAGAATATATATACCAGCTGCCTCGGATATGACAGCTTTTCCATATTGGCAAGGTCGGTCAGTGCGGGATCCAGCCCTTCCATGGCAGTTAGAGTGTTTTGGTAAACGATAGGAAGCACGATCAGGAATGATATAAATATCGAGAGATTGGCAGGCGAGAGCCATATAAGGCATATCACCACAAAGGAAGCCACCGGTACCGATTTGATGGTGGCCATCCAAGGCCACAGGATGATCTTAAGAGCTTTAATTCTGTAAGCAAGACAGGCAAACAGGATCCCCAGCATCAGACCGGCAATAAATCCTCCAAAGATATGAGCCAGGCTGAAAAAAACAGAGGTCCAGAACTCGTCGCCCTTCCAGATGGTAAGAAGGCGCAAAAAAACTTCCCAGGGGCCAACAAGAAGGATCCTGCTGTTTACTATGATCGACACCAGCTGCCATACAAGCAGAGCACCGGCTACAGCTGCGATCTTAAGCAGCAGCATATTTCTCTTTTTATTCTTTTGATCCCTGTCTGTTATTTTGCCTTGCAAGTTCGGACCTCATATAAATACAGGCTTATTCCGTATTATTCTGTGTAATAGAAATCATCCGCAGGAAGGCTTCCCCCCACGCTTGCGGGATTCTGCTCAAACAGCACTCCGAGATATCCGCTGAGAGTTTCCTTCATTTCATTTCCTGATTTAAAAGAGAGATTGCATCCCGGAAGTGCCTTCTGTGCGATAGCCGCTTTGGCTACGATGCCATACTTTTCGATCAGCGCGGCAGCTGCTTCCGCATCGGTATTGGCAAATTCTATGGATGCCTCGTAATCCTTCAGGAAATCCCTGATGATCTGCGGATGCTCATTGGCAAATTCCTTTCTGACTACAACTACGCCGGTAATAATGCTGCATCCGTTATCCAGCGAATCCCACTCACTGTTAAGATCAAGTGCCACACGGAGTCCCTCAACCTGGGCGCAGGCGGCGGTAACAAAGGGCTGGGGAAGAACAGCCACGGCATTCTCATCCGCATTTATGTACGAGAGTGCTTCCGTGGTATCTGCGCACCATGTGACGCTCAGATCTTTATCAAAATCAAGGCCGCTCTGAGAAACAAGGTATCTTACAGTGTATTCCGGAACCGCACCCTGGCCTGTCATATATACAGTCTTTCCCGAAAGGTCGGATATGCTGTTAATGCTCTCTCCTCTTTCCACAACATTCAAAACGCCGAGATTGCAGGTGGCAAGCACTTCGATGCCGCCCTCTGTCTTGTTGTAGATAACGGATGCCAGATTGGAAGGAATGCAGGCTATATCAAGCTCTCCCTTGGTGAGCGGTGCCACAAATGCGGAGGCATCCGTCATCAGCTCCGAAAACATATAATTAACAGTGGTATTTCCATTCTCGGCATCATCCATGATCTTTACCATGCTCATGGCAGTGGGGCCGCTCATGGCGCCGACTCTTACCTCAGTCTCATCTGCTTCTTCCTCTGCGGGCTCAGCATCTTCCGGTTCCTCTGCGGCAGGCTCTTCGATGACAGGCTCGGCCTCTGCGGTCTCTTCCTTGCTGCTATCATCTACGATTTCAGTACTCTCTGTCTGAAGCTTTTCTTCAGCAGCCGGTTTATCTTCGGCACATGCCGTCAATCCACACAGGGCAAGTGAAAGCACAAGTGCAACGATTCGTTTTTTCATTTTTTATCTCCTTTTGACAATGCGTGATATGCCATGCAATTTGTCTTTTGAAATTATATTACCGCAGTTTTTTTATTGCAATATATTATCACTTAATGATAAATCTTCTCTTGCCTGCCATCTTAGCCTCATACAGCACTTTATCCGAAAGTGAATACATTTTTTTGAAGCTTATATCGCCTTCTATTTCGCCTGTAGTGACTGCTCCCATCGACAGGCTTGTGATCCCCGCATAGCCGAGATCCGCAAGCTTTTTCTCAAAATTATCCACAAATTTCTGCAGATGACCGGCCACTTCTTCCTTGTCCGTTTCGCCTCTCAGGAAACCGCAGAACTCATCTCCGCCAAGCCTTGCGCTGTACAGATCATCTTCGGGATACTCTTTCAATATGCCGGCAAGAGCTATGAGAACCGCATCTCCGCATTGATGCCCATTCTTATCGTTAACCTGTTTAAAATTATCCATATCGATCATAACGAAAGTTCCGGACTTGCCTTCATACAGGTCAAGCTCCACCAGTTCCTGAAAATGATTGCGGTTGTAGAGGCCTGTAAGCGAATCTCTTATAGCAAGCTCCTGGATCTTCTCCATCGACTTGTAATGTTCCGTATTGTCTATCACCCATAGCATGTAACCCTGGACATAATTTATCTCTGTCAGGGGTTCAAGCACAAAATCAAATATCTTTCCGTCCACATCCATCGTGCGTATCTTGTTGTTAAAAACCGGTCCCAGCATCGCATGCCTGCGAAGATCCCTGTTTACGGGAAGAAGCCCGAAAATCTTTCCGATCTGAGCATTCTGATACTGTACGATATAATTGGAATCCACAACCAGTATTCCTTCGCGGCTGTGATCAAGGGCATTGGTTCCCGCAAGCACAACAGAATCAAGGAATCCAAGCCTGTTAAGGCAAAGATACATGCAGAATACCGCACCGATGATACCCAGTGCAGGTATCTCGTACCCTCCGGTCAGTCCCGAAAGCTTTATCACATAAGGAAGCCAGCATAAGATCAGCGATATAAGCACATACAAAAGCCTCTTTTTTTCGATGGGTGAAGCCTTTCTCAATTTGTTAAGACAGGCCACCAGTATGAATATTGATATAAGCAGTATATATATGATCGAAATATAGAATCCTGGGCCGTAAACGAGCTCAGGCCTGCTGAAGGGGCCGTCAAAATTAACCCCGATCTCCTTGTAAAAGAAGTGTGTCTTCCTTGTCTTTGCAAGTATATAAAGGAATATGAGCGAAGCTATAGATAAAAGTGCAAATATAAAGCTCGGATACTTTTTCGAAGTAAGCACGCTGACGAAATAGAGAACCGCAAGAAACAGGGTATATTCGCCAAAATACTCCACCAGACATGCAAAATGAACACCTTCGACCGTATCGGACATGATCTCAAGTATGAAGCCTATGGTATATGTGAGCGCACCAAACTCCATGAAAAGCACGGATATCTGCCCTTTTGAGGGCTTATTGAATATCGTGAGCATAGTTATGGCAAGCACCAGCACAAGACCCACCACGTGAACACTCAGATACAGCGACCATGGAGTGACCGTTCCTTCCACAAACGCCTTGATGGCGGCAAGCACAAGGAAATGCATTGGATAGAAAAGATAGAAGAAATATCTGCCCCCGAAATTGCTCCCCTTCTTCCCATTGTAGCAGTACAAAAGAGGCAGCGCCAGCATAAAGCCGAGAAGGTAGAACTTATCCCACCATACCCAGTCATACTTTGAAAAATGAAGATACCCGTTCAGGATTATAGCGGTCACAAGGAAAATAACCGTTATCAGGTCTGCTATTATAAACCACTTTACCTTCTGCCCGAACGTCTTTCCGTAATAGAATGCCAGAATGAACAGGATGGGAGTTATGATCCATCCTCCGACGGTTGCGGAGATAATAAACAAAAGTATTGCAAGTATCACCTTGGCGGGCTTCTTCAGCTTTTTGCTCTCAAGCACCGTGAGCACAAGGAGTCCAAGCAGCAGGTCAAAAATGATATTCTGCCGGTAATCATATTCCTCATGGAAAAAGATATAAAAGGGAATGATGGCCACGGCGGCGAATGTGGCCATTCGATAGATATAGCGCTTAAGGTCGGAGGTCTTTCTGAAGCCTTCCGCTATAAAAAAGCACATGATTGGAATGGTAAGCCTTCCGCATACATGGAGAAACTGCCCCAAAGGAGAGTAAAAGTCAACAAATCCCCAAGCGGTATGGTCGATCACCATCGAAATGATAGCTATTATCTTAAGTTGTGTACGGTTTAAGCTGAGTTTTTTCATGGTCTTATAATATCACTTTACTGTCAGCCCAACAATCCCACAAAATAACAGCCTTGATACAAAGAGCCAAATAGATGTATTATTGATATATGTTTTTTATAAAAACACTCTACAGATATGAGAAAAAGGAGACATTTCCGGATTGGCAGCAGAGGAAAAAGGGATGAACATTATACATATCACGGATCCCGATGATCCCGGTCTGGAGCTTTTTACCGGACTGTCAGAGACAAAACTATACCACTATAATGAGCCCGGTGAAGGCATATTCATAGCCGAGAGTGCCTATGTGATCCTGCGGGCGCTTGAGGCCGGATACTCTCCTATATCACTCCTGGTTGAGAAAGCTCGTATGGAGGCGGAGGCAGAGCCTGTATTTCAGATGATACGGGAAATGTACGGCAATGAGTATGCAGAGGAAATCTCCGTATATACCGCAGACAGCGATATCCTGTCGGACCTTACCGGCTACTCTCTGGTAAGAGGCCTCTGGGCTGCTTTTAAGAGAAAGGCGGTACCGGAGCTTTCCGAATTCTGTAACGGGAAAAACACCCTCACCGTGCTCTATGATGTGGTAAACCCTACCAACGTGGGAGCCATAATAAGAAGCGCGGCTGCTCTCGGTATGGAGGGAGCGGTACTTACCCACGCATCCGTGGATCCCCTTACAAGGCGGTCATCCAGAGTCAGCATGGGCACTGTATTTCAGCTCCCCTGGACCAGGATCTCCAAAGAGGGTTCGGCTGGGACAAGGCTGATACGGGATCTGAAGGACCTGGGCTACAAAACCGTGGCTATGGCACTTACCAATGATTCCGTATGCCCGGATGACAAAGAAATGCTGGCAAGCGAAAAGCTGGCCATTGTCATGGGGACCGAGGGTGACGGTCTGCCAAGGGAAGTAATCTCGGAATGCGACTATCGCGTGAAGATCCCGATGATGCACGGCGTGGATTCCCTTAATGTGGCTGCCGCAAGCGCTGTGATATTCTGGGAAATATGCAAAAAGAGACAGTAAACTCTATCTGCTTATACAATCTTTTAAGGAAAAAAACATGCAAAAGAATTCTCAAATAGTTATCGTCGAGGACGACAGAGATCTGTGCTCCGGCTTATGCAAGGCACTTAAGGATGAATCAAGAAGCATTGTTTCCTGCGAAAACCTGAAAAGTGCCAGAGAACAGATATTTTTGACCAATCCGGCACTTATCCTGCTTGATATAAATCTTCCGGACGGAAACGGACTTGATCTTGTAAAAGAAATAAGAGAAAAAAAACTGTCATATCCGATAATCCTCCTGTCTGCCAATGACACAGATGCTGATGTGGTAAGAGGACTCGAGCTCGGAGCCGACGATTATGTTACAAAGCCCTTCTCGCTTAGCGTATTAAGAGCCAGGGTTAATACTCAGCTCAGGAAGAAGGAATCTTTCACCGAGAGTGAAGTTGTCAATGTCGACAATTACTCCTTCGATTTTGAGCGTATGATATTTACGGCCGGTGGCGAGGAAATCGTTTTGAGCAAGACAGAACAACGCCTTTTAAAACTGCTTATTTATAACCGGGGTATTACACTTTCCAGGGACGATCTGATCGACAGACTCTGGACGGACGGAGCCGAATATGTGGACGAAAACGCTCTCTCTGTGGCGATAAAGAGACTTCGCGATAAGTTGAATGCTAAAGATTATATCAAGACGGTATACGGACTTGGATATATGTGGGTAAAGAATAATGAATGAATGGATATTGATCCCTGCCTGCATTGTTTCGATCGGTGCACTGGTGTTTTCAATCTATAACAGCTATAAGAACAGAAAGATACTCGATAATGTGGAGATGATGCTGGACGAAGCTATCAAGGGCGAGTTCCGCGAAGAACATTTTTCCGAAGACAGAGTATCAAGGATAGAATCCCGGTTGGCGGATTATCTTGGCTCATCAGCGCTCTCTGCGGAAAACGTCCGCAAGGACCGTGATAAGATCAAAACTCTCATAGCTGATATCTCCCACCAGACAAAAACACCCATCACTAATCTGCTTCTCCACAGTGAGCTTTTGCATGAAACAGAATTGTCGACAGACCAGCGCGAAAGCCTCGATGCAATAGAGAATGAAGCAGAAAAGCTAAGGTTCCTTGTAGATGCGCTTGTGAAGCTCTCACGCCTTGAAAACGGGATCCTGACAGTTGAATCCAGGCCCGACGATATCGGAAGGCTTATGAGAGATATAGACTCTGCCATGCGTAAAAAAGCCGAATCAAAAGGTTTAAGTTTTACCGTCACAAACGAAAGTATGATAGCCTCTTTCGATTATAAATGGACTCTGGAAGCTTTGAGCAACATTGTAGACAACGCCATTAAATATACCGAAAATGGCGGCATTTCCATCACTCTTAAGTCTACCGAGATGTTTGCCTGCATAAGTGTTAAGGATACGGGTATAGGAATCGCGGAGGAGGATATTCCAAGGATCTTTTCAAGGTTTGGAAGGCTTGAGGCCTCCCGCGAAAAAGAAGGCGTAGGCATAGGCCTGTACCTGGCAAGGGAGATCATCTCCAAAGAAGGAGGCTATATTAAAGTTAATTCCGGGCAGGGAGAAGGATCGGAATTCCTTATTTATCTTAAGAAATAAAAAACGGTTTACAGGGGATCTAAATCTTTCAAAACTGTAAGAATTTATTTTAAAACTGAAAGAATCTGGAAAGAATCAGGTGCAATAATCAGTGTGTAGAAGGAAAAAACTTCTGCACACTTTTTTTACCCAATAGGAAATTGCTACGCATTTTCCTCCTAACTAAATATAAAGACAATGATCAATGAAAAGCGAGGTTATAAAATGAGTATCCTGGAAGCAAAGAATCTGGTAAAGGTATACGGGCAGGGCGAAAACGCCGTTCACGCTCTTGCCGGCGTAAATCTTATGGTCGATAAAGGAGAATTTCTGGCAATAGTCGGAACATCCGGCAGCGGAAAATCCACTCTCCTTCATATGCTCGGCGGCCTGGACAGGCCCACATCCGGAGAAGTAATAGTTGACGGTCACCGGATCTCAAAGCTTACGGATGATGAGCTGACAATATTCAGAAGAAGAAAGATCGGATTTGTTTTCCAGGCATTTAATCTAGTACCGGTTTTAAATGTATATGAAAATATAGTTCTTCCCCTTGAACTTGACGGAGAAAAGGTTGATAAGGAATTTGTAAATGAAATAATCGATACACTGATGCTTACCTCAAAAAAGGAGGTGCTGCCCAATCAGCTATCCGGCGGTCAGCAGCAGCGAGTTGCGATAGCAAGAGCACTGGCTTTCAGGCCGGCCATCATTTTAGCCGACGAACCGACGGGTAATCTTGATTCAAAGACGGGACAGGATGTTTTGAGTCTTTTGAAGGTTTCCGCAGAAAAGTACGGACAGACCATCGTAATGATCACGCATAATGATGAGATCGCCCAGCTTGCAGATCGCGTGATCAGGATCGAAGACGGACACATAGTGTCTGAGTCTGAAAGGAGATAGAGGGCTATGAAGGTTAATAATAGAAAATGCATTACAAAAATGGCAACCAGACTTCTCTTTGCAAACAAGAGAAGAAACCTGATAACCATATTTGCCATAATACTGACTGCTGTATTATTTACTTCGCTTTTTACCATTACTCTTTCTATAAATGCCTCCTATGAGACCAGCACCTTCAGACAGCTTGGCGGATATCCCCACGGAACCTTTAAGGATGTTACTGAGGAGCAGGAAGAAAGACTTATTGCAAACAAAAAGATCAAAGCATACGGAGAGAGAATTATCATCGGTACAATCTCCGATGAACCCTTCAGAAATAAGACTGCAGAAATCAGCTTCATGGATGATAATACTGCCAAATGGTCCTATATTGATCTTAAAGAGGGACATATGCCCACAGAAAAAAATGAAGTTGTGATGGACACAGAATCCATAAAACTTCTAGGTTTCGAGCCGGTGATCGGAGAAAGTATCGACCTTACTTTTGATCTATTCGGAGTTCCCGAGGAAACAGGTGATTACTCTGCCTCATTTATCTTAACCGGTTATTGGGATTATGATACCATGTGCCCGGCTCATTTCATCAATGTGTCAAAGGATTTTGCCCTTGAAACATCGAAAATAATTGAAGAGATGGGGTACAAGCCCGCTTTGACAGACCTTGATGTGATGCTATCATCATCTCTAAACGTTGAAAGCAGGATGTTGTCCGTTATTGAAGAGTGCGGATACACCTACGGAGAAAACAGCGATTCGGACGGTATAAAAATGGGCGTTAATCCCGGATACACAATGAGTGGGATTGATGGAAGCAACCTGTTAGAAACGGCTGTTCCGTTGGGGGTATTTTTGCTTCTTGTTATTTTTACGGGATATTTGATAATATACAATGTTTTTCAGATTTCCGTCTCCAATGATATCAGATTTTACGGACTTCTTAAGACTATAGGAACCACTCAAAGGCAGGTTAAGAGGATCATCCGCCTGCAGGCTCTTTTTCTTTGCCTTATCGGTATTCCTGTAGGACTTATTCTTGGATACATACTTGGAACGGTGCTGACTCCCGCAGTTTTGGCAACATCCAGTTTTTCACAGAACTCCCTGACCATCAGCACTTCACCTGTCATTTTTATTGCGGCGGCTTTCTTTGAACTGATCACCGTTTTAATGTCAATCAGTAAACCCGGAAGGATGGCGGGAAAGGTTTCTCCCATTGAAGCATTAAGATTTAACGAAGGCGCAGCCGGCGGAAAAAAGAAAAAGGCTACAAGAGGCGCAAAGCCCTGGCAGATGGCCTTTGCAAATACGGAGCGCAACAAAAAGAAAACAGTTCTTGTATTCATATCCCTTGCTCTTTCTATGGTCATACTGAACACGGTAAGCGTGTTTGTAGGCGGCTTTGATTCCGAAAAATGGCTTGACGCAACCACATCCTCAGATTTCCTTGTGGCAAAGTACCCCTATTTTCAATTCAGTGGTGCCTGGACTGATTCCATAACCGAAGAAGATATCAGGTATTTACAGGATAATCTTGAGATCCGGGACGGAGGGGTCGCATACGAGGCGACTGCAGGAGTGTATTCACTTATGGAGGTTGGAAACGATGAGTATGATGAATATCAGGAAATGCACATAGTGGATATTCCCTATACTCTGGAAAACGGAAAGCCCTGCAAAAGCGGTTATATTCAGGGAATGGACGATTATCTTTTAGATAAACTGACAGTTTATGAGGGAGATATTTCGTTTTTAAAAGAAAAAGGAAGCAGATATATTGCCTTGATCACTCATAGGGATGAGAACGGCTTCTATGTCAACGATGTTACAAGGCATAAAATAGGTGACAAGGTTACTATTGCCAAATCTACAGGGATAAGCTTTATTGATACAAGAACAGGTAAGGCGCCGACCGATGCGGCATATGAACAGTCTGAGTTTCTGAAGGGGACATATACAGGCGTGTCTGAATATGAATACACTGTATGCGCATATGTATCTGTTCCGCAGGGAATCAGCCTTAGAAAGGAAGCCTTCGGTTTCAATGCAATACTCAGCTCGGACTCATTGAAACAGGATTTCGGAGAAAGCGTGGTGCCTGTATTCTATGCCTTTGATACTGCTTCACCGGCTGATGAAGAAAAAGCGGAAAGTTTCATTCACAGTTTCTGTGAAGAGAATTCAGATATCAGTTATGAGAGTAAGGCTGTTCTTCGGGCAGAGTTTGATACCTTTAAGAGGATGTTTACACTTTTGGGCGGAGTGCTCTGCCTGATCATCGGCTTTGTGGGAATCCTCAACTTCTTTAACACCATAATGGCCGGTATTATTGCGAGAAAGAACGAGATCGCAATTCTGCAGGCCATAGGGATGACCGGAAAGCAGGTAAAGTCGATGCTTATGACCGAGGGAATGATATATACAGTCGGATCGGGACTTCTGGCCCTTGTTTTATCGCTCCTTTTTGTCCCCATAGTAAACAGCGCATCAACCAGTTTCTTCTGGTTTTATTCCGGCCATTTTACCATCACACCTGTTTTGCTGATGCTGCCTTTTATGGTGCTGCTCGGCGTAATGGTACCGCTCCTCTCCTACAGTGGCTTCTCCAAGGCAAGCGTCGTGGAGCGGATACGCGAGATCGGATAGATCTCCGATCCCTCCCTTGTGATAGGTGCAGAGTTGCATGTTTAATTGAAAAATACGTGTATTTGTTGTACTATATTATTGCATAGACATTTGTTTTTGCATTTAGGATTGTTAAGCTTCATTTTTCTTACCAAGGAGACTAACTATATGCTTTATCCGTTTATGACACTTGATGATGAAACAGAGATTGTACACTCTGAACCGATAATTGTAGATGGAAAAGAACAGGTAAAAGTAGTAATAGAAAAGCCTGTGGAGGGTGGATTCCATTCAGCAGTATGCATGCTTCCTCAATATGATTGGGAAAAAGTAGAAGGGTTTACTGATGATGAGATTAAAGGATTTCAAACTCTTCTGGAGAGTCTTTCGCATGTTATTATTGAGTTAGCCAGAGATGGAGGATTTGAACGTGCCGCAGGTTTTTAAGATTGGTGGATACATAGTATATTTCTGGGTAAATGAGAATGATCCGCTCGAACCTATTCATGTTCATGTAGCTGAGGGAAAGCCTGCAAAGAATGGTACCAAGATATGGCTTACCAAGGCCGGTGGATGTATTTTACAAAACAATAATTCAAATATTCCCGAAAGACAACTTAGATATATCATGCAGATTATTAGTGCAAGGCATGTTGATATAGTTGCTAAATGGAAGGAAGTGTTTGATAAAGTCGAATTCTATTGTTAATCCGGCACAATTGTAAAAGAGATTTAAAACTTTATAAGACTGAAAAACTAGAAAGCGCATATACGAAAACAGCCCTGCTCGTAATAGAACAGGGCTGTTTTCGTATAAGTGCGGATGAAGGGACTCGAATTTTTTCAGAATCTCACAAACCCAGTAAGAAAGGTTCTGACGCCGTCCCCCTACGAGGGAACCCCATAGGGAACCCCTCGCAATAGGAATCTTGTTTTTCTACATGATTCATTTTTTTATTACTTGAACTATGTGATCCGAGTAGCCCATCAAGTCAGTACGTTCAGCGGTTGCAATGAGATATTGAATCCACTCAGCGAAGGATTTATCTGACATCGAATTAACATACTTACTGATAATCTGCGACATACCATCTTGCGCAAATCTGCATACTTTCTGAACATTGTTCTCTATGCAAATTGAGTCTATCAATTCGTCTACTACACCGATTGTATCAAGAAGCCTTGAAGATCCTGTATTATCTGTCACCAACGCTTTTTCGCGATCATAACCTATCGTGGTTATTTCACCTGCCGGATCTTCAGACATGAATATCTCATGAATAAGCGGCGCATCCTGAAGACAAAAGGCTATAAATACCGGCGCTCCGGGTTTGGCAATCCTAAGAGCTTCTTTGCATGCCTGTTTTCTTTCGTTAAAGTCTTTCAGACTGTATATCGGCCCCATTAGCAGAACAAGATCATATGCATCATCTTTTAAGAAAGACAGATCCCTTGCATTTCCTTCAAACACCCGGATGTTGTCCTTCCCTGCGAATTCCTGTTTCATCTGCTTAACATATTCCGGTGTAAGTTCTACAGCATCAACTTTATATCCTTCTTCAGCCAATGCCTTTGTATAAGTTCCGCCACCGGCACCTATATCAGCAATAACAGCCCCATCCTTGAGAAATTTATGTAAGTAATGCATTGTGATAATAAATTCTGTCTCATTGGCTTTTGTATAAGACAATCTTTTTCCTTCCGGAAATCCGGAATATTGTTCTATCACTTTTTTCTCTTGTGAAGTTAATTCCTTGCTCACGGCCTAAATCCTCCATTTTTAGGTCTATTCATTTCTTAATACTCCATAACATCAATTTTCTTTTGCAGTACTCCGGCGTAATCATGTGCGGTTTTGCCTACATTTTCGGGATTGACCTGATAGTGGATGTTATATAGGATCCCGCTTTCTCCGGTTCTGTCAGGTAAATGGTTTTCATCGATATGAAGGCCGATCACCTCAAGGCAAAGCATTGCATGGTCATCACCGGGAACTATTTCCTTTTCCCATTTGAGCTTACATTCAAGATTCATGAAGCATTCCTGTACCATAGGTGCATTAACCCAAGATGCCTTTTCTATAGTAAGCCCGGATGCTGTGATCTCGTCTTCCTCATACTGATTGTTCTTGATGGTGCTCATACAAGCTGCATGATATTCTGCCGACATGAAATTGATAACGGCTTCTTTGGTTTCAGAGATACTCGCGTATAAGTGGCCGTTTTTATTGACGCTGGCAAGGATAGCATAAAACCCATTACCATGATCTGCGCTTGTAAATGTAGCCCAGGACTGCATGCAGGCATTAGGCTGACCGTTTGCCTTATAAGTTGTTACAAGAAATAACGGAGATGGTACCGTAACAACAAATTCTTTCCACGAAAATCCGAAGCTACGGGAAAAATCCCCAAATGTTCCTTTCATCTGTTCAGGCATTTCTTTGTATAAATATTTCATTTTGTACCTCACTCATCTAACATCAGTTTGCCGGCTTTAGCTTTTTTCTGAAGCCATTCCATTTGTTCCTTTTCAATTTGCTGAATACTTTTCTCCGGTGTTGGCAAATCTTCGGGCATAGTTCCACCAATCTTTTCTATTGCCTTTCGAACCTCTCGCCCGACAGCGTAATGGGTTTGCGTTGCCTTATCAGCACCTTGAATGTTGTCTTTCCGCAGTTTTTCCTCTGTTTGGGATATACGGAAGAGATTTGCTATCAGTTCGGTGCTTCCCATGTAGTCAAGGATTTTCTGGTTGATCGTCAATCCCTTCTTGTTATGGATATCGTCGACATCCAGTCCGCCGTAGAGTCCCATGTATCCGGCATTCTGAAAGATGGCAAATTCTTCATTTGTGATAACTCCGGCATCATGGGCAGTTTCAGCAAGAAGCTGATTCCATTGCTTAATATCTCCACGGACAACGAGTCTTCTGCGGTCCTCGTCCAATTGGTTAAAGTGATCTGCCAGTTCTTGCCTATATGTCTGGATTGCAAAATATGTCTGCCCCAAGGCAATCACTTCCTTACGGGGATCACCGTTCTGAACAATAAGATAACAAGCATATCTTGTGAGTTCATAATCAACCTTTTCTCGTGGAGCTACACCGCCTACTACCAAATTCCCGACCTCGGGAAATTGGTCTAAAATACTGTGTCCGGCGTTTTCACACGCAATCATTGCTCGCTTTATCACCTTATGAAAATTATCCCATTTTGCGTATTCCAAAACCGGCGCAAGCTCTCTGGCGCTCCAGTATTCACTACCATCATCGCGAATATGTTTTATATCTTCAAATCTTTTATATTCTTTTCCTTTAAGAGACGGCATATTCTTGTCCACCTTTCAGAACTGATGTTCGAAATTATTTTATCATACTTTTTTGATTATTGCACTAGGAAATTTACTGATGAGCTATCGGTGCATAGATATAATGAAAAAAAACTAAGCATCTCTGCTTAGTCTTCATGTATTGCGGATGAAGGGTGAGGCGGAAATAGAAAATGGTCCGGTGGACCATTTTCCCGCCGAACCGACCGAGCAGGCGTTTACGCCTGCGAGACAGAGAACCGTGGGTTTGGGGCATCCGCAGGATGCCAAAAAAGGACGGGTAGCTTATTGCTACTCGTCCTTTTTTATCACCCTGCGGATGAAGGGACTCGAACCCACACGCTTGCGCACAAGAACCTAAATCTTGCATGTCTACCAATTCCATCACATCCGCAAAACAAGGGTATTGTACAGCATTTTGCAGATTAAGTCAAACACAAATAAGCAGGACCGGGTGCAGTCGGATCCGCGCTTTGTGTCTGCATGTTTCTTAATATGTCAGGCCGTCTCGGAAACCGTTTTCAAAAAATTGTTGAAACTTTGTTAAATGCGTAGTAGTATTAGATTATAGTGTAATATCACATATCGTGTTCGATCACATGTCCAAACTATCTGAATAACTCACTAACCGCACATTTTTAGAGGAATACTTTATGAGAAAAGCAGGCATACTCTTCCCCATCTTCAGTCTCCCCTCCCCTTACGGGATCGGCACATTCGGAAAGGCAGCATACGATTTTATCGACTTTTTAAAGGAAGCCGGACAGTCGCTCTGGCAGATCCTGCCCCTTGGCCCCACAGGGTATGGAGATTCTCCCTACCAGTCATTTTCATCATTTGCGGGTAACCCGTATTTTATCGATTTGGAGACACTTATCGACGAAGGACTTCTCACCAAGGCAGAATGCGAACTCCCCGATTTTGGCGAAAATCCTCTTGATATAGACTACGAAAAACTCTATTTCGGGCGCTTTAAACTCTATCGCAAAGCATACGACAGAGCAAAGAAGAAAGGGTTCCTCGAAGATAAAAAGTACAGATCCTTCATTAGAAAGAATTCCTACTGGCTTCCCGATTACGCCCTCTATATGGCTGTAAAGGATTCCTTTGGCGGGATAAACTTTATGGAATGGGACGAGGATATCAGGCGCCGCGATAAAAAAGCTATGGTTGCCTACAAAACCAAACTTGCGGATGAGATAGCATGCTATGAATTCCAGCAATATCTCTTCTCTGCCCAGTGGAATAACCTTAAAAAATATGCTAACAAAAACGGTATCGAGATAATCGGTGACATTCCCATCTATGTTGCATTCGACAGTGCAGACACATGGGCTAATCCCGATCTGTTTGAGCTGGACGAAAAAGGCTTCCCAACCGCAGTTGCAGGCTGCCCTCCCGACTGCTTTACAGCCGACGGTCAGCTTTGGGGCAACCCCCTTTACAAGTGGAAGGTACACAAAGCCACAGGCTACAAATGGTGGCTTGATCGTATGAAGAAATGCTTTGAGCTCTATGATATCGTGCGTATAGATCACTTCCGCGGATTCGATGAGTACTGGGCAGTTCCTTACGGTGACAAGACAGCGGTAGGCGGAAAATGGCTTAAAGGTCCCGGTTACTCACTCTTTGCAGCCATCAATAAAGAATTTGGTTCCGGCAGGATCATAGCCGAGGATCTGGGCTTTATCACCGACAGCGTAAGAAACCTTATTGCCCGCTGCGGTTACCCCGGAATGAAGATCCTGCAGTTTGCCTTTGATGCCGGCGGAGACAGCGAGCATCTTCCCCACTACTGTTACCGCAACTATGTGGTTTATACAGGCACCCATGACAACTTTACCTTAAAGGCGTGGATCGACCAGCTCGGAAAAGAAGATGTGAAATTTGCAAAGAAATACCTTAACGTCAAAAAGCGCAAGGATCTGCAGGAGGCATACCTGCGCGCGGCACACCAGACTGCTGCCGAAAGCTGTGTCATTCCGATACAGGATTATATGTTCCTCGGAAACGAGGCAAGAATAAATGCGCCCTCGACCCTTGGTATCAACTGGCGCTGGCGCATGAGTGAAAAAGACTTTACAAAAGACCTTGCTAAATACATAAAGAGATTTGCAAAGATATATGGGCGAATCCCCGCAGATCCCAAAAAGAAATAAATCTAAGACGATACAAGCTTCCTCAGTCTGCTGAGTTCCAATGCTTTTGCCACACGGTGTAGCATAACCTCAGCGACAAAGGGCTTGGTAATAAAATCGATCGCTCCCAGCGAAAACCCTTTGACTTCGTAATCGGGATCGTTGTCTGCGGTTAAGAGTATCACGGGAATATCCTTCCAGTTATTTGACGCGTTCAGCTTCTCCATCACTTCAAACCCATCCATATCTGGCATGTGAAGGTCAAGCAGGATCAGATCGGGAGTATGGTCTACCAGATAGGCAAGGCACTCCTCTCCGCTCAGAACGCATTTGACGGAATATTCCCGTGTTATTATTTTCTCCGCGATCTTTAAGTTGATCTCGGCATCATCCACAACAAGTATAAGTGTTTCCTTTTCCATCCTTCTTATTCCCCGCTGTTCTCTTCCATGACTGATTTCTCGTCGTCAGTCGTACCGCCCTGCTGAGAAAACTTCTCGTCATATATTCTGAAAAACCCTGCTTCTATCCGCTGATCCCGCGGCAGAGTAACTGTTTCCCACAACTCTTCATTCAGGTTTTTGATAAGTCCGGATACAAACGCGTTATATTCCTCTTCAAAAGCCTTCTGCCTTCGCTCCTCGACGATAGCTATCTTGTTCAGCTCGGTCTGCTCTCTGTCGAGAGGACTCACGCACTTAAAAATATGATATCCCGACTCGTTGGTGACAACATCGCTTATCTCGCCGGTCTCAAGCTCAAATGCCGCATTTTCTGTGGCCGCGTCCATGGTATTTCTCCTCACGGACAGATTGATATTCTCTTCCTCGCTGTATTCCGCGGCAAGGGTCTCGAAGTCCTCCCCGCTCCGGGCCCTGTCACGCACCAGACAGGCGATATCGTAACGGCGCTTTTTTTCTTCGGTATCATAGCTGACAAAGTTTCCGCTGCCGTCAGTCACTCCGGTAGAAATATATATATGCAAAAGGGTGACCGTTCTTGCCTCATCATCGCTTATCTCGGGGTTGGCTTCGTCTATCATCTTGTCGATGACAAGCTCTGACAGTGCGTACTCCCTGTACATCCCGGTCAGCTTTTCAATGTCGGTTCCGAGGAATTCAATCTGACCTTCGGAAAGGCTGTTATAGTAATCCTCCGCGCACTGCCTGACCATTTCAGACTGCTCTTCAGTAAGCTCCACACCTTTGCTCTGAGCCATCAGGTACATGGTCTTAACCTGCGCGATCCTGGCCAGAACGGTGTCCTTTACATTATCCTCAAGGGAGACTCCGTCAAGGCTCGCATCCCATATTCCGCTTCCGTATACCGTCTCGTACTGATTCTGGATATCCGTAAGATACACCATTATCTCGGACAGTGTGCAGCTCTGATCGGCTATATGAAACACCTCATCCTTGGCAAATCCTGTCGTGAGAATAACTTTTGTTCCGCAGCCGGATAACAGAAAGCAGCAGATCACCGCCGCCAAAGAGATAAAAACATAAGCCCTGCATCTGTGTATATGACTTGCAATACTCTTAAAAAAGCTCATAATATCAAGCGTCTTCTTCGTCACCTTCCGCGGTTTTTAAAGTATCGGCCACGGCATCAAGCCTGTCGATCAACTCCTGAGATCTGTTTACCGTATCATTAAGCGAGTCGGCCGAATCGGAGAACCCGTGATCGTTATCATCATCCGAGGTATCCAGCACCATATTTGTAAAATGGCCTTCTACAAGCTTGGACAGAGTATCCCTTCCTTTGGAGCTTCCGAGCAGTTCCTCGGAAAGCTGCGCAAGTTCTTTATCGCTTGCTCCCTCCACCATGTTTCCGAGCACGGAGTGATCAAGTGCGCCTGCAAGCGCCCTGAATTCCGAAACCTTTGCCAGCTCCTGCGAGCTGAGCTCCGATGTCTTTCCGCTTTCGGTGATCTTGGATATCTCCTCGCCCAGCGCATCGGAAAATCCGGAATCCTTATCTACTCCCTTTTTCTCCATCTCTGTTTTCAGAGCCCGGAGTTCCTCGGTGATCCTGCCTGTTTTGGTTGATGATAAAACCGCTCCGACCGAAGAATCGGTCATTGCGGAATTGTACATATATGCTATATCGTTTACATTCATGATGTGACCTCTTTTTGGCTTCACGCCACCATTACAAATATAACACAAATATACCCCGTCGGCAAATGACGGGGTATATCTTTAGCATGTTCTATCTTTTAGTTCCGCGGTTCAGCAATGCCTTTAATCATTCCGGGCAGTGTTTTTAACCGTCTCTCCCACAAGGGATCCGTTCTTTTCATCTATCCTTATGGTATCACCTTCTCCCGCTTCGTCGGAAAGGATAAGCTTTGCGGCCATGGTCTCAACATTTTTCTGAACATATCTCTTAAGAGGTCTTGCTCCGTAGACGGGATCGTAAGCTTCATCCGCTATAAAGGATTTGGCTGCATCTGTCAGTTCGATCCTGATATACTTTTCCTCCAGTCTCTTGTTGATATCCTTAACGATCAGCTCGATGATGCCGGAAAGGTTTTCTCTGGTAAGGGGCTTGAACATTATGGTCTCATCAAGACGGTTAAGAAATTCCGGTCTGAAATGTGCTCTCAAATCCTCCATTACCATGCTTTCGGCTTCGGGCTTTATCTCACCCTTGTCATCAATGCCTTCAAGCAGATACTGCGCTCCTATATTGGAAGTCATGATCAGGATCGTGTTCTTAAAGTCGACTGTCCTTCCCTGTGAATCTGTGATCCTTCCGTCATCCATCACCTGCAGGAGCACGTTGAAAACATCGGGATGGGCTTTTTCTATCTCATCAAAAAGCACTACGCTGTAGGGCTTTCTGCGCACAGCCTCGGTGAGCTGACCGCCCTCTTCATATCCGACATATCCCGGAGGCGCTCCGATAAGCCTCGATACCGAGAACTTCTCCATATACTCCGACATGTCGATCCTTACGATATTATTCTCATCATCGAAGAGTGATGCCGCAAGGGATTTGGCGAGCTCTGTCTTTCCCACACCGGTAGGGCCCAGGAACAGGAACGATCCAATGGGTTTTCTGGGATCCTTTATGCCTGCCTTTGAGCGCAGGATAGCCTCGCTCACTCTGGTAACGGCCTCATCCTGTCCCATGACACGCTTATGAAGTTCATCGTCCAGATGAAGTGTCTTGCTTCTTTCACTTTCCGTAAGCTTTGTAACCGGAATGCCTGTCCAGCGCGATATGATCCTTGCGATCTCATCTTCCTCAACGCGCTCGTGTACAAGCTTTTCTCCGCCGACCTTCTCCTGACGTTCCTCTTCTGCCTCGAGCTCCTTCTGAAGGGACGGAAGCTTTGAATACTGTAGCTCGGATGCTTTCTCGTAATCGCCGTCCCGCTGTGCTATCGCAATGCTGTCCTTTACTTCCTCTATTTCCTTTCTGATATCGGACAGCTTCTTGGCTGCACCCTTTTCGTTATCCCACTGGGCTTTCTGTCCCGCAAAGGTTTCCTTGAGCTCGGAGAGTTCCTTCTGAAGGGCTGCGAGTCTGTCGCGGCTTAACTGATCGTCCTCCTTTTTGAGGGCAGTTTCCTCTATCTCAAGCTGCATGATATGACGATTCATCTCATCAAGCTCGGCCGGCATGGAATCCATCTCGGTCTTTATAAGCGCACAAGCCTCATCCACAAGGTCAATCGCCTTGTCGGGGAGGAACCTGTCGGAGATATATCTGTTCGACAAAACTGCAGCCGATACGAGTGCGCTGTCCACTATCTTTACGCCGTGGTAGGTTTCATATCTTTCCTTCAGTCCGCGCAGGATCGATATCGTGTCCTCCACGGTGGGCTCATCCACCATTACAGGCTGGAAACGTCTTTCGAGCGCGGCATCCTTCTCGATGTACATCCTGTACTCATCGAGGGTGGTGGCACCGATGCAGTGTAGCTCGCCTCTGGCAAGCATGGGTTTTAACATGTTTCCGGCATCGAGGGCGCCATCAGTCTTTCCCGCACCCACTATGGTATGCAGCTCATCGATGAACAGAATGATCTGTCCGTTACTTTTTCTTACCTCTTCGAGAACTGCTTTCAGTCTTTCCTCAAATTCTCCGCGGTACTTTGCACCGGCTACAAGCGCTCCCATGTCCAGGGCAAATATCTTTTTCTCTTTAAGATTATTCGGAACATCTCCCCTTACGATCCTCTGGGCAAGTCCCTCTACCACCGCCGTTTTACCGACTCCGGGCTCACCGATGAGCACGGGGTTGTTCTTGGTCTTTCTGGAAAGGATCCTTACCACGTTTCGTATCTCGCTGTCACGGCCGATAACCGGATCGAGCTTTTGCATGCGGGCTTTTTCCACCAGATCCTGACCGTATTTTTCAAGTGTGTCGTAAGTAGATTCCGGATTATCGCTCACCACTTTCTGATTTCCGCGTACTGTTGAAAGTGTCTGCAGGAATCTCTCAACAGTGATCCCGTATTCCTTAAATATGGCCTTTATCTCTGGATTGGGATTCCTCAGCATGGAAAGGAAGAGATGCTCCACCGACACATACTCATCACCCATAGCGTGAGCTTCATCCTCGGCGCTTACCAGCACCTTATTGAGCGCCTGGCCGATCCTCAGGTCGCCTCCGCTCACCTTTACCCTCTTTTCGATCCCGCTTATAACACGGTCTGTAAAATGCTGTGCATCGATCTCCATCTTTTCGATGAGCTTGCGGATAAGACTGTCATCTATCGTAAGAAGCGACAGCAAAAGGTGTTCCTGTTCTATTTCCTGATTTCCGTATTCGTATGCGATCTTTTCGAGATTGTTGACCGCCTCAACGGATTTCTGTGTAAATTTGTTGATGTTCATAATATTTTCCTCCCTTGATTCTATGATCTTCCTCTCATTTCTGTTCTACTACAACTATAACACCGATACTCAAAATATCAATCCCTCAATCATTAAAAAAGTATAAATAATATAATACCAGGGTCAAAAGTTTCGAAGAAACGAAGCAATCCGTGGTATCATGCCTGGGTCAATCATTTGACTCAAGCATGAATTATACTAGATATTAGTAGATCTTATCTCCGATGTCAAAATATTCTGACAAAAATTATCTACATATATTGACACCTTTTGTTTTGTAATGTTATACTACGCTTGTAATTCGAAGTGGACGCATTGATTCACATATTTTTGTAAGTCTTTAGCCCTTCCTGATGATTTACAAAAATATGTGAATTTTTTGTATCTGTTCGGATTATGATAACGCAAATTGGGCATATGCCCGCAGACCACCAAGGAGGCACCAAGCACATGAACAAGGGAACTGTTAAATGGTTTAACGCTCAGAAGGGTTATGGTTTCATCACTAATGAAGCTGACGGAAAGGATGTATTTGTACACTTCTCCGGCATCAATTCCGATGGATACAAGACTCTTGACGAAGGCGCAAATGTTACTTTTGACATCGAAGTTGACGATGCAAAGGGCAAGGAGCGCGCTGTGAACGTTACCGTTGTTAAATAAACAATTTATCAGCAATCCTAAAAACGGAGCAGATCATCTGCTCCGTTTTTTTGTTTACCAATATTTATGTCTGTTTATATATGCTTTTGCTTGTTTTATGTCGGTTTACTCCTGAATGATTCTTTCTATCTCAAGCCAGATTTCATCTCTTCCCTGCTTGGTCTCGGCGGAAAAAGGTATGATCCTTGTTTCCTTTCCGCATTCCAGCGTAGTCCTTATAAGTTTAAGCTGTTTGTCGATCTGACTTCTTTTTATCTTATCCAGTTTGGTCGCTATGATCACGGGATCAAAGCCCTGTGATCCGATCCACTCATACATCAGCTTATCGTTAGCCGACGGCTCATGCCTTATATCGATAAGGAGAAACACCTGCTTTAACATCTCTGAGGTGTGGAGATATCTTTCGATCATCTTTCCCCAGGACTCACGTATCTCCTTTGAAGCACTGGCATATCCGTACCCCGGCAGATCCACCAGATACAGATTCTTATTCACGTTATAGAAATTGATCGTCTGAGTTTTACCGGGCTGTGAGCTGGTGCGGGCCAAGGCCTTCCTCTGCACAAGAGCATTCAGAAGAGAGGATTTCCCGACATTACTTTTTCCCGCAAAAGCAACTTCCGGAAAAAGATTTTCCGGAAGCTTACTCTTAACACCACATACGGTTTCCAATTCAACTGATCTGATTACCATACCGATCCTGCTTTTGCTGATAAGATCTAACTTCAGCTCGATTTCTTGTTCTCAAAATCCTCGATAAGGAATACCTCGGGATCCTTGCCATCTTCTATCGCTTCCCTGGTGACGCGGCAACTCTTTATGTTGTCGTTTGAAGGAATCTCGTACATCACGTTCATCATGGATTTTTCCATAATGGTGCGAAGGCCTCTGGCCCCGGTCTTCTTCTCGAATGCTTTTTCGGCGATAAGCTCGATGGCATCATCATCAAACGAAAGATCGACTCCGTCCATCTCAAAGAGCTTTTTGTACTGCTTTACAAGAGCATTCTTGGGCTCGCACAGGATACGCACAAGCGCTTCCTTGTCAAGTCCCTGCAGTGACACATTGATGGGCACACGGCCGATAAACTCGGGTATAAGTCCGAACTTGATAAGATCCTGCGTGGTCACTTCCTTGAGGATCTCGTCAAACTCCTTGGTGTTCTTTTTGGTTATCTCGGTGTTGAAACCGATAGCCTTTCTGTCAAGACGCGCCTCAATTATCTTTTCAAGGCCGTCAAAAGCGCCTCCGCAGATAAAGAGAATATTTGTGGTATCGATCTGGATAAGCTCCTGATGAGGGTGCTTGCGGCCTCCCTGGGGCGGAACGCTGGCAACCGTTCCCTCGATTATCTTGAGGAGTGCCTGCTGAACGCCTTCTCCCGATACATCCCTGGTGATCGATACATTCTCGCTCTTTTTGGTAATCTTGTCGACTTCATCGATATAAATGATACCGTACTGCGCACGCTCCACATCATAGTCCGCAGCCTGGATAAGCTTGAGCAGAATGTTCTCAACATCCTCTCCGACATAACCTGCTTCGGTAAGTGTAGTCGCATCCGCGATGGCAAAGGGAACATTGATGATCTTTGCCAGAGTCTGGGCAAGATATGTCTTTCCAGATCCTGTGGGGCCGATCATCAGGATGTTGCTCTTTTGAAGCTCCACATCATCGATGTTCTTCTTGTACTTTACGCGCTTGTAGTGATTGTAAACCGCTACCGAAAGCACCTTTTTAGCTTCATCCTGGCCGATAACATACTCATCGAGAAATTCTCTTATCTGCTTGGGTTTAAGGAGCTTGATATCGCCCTTGTATTCCTGTTTGGGAATTCCCTCATCTTCGAGTTCGTCTTCGATAATATCCCTGCATATGTCCACACACTCGTCGCAGATGTATATTCCGGCAGGTCCGGATATAAGTTTTCTAGCTTGTCTTTGGGTCTTTCCGCAGAAGGAGCATCTCACTCCGTCCGAGCCGGGCCCCATCTTTCTTCCAGCCATTTTTTATCCTCTGATCACTTCTTCTCTTCGCCTGCGTCGTGAAGAGCGATGACCTTGTCAACAAGGCCGTACTCACATGCTTCATCAGCGCTGAGCCAGTTGTCACGGTCGGTATCCTCGCATACCTGCTCGTAAGGCTTTCCGGTATTCTCTGCAAGGATCCTGTTAAGCTTTTCCTTTGTACGGAGTATGTGCTTTGCGGCGATCTCGATCTCTGTTGCCTGTCCCTGAGCTCCGCCGAGGGGCTGATGGATCATGATCTCTGCATTGGGAAGAGCGTATCTCTTGCCCTTTGCACCACCCGAAAGGAGAAATGCTCCCATGCTTGCAGCCATTCCGATGCATACAGTGGATACGTCGCACTTGATGTACTGCATGGTGTCATATATTGCCATTCCGGCGGTAACGCTTCCTCCGGGGCTGTTAATGTAAAGGTGGATATCCTTCTCGGGATCCTCTGCCTCAAGGAAAAGGAGCTGAGCCACAACGATGCTTGCCGATGTGTCGTTGACTTCTTCTCCCAGGAAGATGATCCTGTCCTTTAACAGTCTCGAATAAATATCATATGAGCGCTCGCCCTTACTTGTCTGTTCAATGACATAAGGAATTAAACTCATTTTTAAACCTCCCGTTAATTACTTCTTGATCTCTTTTGCGTTGTCAGCTGCGAACTCGAGAGCTTTCTTCACAAGAATATCCTTCTCGATCTGCTTTCTTCCTTCATCGCCGACCATATCTTTTACCTTATCAAGCTCAAGTGCATAAGCCTCTGCCATAGTCTTAAGCTCTGCCTCGTAGTCTTCCTCTGTTACGGTAATGTTCTCTGCCTTTGCGATCTCCTCGAGAACAAGTCTGGACTGGATCCTTGAAAGCGCCTGAGGCTTAACCTGCTCCATAAACTTCTCGTTGTCCATTCCGGAGAACTGCATATACTGCTGAAGAGTAAGTCCCTGAGCCTGCATTCTCTGAGCGAACTCGTTGATCATGTTCTTCTGCTCTGTCTGAAGCATTGCATCGGGAATATCCATCTTGGAATCCTCGATGATCTTGTCAATGACCGCATCCTGCTTTGCAGCCTTTGCGTCCGAAAGCTTCTTTACTTCAAGATCGGCCTTTACGCTCTCCTTGTACTCTGCAAGAGTATCAAACTCCGATACCTCGGAAGCGAACTCATCATTAAGCTCGGGAAGTTCCTTTTCCTTGATGGATTTAACAGTGCACTTGAACACTGCAGGCTTTCCTGCAAGGCTCTTTTCCTGATACTCCTCGGGGAAAGTAACATTAACGTCCGTCTCTTTTCCGATCTCAGCGCCGATAAGAGCATCCTCGAATCCGGGGATAAACGCACCTGAGCCGATGGTGAGAGGGTAATCCGTTCCCTTTCCGCCCTCAAATGCAACGCCGTCTACAAATCCTTCAAAATCGATAACTGTCTGATCGCCTGATTTAACGGGGCGGTCTGTCACTTCGATAGTGCGGGCATTCTTTTCCTGCTCTCTTACGATAGCGGCTTCAACTTCCTCATCACTTACGGTGACATCGGCTGCTTCAACCTCTACTCCCTTATACTTTCCGAGGGTTACGGGAGGTCTCAAAGCTACGGTTGCGGTAAATACAAGTGGCTCGCCCTTACCCATGGAAACAACTTCGATATCGGGCTGGGATACGATCTCCTCCTCGCACTCGTCGTATGCCTTCTCATAAGCTTCGGGAATGCAGATATTTGCGGCATCATCATAAAAGATCTCGGGGCCGTACATTTTCTCGATTATTGCACGGGGAGCCTTTCCCTTACGGAATCCCTGAACATTTATCCTGCCCTTGTTCTTCTGATATGCTCCGTTCATAGCCTTCTCAAATACATCGGCCTCCACGGTAATTGTAAGTTTTGCCATGCTTCCTTCTAATTTTTCTAACTGTACGCTCATTTTGCGTTCATCCTCCTTAAGTCCGGCTTTTAAGTATTATGAAATGTATTTCCATAAAGCCACAATCCTAATGATTGTAGCATATAAAGGGCTTTCACGCAAGGAATTTTGAGTTTAACCGGGTTACTGCTTATTTGTTTGAGAAATACTTCATACAATCACTGCACAAACACTTTTGCGTTCTTCTGTCAATGTGTTAAAATGGCCATAGTTGCTTTACATATTCGTCCCGCTTTTTCAGCGGGAGCCATCCATGATACGAGGAAACATCCATGTCGGTAAACGATACTAAAATAGGCGGAGTTTCGCCCTCGGAAGTCCCGAGCCATTTCAAGCTGAGCAAGCTCTCTCTCACATTTGGAATAATGTCGCTTCTGCTTTTGCCGGTATTCGCCCTTCCCGGCCTTATCATAGGGCTTATGGCATCCGCAAAAGAAAAGCCGGCACGCAGGTTTTACGTACCGGGCATTGTTACAAGCATTGTGTCTATAGCACTTGTGATACTCGTATTTGTGCTGGTAAGGCTTCTGCTTGCTATATTCGGTCTGTCTTTTTCCGACTTTAAGGACATTGACTACTGTATGCAGGTGATAGCTGATTTCTATGTTTCCCACACCTGATGAATCTCTTTGCTTAATAAACCGCCGGGGCGTCATTGGCAACCGCCCAGGCAAAATAAAGCGTAAGCAGGATCATCGTGCCTCCGATCGCAAGCATAACGGCTCCTGCAATGATAAGGGCTATCCTGAATTTCTTTTTGATTATAATGCCTGCTGCCAGAAGTGCTGCTCCGACAACCGCCAGAATAATAAATGGTACCATACCTGTCGACTCTCCTTTTTTATTCCTTGTAATCCTTAAGTGCTTTGTTAAGATCCTTTACTTCCTTGTTGGCCAGAAGAATATAAATAAGCGCTGTAAAAGCGTATACAATCCCTACACTTCCCGCAACCCACAGGAGGCCTTTAAGCGAAAAATCAAACCACCCGAACTTCGTGCCTCCGATAAAAACTATGGCGCACAATGCAACGAAATGACCTGCGAAAATAAGTATATTGACGCCTCTTTTCATCGGCTTCTTCGGATTTATGGAAAATACCCCCGCAGTCACCAACGCAGTCAGGGCCGATATGACAAAGATCTTCCAGATGCTGTCTGCGGCCATCGTGTCATCTCCTATGGAAAAAAGCCCCACGACCAGCATGATCCCGCTGTTTATCGTTATAAAAAATGAAATGAATTTCTTAATGAATTCCGGCATTTCACACCTGCTTTCCTATTCCGAGCTTGCGCTTCAGAGCGGGGACATAGCTTCGCGAAATAATGATACTCTCCCCATTTTTGAGCTTTGCCTCCAGCCTCCCGTTAAACTCGGGGAACAGCCGCTCTATCTTTTTTATGTTGACAACAGCGTTTTTCGAAACCCGGATAAATGATGTACTCTCATATTCTTCCTCGATCTCAAAAAGCTTCTTTTTCACCTCATAGCATTTGTCTTTGGTGTAAAGATATACTCTGTTGTCAACCGCATCAAAATAATAAACCTCAGCTACCGGGATCATAACAATGCTCTCTCCGGTATACCCCGCGATATTATCTTTTTCTTCGCCCTCTTTGAGCCGCTTTATGAGGCTTAGGGTATCGCCGGAGAGTTCCTTTACTTTAACGATTATCTCGTCTTCCTCATCCGGCCCCGGGGTCAGTATCGTAATCTTCATGGATTATCTGTCTTTCCTTTTGCCAACCTTAAGAATAAGTGCTGAGAGTATGCAGAATAAAATTCCTACAAGAATCAGTATACCTATTTTTCCTCCTCCGGACAATTCCTTTTCGAATATTGTCAGCGAAGTACCCATTGAGGCATCAACTCCCTCTCTGATCTCTCCCGGCAGTCCCGCAAAGAATTTATCTTCCGTTCCTTTGAGCATCACTTCCCTGAAAACGGAGGTTCCGTAAATAAAGGGGAAGCATTTTAACACTCTCACGATATTTTCGTTAAGGTTGCCCACAGCCAGATATATCCCTCCGAAAAATCCCGAAAGAGTGCCTATTATGATCCCTACAGCTCCCCATGCGCTTTCGCTCTTTCCAAGTGTGGCAAAAAAGAACATGATCGAAGAATAAACAAATGAGTTTACACATATCAAAAGGAGTATCTGCAGATGTTCAGCTGCGGAAAAGAGCTCAAATCCCTTGATAAGCCCTATTATCTCGGTGATGACAAGAGTCACGATCCCCATTATCACGCTTGCAAACCATGCGCCGAAAACAAATGCAAGCACTATGAGATTCCTGTTTATCGGCATTACAAGGATTGAGTTAAGTTTATTATCTTTCCTGTCTTTTATCATATTTGCGTAAAATGCATGGGTTATGCTCGCCGCGCTGATAGTGAGAATGCCGGCAACCGTCCATAGGTACACTATCTGCTTTACCGCCTGCGCATCTTCAGCGGCATTTCTTCCGGGAACCATCTTAAGAGGCTCAAGAATAGAGTTCTCCGCCACATTTCCAAGGAAAAACACTGTCAGCACGATCACGATTATTACCGATAAAAACGAGAAAAACACTGCGGAATAATCCCTGAAATATATCTTAAGATTTCTTTTATTCAATGCCCAAAACTGTCTCATATCGTCTCCTTCTCCTTACCTGTAACATTTAAAAATACATCATCCATATTTCCCTGGATCACTTCAAAACCGTTTATACTGTCACCTAAAACATTTATTATCCCGACCGCATCAAGAGAATTGTTAAGATACAGCCTTGCCCCGTAGGTGGTTTGTTTAACCGCTTCTTCGGGGGTTCCGCATCCACCTGCGGCAGACAGGCTTTGCAGATCACCTTTATCTGTTATCCTATTGAGCCTTCCGATCATTTCGGCTGCTTTTTCCGGGTCAAAGTAGAGCCTCAGCTTGTCTTTAGCGTACTTTTCCTTCAGTTCAAAGGGAGTTCCTTCAGCAAGTATCTTCCCTTTATCAAGGATGATTATCTTGTCCGCAGCGGCAGCTTCCTCCATGTAGTGAGTTGTCAGAAACACCGTCATATCTTCGGATGATCTGAGCGATTTTACCGCCTCCCACACATCAGCCCTTGTGGCAGGATCGAGCCCCGTCGTCGGCTCGTCCAGAAAAAGTATCTTGGGGGAATTCATAAGTGCCAGTGCGATCTCGCATCTTCTTTTCTGCCCGCCGGATAAAAGACCGTACCTCTTATTGATGATAGGTCCCAGTTTCAGCAGATCTCCAAGCTCGGAAAGCCTCCTTTTGATTTCCGCTTTGGATAGGCCTCTTATTTCCGAGCGAAGGATCAGGTTTTCCTTAACGGTAAGTATCTCGTCAAGTACATTGGACTGATATACCACTCCGATGGATCTTCTGATATCCATATCCTGCCTGCCGAGCCTGTATCCGCAGATCAATGCTTCTCCATCATCCGGAGTGAGGATGGTCGACAGCATGTTAATGGAGGTGGACTTTCCCGCCCCGTTTTCTCCCAGAAAGCCGATCATGGATCCGCTTTCAACATCAAATGTGATGCCATCCACCGCAGTGAATTTACCGTATCTTTTTGTGAGTCCTTTTACTTCAAGTGTTTTCATGGTTCTGTCTCCTCTTTCTTGTCTCCGCTTAATACCTTTAAAGGAATTTGCTCTGCTTTTTCTATACAATAAAAAAACTGCTTCCTTTTGGAAACAGTTTTTAAAGTAAGATGTATTTTTTAACATGTAAGTTGCATTGGAACCCGTAAACAGATCCGGCGAAGCTTTGTTCATTCCGTTCACCCGGACGGGCTGTATTTGGATACTATGCCGACAGATCTCTTCTGTTGTAATGGATAAATGCAAATACCACACATATCACGGTCAGGCAGGCTCCGAAGCATAGGGCCTTTACGGATAGATCCGTACCGGAAAAGATATCCGATGCATTTGAGTATGAGAAGGGGCCGATAAACAGGTAATCTTTAAGATCCGGCACTACCCTGCCCATAAGATCGTATGCGTAAAAGATAAGTGCAAGGCCAAGTGCGGCACCGATCTTGGTCTTTGAAAACATGGAAGAAAGTGCAAAGCATACTCCCGCGATCTCGATATCCATCACAAACTGCATCGCCATATAAGTGATGAACTCTTTGCCCGGGATCTCCTCACCGAGCAGTGCAAATCCCAATGCATACAGCGCGGTACATATAAGCGTAAAAAACGCGATCATGCACAGAATGCAGAGTGATTTTGCGAGCACGATCTTTTTTCTCGATACCGGAAATGAGTACAGAAACTCACCGGTGTGGAGCTCCTCTTCCTTTGAAAGCATTCCCGCCGCTGTCAGAGCAGCAAACATGCTGCCGCCCAGCCCGTGAACCGTCCCAACCTCTGTAGCGAAATATCCTTTTATGGTGGCGATACTCAGCGTGCTCATTCCGAATGCATCCGAGAACATCCCCATATTCGAGAAAGCATCCGCCATGCCTTTTATCTCACCCTCCATACTGCTGTAGAGAAGCAGACAGGCAAGTCCGATCCCGCCGACTGCCAGGCTCCATATCAGAAGACTCTTACAATTCATCTTCAGTTCTTTCAAAAATATTCTGATCATATTTCCACCTCGTCTTCGTAGAATTTCAAAAATGCGTCATCATCGATATTGGGGCAGTCAAGCATTGTCAGCCTTCCGTCCCGCATGATAGCCGCGCTCTTACAGTATTTGTTAACCTCCGATAATACATGGGTGGACAGAAGGCAGGTGGCGCCCTTATCCACATATTCACCTATCAGTTCGAAAAAGCTCCTTTGCATTAATGGATCCAAGCCCCCGGTGGGCTCGTCAAATATAAACAGCTTGGGCCTGTGCTGCATTGCACATACTATGCTTACTTTTTTCTTGTTGCCGTATGAAAGCTCACGGATCTTTTTATTCGTGTTCACTTTGAGTCTTTCGCAGAGCTTCTCCGCTTCATCCCGGCAGTCTTTTCCTCTTATTTCGGCAGCATAAGCTATGACCTCCGACACCTTCATCGAATCATAAAACCATGCCTCGGAGGGCATATAACCGACTTCCTTAAGGATCTTTTCCCTGTCGCGCACGCTGTCCATTCCCAGGATCTTTATGCTTCCCTGGTTAAACTTCAGAAATCCCATCATGGATCTGATGGTGGTTGATTTGCCGGCACCGTTGGGTCCCAGAAATCCAAAGATATCTCCCTCTTTCACTTTAAGCGATACATCCGTAACCCCACGGTTCTTTCCGTAGCTTTTGGTAAGATGATCTATCTCTATTACGTAGCTCATACGCACCTCCTTGTCTCTGTATCAACATATATCAGAAACAAAAAACGGGAACAATATCTGTTCCCGTAAGATGCATATTTTAGCCGCTATCATTCACTTTTTGTGTTCGGCCTGAAATAGTTTAAGGTCGTCATTCAGTTTTTTATCGTCTATTTTTCTCTTTGTTTTATATATTAAGAATACGCACAGATACAGGAGCAGTACGTAGGCCGCAAACCCAATATAAACTCCCGTCTTTCCGTCAAACCATTTTCCTATAAATGAAACTGCGGTATAGAGCGCGGTACATACTCCAAGTCCCAGGATCTCTCTGCCTTTTAGCTTCTCAGCCTCATCAAAATTCCCGAACAGATAAACCTGAATATAGCATATGATGTAGCAGCACAGTATCATCTCTGCCATATGGAAAATATTGGCATCAAACACTCCGCAAGCGATCCTGTATACGCAGTAATAAAACAGTATGGCAAAAAAATACAGGCATGCCTTGAATTCTATTCCTATCTCTCTGGTCAGATAAGCTTCCCACAGCGATTTTCTCTTTTTGTTTTTCATCTTATCTGTCCCCTTTCAAAAGTCTTCTGAAATCCGACGCATATCTCCTTGAAATGATGATATGCTCACCGCCCTCCATCGTTGCATCTATCCTGTTTGAAGAAAGGCTTTTAAGGGCTGTGACCCTTCCCACATTGATGATCATGGATTTACTGCACCTGAAAAAGGATTCATCCTGATTCCCGGCAAGAAAGGTATTGAGCGATCCATCGATGCGGACCACCTTATCTACGGTGTATACAAATACCTTATCATCCACCGATTCCAGATATAATATATCATCCTTTGAAAAGAAGACTTCGCCCTCTTCGGTTTTGCCCCTCAGCCTGTTATCTTCTTCGTTTATGATGGATATTATCTTTCCTATGGAAGGTGTAAGATCCCTGTAGCGTATAACTACACTCTCTTCACCTTCCGTTATCTGCTTGATATCGATCTTCATCCTTTGGCTCCGATGGTCAAATTCTTGTTTTTAGAATTATACCATAATGATTCATAAAGTGTGTTATACTTTGAAGAATGAGTAAGATATATTTTGCGCCAATGGAAGGGATCACCACCCCGGCATACAGAAAAGTCCATAAAAGGTATTACAAGGGAATAGACCGATATTTCTCACCTTTTATAGTGGTGACAAGCATCCACCGGAGCCGAGTATAAGGCGGCTGTAAGACAGATTATTTCCACTGATATCTGCTAAGATCGACCTTTCCGTCTTTAGCCTCAATTCCTTCTGCTTCCAGCAGTTTTGCCTGTGCTCCGGATCCACCGAATGCAAATTCTCCCGCCAATTCTCCTTTTGCATTAACAACGCGGAAACAGGGAATACCCTCCGGGTCGGGATTCTTATGAAGCGCATTTCCTACAGCTCTGGCCATCTTCCTGTCCCCTGCGATTTCCGCAACCTGGGAATATGTAGCAACATGACCGTAGGGTATCTTTTTTACCGCGTCGTATATTCTCTTTGAGGGACAATCGCTGATAAGATCATAGCTCTCGGCGATCATTCGCTTTATATCTTCATCCGGGATACTGCCATCAAGAATGATCGTATTCCAGTGATCCTTATTCTGGTGATATCCGGGAATGACCGCTTTATAGATCTGTCTCCAGAAAAAGGCCTTCTCGGGATCAACTTTCACATTCAGATCAATGTGGCCTTCTCTTTCATAGGTCCACAGGAAGGCTTTCTTGTTTCCCCCAAACCGTACCAATTGCCAGTTCTGATCATGGAAAGGTGCATCCTGATAAGTATCGGGAAACGAAAGTCCATATTTCAATGCTTCTTCTCTTGTTTTCATAATTAATCCTGTCCTGTCAGCGCCGGTATTCAGCATTCCACAGAAGCAAATCTCCATTATTATCAGCAGTACTCTGCTTTATATATTATCATATATCTACCCGCTGTGATACTGTGAAAAGCGCACAGACTTGAGTTTCATGCGGTAATAAAAAATACCTATTATTTTTCCGGGATTACTTGTGATAAAATATAAAAGGCGTTTACGCCGGAAAGGACTTGGAAATGATCTCCAGAGATGATGCATTTACACTGTTAAAAAAATACAACAAAGATCCCTTTCATATTCAGCACGCCCTTACAGTCGAAGCTGTCATGAAATGGTATGCAAAAGAACTTGGATATGCTGATGAGGCTGATTACTGGGGAACTGTTGGGCTTTTGCACGATATAGACTTTGAGCTTTACCCTGATGAACACTGCCTTAAAGCTCCGGAACTTCTAAAAGACGGCGGAGTCAGTGATGACATCATCCATGCCGTTTGCTCACATGGCTACGGGATTACCGTTGGAAATGGTACTACCATAGATGTCGAGCCTACGCGTGAAATGGAAAAAGTCCTCTTTGCAGCTGACGAACTTACAGGACTTATTTGGGCTGCTGCACTGATGAGACCCTCAAAGAGCACAAAGGACATGGAACTCAAATCCCTTAAAAAGAAATATAAGAGCAAAGGGTTTGCGGCGGGATGCTCCAGAGAAGTAATAGAACGCGGAGCTGCGCAGCTTGGCTGGGAACTCGATAAATTGCTTACTATGACACTGCAGGCCATGGCCGATAGTGAAGATACAATTAATGCCGAGATGGCAGCCGAAGGATAATACCGGAGTTAATATGATGACCATATCAATGGCATTCGAACACTTGAAGACGTCTCGGCAGATTACATGTAGATCATAAGCAGTCTCCACTCGTATCCACAGCGACGTTTTCTGTCTGAAGCACAACGCGAACAAAGAAAGTGGCAGTAAGAGATGAATTTTTAAGGACTTTTTTTCATTTCATAACCACCAGTTCATACTCTCTTGTTCCGACGCCTATCTTTTCTGCATGCTCAAGTGTCTCAGCCCATGAAACGTTTGGATTACTGTTATGCCATACATCACCGTGATCATGGAAATGCTCTTCGGCCATATTATCACCCAGCTGGCTGTTTCTTATAGGTTCCGCTTTCTGACAGAGATCCACGCATGCCTGATCGAGCGCAACAGGATCAAAAGAAGCCAGCATTCCGATATCGGGAAGGATCGGTGCATCATTCTCGCCGTGGCAGTCACAGTTGGGCGACACATCGGTTATAAGACTTATATGAAAGCATGGTCTTCCATTTACAACTGCAGCAGTATATTCAGCCATTTTTCTTCCGAGCAGCTGAGCCGCATCCCAGTTATTATTCTCAATCGCGTCAAACGCACAGGCTCCTATACAGCGTCCGCAGCCTTTGCATTTTTCCGGATCGATCCATGCTTTATTTCCGTTGTAACTGATCGCATCCGAGCCGCATTCTTTGGAGCATCTTTTACATCCTCTGCACAGGTCTTCTATTACATGGGGCTGGCCGCTGTTGTGCTGATGCATTTTACCCGCACGGCTTCCGCAGCCCATTCCGATATTCTTGATGGCTCCGCCAAAACCTGCCATCTCATGACCCTTAAAGTGATTAAGCGAGATCAGTATATCGGCATCCATAACCGCTCTTCCGATATACGCTTCGCTGCAGTATTCCCCGTTTGGAACCGGAACAGCTATATCATCGGTTCCTCTGAGTCCGTCGGCTATAATGATCTGGCAGCCTGTAGTGGTAGTATTAAAGCCGTTGATATTGGCACAGTCAAGATGCTCAAGCGCATGTTTTCTGCTTCCGGGGTAAAGAGTGTTGCAGTCGGTCAAAAAAGGTAACCCACCTTGTTCTTTGACAACATCTGCTACAGCCTTGGCATAATTAGGCCTTAAATAAGCAAGGTTGCCAAGCTCTCCGAAATGCATTTTTATGGCAACAAACTTTCCTTCCATATCGATGGATCCGATACCCGCCATCTTTATCAGCTTCTGTAATTTCATCGTCAGGCTTACGCCCAATACTGTTCTGAAATCTGTAAAATATACCTTTGCTTTTTCCATATCCGCCTCCTTTTCATTGCTTTCTCGCAGTCAAAAGGATCTTTGACTCTCATACAATTATAGCAAATCTTCAAATGATAAGCCATCTTGAAAATGATCATTTCCACGGCCTTACTTTGCCGATCCAGCCGTTTTCTTTCCAGTACTTAAAGTCGGTATATTCGGGGTTCTTTTTACCGAGACTCATCTGCAGCATTCTTACCATATAAAACTTTGCTTTCACGGTTACATTCGTGTGACCCGGTTTATCATAATTGATGGCATACATTTTCCGGGCGAGACTTTTTAGTTTCTTTTGGAAGGATGCTTTCCTCTTATCCTCGATCTTGTTCCAGTCAATTTCAGACATCAGTTTGAAACTTACGATTTTAATTGTCGAAATGCCCCACCATGAAAGGCTGTCCTTTATATCCTTTGCTGTGGACTTTCCACCTGCTCCGAGACATTGGGTGATGATAACAGCACGCTTTCCGAACATTTCCCTTGCCGGACGGTGAGGCATCCACCTGTAGCCAAAATGGTCAAGCATAGCCTTCATCGCGCCGGTAGTATGGAAAACATATGCAGGTGATGTAAAAACAAGCAGATCCGCTTCAAGTAAGGACTTCTCGATCTTCTGCACCTGTTCGGCGTCCTTGCAACTATTTTGATTATTCCTGAAACATGCAGTACAACCCATGCAGAAACCCGGACCGTCTTTTGGAAGATAATACTCCGTGATATCAGGATTTCCTCTGAACTGCTCTAAGAAAATCTCCTTCATCCGGTAAGTCACACCGTGTTTTTCGGTTCCGTTGATCACTGTGATCTTCATTTCTTCTTCCTCCGCGATATCTTATTATCCTGAATGATCTCTTCATTTCTTGCGTATAGCCTGTTAAACTGGCGGATGTGCGCCTCCAGTTTTTTCAGCGCCTCTTTCTCACGTTCCGGCTCCCGATCACATATGGTCAGCAGCATATATATCGGCGCGTAAAAATGCAATGTCATGATCTCCACGTTTTCTGTCTGAAGAACACCGGCTGAAACCATCAGACCCAAAAGTATCTCCTGATATGAAAGCGGATCATCCACATACTGCTTCATATATGCTGTCGCAAGCTTCTTATCATGAAACTGCTCGATGGTGAGCATCTTGCGAAAACGCCTTGTATAGTCATCGTGTAAAAAATACAGAAACAGATTGTTTCCGAGAGTGATCAGCTGCTCTTCCGAAATGTGCTTATAGATTTCTGCATCCGCAGAAGCGTCTGCCCCGTTGATCTGCAAATTGCCCGCTTCCACCAAAAACCGCCGGTTCATCTCTTCAATGATAGCATCAAAAATAGCCTGCTTGTTTTTATAATGCTTATAAAGGGACGGAGCCTTAATACCGACCTTTTCCGCAATATCCGCGACAAAGACATTTGCATATCCCTTCTCCGAAAACAAAGTCAATGCTTCATCCAGTATTCTTTGTTTGGTATCCATTTTGTGTTTAGTATCCATTTTGTTTCCCCTGATTAAAAAACGGATTAATCAATTTCATTGTAAGCTTATTTCAATCAACTATGCCGCGAACTAATTCCAATAACTTTGCAGCAGTGGGCTAATTTGAATTAGCCTTATTATAGGCTAATTTTGATTAGCCGTCAAGCAAAAAAAATCCTCCGGCCCTGTTCTTACAGACAGAGCCGGAGAGGATGACTAGTGGAAGAGCATGTCTTTTCATGAGACCAAAAAACCCGAGGTTGCAGCCTCGGTTTTTTTGCTAGTGAGCATCATAGAAGTCTCACATAATCACTTTCATGCCCATATTTTAGTCCATGATAACCAAAAAGTCAATGACTCATCAAACATATATATCTTTGATTGGCCTTTATGGTGTAAAGACATAAGTTGCTACGAAATGAGCCTTTTCACCTTTATTTTTTCCACCATTTTCAGTCACATATACATCAAAAGTTACGGTAAATCCATTTACAAGGTCATCCTCTGTTACAGTATATGAGGCACTTGCTTCACCCACATCCGGATTATTATCTGATTCGGTGTATTTCGAGTGGAAATTCAGCGTGTCTCCAACAGAAAGACTGTATTCCCTTTGAGCATTTTCTCCGTTTACTTCATCAATGTAGCTCCACTCATCTCCAATGTTTACATCATCTTGTCTTGGATGAGTAACTCTGAGTTTCATAGCACGTTTTGAAGCGTCTACTGTGACTACAACGCTTTCAGTAATGTCATTTTCAGTTGTAGCTGATATCGTAGTTGTACCACCGGCTATAGCCGTGATAACGCCATTACTTACGGTTGCTACAGATTCATCTGAGGATACCCAGCTTATATCTTTTTGTGTTGTATTATTTGGCAAGAAATCCACCAATATGGTCGCAGATTCACCTAATGACAACTCAGTTTTGGAACATGTTAATGATACTGATTCTGCAAACACCCGATCATCTGTAACAATGACTTTGATTTTTTCCGATACAACCGTCCCACTATTATCCGTAACATATACTTCTGTTTCACCTGCGTTAACACCAGTTATATCATAATACAAATAAGTTGTTAATGCGTCATGTGAATAGGAAACTGTTGCAATATTTGGATCGGCACTTACAAATATAACGTCTTCAGGAGTAAAGGAGTTTCTGTCTTTAACACTTACATCTACCCAACCGTTACTATCTGTCTTTCCTGCATTTAAGTATACGTCATCAGTCCTCGAAAATGAAAATGACCTTATATTAGATGACACTGAACTATTACTTGTTGATGCTGAATCCTTGCTGGGGCTCTGAGCAGCCGTAACGCTCACACCAACTATTCCCAAAACACCAACAACTATGAAAATAATGATCTTTATAAGCTTGACCTTACTTGGATTAACATATTTACATATCAGTTCAATTATAAACGGACAGATAAGAATAGCCGCCAGCAAGGTTATCAATCCACCCGCCGGAGATGTAGAAAGATTTGCTATTCCGATAATAAAGAGAACGCCAAAAATAATCCAAGGAGCTATCATCCCTTTACGGAATACTTTTTCTATATATGTTCTTTCCTCATATGGCTTTGAAGTTTTTACATTCACGGATTGATTTCCTGATCCGGTCGGAGCAGATACTTCTGAAGGGTCATACAAAGGCTGATCTATACTGATATTTGCTCTACCAGCCCATGATGCAATTATTTCTACAGGAGTTCCATCCTTAGGAACCACAATATCTCGATTATAATTGATCTTTCCGATTTTCAACACAATTCGATATTGCCCCGGAGCAAGGATATACTGCATTTTCTGACCGGAGATAATCACATCTTTACGTTTAATAGCGCTAATTGCAATTACAAGCTTCACACTCTTATCTGAAGATTTATAGTTTACTATCAGAGTGTGCGGATCTTTCGCCTTTTTGTGTTCTACAACAACATGCTGTTCAACCTGAATAACTTCTTTTTGATTTATTACTTTGTTTCCGCAATGAGGACATGAAATCGTAGTATTTGAATCATCAACTTCCATTGGAGCGCCGCAATTAGGGCATACAAGATTAATAAGCATCTATTTTCCTCCTATCCATTGCTTTGATAGTCTGAAAGAATCCGTCTTAATAGTGTTTCTATCTAAGATTATTAAATTATTAGAAGGACATAGACATTTATAGTAATATTTCAGATTATCTCACAATAATATCGCTTTGTATCCAATATTATACTGTATTTAGTGGATTTGTTCAAACATTATATCCAATCGTATCGGATAGAATATGATAAAGGCGGTGATTATAATGTATGACGAATTTTTCAAGTTAAGATTAGCCCAGTTAAGAACGCTAAAGGGTGTATCCGCAAGAGACATGAGTCTTTCTCTCGGACAAAACCCCGGATATATCAACAATATAGAAACCGGAAAGGCACTGCCCTCTATGTCAGCATTCTTCTATATCTGTGATTTTCTCGATATAACACCGCAAGAGTTTTTTGATTCGTCAAATGATGCTCCGGAAACAATACGTAATACAGTTTCGGATTTAAAGCAGCTCAGCCCGGATCAACTTCAGAATGTAGCATCAATCATAAAAGGATTGATTCATTGAATTATGTAAACTGCTTTGTTCTAATTATCAGGTGATGTCTCTCAGCATCACCTCATTTTTTTAGTCTTTTTATGGATTAACCCCCTTCTTGTCCCACAAATCTTACGAAAGGGAAAAAAACTTGTATAAGCGGAAGAAGGGTGAGGCGGAAATAGAAAAAGGTCCGGTGGACCTTTTTCCCGCCGAACCGGCGCACGACGTCCGGGGGACGTCGGCTTTGCGCGGACCGGAGCGAAGCGAAGACCCGACGAAGCGATTTATCGCGGAAGAAGGGACTTGAAAATTTTTCCTACCCAAGAAATCCAATAAATAAGAAGGATGCAGCGTCAACAGCTCTTGGGTACCTCAGTGGGTACCTCACTTTTTCATCAAAAAATCATTTATCTCTTGAGAACAAAAACCCGAGGTTGCAGCCCAATGTCATTAAGTTAACATTG
>DFKZ01000022.1:565-14176 GCA_002373975.1 Lachnospiraceae bacterium UBA3632 | reverse complement strand
CACACTTAACTTAATGACATTGGGCATGTCATCCAGGGCTTTGTTAACAGCGTCTTCTATCGGGAGCTTGTTACGCCTGTTTATTCTGATTTGCTCCACGACCCAGGAGTATTCAAACAGCGGACGGCATTTCTCAAGCAATTCCTTATTATGTCCATGGTTTATATTGAGCATCCGTACCCTTAGAGCCACATCAGATTCCGAATTATCTTTTTCAGGAAAAAGATCGCTCAGATTAAGATCCGTCTCGTCGTCTGCGTCCGTTGTTCCGTTATAAAAGGTCACAAGTTTCGGAACCGGAAGGGTGATCTTTGAACTGCCATAAATATTCAGCGAGTTCTGCTTTATGTACTTATCATACAACTGTCCGATATAGATGAGCTGCCGTACAGGCATGTTCGGGTTATAAGTACTTTGATGCTCATATAGGTTTAGCGAGCTGTGCAGAAGAAAAGATACATCATTTTTCATCCCCATATACAGGAAATCCTCGATCGTATTTATCTCTATTTCATCGGGATCCTTGTAATCGGAATGATTTACTGCATTATACAGCTCAAGTGTCCATTTTTTATTCTTCTCTTTGCCGAAAATGAACGAAAACAGCCTGTCTTTGTGTTTGGCGTTGATATTAGAATCTGCCATGCTTTCTCCTCCTTCATTATAAATGTGAATAATAATAGTTGCAAGATAAAACATCCCTGATAAAACAAATCAAAGACGATAATATAAGCACAGAAAATCTGCGCAAAAACATCAAATTATTTAATTGTTACACGGGTGTTTTTCCTGCTACGTGTCGCACAGGCATTTGAATGGTGCTTTAGAATTTAACCCGCTTTTCGGGCGGGGGAATGATAGAATGATAGCATCCGTCCCAGATAATGTAAAGATGGCAATTCTAACAGAATGAAAGGCTGTTTTTTGTGTAATATGGAAAACATAAAAAAGGGACCGTATTACGGTCCCAAATTAATTAATAATCCGTATATTTTCTTGTATCCCCATCCTCGATAAACGGTGGGGGATCCGGCATTCCCGGCATCCCGATATAATAGCCCTGCGCATAGTCTATCCCAAACTCTTTCAGCATCTCATATTCGACTACGTTCTCGATGCCTTCCGCCAAAACTTTTACATTCTGATCCTTGAGCATTCCGATAAGCCCTTTGACATATTCTATTCGCTCCGGACTTTCCGTAAATTCGTGTATGACGGTTTTTGAGATCTTAACTATATCAGGTCCGTAGAAAAGGACAGCATCCATTCCGTAGTTAAGGCCCACTCCGAAATCATCTACTGCGCACATCATATCATGCTTAAGCATAAACATCTGCTTGGTGTACCATGTCTGCTTGTCGATGAAGGGGTATGAAAGGATTTCAACAACTATCCTTGATAAAACATCTTTTCCGTATGAATCTATGTAAACATTTGATTCCTGGGCTGTAAACACCGCATTGGGCATGCTGTTTATAAACAGATAACCGGGTATCTTCAGATCATGAAATATTCTTGTTGCATTGAAAAACGAATCCAGTTCCAGCTGATGCTCGCCGCCCATGGCGATACGCGTATTGACGTAGGTCTGAGGATCCATTCCGTTATCGGGCCTGAGCAGCGCCTCATATCCGAAGGTACTGTTTGATTTTACGCCTTTGATTTCCTGAAAGACGTAATTCATCGGCCATATATACATCGGTTTGACTACAGGCATGTCACACCGTCCTTTCCCATTCACCGCTCACAGTTTTAGGATTCATCAGGTCAAGATAAAACTGTGCAATACTTTCCTGAATATAGGGATATACCCACAGTATTCCTAATCCAAAGCTGAGAAGTGCCAATAGAACATAGGGGATAAAACTTAGCTCAAGCAAAAACAGCCTCATCCTGTGACCTTTCATTTTATCCCACGATGATTTAAGAGCTTCAAATGCGCCAAGCTCCGGGAAATCAACAAGGATATAAAATGTCATCTTAAGGCTGATATCGAAAAAGATGTAAAGCGCTGTACATGCTATGGCAGCGATGACAAGGGCTGTCAAAAGGCTTTTACTTTTTGTCTGATTATAAATGACATACAAAACAAAAGCAGGTATATATGATATTAAAGCGGGAAGCGTGACACCGAATGCTGCCTTGAAATTCTTTCCAAAGTCTTCACGGAAACCGTAGAAGATGTCGGAGACTCTCGGCTCATGCCCGGTTCCGATGCCCAGATAGTAATAGGATGTTCCTATCATCAGGACAGATGAGAAAACAACCGCTACTCCGCTGAGCAGATATGAAAATGTAAAGACTGCGATCACAGCTCCGGATGATGTGGTACCTGACTTTACAAACAGTGTTTTGATCCAGTCGGTCACTATGCTTGCAGCATTTATCAACAGATTTGAAAACACCGCATAGATAATTGTAGCCCCGATGGCTGATCCGTATTTCCCGTTTAGAAAGCCCTTGGCATTATCCTTAAGGACAGCCGAGGGCATGTAATGCTTTGCCATAATATTCCTTCGTACTTAAACTGCAAAATCTGCATTCATTCCGACATATTTTGACCTGTCGGCGGATTTAAGATCCTTTTGATAAGGATTGTCTTCGTTGTAATATTTGATCTGTGTGCGGGTTTCTCCGCCGGAGATGTATGTTCTGCCGCACTCCGGGCAGATCGCTGTGTGGAGAGTAACCGAAGCCTGCAGCACTTTCCCGTTATTCTGCTCGGCCTTTTTAAAGGCATTGGAAACATGTTCCTGTTCGTGAGCGCGAACCTTGGTTGCTACGGCGGCTGGGGCGATGGTCTGAGCTGATTTAAAGGATACCATTTCATCAGATCCATCCTGATATTTGCGGCGCTTACAGGTTTCGCATTCACAGCTTGGGTCATCGTAGTGGCCTTTAATCTTTACACCTTTGCCGTTTTTCTCATCGTCTTCTTTGGCTCCGGGAACTGCGGTGAGCTTTTCGCCCGCCTTTGCATCCTTGTTCCATGGAAGATTACGAAGCTTTGCTTCCTCAGCCTGCTGGCTGCCGACAGATCCCGGCTTATAGGAGTATGCACCATATGTAAATTGATTGTAGTTAGTGTTTATCATAGGCTTTACCCCGTGGAGCGGCTGCTCCTAAAGCATTCCTATCTGACGATTCCGGAGTTTCCGAAATAATCCTTGAAGCTTTCCGCATCCGGATTGATTCCGTAATCGCTCCAGTTTATCTCTTCACCATACATCTGCTGATACATTGATGAATATGTGTTTAAGAGGTTTCCGAACATTCCGGACTTTATAACTGTAACAAATGATATAATGGTCAGCAACAATCCCATCCCAAGTCCGATAGAGGATGCAAGAATCCCTGTTTTTGCTTTGGAGGGAATTCCCTTTCCCAGTCTTGTGCTCATAAATGCAAGTAAAAGACCGATGGCCCCAAGCGGGATAGAGAAGGACGAAAATACAAAGGTGAAAAGTATCCCAACCGATATAAGTCCAAGGATCATTGATGTGGTGGCAAGCCGGGAGTTGGTTCCGTAGGGCTTGTCGGGTGTGCCGAATTCGCCTTCGTTTATGCTGTTGTTGTCACTGTTATAATACATATTTTAATTCTGACTTATCGCTGATTATTCTTATCAATAATTTACCATATTTTGAGGTTTCGGACAAGTGTTTTAAGCGCTTGAAGTGTTTTGTCTTGCAAGAATTAAAAACGCGGAAATAAAGTAAGTGCCCGAGGATATCCCGGGCACTTGTTATTGGATAAAATATGTAAAAAAGATTAACAGCGATAGCTCCGTTTAGTTTATTGTTGAGGTGACTGACTCAAGGTCTCCATCGCCGGAAAGCACGATGCTTACGGATTCCTGCACACCGGTGATATCAACCTCACTTGTAGATACCAGATCTCCGTTCACATTGTAAACCGCAAAATCAAATGTTGTGTTCTCAGGCGGCCACTGCATCGTGATAACTATGCTCAGGCCTGCGCGGAGCATTCCCACATCCATCTGCTCTCCCGTGTATGGATCGAGGGTAGAGATCATTCCGATATCAACTCCGCAGAGATTGGAGATCGTAAATGTGATCTCGGGATCTTCGTTTTCGGGCTGCTGCTCGTCGGAAGGGTTGCCTTCCGCAGTATCGTCCGGAACATCCGTATTATCAGTATCCGTGCCGTCTGTAACCTCTGTTCCTTCGCCGGACTGCGTGTCATCATTTACATCCGTCTGATCATCTGTATCAGCAGCGTCGTCCGCCGTAGTCTCCTGCTTGGGTGCGAACTCATAGTCCTTGATTTCTTCGTGATTCCTCGAGCAACCTGTCAATACAAACGCAAACGCTAATATCGTCGTCAGCAATAATGCGATTCCTTTTTTCATAATATCCGTAACTCCCTCTGTAAAAACCAGCGGAGCCTTTAAGACTCCGCTGATCATTAAATCGTTATGTCTTTGGATCAATCTTTTAGAAGATTATTTCTGATCCTTCTTACCGCCGTTTTCTTCTGCGGCTTTGTTCTTCTTGTACTTTCTGTAAAGTGCCCATCCGGTTACTCCAAGAGCTGCGATGATGAGGAGCCACCACCACCAGCCGATGTGAACGCCGGGCTCCTCGATTAGCTCAGCAAGAGCTGTAGGATCATCGATGATGTCGTAGATCTTCTTCTCGTCGGTAGGAATGGTCTCTGCAAGAGCTGCTGCCTCATCGCCGATCTCCTCGGTGATAACAGGTGCTGCTACTCCGTCATCAACTGCTACGCCACCGTCTGCAACTACTACAGGAGCTGCGGGTGCTGCAGGAGCTGCAGGTGCTCCAAGAACAACTGCTGCGCCGCCGTCTACTGCTCCACCTTCATCTGCTCCACCTTCATCTGCGGGAGTGGTAGGTGCGGGAGTAAGTTCGGTAACTCTTGATGCAAACTCTCTGTCGAGGTCAGCCTTTCTTCCCTGAAGATCAGCCAATTTACTCTTAGCAGCCTCAAGAATTCTCTCTGCCTCTTCGAGTTTCTCCTGAGCTGCGATGAGTTTATTGATGATTATCTTAGATTCGATCTCATCCTCTCCAAAGAATACTTCTTCGTTTCCTTCGACCGCTTTACCGGCAGGTATAAACTGCTTCTGCCCATCTATTGTGACCCAAGCACCATAACTGTACTTGTAGCTTGCATACTTTAATGCATTGATCTCATCCTTTAAGCCATTAATATGGTTATGGTCTTCATCTTCATAACCATCAATAGCCTTATTAGCTGCAGCAATCGTATTCTTAGCATCATTAATCTTGGAAATGATGTTATCATACTGATCAAGTTTAGCTCTTACAGCACTTACTTCATTACGGAATGCTGTTGTCTTATCTTTATCCGTGGTAATAACATTAGTCTCAGGATTAACATCTCCACTACCGGGCTGTAATCCATCTGTCGTAAATGTTATTTCCTCACCCTTCTTATCACCATATGCGAAGTCTGAGTACTCGGCGAGAAGAACGTTTCCGGTGTACCAGTTATCATTCCTGTACTCTACAACAAGATCACTTGAATGAACCTTATTTTCAACATTATCAATTGCGATAACTGTTTCGGATATCTTCTTATTTTCAGGCTTCACATCAATGTTTGATGAGGTAACTGTGTCGACCTTAACAGTCTTAAGGATATAATCTACTGCAGCATAACCATAGGTAGGTATCTTAATATCCTTATTTCTGGTTAGCGGTGTGGCGGTTGCACCAATAATAGTTCTCGTTTCTTTAAGTTCAGTAGTATTGGATGCATCATTTAAAACAGCTGTTTTTGCAGAATTCTTTGCCTGATTTTCATCCAGGGTAGTGGTTATCGTTTTAGTAGAAGAAAGATTCCTTATTGTTTCATACTTTATTACAACATTACCATCTACATAATCCTCAGAGAAAAGGAAAGCGTGCGCTGTAGTATTGTCTTTACAGCCTGTATACTTATAGGTGTTGGTATCCAGCGAATTCTTGAAATCATTTATCTCTTTATTAACAAGAGCTTTTTGTAAGTCCCAAACACTATCTCCCCACAGTGCACCAACTATACCAAGATGCATATCTCCGTATATTCCAACGGTTTTACTAAATTTGGAACTATAGGTAACATTTACTGAATAACCATATAATTCGGGTTCAGTACCATCTATTTCTCCGTCCACTTTTTCATATCCGTAAGCGACTGCATCGGCATTATCAGGAATCACTGACTCGTTAGTATACTCATTGCCATTGTAAATAGCCACCTGACCATCTTCGAGTTTACTGATCATATCTCTGAGTGCATCGAGATATGCCTTCTTTGTTACATTTTCATCAGTAGAGTAGTCTTTCTCTGCTTGAGCTTTAAGCTGTGCACCAGTAAATGTTGTTTCTGTAGTAGTTGTTGTTACGTCAGTCGTTGTAGTCGTCTTTACATTTGCAGTCTTAGTCTTTATAACATTTCCGTTTCCATCATAGGAATATGTATAAACAACCCCATCAACGATCTCAACTTTTGTCGTTACAACTGTTTTTGTATCAACTTTCTTGGTATTCTGATAACCTTCCGGAGCGCCGTCAAGGTCAGTGGTTTCGGACCCTGGAGTGGTTTTGGATGTAGTTCCCTCGGTTACATATGTCGTAGTGTCTTCATCTGTAACCTTGGTCTCATCGATGTTATAGCGAACATACTTGTCACCCTCTTTTACAAGGAAGGTTTTAGCATTGTTAACATCATCAAAAACTGCCTCTCCTGCATCGAGTTTAGCAAGAACCTCATCTGTGATCTCCTCGGCTCCGATTACATTATGTTTTGTTTTTTCAAATATAACGATTCCGCCCTTTGAGCTCTGATCGTTGCCTTCAGCAGTCTTGTAGTTGTAGATCAATGTCTTTACAACAGGTTCTTGGGTTTTTTCATCAATGATAAGATTGCCTAATTCATCTTTAACATTGTATCTAACGATTCCGTAGTTAAGAACATCTCCAACAGGGCTGACCTCTTTATTATTTGAATATGTGTAGTTCTTGCCATATTGATCTACCCAGCTATCATACCACACGGAACCATATGTCTGTTTCGCATCTTTTATGACGATTCCACCCTCGCTGGGTATAATATAAAACTCAACAATAGCCTTAGCAAGTTCACGGTAATCTGACTTCCATGAAGGAGTCTCTTTCCCTTCGATTTTCTTCTCAAGATCAGCGATTTTGCCTAGGCCGTTTTTAGCTAATGCACTTCTTGCAGAATTAACCTTCTTGGTAAGCTCATCAACATCGGCTTTCAAAAGTCCAAGCTCGGCCTCGCATGCCTCAAGATCTGCATTTGCGGTTGCCCTAAGTCCTTCCCATTTGGCAACAGCTTCTTCATACTTAGCAACTGCATTCCCAAGATCAGTCTCTGCCTGAACATAATCAGCCTCTGCCAACTTGAAATTAACATCTGCATCGCTAACAACACCGGCAACCTTATCTATCGCAGCGATAGCAGCATTCTTTAATCCTTCTGCTTCTGCAGGAGTAGCTGCCTTTCTGATATTATCAATTGCGGTATTAACATCGATAAATGCATCATCTACAACTTCTTCAACACTCTGGTTCGTTGCAGCATCTGTAATAGCATTTACCGCAGCATCTGCAGCAGCATCAGCAGCGTCTTCAGCATTGATAGCGTCCTGGATGGCGTAATTGATTTCGCCGTTAACGCCATCTACCTGTGCCATTACCGGGTCACCATTCTCATCAAATACCGGAATGCCATTCTCGTCAACCTTCTGCTCCCAGACTGTCTGCTTGTTCTTTGCTATCTCATTAAGAGCAGTATTTACATCACCGATTGCCTCATTCGCATCAACAAGGACATCCTTTCCGTCTACCTTATCATCCTCAGTCTTATACTTGGGAGTTCCGTCCTCATTAAGGTTTTTATCGTCAAGGTTGTCATTGTCAAGTTCTCCCTCTAGTTTTTCAGCAGCTTTATCAATAGCATTGTTTATTAAATCCGAATCCGTTTCATTGTTGATCTGGTTCAAAATATCCTGAACATCCTGAGTGGCTGCCTCAACGTCGTCCTTAACGCCCTTTTTGGTATCTGTTCCAATTGTTTCTAAAGCAGCATCAAGTAAAGACTGTGCTTCCTCTTTTGCAGCCTCAAAAGCATCAACATCGGTCTTATCTTTATAAACCTCATTTGGATTAGATGCTGCTCCGCCTAACGCGGGATCAGAGTTTACGGGCTGGCTGTCACCCTCTGCGGCAAATGCAGTCAGGTTCATGGAATTTGCTGCCATGAGCGCTGAGATACCGATTGTCATCGCTTTGATTACGTTCTTGTTGATAAGCTTTTTCATACATTTCTCCTTTTTCAAACTAGCAAATAAATTTACGTGTTAATTATTTATATGATCAACTCTCAATCGAACTTAAGTCTGTCGAATAAGAATTCAAGTACATCATCAGTGAACTTCTTTGCATTGATGCCGACTGTGTAGCTTCCGTCCTTGTTCTTTTCCTGTCTGATGACATCCGCATACATGATCAGCGTCTCGGCCACAATGATTATCGCCTTCCCGACCAGGTCAGGTGTTTCAGGTGGCATCTTCAGCCCCATTCCGAGAGGTGATACGTTCTTAACATCCACGAAGTATCTCTCCTGTGTGTCACAGACAACCACAACACTCTTGGCTGAAAAGACTACTCTTGATATGGCTCTTTTTTCTCCCATGTAAGGTACCTCTTTTCGTTCAATTTTCCGTCTTTATACACACTACCAAAAAACATCCCACAAGTGCAATACTTGTGGGATGAATGGATAATTTTAGGGATAGATGGCGGATTTTGGGGCTAAAGTTTTGTTTCTAATGCTTATTTTCAATTCTTTCTGCCGCCGTTTGCTTCTGCTGCTTTATTCTTCTTATACTGTCTGTAAAGTGCCCATCCTGTTGCTCCAAGAGCTGCGATGATGAGGATCCACCAGTATGCTCTGATCTTTACGCCGGGCTCTTCGATAAGCTCTGCAAGAGCTGTAGGATCATTAACGATGTCGTAGATCTTCTTTTCATCTACAGGAATGGTTCCTGCAAGAGCTGCTACTTCATTCTCAATCTCAGCTGTCTGAGCTAAATCTTCTCCTGCGCCCGATACTGCATCGATATCTGCTGCATCGCCGTCAACTTCGAGTGCTGCTGGTACTATGATTGCGGGTGCGGGTGCTGCTGCGGGAGCTGCGGGTGCAGGTGCTGCTACTTCTCCGGCAGGTGCTGCATCATCAGTAGCAGGTGTTTCGGTCTCGGTGGTGGCTGTAACTGTCTCGCCTGAAGGAGTAAGCTCAGCTACCTTTGCCTGATATTCAGCCTTAACTACCTCGAGCTTAGCGTCGATCTCTGCTTTCTGATCCTGTGCTGCCTGAAGAGCTTCCTTTGCGGTGCCGAGCTTTGCCTTAAGTGCGTTTACAACCTTTATGTTCACAGCGGGAATGTCATATTCCATAAAATCTTCGGCTGTGAAATCTGCATTTTCATCCAGATAAACGATCTGTTTGCCGAGCTTTGAAATGCTATCCTCGAGTTCCTTAACTTTTGCGTTAGCACTGTCAACCTTTTCCTGAGCTGCCTTGGCCTGATTGGAGAGAGCTTCATACTCTGCGATCGTCTTAGTAGCAGCTTCGAGGTTTGCACGGAATGTGTCATTCTGGCTCTGGTCTACCACCAATGAATTTGCATCCATTTTATAACCGTTTTCTTTATTTTCTTTTAAATATGCTTCAAGATTTTCCTGATAGTCAGCACTTTCTTTGATATAGCTCGGTACTAAACCGTCATGTACATATTCATTGGCGGGAAGATCTCTCTGTGCAAGGATAAGATCGCCTGTGTACCAGTTGTCATTTCTGTATTCTACAGTACCGTCTGCAAGTACATGCTCGGTCTTCTCAAAGATCACTATGCCTCTTCCGGTATTTGGATTATTTCCCTTTGCAGTCTTGTAGTTTACGTACTTCTCATGCTCTACACCGTTCTCGTCCAGATACTTGAAGTGACCGTAGTTGAGTACATTACCCCTGGTGCTCTTAGTTCCGTCTTTATCTTTGTATTCGTATGATCCCGAAGTTGCCTCAACCCACTCGATCTCGCCTACGAGGGTTCCTTTAAGAACATCATTGATGTAGTAGGTTTCGATTATAGCCTTTGCGAGAGGACGGTAATCATCCTTAAAAGTAAGGGTGCTTCCTTTTCCGCTGTCGTAGGTTTCACGCATCTCCTTCTCAAGCTTTGCAATCTTAGCATATCCAGCTGCCTGGTCTGCTTCCTTTTTGAGCTTTGCTACTTCGTCGGAAAGTCTCTGCAATTCTTCCTCTGCTGCCTTTGCATCAGCTACTGCTGTCTCCCTGAGTGCCGCGTGCTCGGCTAAAGCATTGTTGAGGTCTTCTCTTGCGGCGTTGTACTTCTCTACTGCTTCATCGTACTCCTTCTCGATAGCGTCAAAAGCAGTCTGGGTATCAGTAACGATCTTATCGGCGGAGTCTGCTGCGGTCTGAGCATCGTTCATTGCATCATCTGCTTCAGCAATGGTAGTAGCGCCTGTAATATTCTTTTCTGCCTCGTCGATAGCATCGGAGGATGTAGAAACTACATCAAGGATGGAAACGGAGACGCTTCCGTCTTCCTGCACGCTGATTCCGAGAAGGTCATTTGCCTTCTGAACTGCGTCATCAGCTGACTTAGCCGCGTCGTTTGCATCTTTAACAGCATCATTGATAGCCTTATCCTGCTCTGCCATGAGGTCAAGAGCGGTATTGATATCACCGATAGCTTCGTTGACATCAACAGGGACATTCTGATCGCCAACCTTATCATCAGCTTCATAACTCAAATTGTCATTATCAAGCTCATTCTCGATAGCTGCTGCTTCCTCGGTGAAGCCCATGTCCTTAGCTGCATCTATAACTTCAAGCACTGTGGTTTCTTCGCCGGATTCCTGTGCCGGTGCGTCTGCTTCTACGATTGCAGCAGCTTCTGCTTCAACACCGATAGCTTCCTCTACAGCTTCTTTTGCATCTGCAGCTTCTTCCTGAACATTCTCAAGAACCGCTGTAGGCATGGTTTCCTGTTTATCTTCCTGATTGTTTGTTCCGCCATCTACAGGTGTGGTGTTATTGTCACCTTCGGAAGCAAATGCTGTAAGGTTCATTGAGTTGGCCATCATGAGTGCGGATATTCCAATGGTCATAGCCTTTATTATGTTTTTGTTTATAAGCTTTTTCATAATATTTTCTCCTCTTCTTCGAAACACTTTATCGAAACTAGTAATTTATCTCTGTTGTTGAGTTAAGAATACAAGAAAAACCCCGCAAACACAAGGCTTGTGGGGTAAACAGACCCTTTTGGGGACAGATGGATATTTTTTGTGACGAGGGGCTTTTTTTAGGGACGAGTGGATTCCGTTCATCCCAGTTTTTTAGGGACGAACGGCAGATTTGACAGAACTTTACAGTTCTTCGTCATCGCCTTCGGCCATGACACCGCCCATGCTCTTCCATTTGAGGTATCCTGTGATAAAGGGATCGAGCTTTCCGTCGAGCACTCCGCCTGCATCGCTGGTCTCGACTGCGGTACGTCTGTCTTTGACCATTGTGTAGGGCTGAAGCACATATGAACGGATCTGGTTGCCCCAGGCTATCTCTTTAACTTCACCTCGGATATCCGAGAGCTTCTCGGCATTTGCCTCCTGCTTGAGGATAAGGAGCTTGGCCTTCAGCATCTGCATGGCCTTGTCCTTATTCTGGAACTGGCTTCGCTCGTTCTGGCAGGTGACGACCACACCTGTGGGAATATGTGTGATACGTATAGCTGATGAGGTCTTGTTGATATGCTGACCGCCCGCTCCGCTGGAACGGTAGGTATCTATACGCAGGTCCTTCTCATCGATATCGATGTCGTTATCTTCTTCAATATCCGGCATTACATCAAGAGAAACAAATGATGTCTGCCTCTTGGCCTGGGCGTTGAAAGGCGATATGCGCACAAGCCTGTGCACACCCTTTTCGGACTTCATGTAGCCATAGGCATTCACACCGTTTATCTGGAATGTGACGGATTTGATGCCGGCTTCGTCGCCGTCCAGCATGTCGAGCACTTCCACGGAAAAGCCGTGGCGCTCCGCCCAGCGTGTGTACATACGGTAGAGCATGCTGCACCAGTCACAGCTCTCGGTTCCTCCTGCTCCGGCATTGAGCTCAAGGATGGCATTGCACTTGTCATACTCTTCCGAAAGGAGGGTACTTATGCGCAGTTCCTCCAACTCCTCCACGTACTCGTCGAATTCTTTTCTCACTTCCTCAACCATGGACTCGTCGTTTTCTTCGTTGCCGAGCTCTATAAGGGTGAGGATATCGTCATACTGGGTGTTCAGCTTCCTCGCGAGTGCAATGGTATCCTTCATGTTCTTGAGCTCTTTCATCTTGGCATTTGCCTTTTCGGGCTCGTTCCAGAAATCGGGAGCTTCCATCTCCCGCTCAAGCTCTTCTATTTTCTTTTCTTTGTTAACGATGTCGAGAGAGCTTTCCACTTCGTGCATGGTCTGTTCGTAGCCCTGCAGCTCACTCTTTATCTGTTCAAGTTCAACTATCATGTACACCTCATCCGGCGCTTCGCGCCGCCTTTCCCATCAGGGGGTAAGGCTATACTCTCTTAAGGCCGTGGCAGAATTTATATTTCTTTCCGCTTCCGCAGGGGCAGGGATCGTTGGGGAATATCTTCTTGGCCTCGCGCTTAACGGGTCCCTTGGCGACGGAATCGTCCTTGTTGGTACCGGTAACCTTTGCCACCTGCTCACGCTCGATCTTCTGCTCAACGCGGATATGGAGCAGCATGCGCACTGTATCTTCGCGAATGTTCTGAGTCATCTCGTCAAACATCGCGTAACCGTTCATCTTGTATTCAACAAGGGGATCCCTCTGGCCGTATGCCTGCAGTCCGGCCCCCTGGCGGAGCTGATCCATATCGTCGATATGATCCATCCACTTGCGGTCTATCACTTTAAGGAGTATCACGCGCTCGATCTCACGGATCTGCTCGGGATCGGCGAACTCAGCTTCCTTGGCCTCGTAGAGCTTGACAGTCTCCTCTTTGAGCTGCTGCTTAAGGCTGGCCTTCTTGGGCTTGTTCACACGTTCGGGAGTGATGGGCTCAAGAGGGATGATGGGAAGAAGGAGCTCGTTTAATTCCACGAAATTCCACTCTTCGAAGGGAGTATCATCGCCGATAACGGTATCTACGCTGCTCTCGACTATATCCATCATCATCTTGTAGATATAATCGCGCATGCTCTCGCCGCCGAGCACTTTGTTACGCTCCTCGTAGATTATCTCTCTCTGCTCGCTCATTACGCGGTCGTACTCAAGCAGATTCTTACGTATACCGAAGTTGTTGCCCTCGATCTTTTTCTGTGCGGATTCGATGGCATTGGTGAGAGCTCTGTGCTCGATCTCCTGTCCCTCGGGAATTCCGAGTGCGTTAAATGCCGCAATAAGCCTCTCCGAACCGAAGAGTCTCATCAGGTCATCCTCAAGGGAGATATAGAATTTGGATTCTCCGGGATCGCCCTGACGTCCGGAACGTCCGCG
>DFKZ01000022.1:0-519 GCA_002373975.1 Lachnospiraceae bacterium UBA3632 | reverse complement strand
CCGGAACGTCCGCGCAGCTGGTTGTCGATACGCCTTGACTCGTGGCGCTCGGTGCCTATGATCTTAAGGCCGCCCGCTGCCCTTGCTTCGTCATCGAGCTTGATATCGGTACCACGACCCGCCATATTGGTGGCTATGGTAACAGCACCGTGCCTTCCGGCCTCTGCTACTATCTCGGCTTCTCTCTCATGGAACTTGGCATTGAGGACATTGTGCTGAATGCCCCTCTTGGTGATAAGGCGGCTGAGCTCCTCACTGGCATCGATATTGATGGTGCCCACGAGGATGGGCTGGCCGTTCTTGTGAGCCTCCTCGATGGCATTAACGATCGCATTCAGCTTTTCTTTTCTGGTCTTATAAACCGCATCCTGAAGGTCTTTTCTGATGACGGGCTTATTGGTCGGAATGACGATAACATCCATTCCGTAGATCTCTCTGAACTCGTTTTCCTCGGTAAGAGCGGTACCTGTCATTCCGCACTTTTTGTCAAACAGGTTGAAGAAGTTCTGGAAGGTGATG
>DFKZ01000038.1 GCA_002373975.1 Lachnospiraceae bacterium UBA3632 | reverse complement strand
GGAGTGTCGGCAGACCGTTCTTTATCGAGGATACCAATGCTGTAAAGCAGGTTATGGAAATCGCCGTTATATCGCCATGGGCATTTATAGGTTTTGAAAACATATCGCACTTTACGGAAGAGTTTTCATTCGAAAGACGAAAGATAAACCGGATATTTACGCTGTCTCTTGTGATAACGCTTGTGCTGTATGTGATGATAACGCTGCTGTCGGTAACGGCTTATCCGGAACGCTATTCGAATTGGACAGAGTACATCGCGGACATTGAAAACCTGAGCGGGATAGAGGCGCTTCCTCCTTTCTACGCTGCGGATCATTACCTTGGGAGTACAGGTGTTTTTATCCTGATGGTTGTCCTTCTGGCTCTTGTCATTACCAGTCTTCTCGGTAACACAAGTGCACTCGGACGATTGATCTCGTCTCTGTCAAATGACAGGATAATGCCGAAGCAGCTTGGGGAGCACGGCGTAAACCATATCCCGCAAAAAGCCATCTATTTTGTCGGAGCGGTATCATTTCTGATTCCGTTTGTTGGAAGGACGGCTATCGGGTGGATCGTTGATGTCACTACCATAGGCGCTACGATCATTTATGCCCTTACATGTGCTACCGCCGTTAAACTGGCAGGTCAGTCCGGGGATAGGAGAGAGGTTACGGCGGGCAGAATCGGATTGTGCCTGATGGCTGTATTCGGAGCCTATCTTCTTATTCCCGATATTATTACAAGAAGTACTATTTCAAAAGAGACATTTCTGCTTTTTTCGGTATGGAGTGTCCTTGGCTTTGTATATTTCAGACATATACTGAAGCGCGATACGGAAAAACACTTCGGGTCATCGGCCATAGTGTGGATCGCGCTCCTTGGACTCGTATTATTTGTGGCATTTGTCTGGATGAAACAGTCTATGATCGCCTCTGATGATTCGACCAAAGCCGCAGTGATGGAGCATTATGAAAGAATGGCCGGGACAGATGAGACGGAGGTTGCTGCTTTTATCGAGAGCCAGTTTGAAATACGGGAGCAGAACACAACAAAGATAGTGTTTATCACTATGATCCTGTTCGGATTTGTTCTTGTTGTAATGCTGACGAACCACTCCTATATGTCAAGACGGTCATTGGAAAGCGAGATGAGGGCTAACACCGATTCAATGACGGGAGTCAGAAATAAGGCGGCGTACCTGGCGCGGGAGAAGGAGATAAATGAAATGATCACCTCAGGTACAGTCAGGAGCTTTGCCGTCGTAGTATGTGATGTAAACGGACTTAAAAAGATCAATGATACATTGGGACACAAAGCCGGTGACGAATACATCATATCTGCCAGCAAAATGCTGAGTGAGATATTCCAGCACAGTCCTATATACAGGGTTGGCGGGGATGAGTTTCTGATAATCCTCTCGGGAAGAGACTACAGCGTAAGGGGAGAGCTTGTGTGGATGCTTCACGAGCGCTCCAAGGATCATATTACAAGCGGCGGTGCTGTTGTGTCGGGTGGGATCTCGGATTATATACCGGATATAGACCCTGATCTGAACAGCGTCTTTGGCAGGGCAGACAAGAAGATGTATGAGGAAAAGAAACTCCTTAAGAGTCTGGGTGCCGTAACAAGAGATGATGAGAAGGACGGGACCGGTGCAGAGAGTGCCGGAGCCCTGCCTGATGCTCTTACAGAAGACAATTTCACCCTTAATGTCAGAAGATGTGTTATGATCGCCTCTGATGAGTTGTCCGACCGACAGATTATCGGTAATATGATCGAGGATGATTACGAAGTTTTGTATGCATCAGACGGAGTGGATGCCCTCAAAAAGCTTGTTGAACACAGAGAAGATATCGCGCTCATCCTTGTGGATCTGCACATGCCGAAGATGGGAGGAGTGGAGCTGCTGGGAAGACTTAAAGAGGATCCGGAGCTGAGATTTATACCGGTCATCGTAATGACATCCGATCAGAAATCCGAAGCGGAATGTTTAAAGCTCGGTGCGGCAGATTTTATATTAAAGCCCTATCCTGTGCCTGAGGTCATTAAGGCAAGGATAAATAGAAGTATAGAGTTCTCGGAGGACAGGAGCATTATCAACTCCACCGAGAGAGATACCCTTACCGGTCTGTTCAATACGGATTATTTCCTGCGTTATGTTAAACTGCTTGACCAGCATTACCCGGAACACCCTATGGATGCCGTTGTTGTCAATATCAACAGATTCCATATGATAAACGAGAGATACGGCAGGGAGTACGGTGATCTCCTGCTTCGCCGTGTAGGTGAGAGAGTGCGGCAGCAGGCAAGGAAGCTCGGAGGCGTTTCGTGTCACCACGGTGCCGATGTTTTCTATATCTATTCGCCTCATATCGAAGATTATTCTGCTGTGCTCGAGAGACTTGGCGCAAATCTTGTCGAAGGACTCGAAATTCCGGAGGGTATGGATTCGTCGGGCAACGACAAAAGCATACATCTCAGACTGGGGGTATATTATAACGCTGACAAGACCCTGGACACCGAGAGGCGCTTTGACCGTGCAAAGATGGCTGCGGAAGGCGTCAGGGGCGATTATACCAAAGCTATAGGTAAATACGATGAAGAGATGCACAAGGAGATGTTATTCAGGGAACGTCTTCTTGAGGATTTCAGGATCGGACTTGATAACAAAAACTTCACCGTATACTTTCAGCCAAAGTTTGATATCCGACATAAGGAACCGATACTGTCAAGCGCTGAGGCACTCGTTCGCTGGATGCATCCTGAATTCGGAATGATCAGTCCGGGACTGTTCATTCCTCTTCTTGAAGAACACGGGCTTATATTGGATCTTGACCGTTTTGTATGGAACGAGACTGCGGAATACATCAGACGCTGTAAGGACAGCTATGGCTTTTCGGTTCCGATATCCGTAAATGTATCGCGTATTGATATGCTGATGCCGGATCTGAAGAGGATATTCAAGGAGATAATGGA
>DFKZ01000048.1 GCA_002373975.1 Lachnospiraceae bacterium UBA3632 | reverse complement strand
GTCATTACCTTCACGGGTACGCTCTCCTACACCTGTGAATACCGAATATCCGCCGTGCTCGGTGGCGATATTACGGATAAGCTCCTGTATGAGGACTGTCTTACCAACTCCGGCACCTCCGAAAAGACCGATCTTTCCACCCTTCTGATATGGGCAGAGAAGGTCAACGACCTTGATTCCGGTCTCGAGGAGTTCTGCCTCGGTAGACTGCTCTTCAAATGAAGGAGCCGCTCTGTGAATAGGCTCATATGTAACATCCGTCGGAGCAGGCTTATTATCTATGGGCTGTCCGAGAACGTTAAAGATACGTCCCAGAGTGTTCTCACCGACAGGAACCGAAATGGGAGCTCCGGTAGCGATAGCTTCGGTACCGCGCACAAGTCCGTCTGTGGGGCCCATCGCTATACATCTTACGGTGTCATCTCCGAGATGCTGTGATACTTCCACTACAAGCTCACCGCCGTCTCTGGTTGGAATGCGGATCGCTTCGTTGATCTCAGGAAGCTTCCCCTCGTCGAAACGGATATCAAGTACCGCTCCGATGATCTGGGTTACTTTTCCTTTATTTTCTGCCATTTATAACCTCATTTCTGCCGCTTTCCGGCGGCTGCAATATGGTTTCGCCGCATAGGGCGCCCGACTCATCATCCGATCGCTTCGGAACCTGCTATGATCTCCGTAAGCTCCTGAGTGATCGAGCCCTGACGCGCTCTGTTGTACTGAAGCGACAATTTATCGATCATTTCTTCAGCATTGCTTGTCGCATTGTCCATCGCCTGCATACGTGCACCGTTTTCGCTGGCGATCGCCTCTTTGAGACCTCCGTATATCAGACTGCTGATATACTTCGGTATGATCATGTCGATCGCTTCCACGTCCTCGGGTTCAAAATTCATTACGGAATCCACAAACCCGTCCCCGTCCTGATCGAGGGGCTCGACAGGAAGAAGCTTTAACAGCCTCGGCTCCTGGCTCACTGTATTTTTAAAGAAGGTATATGCCAGATAGATCTCTCCGACTTCGCCGTTCTCATAAGACTTAAGAAGCCTTGCAGTGAGATCGTTCACCTCGGAATAGAGCGGGTCTTCGATGATATCGGGCAGGTCCTCTCTTATGGTGTATCCATGTCTTGCAAAAGCCTCTCGGCCCTTGTTTCCGATGGTATACACATCGAGGTCTTCCTTCTTTAAGGCGTCATTTCTTGTGATCAGCTTCACCACGTTTGAATTATATCCGCCTGCCAAACCTCTGTTGGAGGTTATCACGACCACAGCCTTTCTCTCGGAATCCCCGGGAGTAAGGTATCTGTGCTCGATATGCCCTACACGTGAAAGAATGCTTCCCACCGTGCGGTACATACTGTCAAAGTAATACTGGGATTTTTCCGCAGCCGCCCTTGCTCTCTGAAGCTTAACGGTAGATACAAGCTTCATCGCCTTGGTGATCTGCTGCGTTCCCTGGATACTTGACCGGCGGCGCTTAATATCGCGCATTGATGCCATAATATTTTACCTCTTATTCAGATCTGTCACTTAAGCTTTAAGAAAATCTGCTTTGAACTGCTCAATAGCCTTCTTCAGCTTTTCTTCGATCTCATCCGAGATAACCTTATCGGTGGCAATTGAATTGGGCACCTCGGGATACTTTGTGTTAAGGAACTCGAAGAATTCCGTTTCAAAGCGTGTGATATCCTCAACGGGAACATCAAGCAGATACTTTCTCGTAACGGCATAAATGATGATGACCTGATACTGTACCGGCATGGGCGAATACTGAGGCTGTTTCAACACCTCCTTGATCCTTTCGCCCTGTGCAAGCTTTTCTTTGGTGTCATCGTCAAGCTCCGACCCGAACTGTGCAAAGGATGCAAGCTCTCTGTACTGAGCAAGCTCTGTACGTATGGGAGCAGCGATCTTTTTCATAGCCTTGATCTGAGCAGCACCACCTACACGTGATACTGAAAGTCCTGCATTTACAGCGGGTCTGAAACCGGAATTGAACATTTCGGTCTCAAGATATATCTGGCCGTCTGTAATGGAAATTACGTTGGTAGGAATGTATGCTGAAACGTCTCCTGCCTGCGTCTCGATAATGGGAAGCGCAGTAAGTGAACCTCCGCCGTATTCATCGCTCATGCGAGCCGCACGCTCAAGAAGTCTTGAGTGGAGATAGAATACGTCTCCGGGATAAGCCTCACGCCCCGGGGGACGACGAAGGAGCAGGGAGAGTGTACGGTATGCGGTAGCATGCTTACTTAAGTCATCATAAATGACAAGCACGTCCTCGCCGTTCTCCATCCATTCCTCACCGATAGCACATCCGGAGTAAGGAGCGATATACTGGAGCGGTGCAAGGTCGCTGGCAGTAGATACAACTACCGTGGTGTAAGCCATTGCACCAAACTCTTCGAGTGTCTTAACTATGTTTGCAACGGTGGATGCTTTCTGACCGATTGCAACGTAAATGCATTTTACATTCTGCCCTTTTTGGTTGATGATGGTGTCGATCGCGATAGCGGTCTTACCGGTCTGACGGTCGCCGATGATAAGCTCACGCTGACCTCTTCCGATAGGGATCATGGAATCGATGGCTTTGATTCCGGTCTGGAGCGGGGTGTCTACGCTCTTACGAGTGATAACACCGCTTGCGACTCTCTCTATCTTGCGGTATTTGGTAGTCTGGATGGGGCCTTTACCGTCAATGGGCTGACCGAGCGCATTTACAACTCTTCCCAGCATCGTATCACCGACAGGAACCTCGACAACTCGTCCGGTTGTCTTAACAAGGTCACCTTCGTTGATGTTCCTCGAATTACCGAGAAGAACTACGCCGACATTGTCTTCCTCAAGGTTAAGGACCATTCCGTAGATATCGCCGGGGAACTCGAGGAGCTCGCCCTGCATAGCATTCTCAAGACCGTGAACGCGTGCGATACCGTCCGCCACCTGAATGACCGTACCCACATCGGCTACATCAAGGGTAGAAGAATATCTTTTGATCTGTTCCTTGATGACAGAACTTATTTCTTCAGGTTTTAAATTCATTGCCTCAATAGCACCTTTCTTCCGGTCGGGACTATCCCAACTGGAGTTCTAATAATTCCTTGGTCAAATCATTCAATCTGCTCTTAATACTCGAATCCACCACACGGTCTCCGATGCGGATCACCATGCCTCCGATGAGCCCGGGATCGACATTATAATGCATCTCAAGTGTTTTGTAATCCGTCGTCTCAAGAAGCTTGTCGCGTACCTTGCTCTTTCCTTCGAGGTCGAGTGGTTTGGGTGTGCTGACATACGCCACGCCTATTCCCTGGGATTCTTTCTCTCTATCGATGAAGTAAAGAAAGATCGAATCAATATCTTTAAATCTCTCTTTGTCAACGATGATGCGGATAAACCCGGTTATCTCATCGCTGCATCTTCCCTTGAATACTTCATCGACTATCTTCAGCTTTTCCTGTTTTGGTATCCCCGGATGCAGCATCATCCTGCCGAATTCGGGATTGGATTTAAGTATTTCCTGCACAGATTGAATTTCCTCGAGCATTTCCGATGCTCTGTTTTCCTCGTGCGCCAGCTCAAAAAGAGCCTCGCCGTAGGTCTTGGAAACTAACTTTGCCATGTGCTCTTACCTATTTCCTTAAGTGTGTCTTCCACCAGTTTATCCTGCACGGTCGTGTCGATATTCTCGGCCACAACCTTTTCGGCTATCATAGAAGCGATCACGATCATCTCGCGCTTCACTTCATCCGCTGCTTTCTGTTTCTCGAGCTCTGCCTCTGTCCTTGCATGTGACAGGATCCTTTCGGCCTCATCCTTAGCCTCGGCTATTATCCTGTTCTCATTCTCAAGGGCGCGCTTGCGGGCACTGCTCAGGATCTCTTCAGCCTCTTTGTCTATGTTCTTTAACTTATCCTCGTAATCTGCCTTAAGTTTCTCCGCCGACTCCTTGGTGTCTTTTGCTTCCTGTATCTCGTCGTGGATCTTCTTCTTACGGTTATTCAGCATCTTACGGGCAGGATTGAACAAGAGAAAGCTGAAGGCGAAAAACAGAACGAAGATAGCGATCACAGAAAGAAAGAAGTCAGCTCCGAGCTGAAGATCCAGGCCGAAAAGTCTGGACATTGAGTCTCCTTCCAAAAGTATCATTCGTTTTCTCCTTTCAGTCAGTCACTGCCATAGCCATGACGGCTCATTCATTATCCCACAAGAGGCTTAACGAAGAGCAGAAGCATAGCGATAAGCAGACCGTAAAGACCTGTGGTCTCGGCAACTGCCTGTCCGAGAAGCATGGTAGATGTAACATCGCCCTTAGCTCCGGGGTTACGTCCAACCGCTGCTGCGGCATGTCCGGCAGCGATACCCTGACCGACACCGGGACCGATACCTGCGATAACCGCAAGACCTGCACCGATTGCCGAGCAACCTAAGATAAAATTCTGATCAAACATGTTTTCCTCATTTCTGCGCTGTTTTGTTTTGTCATTTTTGAGTGGGGCATCAGCGCTTCCCCTTAGTGTTTGCAGCAGTCTGACCTGCGCATTTAATTTGCTTACCTTTATTTGTCTCCGCGCGCATTTGAAATATACGTCATGGTCAGCATACAGAATACGTATGTCTGAATCGCGCCGGAGAAAAGATCGAAGTACACGTGCAGTGCTGCGGGCCATCCCGTTGCTATCCATCTGAGCAGACCGTAGATAAGGGCCATCATGACCGTTCCCGAAAGCACATTTGCGAAAAGACGCAGGCTTAAGCTGATAGGCACCGCAATATCGGATATGATATTGATCGGCAGCCAGATCGGCAGCCAGGGCGGGAGCGGCGAACATTTATCCTTCCAGATGTCCAGCGGCTTGTTGTGCGTCCATGTATTGACGTGTATGAGCACAAATGTGATGATACCCAGCGCCAGCGTGGTCCCGTAATCTGCTGTCGGAGGCCGCAGCCCCAGCAGCCCGGAAATATTGCTGAAAAGTATAAAGATGAATATCGTCCCGATATAGTTGTAAAACTTCGGTGCTGCCTTACGTCCCATGGTGTTGTCAACCATTCCGTCAAGCATCTCAACAATCATTTCCACAACATTCTGGAATCCGGACGGTTCTTCTTTTGCCTTGGCTAGACATCTGTTTGCCGCAATGGCAAACCCGATGAGGATGAGAATGACGATCAGCATGCATACATGCGTGGTCGTGATCCATACTTCGCCGAGCCCGAAGAAATTATACTTAAATATCCCGTGGACCATGAAGTCAATGTCATCGGCAAGCAAAATCCCATAGTTCATAGCTTCACCTCCTTGCCTTTATTATAGTCGAACTTTTCATTTCAGATTGATCTCTCCCTAATCTGTCTCTTTTTTATCTTTAATATCTTTTGTCTCTTCCTGCACTGTCATCGCTTCCTGCAGCTTCAGCTCCTCTTCGCTCATCGGAACCGGATCCGTCTCATGAAATATCCGGTTGCAGAGCTTATGAGTCTGCGGCTGCAGAAGAGCCCCCGCCTTGAGGGACATATATCCGATAAATACAAGAACCGGATTAAAAAAACCGGTTATGCATATTACCGCAAATACTATTGTTATCACCGCGTACCTGAGGATATACGAGGCGGTTATCCTTTTCTTTGCCGCATTCTCCTCAAAATCAAGCGCCCTGTCCAGGCTGTGATGCATGTGCAGCGATGAAGCGGCGGCAAGTACTGCGCCGAGCCACATACTGGCCGAATGTATTCCGATACTCTTTGAAAATATGATGATGAAAATCTCGCATATCAGCCCGAAAGCGAACATTCCCATCCATAATTCCAAGAGCGTCCTGTTTCTTTCTTTAAGAAATCTGATCATCTTCCGTCTTTGCCGGGTTCTCTACTTTTTCTTCTTCCGGGGCAGGTCTGTTTCTGCGGTTTAGAATGTTTCTGTCTTGTTCTTCCTGCTTTTTAGAAGCGCTCTTCATAGCGAAGCGGTACACGTTCTGCCCTCCGGCGATCGCACCGACAAAAAAGCAGACAATAAATATCCAGGACGTACCCAGCCACTTATCGAGAAAATAGCCAAGAGCAGACATTAAGGCGATGGGTACGATCATAAACAGCCCAAACTGAGTGATAAGACTCAGGTTACGGTAAATACTGTTTTTATCATCTTTCTTGCCGCGCATATAAGATAGTATACCCGAATTATCTGAAAATGTCCATAAAAACCAGATTCTTCGACCCGATTTCCCCGTATCAATCGTACTTTATCTTGTCGTTTACGTCTATATCCTTGCCGAACTGGACCTCTATGAGCTGAAGCTCGCTGAGAGCCGTTATTGTATGCTTTGCACCGGCCGGGATCTGCACCACATCGCCGGGACCCACTTCCCATTCTTTTCCGTCAAGCAATACCTTTCCGCGCCCAAGGATCACATTCCAGCTCTCATCGCGCCTCTCGTGGCTGTGGTAGTACATTTTATGCCCTTCGTTCAGCGTTACCTTTATGGTTAGGCTCTCATCCTCGGCATCTATTACGCGGTAGCTTCCCCAGCTCTTTTCGGCAAACATGACACGATCGTCAAATTTATCCACATAGGGCTTGATATAACTGGACTGGTGCTTATCCGAAACCAGTATCCCGTCGGGGGATGCCGATACCACCGCATCCTTTATTCCCATGCAGAAGATCGGGATATCCAGGTTGTTCACTATGTGGACATTCTCACAGGAATCACTGAGCACGCCGCTTCCGATCACATTCTCCTCCATGGCTTCGGTAAGGGTGTTCCATGTTCCCAGATCCTTCCAGAGGCCCTTGAAACGTAGAACGCTTATATCCTTCTCCTTTTCGACCACGGCGTAATCAAAGCTTATCTTTTCCGCTTCGGAATAGTCCTTTCTGAAGCCGGAATAATCATCATATCCAAGCAGCTCTTTTGCCTTTTCAAGCACATACTCCAACCTGTAGGCAAACACTCCGCCGTTCCAGAGCGCTCCCCTCTGTATATACCCTTCAGCCGTCTTTTCATCGGGCTTTTCCTTAAACTCGCTTACTCTGCTTATATCTTCCTTCTCATCGGGAATGATATAACCGTATTTCGCGCTGGGATATGAGGGTTCAATGCCCATCAGCACAAGGTTTGACTCACTCTTTCCGGCGATATCCGAGAGCTTTTTAAGCGCCTCAAAATAATCCCTCTCCACGTATGGATCCACGGGGCATACCACTATGGGTTCATCGGGCCTTATGCCGCACACATCCTTGAGATAAAGAGAGGCCAGGGCGATGGCCGGGAAGGTATCCCTTCTGCAGGGTTCTATGGAAAGATTGGCTTCCTCCCCGGGGAAAACTTCCGCAAGCTGGTTATTGATACCCGATACCTGGCTTTTTGATGTTGCGATGGTGATGTTGGCATCGGGACAGACTTCCCTGATCCCTCTGTACATCCTTTGGAACATCGACTCATAACCGCCGCGTTTCCCTTTAAATATCCTCATAAACTGCTTGCTCCGGACGTCGTTTGAAAGAGGCCACAGCCTCTTTCCCGAACCTCCGGAGAGTAGGATCACATTCATTCTTTTTCCTTCCGATCTATCTGTTAATCGCTTTTTCCACCGCTATCTCGGCAGAAACCTTTTTCATGTCATGCTCCACCATTCGCTTTACAAGGTCCTCGAACGATGTCTTAGAAGGATTCCAGCCAAGCTTTTCTTTGGCGTTGGACGGATCACCCAGCAGATTGACAACATCTGTCGGGCGGTAAAAGTCGGGAGATACCTCGACAAGAACCTTACCTGTCGCCTTGTCGTATCCCTTTTCTTCTTCTCCCTCTCCCTTAAACTCAAGCTCTATTCCCGCATAGTGGAATGCAAGCTGCGCGAACTCCCTTACGGAATGCTGTACTCCCGTAGCGATCACAAAATCCTCCGGCTTATCATTCTGGAGTATCAGCCACATGCATTCAACATAATCGCCTGCGAAGCCCCAGTCTCTAAGTGATGAGAGATTACCGAGATAAAGCTTATCCTGCTTGCCCTGCGCTATCCTTGCAGCGGCGAGGGTGATCTTTCTTGTGACAAAAGTCTCTCCGCGTCTCTCGGATTCATGGTTAAACAGAATTCCGGAGCAGCAGAACATGTTGTAAGCCTCCCGGTACTCCTTTACGATCCAGTATCCGTAGAGCTTTGCCACCGCATAGGGGCTGTAGGGGTGGAAGGGAGTCTTTTCACTCTGGGGAACTTCCTCTACCTTTCCGTAAAGCTCCGATGTGGATGCCTGATATATGCGGCAGGTACCGGCAAGCCCGCACAGCCTCACCGCCTCAAGCACCCTCAGCACACCCACTGCATCGGCATCTGCCGTGAACTCCGGCACTTCAAAAGATACCTGTACATGTGACTGCGCCGCAAGATTGTATATCTCGTCAGGTCTTACCTTTCCGATTATTCCCATTATGCTCATGGAATCCGTCAGGTCTCCGTAGTGGAGATGGAAACGCTCTTTTCCTTCAAGATGGGCTATCCTCTCCCTGTAATCAACAGAGGATCTCCTTATGATCCCGTGCACATCATACCCTTTTTCAAGCAGAAACTCTGCCAGATATGATCCGTCCTGACCTGTGATTCCCGTAATAAGTGCTGTTTTCATTAATTCTTTCCTTTTCCGACTGTATTTTTGATGATGTCAACTTCTGTTTTTACATAGTCATTAGTATAAAACAAAACCACTCTAAAAGCAAATGAAGGGGGACGCATATCCGTCACCCTTCGCGCAGCATCTTTTTGAGGTCTATAATCTTATCGCGCAGTTCGGCAGCGCTCTCGAAATCAAGTTCCGCAGCGGCCTTTCGCATCTGCTTTTCAAGTTTTTCAGCCAGCTTTTTGATCTCGGCGGGATTCATCGACTCCGGATCCTTCTCGAATCTTACTTCCTCGGCTGCGATCTCCTTGGAAATACTGATCAGATCGCGAACCGATTTCTCGATAGTCTTCGGAGTGATCCCGTGTTTCTCGTTATACTCCTGCTGAAGCTTGCGGCGGCGGTTCGTCTCGTCGATGGCGTTTTTCATGGAATCCGTCATCACATCCGCATACATGATAACATGACCCTCGGAGTTTCTGGCCGCACGTCCGATGGTCTGGATCAGTGCCGTCTCGCTTCTAAGGAATCCCTCCTTGTCCGCATCAAGTATGGCCACCAGCGTGATCTCGGGAATATCAAGCCCCTCTCTGAGCAGATTGATTCCCACCAGAACGTCAAACACATCGAGTCTGAGGTCGCGGATGATCCTGGCCCTCTCAAGAGCCTCCACGTCCGAATGCATGTATTTTACGCGCACACCGGCTTCCCGGAGATATTCCGTAAGATCTTCTGCCATACGCTTGGTAAGCGTTGTTATAAGCACCTTATGCTTATTACCCGTCTCTTTTCTGATCTCACCGAGAAGGTCATCTATCTGGCCCTCCACAGGGCGAACCGACACCTCCGGATCAAGGAGTCCGGTCGGCCTTATCACCTGTTCGGTGCGTAAGAGTTCATGCTCTTCCTCATAGGTGGAAGGTGTGGCGGAGACAAAAAGCATCTGGTTTATATGGTCCTCAAATTCACCAAAATTCAGCGGTCTGTTGTCCAGCGCGGAAGGAAGCCTGAATCCGTAATCCACAAGGGTGGTTTTTCTGGACCTGTCACCCGCATACATAGCTCTTATCTGCGGTATTGTCATGTGTGACTCGTCGATTATTATCAGAAAGTCTTCCGGGAAAAAGTCCATAAGAGTCATGGGAGGCTGTCCCGGAAGCATTCCCGAAAGATGCCTCGAATAGTTTTCTATTCCGGAGCAAAACCCCGTTTCCCTCAGCATCTCAACATCAAAATTTGTCCTCTCCGATATGCGCTGTGCTTCAATCAGTCTGTCCTCGGATTTAAAATACTTAACCCTCTCTTCCAGCTCCTTTTCTATCTCCGAGCAGGCGATCTTTATCCTGTCCGGAGAGACAACATAGTGCGACGCAGGGAACACTGCGATGTGCTCCAGGGTGGCCTTCATCCGCCCATTCATAGGTTCCACTTCCACAATACGGTCAATCTCGTCTCCGAACCATTCCACGCGGATAAGATATTCTCCGCCCTGAGCGGGATAGAATTCCAAAGTGTCACCGTGGACGGTAAACGCTCCGGGCTTTTTGTCCAGGTCGTTTCTCTCATACTGCATATCAACAAGAGCTCTTATTACAGCATCTCTCTCTATCTGCTGCCCCGGACGGAGTGAAAGGATCATTCCCTTGTATTCATCCGGGCTGCCCAGTCCGTATATGCACGAAACCGAAGCGACGACAACAACGTCATTCCTCTCTGAAAGAGAGGCTGTGGCTGAGAGGCGGAGCTTGTCTATCTCGTCATTAATCGAAGAGTCCTTGGCTATGTAAGTATCGGACTGGGGCACATAAGCTTCGGGCTGATAATAATCGTAATAGGATACAAAATACTCAACCGCATTCTCGGGAAAGAATTCTTTCATCTCGCCATAGAGCTGACCGGCAAGTGTTTTGTTATGGGAAATGATAAGCGTGGGCTTATTTAAGGCCGCAATAACATTGGCCATGGTAAAGGTCTTACCGGAGCCTGTAACGCCGAGCAGAGTCTCGAACTGGTTACCTGCTTTGAACCCCTCCACCAGATCCTTTATGGCCTGCGGCTGATCGCCTGTAGGTTGATAGTCAGAGTGTAATTTAAAATCCATTTTGTGATCCTTTTTATTCAAAACTGTATTCTCAATATACCATTCGGAATCCCTTTTGTACATTGTCGGATCAAAACAGTTATATGCGCAAATGTTACGGATTAATGATCAAAAATTCATCGGTTTGCGATTTGACTCCGCTCCCCCGCTGTGATACTGTAAAAGTGAGCCCTCTAATAATGGCTCAGAGTGGAGATGATAGATATGAAAAGCAACAAGGGTATCTCTCTTCTTGAACTCATAATCGCTATAGCGATCATGGCCGTGCTCATCGGAGTGATCACCCCCATAATGGTAAAACAGGTAAATAAATCCAGAAAGGCTAAAGATCTGGTTACTGCGGAAAGGATCGCGACTGCCACCTACGTGGCGCTCGGTCTTAATACCGATGCCTTTTATCAGTGGGAAAACTGGACAGGATCAAAAGAAAAGGTCAGCGCAACGGTTGATGGCGTGACAGAAACTTATTCCGTCTACCTGGTGGTTTCAAACGAAAGCAATCCCTATAACTGCTTCCATGGAACCGTCTCATACTTTGGCAAAAAGGACGGGAGCACAGGATTCTACGGTGCCCTTAACGAATCCATGGGTGCCAGCACCACATCCAACAACCCGGCTCTGGTCCCCAGCTACAAAGTTAAAAGGGAAGGAAAAATACCCGGTAGAGACAAAAACTTCAGCAATGTCGACACCTGGAGGATATGCAAGCGGGTGGACAACGGACAACTCGAGGTGTGGACCGCCGATCACAACAAATACGGCGGATTCCCCTGTTTCAGGCTCTGGCCCAATCCCGATGACGCATACACAAAATAAGCTTTAATCCGTAGGTCTCTTGTAGAAATTTCCAAGCAGCCTTTCCGTTTTGATTACATTCACAAAAGCGTGAGGATCCACTTCTTTTACCATCTGTGTTACCTTCCCCGATTCTGCGCTCGATACCACGGAATAGATGACCTTTTTCTCCGTGTGTTCGTATGATCCCTCACCTTCAAGAACGGTAGCTCCGTGATTAAAATTCTTATAGATCAGATCCGCCACTTCGGAAGGCTTATCCGTCACGACAAACAGTGTCGCCCTCTGATACTTTCGGTACAGCACGCGGATGACCGCCGTAGTGGCATACTGGAAGATGATGGAGTAAAGCGCCTTGTCCCATCCGAACAGAAAGCCTGCTGCCGTAAGGATCACCGCATTTATGATGAGCGGAACATGAAATGAATCTATCCCGTTTTTTTCAGACAGATACATCGCTATAAAATCCGTACCTCCGCTGGTAGCATCCACAAACAGGCAGAGACAGATGGCAAATCCGTTTATGATCCCTCCGAAGATGCTTATGAGCAGCGTATCCTGCGTGATCACATAGGATGGCAGAACATCGGTAAGAATGCCTGTTAGAACTATCATCCAGCAGGAAAGGAACGTGAACTTCTTTCCGATAAATCTGAACCCGATATAAACCGGAAATGCGTTTATCAGAATGTTTATGGGTGTGTAAGGGATAGTGATGCCCAAAAACTTCAGAAACACCTCCTGCAAAAGCAGGGTAAGGCCGCTGGCGCCGCCGGGCAAAAGGCCTCCGGTGTGTACAAAGGTGTTGATATTAAGCGCCATTATAAGCGAAGCAAGTGACACCGCAAGGATCCTGACTATAAGATTATTTCTCGGATCGAGTTTTTCTTTTTTCATATCATAATCTCCATTGATCATATAGACTATTGATAATGCTCAACTAATACTCTGCCTTGAATTGTATTATAATTCTATAATACTTTACCCCGTTTGGCTATGAATAAATTCATAATTGATCCTTTTGCGCGGACACCGTTATGTTTGAAATTATCTGGTAGCTAAAGTATACTTTAAATGATCCGGAAACCAACCACAGAAAGGCATGACTGTATGATCGCAGTTAACTTTACAAACACATATGATCCGAATGATTATCCGGGGTTTCATTTTATCGACTGCAGCGATATTTCCGGGTGTGATATGTACTGCGACGAAGAAGCAAAAGCCGAGATAAAAAGACGGATCCTCTCTGCCTTAAACATTGCTGGCGGCACCGGAACATCCGGCATAAAAGACGGCATTTACGAAGGCATCCACCTCATCGACTCCGGTAATTATCACTACATGACAAGGCTCTTTACCGAAGAGATAAAGGTGCCTTACGAGCTTGTTTTTTTCGATAATCACACCGATATGAAACCTGCAATGTTTAATATGTTAAGCTGCGGCTCATGGGCAAAAGAAGTGCTTGAAAAGGATAAGAATCTCAGGAAGATGTATATGATAGGTCCTCGCATAGATCAGGGTGGCAACACTTTGGGTGACGTTGCCTTGGGCGACGGGACTTTTGGAGATGACTTTTCTGATAAACTTGTGACGGTATCGCAGGATGAACTGACAGATAAAATTACTGCTCTTAACAATTCCAAAATGAGTAATTTATATGACCCTTCACCTTCCTCGCTTCCGGTCTATATTTCGGTAGACAAAGACATTCTGGATGAATCGGAAGTAAAGACAAACTGGGATCAGGGAAACATGCGCCTTAATGTGCTGATCTCGATCCTTGAAAATATCCGTAAAAACAGAACCGTTCTCGGTGCGGACATCTGCGGCCTTTTTCCTGAGTCGGCCGGAAATGCGGGAGCAAAATGCGCCTATGAGAACGGCCCCAAAACTGACACCGCCATCATAAACGCACTATCCCTCCACATCAAAGCTTATCCGGAACATCATAATAATATCCCGCAGGATTGACGTGAATCATGATATGCTTTACATCTTCGAATTTCTTTTCTATTCCTTCATGTAGCTTTTCCGCGATCTCGTGGGCCTGGATAAGAGGCATGTTGCCGTCTGCATTTATCTCCATCTCAACGTATATCTTTTCGCCGAATTTGCGTGTACGGAGCAGATCCAACCCGATCTTGCAGTTCTCCGACTCCGAAAAATCTCTGACAAAATCCTTAAGCTCTTCCTCAAATTTGGGGTCGCAGGCGGTATCCAGCATCTTTTCCACAGCATCCCTGAATATTCCGACAGCCACTCCAAGGATCATTACACAGATGATGATGCCGGCGATCTGATCGAGAACCGGGAATCCGTGCCTTGCACCGATAATACCCACCAGCGCACCCACCGATGAAAGAGCATCGGAACGGTGATGCCAGGCATCCGCTTTAAACGCGCTTGATCTGAGCTTTCTTGCGTAGTACATGGTGTACCAGAACATAGCTTCTTTCACCAGTATCGAAACCGCAGCGGCGATAACCGGTAAAAGACCCGGCGTCTGCATCTGCTTATAGCTTCCGTCTGCGATGGCTCTGATGCATCTGTATCCTATCCCCGCACCTGTTATAATCAGAATGGTCGCAAGCACCCACGAAGCCACACATTCCATTCTTTCATGTCCGTAGGGATGTTTTTCGTCAGCCTGCTTTCTCGAGATCGATACTCCGATAAAAGCGATGACCGTTGCAAACACATCCGAAAGCGTGTGCACACTGTCCGAGATCATAGCGGCAGAATGGCCCAGGAGGCCTGCTGCCAGTTTGAAAACCGCCAGGAACACATTTCCCGAAACCCCTACCACCGCCAGTCGTGCGGTTGCCTGTTTTTCTTCCTTATCCGGCAGGGGATCATTTATTTTTTTCATCTCAGAATAACACTTCCTTCATGCATACGAGAGGCCTGTCGTTTTCAAAGTCCCAGCTGTGATACGACCCGCCCCTGCAAAACTTTGCCTGAGCACATTCTTTGCATTTTTCGTTCAGCTCCGATAAAGGGGTCCTGAAAAGCTCGAATCTGTTCTCCCACACATCTGTAAAGCTGTCCTTTAATATATTTCCCTGAATGGTCCTTTCGGATCTGGGTATGTCAAGGCAGGCGCTGATATCCCCGTTTGAAGTGACTCCGGCCACATACACACCCGCATTACAGAGGAAATACCAGTCCCTCACTTCCGCTTCGTATTTCTCTCCCAGGTAATGACAGCAGGAATAAGTAACGGGAAGCTTAAGCGCCCTCTTTTCCTTTATGAACTCCATCAGCCTTATATTATCTTCCGGCGTAAGGAGCAGATTTTCATGGTCCAGCGCCCTTCCGATGGGCTCGATTCCCGTGAGCCTCCACTCGTTGATATCGGTGTTGTCCACCATCTCAAAAAGTGCGTCGAGCTCGTTTATGTTTTCGTGGTTTACCACGGTGGTGATCATAATTGAACCGAAGGCATCTTCATCAATCAGATTCTGAATGCCTTCCATGGCTTTTTTGTATCCCCCCGGGAAGCCTCTGTATCTGTCGTGGGTCTCGGGGATGCCGTCGATGCTGACGGATATCGTCTTCATTCCGGCTTCTGCCAGCCTGTGTGCCACCTCTTTTGTGATCAGTGTTCCGTTGCTGGTCATTCCCCAGTTGAAGCCGGAATCTCTCACATATTCCGTAAACTCAAAAAAGTCCGGATACATGAGAGGCTCTCCTCCGGTGATGGCGATATAAGGCCTTGTACCGTACTTTGCCTTTATCTCATCCAGCACTTTTTTATATTCCTCCACGGGAAGCCCGCCGGGCCTGTCCGCGCCGCAGCTGCTTCCGCAGTGGAAGCAGTTCTCGTTGCATTTTAAAGTGAGCTCAAAAAACATTTCTCTGAGCTCGGGATGCTTGCAGAGATTCCTGTGATACTCCGCCAGAGTTTCAAGATTTAAAAGTTTTATACTGCTCATTTTTTCGTTTATCCTATCCCAATACATTCGAGGCAGATCATAATGGCCTTTCCTCTCACGTCGGCAAATCCCTGCGTGAAAATACCGGCAACAAAAAGGGCTGCCGCCGCCGCAAGGATCGTTATGCGAAGGATCATCTTGATAATTCTGCTTTTATCGTTAATTCCCGAACACGTCCTGTCTGAATTCATATTATCCTTTCCGACTTCTTCCACAAGTCTGACCTTCTATAGTATTTTACACCATCATCACATTTTTTAATACATCTTTTAACAGGTTTCTGTTATGATGAAAGCATGGAAGGCGAATACTTTAAAAAGGCTCTGTCCAATTTCACAATGGATTTTGCGGCGGGCGGTCAGATAAAAGCCCTGACGGATAAAGGCTTATCCGTGAAAGAAATAAAAGACCGTCTCGACTTTCCCCTGCCCGAAGAAACGGTCAGGTCTCTCGTATGGAAAAGACTGCTTGAAACAGGAACCGTGCTGCTTGAAGCACCATCCGAAAGCTCCGTTACCGAGCGTGTAAAATACGAAAAAGTGCAGGGCGCATACGGAAAGACCAGCTTCAAAAGAGTGTCCGTCACCGAGAAAAACGATCCCAAAGAATATGTCCCATGCGAGTTCGGAAAGCTCCTCTACAAGGATGCGGAAGCATTCAAAAAATCCCTCGAAGGATTACCTTCAAGGGATCGCGATTATGTTCTGGAGCTTCCCTGGCCCCTTACTACAGTATGGCATGTCAGGGATGATCGGATGGAACGGATTCTTTCCGCTCTCGGATCGGATTAAGCCTTCGCCTCATGCATATCGTTCACATGCTTTGTCTCAAGCACTTCGTAAGAGGCTGTCTTATCTATTATCGCTTTAAGCAGCCCATCAAGCTCCGAACCGTCCGTATAATCCGCGGGTGCGATGTAACGCACGCGGTTGTCTCTGAGCATCTTAAGCACTCTTTCTTTATTCTTCGTCTCGGGATGATACACTCCTATCGAATGGCCCCCGTATGAATTCACAAGCTTCATGCAGGGAATATCCGTATCGCTGTCGCCTATGTATACCATATTTCTGAAAGGCACATGCATATCTTCCGGCATGAAAAAGTCATTTACTTTATTATCGTTTACATCCAGCACACCCTTGCTTATCCTGAAAAGATACTGGGTCTTGTTAGTATAATTGACCACCTGCGCCGGCCAGATCGCAACGCCTCTTTCATCATAGAAAAAGCTGCTGGCATATACCTTTTTGAACACACCCTTTTTGGCAATGGCGGTTCCGTCTATCATCTCCTTCAGTCCCGAAGAGATGATATAATGCTCAACCGAGATACCCTTCTCTTTTCCGTAGCCGTTCACCCTTTCAAACCAGTCTTCAACCCCGGGGAAAAGCTGTACTCTACTGCCGTACTCTTCCAGCTTTTCTCTGTTAAATATAAGTCTTCCCCTTGCTTCCTCCATCATGACATACATATATGCCAGATTGGAATCCATATCATTTGCAAGGGCGAGCGCATCCGTCTTTTCCCAGAATTCGTTAACATCATATCCGACGGACTGTATATATCCCTGAGCCTGCATGTCGGTGGGGGAAAGGGTTTTATCAAAGTCATAACATATAGCAAGTACCCTGTTGCCGCTGTGATCGCCCATATAATTCACCCTGATCTTTCTTTATTGCCTTTATCCCGGCGTTTCTTTACGTCCGCTTCCTTAAAGCCTGATCCTGTGCCATTACTTCTTTCTGTTAGCCTGTCTTACTATTGCTGTAGCTATTCCGTAGGGGATTCCGCCACTCTGCTGGATGACGCAGTCAAGAGGTCCATCCTTTATGGTCTCCACCGCCATCATGACCTCCGGATCGTCATGAGGCTTTTTGAGCACCATGTAAACGATCCTTATTGCAAGCTTCATCATTATCTTTCCGAGAAGAGATTTCTTTGATAATTCTCCAAGGCTGTTATAAACAGAATACTCTCCGGGCTTAACATGATCAAGATCACTGTCTTCTTTTCCGATGAACACATTAAGGTCCGTTCCCGAGGGATCCGTCTTGTAGTTCTTTCCCTCGGCCGGGATCATTCCGCGAAGAGGAAGTTCCCTGCTGCTCGGTCCGACACAGATCCTGTAATGTCCCGATGCGACATTAAACCTTCCGAGGCCGGTATCAAATACGGAAAAAGCCCTGTCATCCAGCATGATCTCTATGGTCTTTTCCTCACCGGGATTTAAGAATACTTTTTCAAATCCGCGAAGCTCCCGCTTTGCACGTATAAACCCGTCATCGGGATTTTCCACATACACCTGAGCGATCTCGGCACCTGGGATCTTACCCGCGTTTCGTACCTTAAAGCTGACTTTTCTGTTGTTGCCGTTTCCCGCGGTGAGCAGTAGCTCGGAGTATTCGAATGTTGTATATGAAAGCCCATATCCAAAGGGGAAAAGAGGTTTTATGTCACGAGTGTCATAATGCCTGTATCCCACAAGCAGGCCTTCTTTGTAATATATCTCGTTCGAAGTCTCTTTGTTGCTATTGCAGGAAGGTGTATCAGATAGTTTTACCGGCCAGGTTTCTGCCAGTTTTCCGCAAGGATTTGCCTCTCCGGTAAGGAGCATGACTGCTGCCTTCGCCACAGCTTCTCCGCCGAGATACATATGAAGCATCGCCTTCATTTTGTTAAGGAAAGGCACAGCAAAAGGCGAGCCCCCGAAAGAGAGGAAAATGACATCCTTACCACCCATCCGCTCGATCAGTTTAAGCTGATTTTCCGGAAGGTCAAGAGACTTTCTGTCGTATCCTTCTCCTTCCGCAAGATCGGTCAGCCCACCACAGAAAATCGTGGGACGGCCGTTTCCGATAAGCGTAACTGCCTCGGCTATAAGAGCTTCATCCACAGCCTGTGTATCCACTCTGTAGCCCGGAGCAAAATTAACTTCAAATCCCGCCTCTTTCAGTTCGTCTATAATATTCGGCTGAGGCCTTGTGTTGATATGACTGCTGCCACCGCCCTGAAATCGCACGGTGCGGGCCAGCTCTCCGATAACATTTATCTTCCCGCGCTTCTTTAAAGGCAAAGTACCGTCATCGTTTTTGAGAAGCACAGCTCCGGAAAGTGCGGCTTCAAGTGCGGTCTTGTGGGGATCGAATTCTGCTTTGCCGGTTTTTTTCCTGTTCTCTACAGCATATTTTTCTATCAGCTTTTCCATGCGGCTGATGGCGGGAGAGATCTCGTCCTCTGTGATAACTCCTGCTTCGATATCTTTTTTCAGTTTTTCAAGATGGACTTTTCCAAGACCGGGCATTTCAAGATCGAGTCCTGCCTTTACCGACTTTGCAAGGTCTATGCAGGCTCCCCAGTCCGAGACGGTCACGCCTTCGTATCCCCAGTCATCCCTCAGGATATCCTTCAAAAGATGCCTGTTCTCGGTAGCCTTATAACCGTTCAGATAATTATACGAAACCATCACCGTTGCAGGTGAGGCATTTTTGACACAGCTCTCAAAGGCGCTTAAATAGATCTCCCTGAGAGTTCTCTCGTCAACGCGGCTGTTGGAAGTCATACGTCTTGTTTCCTGATTGTTTGCCGCAAAATGCTTAAGAGAAGTACCTACTCCGTTTTGCTCCACGCCCTTTATGAATGATGTACCCATCTCCCCGGCAAGGTAGGGATCCTCGCTGTAATACTCAAAATTTCTTCCGCAGAGGGGAGATCTTTTTATATTGACTCCCGGCCCAAGAACCACCGATACATCCGCGTCTATCGCTTCTTTACCGATGGAATCTCCGACCTTTTTAAGAAGCTCCCTGTCCCACGTGGCGGCAAGGCAGCTGGCTGTGGGATAACAGGTCGACTCGTAGCTGTCGTTGTTTGATCTGACATTCTCCTCCTGTCTTCTCAGGCCGTGAGGTCCGTCGGAAAGATGAAGCTGCGGATAAGCCCCGTCGCAGTCGTTAGTGTGCCACATTCCCTTTCCGGAAAGCAGCGGAAGTTTTTTCTCAAGATTCTTATCATCCATGCTATGATCACCGATTTATAATCTATCTTAAATGCCCTGTATCATTTACGAGTTCCATACTCGGGAGTGTGCCCGGACCTTCCTCTTTCCCGAACCTGATGGTGGTTATGCCGGTAAAATTCAGGTGAAAGAGTGCACACGCATAGGGAAACGGCATGTTGAGAATGTGCCCCATGGCTGCGGCGGAAGATCCTCCGTGGCTGAAAAGAGCAATTGTGCGGTGTGACTCTTCGGCTACTGTGTGGCGGTAGTAATAACCCTCTCTGACATAACCGTAGCTTTCAAGCCATTCGTCGATTCCCTTTTCTACCGCATCAACAGATTCAAGCACTCTGTTTGTTCTGAAATATTCACTTTCTCTCCAATCGGTGCTGTTGAGGTTGATCCCCTTTCTGGCCATCTCATCCGCACTGTCCCAGGGATGTCCGTCCTGATAAGGTAACTCGCTGTCTATGCTCCCCCAGTATACTTCATGCATGAAATCCAGAGTATGCACCGGCAGTCCCAGAGCCTTTGCCGTAGGATCCGCCGTTTCCTGAGCACGTCCCATGGGGGAGGCCCAGATTTCTTCTATCCCCTCGCAGCGCAGTCTGTCCACCAGCCGCTGTGCCTGTATTTTCCCTTGTTCTGTCAGACAGTCTTTCTCGTAATTCGGCTCTCCATGGCGTACAAAAACTATTCTCATTCGTTCAAGTCCTTTATCTTTATGTCTTTATCCTTATGTCTTTATCTTTTTGTTTTTGTCTTTATCTTTTTGTTTTTGTCTTTTTCTTTTTGTTTTTGTCTTTTTCTTTTATTTCTTTTTTGATCTGCTTTTTATTATTATCTGCTGAACATGGTGACATACAAATACCGCCGCCAGCAGAAAAAGATGCGTATAGAATACTCCGACTATATAATAATTCTTCTCCAGAAGGAATTCTGCCTTGAATCCGAAAAAGCACATAAGCCACGCCAGAAGCAGACCAAGCAGCAATATCGGAGCACTCACAAACATGTTCTTCATGGCTTGCAGGAAGTCTTTAAAGGATGCATCGAAGTATACAAATCTTCCGACCATGAGTCCGAGGTAATACATCATGACGGGACTGTATTCGCTGGAGTCACCTATCACATCAAGCAGCATGATCGCTATGATGGCATAGAACATTCCCAGCATCCTGATAACCGCGATCTGCTCCCTTGATACGGCTTTTAAAGGGATGATCAGCTTATCGAGGAACGTGTTTATCACACATGAAAGGCATATAAGAAGCAGCAGGGCAAAGTCCTTCCAGTTCCCCCATATATTCAGGAACAAACCCATCGCTCCGCTGTCGGTGGTTCCTTCATACAGGCTGTACACATGGTTGAGCACCACATAAGCACAGGCAAAGGACATGACAGATGTGGCCGAGATCACAAGCTCATAAAATCTCTGGAGCCTGTTCATATATCCGTCGGATCCCTTGGTTTTGCTCTTTTTCCCGGATCCGCGAAGGCGGCTCCACCCATATATCAAAAGATTACACAAAAGAACCCCTGCCAGAGCAGCCGCAAAAAAAAGCAGCTTCTTCGGCCATGTGAAATCAGGGTTCATATAACTCTGTATCGTCATGGATATTACTCCCGTATATACTTAAGGCGCAGACAACACATAAACTGATATCTGCGCCTTCCCCTATCTATGCTGTTGCTGTCCTGTTATAACCTCTGACAACTTCCCTTCGGACAGCGTATTTTTGAAAATCGTCTCCCGTTACATAGCATCCTACTCTCAGAACGTCATCGTAGAGTCGCATGTAACGGATCCTGCCATCGTTTGACAGCACATCGGTTTCTACTTCTTTTCCGTACTGATATGTATCTATAAACTGGAAATGCAGCGATCCGCCCTCGCTTAGGCTGTCCACATTTCTTTCTCTGACAGGCACCTCAAAGCATATCCCGTTCTCACTGATGTCTCTAACCATGCAACTGATCTCTCTGTTGCTCTCTTTTTCGTGAAGGATCGCCGGCACCGATACCAGCGTTCGCTGATAGTACCTATTGTCTTTTAACATAGTATCGCCTCTGTAATACAGCTTTAAAAACAGCTTCCCACGGAATATATTATATATGTTTTTTGCTTAAAAATCAAGAAAAAGCAGCCCTTCTTGTAGGGCTGCTTTTGAAAAACGCAATATTTTGTGTTAGATCCCTTATCAGATCTTGTGATCGGAGCCGAGAACGTTAACGATCTTATGAGCAACCATATCCTTAACAGCCTGACGGGCGGGCTTGAGATACTGTCTGGGATCGAAGTGATCGGGATGCTCTGCAAAATACTTACGGATGTTTGCGGTCATAGCAAGACGGATATCGGAATCGATATTGATCTTACATACTGCAAGCTTAGCTGCCTCGCGGAGCTGCTCCTCGGGAATACCTACAGCATCGGGCATGTTTCCGCCGTACTGGTTAACCATCTTAACGAATTCCTGAGGAACCGAAGATGAACCGTGAAGAACGATGGGGAATCCGGGAAGTCTCTTGATGCACTCCCTGAGTACGTCAAAGCGGAGCGGCGGGGGAACAAGGATTCCGTCAGCATTTCTGGTGCACTGAGCGGCGGTGAACTTGTAAGCGCCGTGGCTGGTTCCGATAGCGATAGCGAGTGAGTCGCATCCGGTCTTGTCAACAAACTCCTCAACCTCTTCGGGTCTGGTGTATGCTTCCTTACCTGATTCAACTACAACCTCGTCCTCAATACCTGCAAGAGTTCCAAGCTCTGCCTCTACAACTACGCCCTTGTCGTGCGCATATTCAACAACCTGCTTGGTGAGAGCGATGTTATCCTCAAATGACTTGGATGAAGCATCGATCATAACAGATGTGAATCCGCCGTCGATACAGGATTTGCAAAGCTCAAAAGTATCACCGTGATCAAGGTGAAGAGCGATGGGAATCTGAGGATTCTCCTCTACAGCTGCTTCAACAAGCTTTACGAGGTAGGTGTGGTTTGCATAAGCTCTTGCGCCCTTTGAAACCTGAAGGATTACAGGGCTCTCAAGCTCTCCTGCAGCTTCGGTGATACCCTGAACGATCTCCATGTTGTTGACGTTGAAAGCGCCGACAGCATATCCGCCGTCATAAGCCTTCTTGAACATTTCTTTTGTTGTTACCAATGGCATGACAAAAATACCTCCTTATTGTTAAGTGCTCTCATATATCGGTGAAGATATATTCCGTATACATTCAATAATAAACTCTTTACAGGGGTTTAGTCAATTTTTTTATTGATGGATTTTGAGCATCTTTATTTTGACGTATCTTTCTGTATCTTCATGGTAAGGGCTATCCTTTTCTTGGCCGTATCCACGGATATCACCTGCACGTCCACCACATCTCCGACACTCACCGCTTCAAGGGGATGCTTGATATATCTGTCACATATCTGGGATATATGCACAAGGCCGTCCTGATGCACACCGATATCCACAAACACGCCGAAATCGATAACATTTCTCACTGTTCCCTTGAGTATCATTCCGGGCTTCAGATCCTTCATCTCGAGAATATCGCTTCGTAGCACCGGCTTTGGCATATCTTCACGGGGGTCACGGGCGGGCTTTTCCAGCTCCTTCAGAATATCCGAAAGAGTGATCTCTCCTATCTCAAGCTCCTTTGCGGTCTTTGCCTTATCAAGCTTTCCGGCCATAAGCTTAAACATCGCGTTGTCATTTGTTCCGGCCTTTCTGATATTTACAAGCTGACCCTTTTCAAATCCAAGCTTTTTGATGAGAAGCTCCGCCGCCTTATAGCTCTCGGGATGCACACTGGTGGAATCGAGAGGGTCTTTTCCGTCCGATATCCTCATAAATCCTGCGCACTGCTCATAAGCTTTGGGGCCAAGCTTTGGTACTTTAAGAAGCTGGGCACGGGATGTGAACTTTCCGTTTGCCTCGCGATATTCAACGATATTCTTTGCTATTGTCTTACTGATACCCGATATGTATTCAAGCAGGGAAACCGAAGCGGTGTTAAGATCTACTCCCACGCTGTTAACGCAGTCTTCCACTACACCTGTCAGAGTCTCCCCAAGCTTTTTCTGATTCATATCGTGCTGGTACTGACCCACTCCGATGGATTTGGGATCGATCTTAACCAGCTCCGAAAGAGGATCCTGAAGGCGTCTTGCGATGGATGCGGCGCTTCTCTGCCCAACATCAAACTGAGGGAATTCCTCGGTGGCAAGCTTACTTGCCGAATATACGGATGCGCCGGCTTCGTTTACGATCACATACTGAACCGGCTTTTTTATCTCCTTTAAAAGCTCAACTATCACCTGCTCCGACTCTCTGGAAGCGGTTCCGTTCCCCACCGAGATAAGCTCGATATTGTATTTGTCGATCAGCTTCTTTAGATCCGCCTTGGCTTCATTAACCTTAAACTGCGGAGCGGTGGGATAGATGACCTTTGTGTCCATAACCTTTCCCGTGGGATCCACGACCGCAAGCTTGCATCCGGTTCTGAAAGCGGGATCCCATCCGAGCACGACCTTTCCCGCGATGGGAGGCTGCATAAGAAGCTGCCTTAAGTTCTTTCCAAACACGGAAATTGCGCCGTCCTCCGCCTTTTCGGTGAGGATATTCCTGACCTCGCGCTCGATGGAGGGAGCGATGAGCCTGTCATAGCTGTCGGCGATGGTAGCCTGCAGCACGGGCTTGGTATTCTCGTTATCGTTTACAATTATCTTTTTCTCCAGATATCCTATGATCCTGTCTCTGGGAGCCTCGACAGATACGGTGAGCACCTTTTCCGCCTCACCTCTGTTGATGGCAAGAATGCGGTGGCCGGCTATCTTTCCCACAGGCTCGGTGAAATGATAATAGTTTTCGTACACACTCTCGGCTTTGTCATCCTTGGCCTCGGAAACAATGTTTCCCTGGCCCATGGTGATATCGCGGATATAGGTGCGATAATCCGCATCATCCGATATCTCCTCCGCAATGATATCCATAGCGCCTTCTATGGCTTCCTTCGCACTGCCGACACCCTTTTCCTCATTTACGTAAGGCGAAGCTTCATCTTCGAGGCTCTTTTTGGTCATCTGAAGCCTGATGATCACTGCCAGCGGTTCGAGCCCCTTTTCCTTTGCCACACTTGCGCGGGTCTTTCTCTTCGGTCTGTAAGGGCGGTAAAGGTCATCAACCGCCGTAACGGTGGTGGCGGCGATTATCTTTTCCTTTAGCTCATCCGTAATAGCTCCCTGCTCCTCGATGCTTGAAAGCACGGTCTGCTTCTTTTCCTCGAGATTCCTCAGATACTCAAGTCTCTCTCCCAGATTTCTGAGCTGCTCGTCGTTCAGAGTGCCGGTGGCTTCCTTTCTGTACCTTGCTATAAAAGGGATCGTGCAGCCCTCGTCGATAAGCTTTACGGCAGCCTCGACCTGCCACGGCTTAACCGATAATTCTTCAGCTATTGTTTTAATAATGTCCATTTAACACCTCTTCGATAGTTTTATTATAAAATAAATTCCATCTGACGCTCTAAGGTTTTCATGCCCATTTTTTCATAGAAAGCATTGGCGTTGTCATTCCCTTCCCACACATTGAGCGTCACATGATAGCAGCCGAGCTTTTTGGCTTCCTCTTTGACATATTCAAAAAGCCGGCTCCCCACATGCTGACCTCTGCAGCTTTCATCCACGCACAGATCATCGATAAAAAGATATTTAAACTGAACCATAAAAGGCATGGCTGGGCGCTCCTTTATCTGACAAAAGGCGTATCCCAGCACCTCATCCTTTTCATCGACCGCCACGTAGATCGGTTTCAGCTCATCCTTAAGCAATTCTTCCAGGTCCTCTTTATTATACTTGGTTGTACCCGGGACAAATATATCCGGTCTTATCTTTGCGTGAAGCTCAAGCACCTCCTGCAACAGGATCAGAATTTTGTCTATGTCTTTATTTTCCGCTTTTCTGACCATTTTGTTCATGAATTCTCCTTTTCGTATTCAAACAACTTCAAGACAGAATTATATCATAATTGTATAAAAAGGTATAAAGTAAAAAAATCGAGGCCAAAATAAAAAACGCGGCAGAATTGTAAAAAAACTGCGGGGACAGAAACTTCTGTCCCCGCAAATAACGCAAACATAAACAAGGATATTTTTATTACACGATCATCTTATATCGATCAAAGATACTGCTTTGCAAATTCAACTGCTGCAGCGATATCATTCTCGTTCGGTCTTCCCTTGTTGGCACCCTTGAATTCGCCTCTGCAGTGGAACTCTTTTTCATCCATTTCAACACCGACCTTTTTGGCCTCTGCTCTTACCTTTCTGTATGTGGAGTTGAGCATTGCTGCAGTGCCGAAGTTTACGATCTTTCCTACTTTGTTTTTATCAAGTGAAGCAACAAACTTTCTGACCTCCGGATCGATGGTAAATGCATAAAATGAATTTCCAAGGAAGAGGTAATCAACAGGCTCACTTACAGGTACGCTGATGGGCATTGATTCAACTCCGAGCACATTTGCGATAGCATCGGCAAGCTTTTTGGTATTGCCTGTTTTAGTGTAGTATCTTACTGCGTATGTCATGATTTTTCCTCCTTACTTCATGAACGTTTTCTATGTTTGTATCTATCGGTCAGATCACTTTTTGATCTATAAGCAAAAAGTGTCATCCCTCTAGGAATAAGTACAATAATCTGTACAGCTCTTTTGCATCCTTCTGAGTTAATGCGGAGCCGTTCGAAGCCATCTTGAGGGGAATATCCTTACATTTTTCCTTGAGCTCATTTCCCTCGGGTGTGATCTTTATTACGGTAACACGCTCGTCTTCTTTTGACCTTTCCCTGGTAACATATCCGCTTTTTTCAAGTCTCTTAAGAAGCGGTGTGAGTGTCCCGGCATCCAGATGAAGAATACTTCCAAGCTGTCCCACATTGACGGATTCTTTTTCCCAAAGGACCATCAGTACGATATACTGAGTGTATGTAAGACCCAGCGGACCGAGATAAGGTGTGTAGCTCCCCACTATCTTCCTGCTGCATGCATACATGGGGAAACACAGCTGGTTTTCGAGTTTCAGTTGTTCATACTCCTGTGACATTATCGGTCACCCCTTTGCTTATCTTTTGCATAATTATATTGCGCACAATATATTATGTCAATAGTTTTTTTGATATTAAAGGGAAGATCAGTAAAGATCATGCCGGTTAAGAGGAAGTTCACAGCCACTTCTTCTTTTTGAAAAACAGCAGGCTCCCCACCGCGATCAGCACACACACTCCTATAACCACGGGATAGCTCCATTTCCACTCAAGTTCCGGCATAAATCTGAAGTTCATTCCATACCATCCGGCTATCAGTGTAAGAGGCATAAAGATAGTGGTCACAACCGTAAGGACGGTCATTATCCTGTTCTGCTTTACGTCAATCTGCGCTTTATATAAATCCCTCAGCTGCATAGTGTAATCTCTGAGGGATGCAGAGTTATCGTGAAGCCTGGCCATACGGTTTAAAAACATTCTGTAATATCTCAGATTCTCAGTCTTAAAGAAGTTATTCTCGTTTTCCTCCAGTTCCTGACCCAGATCCATCAACTGCTCATAATGAATGCGCAGATCTCTTATATCGCTTCTTATCTCGTTCAGACGGTTAGTGGGAAATTTCTCTTCTCCCTCCATTATCTTTTCCTCAATGGAATCAAGCTCCCGCTCATATTTTTCCATGAGTCTGAGATCGTCCAATACTATCTGATCCAGAAAGTCGTAGAGAAACCTTTCAAGGCTCGGAAATTTCCACTTCTTAGTGCCCTTTACGGCTTTGATTATCTCTGCCGCTTTGCCGCTGTCATCAATAAATACGATCCCCTTTTCGTCAAGCGCAAAGGCAAATTTATAATCTTCCTTCGAGAAATCCTTTCTGTTCGGAATGGAAAAAGATCCCGTCAGTGAATCATAGTTCACCTCAGCCTTGGTGGTGTATATCTCCGAAATGTTCTGGTCCATATCGATTCCCATCTCGAAGCTGTCGCGGCTTTTGATCCACTCTTCGTAAGATACTGCGGCCACGTACTGAAAATCGGCCTTTTTCAGCTCTTCTCTTGATACTTCCTGTAAAGTTTCCCTTATTGCATAAAACATCTATGGTCTCCTTCCGATCAGCCTGATAACATCCCCCTCTCTTGCGTCGGGGAACTTCTCTATGACACGCGATACGATCCTGTCGTAGCTCTCTGCCGGGCTTTCATTGTAGGCAGCGGTTACGGCTTCATACCCCCACACCGCTTCGGGCGGAAGCATCACCGACACTGCCATCCCGTACTCTTCACCTTTTTTATTCGTGCGTCTTCTAAAATCGGTTATCACAAGATATGTCTGCATCTGCAGTCCTGTGACGATACCGGAATAATTCTTCTCTCCGCCCTTTCCGAATCCGGCTTTCTTTTTAAGTTCCGTGGAAAGGATCTGATCATCGGGAAAAGTCATATCTCCGTCTTCATCCCTGCCGGTCAGCATATCCATGATTATCTTTTCCCTGCGGCTTGCAAGCCCGTCTTCCCAGCGGGAATCAAAATCATATCCCTTTCTCCTGAAATTGGCAAAATAGGGAAGCCACTCAAGGCTTATAAAACCTGCCTTCTGGTCAAAGAATTTACCGTATGCCACCCGGTGGCTCGATGCTATTATCTCGCGCCACTCCCATGGGTCCTCATCCCTTACCCCGGTCCACCAGTAGTCCGGCGATACATGCTCCTCTGCGGAAAAACCTTCCACATCATTTGCAAAAAGGGGAAGAAATCCCACTTCATTTATCCAGTTTACCAGTTCATTCCATGTACGTATCCTGTAAGGGTCATTCCGATCAAGGCCCTTCATGATCCACACGCCGTCTTCTACAGCCATACTATCACCAGCCTGTTTTATTATTCGGAGATATCATATTCATCCAGAAAGTGATGTCTTACACCGTTCTTTTTATATCCTATCACGGTGTCGAGATTTACATTCTCAACGCTCTTAAAAATATTGGACTCGATAAAAGGATTATCCTTTTTAAGCGAGGCGATAAGCTTCTTTGTCTCAAGGCGCTTGGAGGAGGTTGTGCCGTCCTCGTGGCATGTGGAGCAGGTATCCGTAAAGTGACACGCACACTGCAGGAAATGCAGATCGTTATAATCGCGCCATGCACAGATGTCACTCTCCCTCACAAGATACATCGGGCGGATAAGCTCCATTCCCTCAAAATTGGTGCTGTGCAGCTTGGGCATCATGGTCTGTATCTGCGCCCCCTGCAGCATCCCCATAAGTATGGTCTCGATCACATCATCATAGTGATGACCGAGAGCGATCTTGTTGCATCCAAGCTCCCTGGCCTTGCTGTACAGGTATCCTCTTCTCATTCTGGCACATAAATAGCACGGGTTTTTATCTATGGTATCAACCGCGTCGAATATATCACTCTCAAATACGGTGATGGGAATACCCAAAGCCCTGGCGTTGCTCTCGATGAGCGCTCTGTTATCTTTATTATATCCGGGATCCATCACAAGGAATGTAAGATCAAAATTACACTGCCTGTGCTTTTTTATCTCCTGAAAGAGCTTGGCCATCAGCATGGAATCCTTGCCGCCTGAAATGCATACCGCGATATGATCTCCCTCGCTTATGAGGCGGTAGGTCTTGCAGGCCTTGGCAAAGGGCGAAAAAAGCTTCTTGTGGAATCTTTTCTGGATGCTCTCCTCAGCCTTTTTCTTCTTGTCCTCAAGGCTTTCCTCATTCGACATTTCAGCTCTGACATAGCCGAGATACCCGCCTTCAAGGCTGTAGCATTCTCGTCCTTCCGAAAATTCGCTATCGTCAAGGTCCCTTGTCTTTCTTCCTATCTCGCAGTAGAATATCAGCTTTTTATCCTGAGGTATCCGCTTTAAATCATCTCTTATCGCATCAGGCCCCGATTCAATATCTATCGCATGGGCACCGGGTATCATTCCGTATGCTCTCAGCCCTTCATCTCTCACATCTATCAGTATATATGAATCCTTCTGCAGGTTATTCAGTTCTTCGTAAGTTATTTCTTTCATTTTCACGCTTTTACTTATGTCTTAGTGTCTTATGCCTTAATGCGAATTATGCCACGGCTCTCTCCGCTTCTCGGCCACATAATTATACAGCAAGTACGCCTTATTTGAAATAAGTTTTTCTCTCTCGCCGGTGCCTCTGCTTTTTCTATCTTCCCCGCGCGCTTTCGGCATGATAAAACTGTTGACAATGTTCTTAAAAAATATATATCATTTGTATAGATGCGCATCCGTATAGATGCACACCTGCACGTAAACATCAGCAGTACAGTATATAGTAAAAGATCCATAAAAATACAATATGAGGAAAAATGATATGGAAAGAAGAATCAAGATTGCCTATATAGGAGGCGGATCAAAACAGTGGGCACGTACATTCATGTCGGATCTGGCGGTTTCGGAAAACCTTTCCGGAGAGATCGCACTCTATGATATCGATATGGAGGCAGCGGCTCGCAATGCCAGAATAGGAGATTATATAAACCGTGATCCCCGCACAAAATCGAAATTTGACTACACACTCTGTGAGCACCTCGAAGATGCATTAAAGAGCGCGGACTTTGTGGTGATATCCATTCTCCCCGGAACCTTTAACGAGATGCGCAGCGATGTGCACGCCCCCGAAAAGTACGGGATCTACCAGTCAGTCGGTGACACCGTAGGCCCCGGCGGAGTGCTGCGTGCAATGCGTACAGTTCCGATCTATGAAGGGTTCGCTCGCAAAATAAAAGAAGTCTGCCCCGATGCATGGGTTATCAACTTCACAAATCCCATGAGCATATGCACCAAAGTGCTGTACGATATTTTTCCCTCGATCAAAGCCTTCGGCTGCTGCCATGAAGTGTTCCATGCGCAGAAATTCCTTACCTGCGTGCTTAAAGAAATAAAAGGCATAGAAGTGCAGCGTCAGGACATCTATACCGATGCCTGCGGTATCAATCACTTTACATGGATAACCGAAGCGAAGTATCAGAACATAGATCTGCTCGCACTGCTTCCGGAGTTTATGGATAAGTTTTATGAGGAAGGTTACTACGAAGAGGGAGATGACCGCTTCGCTTTCAAGACTGATCCCTTTGCATACGGCAACAAGGTTAAGCTTGATATGTTCAGAAAGTATGGTGCACTGGCCGCTGCAGGTGACAGGCATCTTGTTGAGTTTATGCCGAACACATGGTATCTGAAAGATCCCGAAACTGTCCGGGAATGGCAGTTCGGGCTTACATCAGTTGATTTCAGGGAAAAAATGCAGGCTGATAAAATAGCCGAGACCATTGAGATGGCAGAGGGACGAATGGAATTCCCCGTGGTCAAATCCGCGGAGGAAGCAGTTGACCTTATGAAGGCTCTGCTGGGATTCAAGACAGTGGTATCAAATGTGAATATCCCGAATCAGGGACAGATGCCTCAAATGCCCATCGGAAGCATCGTGGAGACCAACTGCATCTTCTCAAACGATCAGGTTAAACCCGTGGTATCAAAGCCTCTTCCCATCACAGTGGCAAATCTCGTTTACCGCAATCTTGCCAACATTGAAGCTACCTACGAAGGCATCAAAGAAAGAGATCTCAATAAGATCTATGCGGCATTCGCAAACCAGCCACTCTGCGGCACCCTCACCATGGATCAGTCAAGGGAGCTGTTTAAGGAAATGTGCATCAATACCCGCAAGTATCTGGACGAATTCTATAAGCTGTGATCAGACTGATCAAAAACTGATTCAAAAGCTATAAAAAGAGTCTTTCTTTTCAGCGCAGCTCTATATTGTCGGGCGGCGATGCAAGGCGCTTTACGGGTGCTGCCCACCTTACGCTGTTTATCAGGATCCTGCTGATATCCGGATGGTCGTACACGCGGTTCTCTTCATGCCCCGGCTGGAAATAAAAAATCTTTCCATATCCCCGGGTAAAAGTGCATCCGCTCCTGAATACCGCCCCGCCTGCAAACCATCCCATAAATACCACTTCATCGGGGTTTGGTATTGCAAAAGGCTCTCCGTAAAGTTCTTCGTCTTCGAGCTCTATACACCCGGGCACATCTTTCGCTATGGGGTGCGCCGGGTTTACACAAAACAGTTTCTCCCTGTCGCCGTGCTTCCAGCTAAGGGTGCAGGGCGTACCCATGAGCCGCCTGAATACTTTACTGAAATGGGCGGAATGCAGCGCTATCAACCCCATGCCGCTGTGAACATGATCTATCACTCTCTGCACATTTTCATCCGTGACATCATCCTGCCTGGCATGACTCCACCAGATAAGCACATCAGTGTCCGATAATATTCCCTCGGAAAGGCCCTGCTCCGGTTCATCCAAAGTAGCGTAGCGGACGATCATATCATCCTCGGAAGAGAGTATCTTTTTTATGGCACCGTGAATTCCTTCCGGGTAAATCTTCCCTATTTCGGGGATCTTTCTCTCATGCTCGTATTCATTCCATACAGTAACTCTTATCATTCTACCCAGCCTTCCTTTCTCATGTTGAGAATGGATCTTTCCATGTTCTCAGCGTAGGAGCGGCTTCCGAAATGCTCGGCCACCACATATCCGTCATAGCCGCTCTCCGAAAGCACCCTCATTACCTCTCTTATCGGTATATCTCCGTCACACACCGCACAGGGATAGAGTATGCGTCCGTCTATACATTCGAGAGTATCCCCCTCTCCCTTTCGGCTCCACAGGCGGTCTTTAAGATGTGCATGCACGATCAGCGGCAGGAACTTCTGCTGCGCCTTAAGGGCATCCTCCGCGCTGAAGATAAAGTTGCCCGTATCCAATGTGACCTTAAGACCCGGCGCCGCTTCAAGGAAGGACTGCATCCCATCCATGGTGGCAATAGGACTTAATGCATTATCATAATCCTCGATGGTCAGGGTAAGCCCGTTTTCCTTTGCAAGCTCCGACAGCTGCCTCATGCCTTCGTGCATTTTCTCAAGCTCGGCTTTATCATGATCCTTACCGCTGTAAAAGCCCGGGATCGCCATGATCTTTGAAGCTCCCAGGCGCCCTGCTATGCGGATATGATCCTCCATAAAAGCCCTGTCTATCCCTTTCTGCCAGCTGTAATTGCGGTAAATGCTGCTTACTGCCATACCCTTTTTTGCAAGAAGCTCCGTGCCCTCAAGGTCATCCGCATCAGGCTCCGCTGCTGAATATCCCAGCTTCACCGCCCACGCGATCGTATCCTCCACCGATTCTGCGCGCTCCCTTGCGGCCTGACAGATGTGATGAAAAAATGTTCCCGCCTTGTATTTTTTTTGCTCAGCCATGTTGAAATACCTCTTTCGTTATGTGATCTACAGTTATGTGATTTACGGTTATATGATTTTTCGCTTTGTGATATTATTTTCTCGGGCTTTCCCCGTACCTTTTTACGTAGGCTCTGTAGAAGGATGAATAATCCCCAAAGCCGCATTTTTCCGCTGCTTCCCCAGCAGAAGTACCCTCGCCCAACATCTCTCTTGCCGCGATGAGCCTTTTTGCCGTTATATATTCCCAGGGTGAAGCTCCTGTGGACTGTTTGAATATCCTTCCCACCTGGGAGCGGCTCATATAGAACTTTTCTGCAAGCACCGAAACGGAGAGCTCGTCAAAAATATGTCCGTTCACATACTTCAGCATCTTTTCGGATGCCGAGCTCTTCCTGCTCTTTGCCCGGCTTCTGCCCTCGGTTCTTTCTCTGAATTCATCATCCAGCCTTGAAAGTATATCGATCAGGACCCGGTGCGCAGCTATCCTTCTGTCGTATTCATCGGGATGCTCGCTGCACAGCTGTTCAAGCAGGCCTTCCATCTCCGGCTTTTCGTACATATTTCCCTCTCCCAGCGCCCTGTCCGTGTACAGGCGCATAAGGCGTCTCTCGGGATCTATATCGTCAAAGAAGCTTATGGGAAAGTTGACCGCATACCTCTCATATATCCCGTTTGTAAGAAGCTTTGCCCTGTGCACTTCCCCGGGGCGCATCACCAGAAGGCTCCCCCTTTTCATGCGGTATTCCGTACCTTCCACAAGGTAACCCGCGTCTCCGTCTATAAAATAGTATATCTCACATCTGTCGTGAATGTGCGTGGTATATCCGCTGCCGTCCGCGTTTTCCTCACGGATGTGTCTGGTGTATATTCCGTCAGCTTCATGTTCGTAGAAAAACTCCATTCCCTCTTCCTTTCCGATCTGACACCGGGAGTGAAATGATGCCGGGACAGAATCACCCGGCCATTTCTCCTACTGCTTAGTAGTTAATCACACTCTGCGCTGATTTGCAATATTTTTGAGTAATTTTGCAATTTTAATGCAAATTATTTCATGATAGTATTTAAACAACAGATAAAGATCCGATCATAACCCAAGTATTCAAATGCATATATAAAACACAGCATGATAACGATCACAGTTACAGGAGGATCCCATGAGATATAAACTTGCAGCATTTGCAGACGAAGCCTCTCCGAATATCGATGAACAGATAAAAGCCATGAAGGAAAACGTAATCAGCCTTCTCGAGATCAGGGGTGTCGACGGACAAAACATCGCAGACATCTCGATAGAAAAGGCAAAAGAAGTAAGATCCAAGCTGAGCGAAGCGGGGCTCTCCTGCTGGTCCCTGGGGTCTCCCTTTGGAAAGATAAGCCTTGCCGATGATTTCGAAAAGCATCTCGATTCCTTCAAACACGGCGTGGAGCTGTGCGAGGTGCTGGGCACAAAGCACATAAGGCTCTTTAGCTTTTACGGATCAGAAGGCCGCTTTGATGATGTGGCCGAAAGGCTGGGGAGATTCCTCGAGGCCGCAAAAGGCTCCGGCGTGATACTCTGCCACGAAAATGAAAAAGGGATCTACGGCGATATCGCTTCAAGGTGCCTCGAAATACAAAAAAGCTTTCCTGAAATAAAGGCAATATTCGATCCCGCAAACTTCATTCAGTCCGGACAGGATACAAAAGAAGCATGGGAAATGCTAAGTCCCTACGTCGAATACATGCATATCAAAGATGCGCTGCCCGACGGTTCCGTGGTGCCTGCAGGCAAGGGAGCGGGAAATCTTCCTTTCCTTCTGTCTAAGTACAAGGGCGAGGTTCTAACCATCGAGCCGCACCTTACGGTATTTCAAGGGCTTGAAAAGCTTGAAGGGCAGGAAAAGAGCAAGGTGGGCGAATATGCTTATCCCGATTCATTCTCTGCATTCAAAGCAGCGTCAGACGCACTTAAGGAACTGATAAAATAACCGGAGGATATTTATATGGAAATAGTAAGACTTGGAATAATCGGAGTCGGAAATATGGGTACCGGACATCTTAAAAGTGTGGTTGAAGGTCAGTGCCCCCGCATCGAGGTGACGGCAGTATCGGATATCGTGCCCGAAAAGCTCGCCCGCGCCGGGGAGATCTGCCCTTCTGCAGAGCGCTTTGACGATACCACCAAAATGCTCGACAGCGGGCTTATAGATGCAGCTCTCATCGCTGTTCCCCACTATGATCATCCCACATTGGCGATCGAATGCTTTAAGCGCGGGATCCATGTTATGACAGAAAAACCGGTGGGCGTATATACCCGTCAGGTCCGTGAAATGAATGCTGCTGCCGAAAAGGCGGGTGTGGTTTTTGCCATAATGTTCAACCAGCGTTCCAACCCCATATTCGCCAAAGCAAGAGAGATCGTTCAGAGCGGGCAGCTGGGCGAACTCAAAAGGATGGTTTGGATAATAACCAACTGGTACAGGACTCAGAGCTATTATGATTCCGGCTCATGGCGTGCCACATGGGACGGTGAGGGCGGTGGTGTTCTTTTGAATCAGGCACCTCACAATCTCGATCTCTGGCAGTGGATATTCGGTATGCCAAAAAGAGTAAGAGCCTTCTGCTCCTTCGGCAAATACCATAATGTTGCCATCGAAGATGATGTAACGATCTACGGCGAATACGATAACGGTGCCAGCGCTACTTTTATAACCACCACCGGTGAAGCGCCCGGAACAAACCGTCTGGAAATATCGGGAGACAGAGGAAAACTGGTACTCGAAAATGCCACCCTTAAGTGGACAAAGCTCAAAGTTCCGGAGAGAGAATTCTGCTTTACCAGCGAATCGGGCTTTGCATGCCCCGAGTCGGAATATGAAGAGTTCACCGCACCGGAGCCGGATGGACATCCCATTCTTCTGAACAATTTTGCGGATGCTATCCTTGACGGAACACCGCTTCTTGCACCCGGTTATGAAGGGCTCAATTCACTTTCAATTTCAAATGCCGCATACGTATCGGCATGGACAGATGGCTGGGCTGATATACCGGTCAGCGAAGAAATATTCGAAAAGCACCTCAACGAGCTTCGTGAAAATGAAAAAAAAAATCGCTCGGGAGGTAAAGCCTGATGCTGCTTTGGCTAAACCTTCCGAGCCTATAGAAAAGCTGAGAGAACGCTGGCGGGTGAGATGGTAACCCGTCAGGATTCTCTGGTCTTTGCTCCCATGGCTTTCAGTTCCTGCTTGCGTTCGTACATCATCTGATCCGCTCTTTCAAAGGCATCTTTAATCTGTTTGTCATCCTCGCGGAGCACAGAATGACCGATGGATACCACAACCTTTTCTTTTGTGATATTATCCTCTATCACGCGGTTGATGGCAGCCAGATCCTCATCCATTCTCTCGAATCCCTTGTCATGAAGGATGATCGTAAACTCATCACCACCCACTCTGAATACGGCACCATGGTCGAAATACTCGCACAGCAGATTGCTGGCGTCCTTTATAAGCTGGTCCCCCGCAGCGTGTCCGAGCGTGTCATTTACATACTTTAATCCGTTGATATCGCACACAAGCACAGCCAGCTTTCCGCCGAGGTCGCCCTCCTGAATCTTGCTGTTCAGCATGCGTTCATACTCGGAATATGCATGCTTGTTCCTGATGCCAGTCATTGAATCTATATTTGCCATACTCTGGAACAACCTGCTGGTTGCCTTTTCGGCTTCAAGCTTTATTGTAGACGTCTTGCGAAGCTGCAGGATAAGCACGGATGCAAAGGCAAGCACCGTGATCAGCGTGACCAGTATCAGCATACGGCTGGTGAGGCGGTTATTGTCGCTGATCCCGTGAATCTGCTCCTCGATTATGCTTTCGCGGATAAGTACAGCCATCATCCAGCCTGTATAAGGAACGGATGTATAACACAAAGCCTCCATCATTCCGCCGGCATTAAGCGTCACGCTGCCGCTTTTCCCCTCGGCAAAGTCCGAACTTACTCTTTGCCATGATTCCTGCGACAGATAATCCTTTGTTCCCTTGAGAAAATTCTCTCCGGAAATGATCTGGCCAAGATCGGTGTCTGTCAGATTACCACCGTTTTCCGCATACAGTCCGAAATAAGTCCTGCCATCATCTTCGAATGCCAGCAGATCCGCTATCTCTCTGATGTCAATCTGAACAAAGCATGCCTTTACGGGCTTCCCCATGATCGTCAGCCCTTTTACGGGGATTGCCAGACATAACTGCTTTGAGGAACCGTACATATTGATCGTACTGATGACATTCCCCTGCAGCTCTTTTGCCTGCAGGAAATCGTAGCGGCTCCCCCCGCTATAAGTCGTGTACTGGGTGTAGACCACGTTGTCCGTATCCACCAGTGCGAATCTCTGGAGCGAAAGCAGCCTCTTGATCTCACCCAGCAATCTCCTAAGATCCTCCTGAGACTCGACCTGCTCCTCCTCAATAACATCCAGAGCCTTTTCCATGTGTTCAAAATTACTGTTTATAAGGTTTGTGATCGTCTGGGCCCGCTGATCTGCCATGGCTTCCAGATAGAAGGAGCTCACCGCTGCAACCGCTTCATCGGTTGACGACACGGTCTTCCTTGAGGCCCAGAGCGTGGAGAGTGTCAGAACGATCATTAACACAACACTGCCCGCAATAGCTGTGTATACAAATCTTTTACTCCCCTTTTCCTTTTCTTTTTTCATAATATGTCACCATAGAGCAGCTTCAGCATCATTGCCGCATCTTCCTGATAAATGATCGTAGTGATCTCGTTTGCCTTATCCGGATACAGTACTCCCGGCGGATTGCCGTCGGCGATCTTCACCGCCACCTGAATGGTGTCAAACCCTATCGAATAGCAATCCTGCACGCCCAGACAATAGATAATCCCGTCATTGAGATAACGCAATGCCTCTTTATCGTGATCCATTCCCACGATCACTGCGCTGCTGCCCTTTTCGGTTATCGCTCTTGCCGCCCCCACGGGATTACTCATATTGCAGCATATGATCCCGTCAAGATCGGGATGATCCTTTATGATCCCAAGCGTAAGATCATAAGCTTTATCTATGGAATCCATATCGTATTCCACAGCAACTATTTCCATGTCGGTATACTTGGCGATAGTATCCTTTGCTCCCCGCGCACGATCCTCGTGACATGGCGCGCCCTTGCTTCCGACCAGGATGGCCACCTTTCCCTTATAACCAAGCTTTTCGCAGAGCGCCTCTGTCAGATCGGCTCCATCCTGATAGTTGTGGGTGTTGCCCACATAAGCGATCCTTTTACAGCCTTCGGATGCATCAGAGCTTGAAAAAGTCATTATCTTAAAGCCTTCATCCATCATTTCATCAAGGACCGGTGAAATTATCGCATCATCGGCCACATCGACTCCGACCACATCATAATCATCGGGTTCGAGCAGCGAAAGCCTCTCTTTCTGATCCTCGGCCGATGCTTCGCTCGGTGCCATATATTCGTATGTAACAGTCACTCCCCTTTCGAGATACTGCCTCTGCGCATCTTCCATGCCAAGCGCCACAGCGTCCCACCAGGGGTGAACGATCTTGTAGGTAAAGTAGAAATTATACTCGTCCTTTTTGGGGACATAAGAATCCAGCTCATGTTCAAAATCAACCGCACTTACTACGGGACTCGGGGGCTTATCCTCCTTGGGCAGGGCGGACTGAGTTACGCTTTCGGTTGCGCAGCCGGCCTGGGAAATTGCAATGACCGCCACCGCTGCTGCCAAAAATGCAGCCTTTCGAATTTTCTTTACGCCAAAAAACATGATTCCTAACCTCCTGGTTTACCGGATTGAAGCGCTGCTACATGCGCCGCGGCTTCCGCACGGAGCCTTTCTACATCGCAGTCATCTTCCATATGGTGCCCGATGGATCGTAATAAAGCCTTATCATCTTTTGCATGCCGAAAACCATTACATGACATTCAAAAACAAGGGTTCTGTCCGTAACGTATACCCCGTCCGGAAGCTCCCTGGTTCCCCTGTGAGATCTGTCTCTGTAATCTTTTATAGTATAGGTCTGATACTCACCGTCATCATCTATCACCCGCACTTTCAGGGGAAACACCGTTCCGTCCCTTGAATGCTGGCATATGACATCCACTGTTTTAAGATCTGCTCTCATACTCACACCTTCCCCTATGGTAAATATGAGTATAGAACATCTGTTCGTATTTGTAAATCGAACAATTTATGAAGATTTTCTATTCAGGCCTGTGCAGATAGAATCCCCGACTGTCAGTAGCCGAGGAATTTTTTAAGCTTTTCGTCGGAGAGAAGGTCCTCCTTATACAGTCCGAAAGATCTTCCCGGAACTATCTCAAGATAGCGGTCAAGAAATTCCCCGTAAGTATCTGCTTCGAAGCAGGAGGGGGTGATAAAGAACTCTCTTCCGCCGCCGGTCACGCGGTCTCCGGCCTGCACGTTTACCTTGTAATCACCGCTTTGAAGCTTCGAAAAGACATATCTTTCGAGATTCCATCCATAAATCTCCACATGTCCGAAGTGGACCTCATAACTTGATACCACAGAGTTAGCTCTAAGCGCGGCATTCTGATAGTCGTGTTCCACAAGCTCTATGAATCTTTCGGAAGAGTCGCAGTCACATACGTAATATTTTTTGCTGTCACCATAATATACCACGAATTCCAAAGAGCCGCCGATCTTTTTTATCTCATACCGGTACTGTGCATCCGCAGTTTTCCTGTCGAGCCAGTGATAATCCTTTTTGACATTTTCAAATGCCTTTTTGATATATACTTCTATGTCCTGACCCAGCCGGAATTTCCTGTTTGGATCCGAGTCCTTAACCGGTTCCTCGGAATATTCACACAAGAAATCTATAAATTCATCGGCGGTATTACCATCCTTCCATTCATCCACTATATCCGTATCATAAAAGGATTTGCTGACCTGTCCGAAAACATACTGCCCGTGAAGCGGCACTATCTGCCAGGGCGTCTTCTTTTTCATCTGTGCCTGAGTTGCCCATGGATACTTCTTTTTAAGCTTTCTCAGAGCTTTAGCGTAATAGACTTTTATATCGGTTCCGTATTCGAATTTTACCGGATCGGCGGAAGGATTCCTATTCAGTTCCTCCTCGTGCCTTCTCTCTGCTTCCAGTTCCTCTTCCGCAACGGAAAACTTATCGGGACTTAAAGGGGCCCATGCCCACACTTCCTCTTTGCCGATATTAATTCCTCCGGATGAGTGTTCAAAACATCCGTCGCTCTTTTTTCTCCACTTTTCCCATCTTCCGCCGGACATTCCTCCATCCTTTAATATCAGAAGACAGTACCGGGCGTTCATGGGGGCGTCTCCGTCTTTTAAAGACTTAAAACCCGATATCTTAAAAGAGTATATATCATCACCGGGGACTCCGTTATTGATAAGCCCTATGTCCTCCTGCTTCAAGCAGTCTGAAAGATCATAGCGCTCCAGAGAATGCCATTTTGACACCTCATCTACAGGGATCGAATCCGCAAGTCCGCGAATGAATTGACCCGACAGGGATTTTCCCTCCCCGCAGGCATCGTCCGGGTGCCATTCTCCTGCGGTATATCCGCCCTCTTTCAGCTCAATAAGGCAGAATTCTCCATAGACCGGAAGATCCTTCAATTTCATATCGTGAAATTCGTTAAATGCTATTGTCAGATTCCTGTAATCGCAGCTGAACTTGGCTTTTCCCATTTTTCCTCCGGCGCCGGTTAATGCTTAGATCACCGTATAGGTATCCCTTATCTTTTTGGATTCATAAAGAGCTTTATCAGCGGTTTCTATAAGATTCTTTACCAGGTCCGTTCTGTAGGCGCCGCCGAAGCTCATGGTTATCTTGACTTCCGGGCTGTTCTCGATCTTGACTTTTCTGACCGCGGACTGCAGATACGACAGCTTGTTTTCCAGGTCTTCCCTTGTGATATCAAAGAATACCATCATGAATTCGTCACCGCCGTAGCGCACCACCACATCTTCCTTTCGGACAGACTGGTTCAGGATCTTTGCCACTTTTTGTATCGCTTCGTCCCCGCCCTGATGGCCTGCGGTGTCGTTGACCTTCTTAAAGAGATCGATATCAGCCATAACCACCGCATGGCAGGGCTCATAGATAAGCTTTTCATCCAGGAACCTTCTGTTGCGGATCTGAGAGAGAGAGTCAATGTATATTTCTGTCTCGAATTCCGAAATAAGCTTTTGCTGAGCCAGATTCTGCAGCTTTGCATCGGTGTTATCCAGACAGCCGTACACTATATGCGCTATGCTTCCGTCTTCGTTCCTGTCACCGAGCATAAAGATTCCGTTGAACCAGCGGTGCGCGCTTTCGCTGTAAAACTCCATGCTCGCGGATCCGTGCTCTTCTATCGCAGAAAGGATCAGATCCTTGTTAAGCCAGTCATACAAGCTCTTGCGGAAGCTTCCCGCCACCGAAGAATCGACATTTCTTTTGAGGAACTCAAGAGCATCCGGATCCTTCGGAACCTTTTCCACATATTCATTGGTGCTGATCATGCGATAACTCATATCCTTCACATCGATGAATAACGAGAAATTGAATACCTTGCCTATAGCCTCGATTATCTTTAAGTATTCCTCACGATCCTTCTGTGCGGTGATATCGCGATAGCACCCCATATAAATCTCAAGCGAGCCGTCATCCGGGCGCCTGATAAATCTTCCCGCACCCGTCACCCAGATGATCTTGCCATCCTTTCTCTGCATTCGATAAGTGGCGTGGGTGATATCGGGCAATTCGCGGTGAATGCGGACCGAATCCCAGAAAAGCTTTACTATGCCGTCACGCTCCTCCGGAACAAGCGTCTTTACCCAGCTGTCAAACTCGTTGGGCAGATCTTCCAGTCCGTCGTAACCCAGCATCTGTCTGGTCTCATCATTGAATTCAAAGCTGAGCATCTTTTCGTCACGGTCAAAAGTGCAGAAATACATACCTGCCTTTAATCCCTTGGCGAACATGTCCTCCCTGAATTTAGCGACCCTGTATTTGTTGTTTGCCTCATCGATCCTTCGGTTGCACTCGGTTATAATACCCCGTTGCTCCTCCGGATATTCGGATACATCAAATAAGGGAACGGCATCAACCACCGCCATGCTGGCCTCGGCTTCGAACTGACCCACTCCGTTATCTATGTTGCTCGCTGCACTGTTATCCATTTTGACCCCTTTTCATGATCCATCTTTTTCCAGTTTTTTCTCGATCACATCATCCAGATATTTTTCCGGCATGTCCGTGTTTCCTTTCGTTGGTAAAAAAACTGCTTTCTTCCAAATAAACTGCTTTCAACCATTATACCACAATCCGGCCGGGTCAGTAGTCCTTCGTAAGATTTTTCACCCATTTATACTTGCCCAGTCTGATCATGACCCAGGGGATCTTGCCCACCTCGTCCAGACAGGTGCAGGCGTAGACCAGCAGCACATTCCAGTGAAAAACAAAGGCCCCCAGTATCGCCAGAGGTATTGCGATTCCCCACATGCAGATGGCCAGACTGTACATATCAAAGACCGTGTCGCCGCCACCGTCCAGTATTCCGTTGATGCACACAGTATTTACGCATCTGCCTATCATGTATATTGACATTATTATCATCATTCCCAGCAGATAGCTCTGGGCTTTTTCCGTAAGGATGACGAATTTAAGGAGAAGCGGTGTTACCGCCAGCACTACGGTCGTAGAAGCAAAACCAATCACATAGGAAATATTTCTGAGCTTGATCCCATATGCCTTGCCCTTTTCAAGATTTCCGGCACCCAGCTCATTTCCCACCATGATGCCCGCAGCGGTACCCACACCATTACAGGCACAGCACACAAGGTCTCTCACCACAGCCGCAACGGAATTTGCCGCTGCGGCGTCCACGCCCAGATGCCCCATAATAGCGGTATAAGAGGTGAATCCTACACCCCAGAGAAATGCCCCGCCTATAAGCGGCAACAACTGCTTAAGGAAATCTTTAAACAAGCCTGTGCCTATTTTGAAAAATCCTCTGAAATCCGGCCGCAGAAATCCTTTCCCGGCGGAGATGATCACGCAAAGAGAAAGCTCGATCACTCTGGCGATGGTGGTGGCGAGAGCTGCGCCGGCTGCCTCCATTCTGGGAGCACCCATAAGGCCGAATATGAATATGGCATTTAATATGATATTGCCGATCACCGCGCTGGCACTGATAAATGCTCCGGGTGTGACATGCTCCGTCACCTTCATTATCGCAAGATAGCACTGGGAGATCCCGGTGATCAGATAGGACCATCCGGCTATTCTAAGGTACCCGCTGCCAATCTCTACCAGCACCGGATCGTGTGCAAAAATATGCATCATGGCCCCGGGGGCAAACTCGCACAGCAGGAAAAAGACAAATGACACTGCGCCGACGATCATCAGCATCAGGTTAAAAAGTCTGCGAAGAGTGGTTTTATCGCCCTTTCCCCAATACTGGGCACCCAAAATGGCCCCTGCGGCGGTAACCGAGGAGATAATCATATTTTGGACGAACTGTATCTGGGTGGCCAGGGATACCGCTGTCATCTGTTCCTGTGCCACACGCCCCAGCATAAGCGCATCCCCGGCCGCTACTAAAGCCAGCATCAGACTCTGAAACATTATGGGGATCGACAGCTGCCAAAGTTTTTTATAGAATTCTTTTTTATCTATCTGTATCATCATTATTGTTAATTGTTGCGTAATTTTCCGCTTTTGTCAAAAAGACGCCCGGTTTACCAAGCGTCTTCTAATATTGACTATTCATTTTTTTCCTTTCCGCCGCTTATGCCTCATTCCTCTTTCCGTCACCCGGCCGATAACCTTTCAGCCGAATACCGTAGCCCGGGTCCGATGGCTAAACGCTTATTTCTTTTTGTGATATATATATCGGCCGGATGACGGAAAAGTTTAGAAAAAACAAAATTTTCCTTTACCAATTTCGGATATAGTCTTTTATCTCCTTCGCCTCTTCCTCCGATGCATCTTCTACCAAAAAGGATTCGCTGCTGCTCTCGAAAGAAATCCTTATTCCTTCGTTTGTCATTTCAGCTTTCAGAATATGCGGGAATCTCTCATGTTCCTCAAAAAAACCGATAAGAGTGTCATAAATATCATCGGAATAATCCGATTCCAAAAGAAGCTTTTTTTGTTTGCTTCCGTTTATAAAATACAGTTTCATTTCCTTTTCTTCACCTTACCGCTCCCCATGGCTCACCTTTGCAACGCTCCTATAATGCGGTCGAAAACAGCCTCATTATTCTTAACGACTATTGCAATTTTCTTTTTTGCACGTGACAGACCATGGTAAAGTTCCCGTACCTTGGACGGATTATCCCTGTTTTCCCCGGGTGATCCGGATTTAAGGAAACCCTCTTCATCGTAAACGTAGGATTCTCCCATAACCATTGCCACTTTTTCAAATTCTTTACATGTTCCGGCATCGGAGCCCTTTAAACACACATACCCGTCTCTTTTCAGTATCTCAAGAAGGTTCTCACATTCCGTATCATCACCTGCATAAAATAATGTCACGTTCGGATAATCTCTCCTGTGATTTCGTCCGCTCACGCACATTACACAACTGATAAATGATGAAAGCTCGCTGTTAAGTCGTATCCTGTTTGTCAGGTGATACCCGATGAAACCCGGAATATCCTCAATCTGTGCTGCACCGGCATTTCCGCGCTCCTCCGGTGCGATCGGCTCTACACTGTCATATGCAAATATAACGGGTGCCTTCCATTCCCGGGACAGTTCCAGGATCCTCGAAATAGCTTTGGGACCGGCCCTGTGACCCTCATCAACCATGATCGCGTAGTACTTCCTTCCGGTTTCTATTTTCTCATCTTCCAGGCAGTAATAGAAATCTATCCTTTTTAAGCGATCGTCCAGCTCTTCAAGTTCTTTCTCACGAGATCCAAAATGGAAAACACAGACCATTTCCGTCTTTGAAAGGGTCATGGCAAGATCATACAAGAGAATTGTTTTTCCGGTTCCGGGAAGCCCGGTAAAGCCGAATACCGGAACGACTGTCTCTGCAGCATCCTTATCGGAGAAAACCTGCTTTAATATCTGCTTACGGATATCTTTCTGCTGGGAAGTGAGAAAATAGTCTCCCCTCAAAAACTTGGCGGGATCACTGAGAGGAGAGATCAGATAAAGCTCCTCTTTAAAAAGATCCTCGATCTCGCCTTCATAAGGATCAATCTGTTTTTTAAGTATCTCTGCAAGCTCATCCCACTGCGCTTCCACCAATCTTCCACTTCCGGCAAGTCGCACCAGCCTTCCGCTATCGCTGACATAGGTATAAAAATACATAGAACGGCCAAGAGAAGCAATGTAAGATCTGTTCTGCGAAAGCTGTCTTCTTATCGCTTCGTCGGAGACATTCCCGCTTTTCAGCTCAACATTGAGCACATAATCATCAGAGACACGTATCAGATCAAATTCCTTCCCCAGCTTTGGTATGGAAAAAGAATAATAAAAGTTCAGGGAAAAAGCATCCGGATAGTATTCTCCAAGCCTGGTAATAAAGCTTTTCAATCCGGTGATTTCCCATTCTTTTATCTTTAGATAGCGCCCGCGTCCGGACATCTGGCGTTCCAGCCGCCCCTGCCTGTCAGATCCGGATACTCTTGTAAGTGCATAAATATTTACAGGTTTCATATGAAAATCTCTTCCGGGTGATATTCCCTTCAATACACTTTTTCCACTTTATCAAGCTGGTAGGTCTGTTTAAAAAGCTGCAGATCCTCTTCGCTTCGTATCATCATGACTTCGTGGAATTCCCCGGTCTTTACATTCTTAAACCCTGCCACCTGCTCTCCGTTACATATGGATGCACGGATCATCGGTTTCTCATTTTCAGGATCAAAGTTATATGTCGGGGCAACGCTACCGGTCTTTTTTGAGAAGATTCCAAATAATCCCATATGCCTTACATATCACCCCATCATCTTTGCTACGACTTCATTTATTACCTTACCGTCTGCCTTACCCTTTAGCTCTCCCATTACGGCTTTCATGATCTGGCCCTTGTTTCCGGTGGCTATGACATCGGCAAACTTATCCTTAAGGATCGCTTCGACCTCCTCTGCGGAGAGCATCTTGGGAGCATATTCCTCAAATACCTTGAGTCTTGCTTCATATTCTACCTTAAGGTCAGCTCTTGAGTCCGGGCATGTCTCTATCTGCTCCTTGACGCTCTTTATCTCCTTAAGGATAGCCTGGTCGGTCATATCGTCAGGGATATCATCGCGGCATCCTGCATCGATTGCAAGCTTCTTTGTGGCGGATACAAGCGTGGAAATCGCGTCTTTTCTCGCTTTATCATGGTCCTTCATCGCCTGCATCATGTCTTTCTGTAATGTTGTAAACTGCATCTTTTAATCCTCCTTAATAACACTAGTAGTGTATAGACCGATTACGCTCATATTACGGATAACTTCCTACAGAAAACTCAGCTGTTCTGCCGGCTCGATTCCCTCTTTATACTTCTCAAAAAAAGGATCCGTTATCGCATTTCCGATTATATCCTCCGGCACAGAATCCGGCTTTATCCAGTCATCGATATACTCCTCCGGAAGGATAAGAGGCATCCTGTCGTGTATGAATCGGATGCTCTCACCGGGCTGCCTTGTAAGGATGACAAAATACGGAAGCTCGCCGATTATCCGGTACAGACCGCAAAGATACGTTGTTTCCTTGCCCTTCGTCTGCAGGATATACTTATCGCCGGTTTTTTCCTTACCGGTCCGCATATCCTTAAGGTGCTCCCACTCGTAATAGTACGTCGCCGGGATGATACAGCGATGGGATTTCCAGCCGTCCGCAAAGCTCGGTTTACTTGCTGCGCTCTCCACCCTGGCATTTATCACAAGGCTCGAAAGCGCATAACCCCACTTCATCGGATAGACCGCTCTTTCACCCCTGCTATTCGGCGCGATCACCGGAGCAACATCTGTCGGCTTAATCTCACCGGATTTCTTCACAGCATCGGTCCGCTCCCAGCGGCTCCGCAGCGACGGTGGCATCTGCGCTACCAGTTCCCGCGTTCTCTCTGAACTTTCAACATAATATCTGCAACACATATGACTATCCCTGAAAGCCTACAATACAATCTCATACTGCATCATCTCATATTTCAGCTTGCTTCCTTATTTATATTCCTCCATATCCTTAAGATACAGATCCGAATACATATCCAGCTTTGCAATTGTATCTGTAGCGGGATTTCCGTAGGCATGGCAGCACTTATGCGAAACGACGCTCTCCTCTTTCTGGCTTTCATCGAAATTCACACTCATCCGCATTGATCCCCCGGAGGTTTCACTGTCTAAATGCTTTAATACATTTGCAATAAGATCATCTGAAATATCCATTGGTACCTCCTGAATTATCTCACATTGCGAATACTAATGATTACTTTTAATAATTGAATCCATTACTATTCCCCCACAGGAATTTTAACAACTATCTTCTTAACCTTTTCAGAGTGTCCGCATGAAACGCCCGGCATGTGTCCGACCTCCGGCATGAGGATCACAGGGTTCATCGGTTCAAGGATCAGATCATCGCCACGTGTTTCGTTTGAATAAAACATGCAGTCCTTTTCATCAGAATAATCCTCAGTAACAGAGAGCGTATCTATAGGCGCGATCTCAATGATCTCTTTCCCGGAAATGAGCATCTGAACATCGATGTATTTCCTATGACTTTCAAAAGCTTTATCATCCCTGGGAGCAGTTTCATAACTTGAAACCATCGCATAACATCTGTCCGTTATATCGATCCTTCCGTTCGGTGTAGAATCATTACACTTTTCCCTATCCGTCAGAAACTCATATACTTCCGGCGACAGCTCCTTTACCTTCTCAATATCATTTCTCTTTATTTCAGCCATTTCTGTTTCCTCCGATAATTCTCCATTTCCTTCGAGCATGATATGTATCCGAATCTATATCACTTATGATCTCATGGTCGATTTTTATCATTGTACCACAGTCTAAGGTATATAGACATTGGTTTTTCTGACACGATGGCGTAAGTTTATTGTCAGTTACCTTGTGATTTTTGATAATAGCCTTTATACTAAAAAAGCGTTCCCAACCAAATACGGCAAGAAAACGCCTACTGTAAGAAACTTCAAAGCAATAAAAAGGAATACGCCATGAAACAGATGTCTTTATTCCCGGAAGAAAATACCGATCCAAGGCCACCTGAATCGATAGGCTGGAATCTGTGGCACGGGTGCACGAAGGCCAGCACCGGATGCCTTCACTGTTACATGTATCGAAGGGATGAATCCATCGGAAAGGATCCTTCCATCGTACAGAAGACTGAGCATTTTGACCTTCCGGTTAAGATCCTGAGATCCGGCAAATACAAAGGCAGATATAAGGTTCCCTATGGTTCACACATCTGGACATGCTTTTCATCCGATTTCTTTCATCCTGATGCAGATGAATGGAGAGAGGAAGCATGGGATATGATACACGAACGTTCCGACTGTTCCTTCTTCATGATCACCAAGAGACCGGAACGGATTGCAGACCATCTGCCAAAAAGCTGGGGTAAAGGCTGGGAGCATGTCACAATAGCTGTTACCTGTGAGGATCAGGAAATGGCTGATAAAAGACTCCCGATATATTTATCACTTCCTCTCTTCCACCACTCCGTAATGATCGAACCGATGCTGACCGCCGTGGATCTGCAGCCTTATATCGATGGATACCGCTCTTCTGACGGAATCCCTGTCATCAAGCACGTATCCGTTGGCGGAGAATCCGGGCCAGGAGCCAGGATCTGCGATTATTCCTGGGTAGAGGCAGTCCATGCACAGTGCATCGAAAACAGGATAAGTTTCAACTATCATCAGACCGGAGCAAAGCTTAGAAAAGACGGAAAACTATACGACATACCCAGAAAACTGCAGCACACTCAGGCACATAAAGCAGGGCTTGATACATAGCCGAAGCCTTCGCGGTACTTAATGCGGTCCCGGCCATCCTTTCGTCCGGTGTTATTTATCTTTCTTTAAGCTTTTTTCTTATACTGTCAGTCTTATTGTCTGCCGGAGCATCGTAACCCCCTACACGCCTGCGCTCGTATACCTGCTCCATATCCGCGCCCGGATATATACCTTCCCCTCTTAATGTTACTGCGACATCCATGACATTTTGAATAAATAACTGTTTGACCGGGTTTGTGGTCTTATTCATCTTCTCATCCAGCTCTTTTTCCGAGAGAGAGAGAAGCTTTATCCCGTCATATTCCACATGTCCCGGATTGGAAATAACGAGTTGGGCTACTCCGGCATAAATCTTATTTAATACAAGCAGAAAATCTTTTTTTGCCCTTACCTCCCTGTACTCATCCCAGGTCAGAAGAGTCCCGCTTTGCGGATCATCCATAAGTTTCTCGTAATCTGAAAACTGATCATTAAAGTCCCAGCAAAAATTGGTCATCATTGCGGCTTTTTCATTCGACTCTTCTATCAGGTCGGTGATCTTATCAATATTTAACTCTTTAAGATCAAAATCCATTATAAGCTTAAATGCACTCTCCAATTCCTTTGCCATGGCCTGTTTTTGCTCGGTTGTAGCATCCTTGACCGAAACCGAAAGTGCGTCTATTCTCTGCTCTGTCTTTTCCTCGGTATCCCCCATGAAATAAGCCATTGACGACGCGTATATCCTGAATTTTCTGCGGTTGCCTGAGTTCGCTGAATTCTTATTTCCGGCGACCAGAGCATCCCTTGTGTGACATAACCCTTCTATTCTTTCATAGAAGGCCTTGCCTTTTTCGGATTCGGCTTTTCGATCCTCTGATTTGTAAACATCTCTGCCTTCCGAACATGCCATTCTGTCATAATAAGCTTTTTCTTCCTCAAGCACTTCCATGATATCAACATCTCTTGTCATGGTCTGCTGCTTTACACCATTATCCTTTTCCTCTTGGGTCAGAGGTCTGGTCCTTATGGCCATATCATAACACTCTGCATCATTGCAAAAAAGCTCAAACCAAGAGTATATTTCGTCATTTTCATCCTCTATTCCCTTCTCAGCCAGGACATCCCTATAGCTATCCCTGGCGGCAAAGAGCTTATCCTGCTTCTCCCCGTCCAACTCAAAGAGCTCCTTAGGGGAATAGTATGCCAGATATTTCTGCGAGCGCGCCTTTGCCAAGGTGTCGAGTTTGCTCTGAATGTTATTTCCGAAATCCTGTGTCACATACATATCCTTCTTAAAATCAGCGAAAGAGCCGTATCCAAATTCGGCGAATTCTTCCGGCAGCTTAAGTCTTTCCTTCGGATTCGGCTTATACTCCGGATCCTTCTTCTGCATCTCTTCGATCTCGGCATTCCTTATGTCATTGAGCGCATTCTCCACTTCTCTCGCTATGTCCTTAGAATTTGCATAGAGGGAAGTCACCTTCACCTTCCGCTCAAAGTTTTCAAACAGATCAGCTATGTTTTCAGCGTCAAAGTCGGAAAAACTGATGCTCTTAAGATCCCTTATCATTTCCTTGTAGTATTCAAGCTTGTTCCTGGCAGCGACGGCCTTTATCTGTTTATCGGTTAATCCTTTTTCTTTATATCCCTTTATCTCCTCATCATCCAATCCCTGATAAAGCCTTGTAAGGCGGATGTACTCCTCTGTTTCCTTCCCATAGAGCCAGTTGAAGTGCAGTCGGTCTGCTTCCGTCGCTTTAAGTCCTGCATTATGCCGCTCATTATAAACGGCTATTTTAATACTTCCCGGAGTTGACGTAAATCTATCATTTCTTTTCTGTACGTAATCGTATATGAGGCAATTAGTCTCATAAGAATCCATTTTATCCTTTAGAATCTGTCGGGGCATATGGGCATCTACCCCGCCATTCTCCACGACATTATAAACACCTGTTATAACATTCTTTCTGTCATCATACTCACTCTGCATACCTTTTTCGAATTCCTCGAGGAGTCCGTCGATATCACCGACCCTTGCGGGTTTTCTGAGGTATCTGTCGCTGTTGATTTCCTTCGTTATCTGTTCTCTGATCTCATCATCCGGCTTTGTAAGATCCAGCATTCCTCTTTGAACGAGAGAGTTTGCGCGGAACATATATTGCTGCAGTTCAAAGGCACAGGCGAATTTTGCCCTGAGCTTTATCAGTCTTTCATCATCAATCTTATAGCCATGAAGCACTCCGCGCATGAGCTGATAATGTGTCGCCCTGATCTCATCAAGGGTTTTCCGATTGGCTTCAAAATCTCTGAGCATATCCACGTGATTTAAAAAGCTCAATGTGTTCAGATCCAGATTTTCAAACTTAACAAGCTCGGCATCCAGTTTGATCCCGTAATATTCCTCATCCTCCATATCAAGTCTGGCATCATCGAAGTCATAATCTGCCAACATGTTATTCATGGAGATTTCTCTCATCTCCTGACGGAATTTGTCGACCTCTTCTCCTTTCAGCTCTGCGAGCCTCTTTCTCGTTTCCTCGTTTCGCCGCTTCAGATCCGAGATCGTATCCATATCCTCCATATATCCGCCGTCAAGATATTCCTCTTCGTCAAATACCTCCTCACCTTCGTAAAGGCTGTTCAGCATCTCAATATCTGCCAGAACCCCCCTTCGCTCCGCTGCTTCCAGAGCCTCTCTGTCACGCTTATTCCTAACGGATGATGCGTTATTGTATACTCTTTTCTTCTTCAGGATCGCTTTGCCGTTTTCATCGGTAACCTCCACAACTTTTCCTTGATCATTCAGGGTAAGCTCCGGCTCTGTTACCACTCTTCCGAAGGTATTGTTGAGGGCTTCCATGGTATTTCTGTAGTAGTGCTGGGGTTTCCATGAAATGTTTTTTCTCCACAAAGGCTGAAATGTGGCCAGCTTTATAAGGTTTCCGACTGTCACCCCGAAAAAAGCTCCGACACCGGATATTATCTTTTTCCCCAATCCGGCATCTTTAATGTAGTCGCCGGACATAAACTCATATTCCGTTTCATCCGGGATGACTGAAGCTATTCTACGCCCTTCAACCTTCTCCATTTCTTTCATGGCCTCGTTGCGCAGTGCCATCACTTCATCTAACCTTTTTCTTCCCCTTCCCCATTTGAAAGCTCTGAATCTTCCCGAGCTGTATTTGTCGCAGGCTTTGACCAACCGGTTCGCAGCTTCCCAGACATCGTCTTTGGTTTCATTCCTATTATCTTTCCTATAGAGAAAATCAGCAAGTGCATCCCTGACAGCCTGCATTTTTTTACTGTCATCAGCCTGCCTTCTGGCGAATCTCAGATCCATCCCTATGTATTCGGGGCCGACAGGTGAACGGCCTCCGAGTTCATCAATATTATCCTTCATGGACACATTCTTGTAGTCGCCCGCTATAAGCTCTTCCTTGTCTTCGGCAAGGATTTCCTGTGAAATGTCCAGCTGCATACTGTCATCTCTGTGAACGTTAACGGATTGAGAACTGACACTTATTTTTTCCTGACGTTCCAGCTGCTTACTATCTTTGGATATTTTTTTATACTCCATATGTTCTTTGCTCTCTATACCTTTCCCTGTTTAGTGATTTCCTGTTACCTTCATTGAGCCCGAAGCATTTAATTACGCGATGTTTCAGACAAGAGCTTTTCAATATCGTCCGAGTTAAGATTCAGACCTTCCGGTGGCATGCGGAGCGTACCTGCGATCAAATACTGCCCCAGCTGTCCGGGACAGACGGCATTCATTATTTCCCCGATCTCTTCAGCATCCGCGGTTATCAAAACAAGCGCATCGTCTGCCTCTGTTTTTACTACCTTTTTCAAAAAGGCGCTTAGGAGGTCTTGCAGGTACTTTTCCCCCTCCGGAGTGGCTCCGGGGCACTCTACCCTGATAAGCCCCGACGGCATCCGGTGTGTCAGAAGCATGATATCCGTGTTCGTCCCACTGCCAACGTAGAACGACAGATCCTTATCGAGATAATCCTCCGGCACATTCCACAGATATCCGCTGTAAACAAAACCCCTTAGCGCCTTCTTTACGAGCATTTTGCACACAGCATTGTCAAAGTAAGAAAGACTGCCGGCTGTTTTATTCCCGGCTTTTTTATTCCCGGTCTTCTCCAGTTTACTGACGTCTATGTCGCCGACCCTTATGACCGTGTCGGGGCCGATCTGTGCATCCATGGAAAACTGCCACGAGCTGAAAATGTAACTCACAAGCTTCACGTCTGTGATATTGGCCGGAATCTCTACCGACATTTCAGTAATCCCGACTTCGGACATCCGCCAGATCAGTTCTCCTATAAGGTGATTGGCAACGCCTCTTTCTCTGAATCTTTTATTGACATAAAGCCAGTCAACCCTTAGCACTTCACCTGTATCTATAAAAAGTGAATCGACATGATATACCACAGCTCCAACGCCGTAAACAGTCTTCTTTGATGTGCGGAGTGCACCGAGAGCGTGTAGCCTTCCGTTAATTATATCTTCCTGTATGTCTGGGGATAAAACCGTTCCGAAAAGACTGATATTGTCTGATGTGATCCGTGTGATCATGGATCCGGCAAGAGCTTCAAACTCCTTCCTGCTTTCCGCTGCCCTTGAAAGCATTTTCTTACCGTAATCCGAAAGAGGATGAAACCTCCTTGCCATGCTCTGTAGAACTCCTATATTGATGGCAAATGCCTTCTCTACAGGTTCACGGTCTTCTGGATTTTTTTTGTAGGAAATGATGAACTGATCGAGAGCAGTCTCGACCTCATTAAGCAGCATTACAGATTCCCGGTGGCTCTCCACAAAGCCTTCCTGTCCTATCGTGTTAACGATCTCTTCCCGTACCTCTTTGCTCTGCCTGTTGCTTATCCCCAGCAGATCCTCCAATTCAGGCATATCGTTCTCTCGGTATTTTTGCTCAGCCATAGGGCGTCCTCCTGTATCCGGTAATATTATGCGTGAGCTCTTTCGTTTGCATTACATCCAATTTCTTGCAAATCATTATACCATCTGAGCTCAATCTTATGCTAATAGAACTGTAATTCTTTCACCCACTAAATCAGCACTCCGGCAAAATGATCTCCTCCACCTTTCAAAATATCTCTTAGTTTAACAAAAAATCAAAGAATTTGTTTATCTCATCTTCCTAAATTCCTAAGAAGTCTGAGTGCGAATCCATATCCATAATCTTCGCTGATTATATCTTCCTCAAGATAAGTTGCCGCATCTATGCTTTTATAGGCATATTCCACTGCGAGGTCGACATTTTTCTCAACCCCTCTGCCATTCGCATACATTCCGGCAAGACCTGCAAGAGAATCACAGGCAGTCCATCCGCCGTTCTCCTGCTGTTTTAAAAGCTCTATACCACGGGCAGCATCCTGTTCAGTCCCCAAAGCGTATAAATAACATATTGCTAAATTATATGTCCATCCTTTGTCGGCGGCTGCAAGGAACCAGGAAAAAGTTGTCTCATAATCCGTGTTTTCATCATCTACCGAATAAGGATCATAACATGTTCCCATACCGCTATAAGCCATCCCAAAGTCTTCATCTATTGCCTGTTGATTCAGTTCTCTTGCTTTTTCTACATCTTTTTCAACATCGTCCATACCATACAGATATATATCTCCCATGCTGACTCTTGCTGCATTTCGAGCAAGCCAGTCTACACTTTCAACAGCTTTCTCATAGTATTCGATTGCCTTAACTCCGTCTTTTTCAACGCCTTTACCGGCTTCATATAAACCTCCTATGCCATAATACCCCATAGCGCAGCCTTCTTCGACTGACTGAGAATAAAGTTCCATGGCCTTATCGTAATCTTTTTCATAACCCAATCCGATATCATACAGAGTTCCCTGGCCATACAATCCCCATGCGGAACCTTCTTCCCATGCTTTTTCATAATATTCTGCAACTTTGGGCCATCTGTCCACATTGACTCCATACTTGGTAAGCACACCCAGCCAGTACCAGGCATCTGCGTATCCGCCTTCAGCTGCCTGCGTAAAAGACTCAAACGCCTTATCCATATCGTAAGGATGATCGTTGATAGCGAACCAGTACCCCATTCCATCATCGAATTCAGCCTGAAGTTCCGCAAGCCTTGCAGCCTCTTCGGCCTCACGCTTTGCGGCTTCCTCGGCCTCTTTCCTGGCAGCTTCCTCGGCCTCTTTTTCAGCCTTTTCAGCCTCTTCTCTTGCCTTTTTCTCCTCCTCGGTTTCCTCCGGAGCCGTTTCTTCGATCACATCCGTTGTATTTTTATCATTGATCGGTCCGGCGCTGTTTTGTGAACACGCCGTCATCATTAACAACATAGAACCTATAAGAAATATTGCTGTCCTTCTGCGCATAGTGTTACCTCCGTATTATCCGCCATCACTGATCGGAAGAGATGGAATGTAAATCATTCTCTTTTGCAAGCAACAGTGACACCTTGAGTATAGCATATTTTCCAAAAATGATGGAACTTTATTGCCCGCGTCTGTTTATGATATAATTACCAAGTAGGTTTTATTCCGAAATAAATAAGGAGTATATTGAAATGGCAAAAAAGAAAGGAAAGCAGAAACGATCAAACGCGGAGAAGACCACAGCGGGACTTGGAATATTTTTTATTGCACTGGGTCTTATCTCGATACTGCTGGCGGTATTCAGAATAGTTGAAGTAGAAAAATCAAAAGACTACTTTATGTCGGATGCACAGGTAACTTACGTAGAGTATAAGGAAGCCGATCTTTCCGCATCCCAGATACGTTATATAAACAGCTACAGAGATTACCATGGTTTTGATCCCTATATAGAACATAACCACTATTACAAGGCAAAAGTTGAAGCTGAACTCGGCGGCCAAAAAATCAAAGGTGTTTACTATTCCGAAAGCGGCGTAGCCGAGGGAGAAACCGTGCAGGTTCCCGTGCTCCAGAAATCAAACGGAAAATATAAGATCATCGATCCTCTTAAGTATGATTTCGGATACTATATCGTTGTCGGCGTCATAGCCTGCGTTGTAGGACTCGGGCTTGTGCTTCTGACTGTGATCAGCAAGAAACTTGATAAAAAAGGCAATTTGAAAAAAGGCTGATTTCTTTGCTCATTTCCAAACAGACTTAAGTCCAATACGGTTTCTGATCCTTGTGCGTGTAACCCTTAAGCTTGATCCTGTAGGTTTCAAGGATACTCTCGTATTTCTGCCTGGTCTTTTCTTTCAGCTTCCCTTGATCACAGAACTCTTTAAACGTCTCCTCCAGATCCTGAAGATCCATCTGAGCATTGTCCTTGTAATTGTTCGACATATTCATATCGATCTTGAAAATGATCGCATCAAGTTCTCGCTCGTATCTGCTTTTAAAAAGTCCCATTTTCGCCACCTATTCCATAATACAGCATCTCGTTATACTTGGCATTTGCCGCTTCGACTTCCTTCTTCTTTCTCCATGCCTCTATATCCGAACATATGGCAAGAGCTTCATCCACGACAAGCTCAGCCTTCCCCGGCTTTACATAGTGAAGATAAGCGATCATCCGCTGCATTGCTTTCGGGCTGCCCAGCATCTTCGCAACCTGTTCACCGAGGTCCGTCGGAAATCCCAGGCGCTCTATCTCATATACAAGATCATTTTTAGTTATAGTCCACTCGCGGTTACTCATTTATCAGAATCAAACTAACTCTACTCCGGCCACAATTAAACATGCTATAATTACTATTGAGGAAAGGTTCTCTGAGACATTCCAAGATTCCTTCTTATACTTTTTACTTCTGCTGCTTCATTCGATCAATCTTCCCATCCTTTGCAGACATCACACCAGCCTTCTGAATCCGTTGCCTTTTCAAGTTCATCGGGCGTTAAGCTTACCGAAGTAAATTCATTCCCACCGGCAGGATGTATGATCTCAAATCTTTTCATAGAAACATCAAGCCACACCGGGATATTCTCCGGGACCCCGAAAGGGCATACTCCACCGGGCTGGAATCCCGTAAGCTCCTCAACCATGTCTCTTGGTATCATGCTGGGTTTTGTATGGAACTGTGCCTTAAACTTTGAACTGTTTACCCTGCCGTCTCCGGCCATCACGACTATCACGGGTTCTTCATTAACAATAAACGAAAGTGTCTTTGCAATCTCTGCCTCTGAGCATCCTATCTGTTGTGCCGCATGCTCTACCGTATCAATACTCTCGGCGTGTTCTGTCAGCCTGTCGCCAAATCCCCTTTCAGTCAGCCAGTTTTTTACTCTCTCATTGATCATACATTTCTACCTTATTATCCACATAATCGCAGTTCGACACAGTACCTTTTGCCCAGGGACTTCCGACATCGCAGCGTCCAAGATGATACGCCTTCTCGGTCTTTCCCTCCTCTATTTCGTCGGATGTCTGCACTTTCAGGCGGCTGACTCCGTTGTTCATCTGCTTTTCAATTAAATCCACAACATCATCTATTTCGCTCATTATCAAATCCTCCTTACTGTTCAATCTTCCCCAACCAGATGCACTGTCTTGTAGTCGTGACCGGTGGCCGGAATAAACTTTTCTATGACATCCGTAATCTTCATCTTAAGGCTTGATGTGTTCATGCAGGGATGGCAGCCGAAATACTCTTCCTTCAGAACATCCTCGTCGATAAGAAGCTGAACATTTTTATCCCTGTCATTCATCAGCCCCATCACACTTGCGGATCCCGGCTCGATATCAAGATACTTCACCATATCCTCGCCGTCAGCAAACGAGAGCCTTGCAGAATTTATCTGAGCTGAGAGTTCTTTAGTCTTGAATTTCTTATCACCCGGCATCAGAAGAAGATAGTATGCCGTCTTCTGTCTGTTACAGAGAAACAAATTTTTACAGATGACAATATTAAGAACTTTACTTACCTCTTCGCACGCTCCCATGGTGTCAGTGTGCTCATGGTCAACTCTCTGGTATTCTATTCCAAGCTCATCGAGGAAATCGTACGTCCTTACTTCCCTCTCGAGCCTGCCTTCCATGTTTTCAGGTCTTCCGTTATAAATCTCCATCATAATCTCACTATTCCTCATTCGCACTAAAGCATTATCAGAAGCCCGATAAACATAAGCGCGCCGCATACATTTCCTTTAGCAGGTATCTTTGTCGAGATCATCGGGATCATAAATACCAAGGTATTAAAGATGCATCCCCATGCGGGCAATGAAGTTTTTCCTGAAACGACCATAACAAAAAGTGTAACAAGAAAAACTAAAAGTCCCAAATAACCTGCAAACATCGTACTTATGGTCTTTTTCTGGAAATCCAGCACGGAAGTCCTTACCTCATCAGTTCTGCCCAGCTTTATATAAAACCACTCCACAAATCCGCATATTATATGGTGCGCAACTATCGGGATAAGAAATAAGAGCGAAGCAATCAGCATAATATTTGCTGAAAGCACTGAAAAATCCTTCATCCAATAACATAAACCAAAATACCCGAATGAAAAAAGCAAGATAGAAAATGTTCCGAGGATTATGGATGTCATCGGAAAAGAAAGCGGCATATCCGCAAACATCTCCTTCATCTTTTCAGGATCCTTCACATCCTTCAGATTGAGCCTTCCCTTTTTGGAATACCCGAGAAGGCAGTCGCATACCCCACACAGAATATGTCCTATTATTGCACATATAATTGTTATTTTAAGCATTTATCTTTTTTCCTACACCTTCACCCCATAAAACCGCAGCTTTCTCTTTCCGGTGCTTCCATGCCGGATTCGTAACTTGCGCGGAATTCCATATTTATTTCGCGTATTTCCTTCTTCCCATCAATGTAATCCTGATACATCTCGGCAAGTCCTGCCATGCATCCGTCACAGGAGCCATTCACATTTCCTATTGACTCGGCAACTATACGCTCGCGTTCTTCCCTTGTTGTGTCCTTTATAAGAATTGAATCCATGACTAATCCTCGCTACAATAAATTCTGTCTCAGATAATCATCCAGATCAGCCTTTTCAAATTGCCTCCCATTCCGTTACTTCTTCCAGTACTTTGACAAAAGCTTCAAGGCCTGTCTTATCATCTTCCGAAAATCTTCCGAAACTCGGGCTGTCAATATCAAGAACACCAATAACCTTTCCGTTTGAATGGATCGGAACAACGATCTCGGAATTTGATGCGCTATCACAGGCTATATGTCCCGGAAAAGAGTGCACATCCGAAACGAGCTGTGTTTCATCCTTCTGCGCTGCCGTTCCGCAGACGCCCTTACCCAATGCTATCCTGATGCATGCGGTCTTTCCCTGGAAAGGTCCGAGCAGAAGTGAACCCTTATTCATAAGATAAAATCCTGCCCAGTTAAGGTCTTCCAGTTCCTCGTATATAAGTGCTGATGCATTCGCAAGTACCGGCATAAAATAATGCTCATCTTCCGCCAATGATCTCAATTGCTCACATAATAATTTATAATCTGTCATAACTCTCCTATGATTAGCGTTTACAAACATCTTCCTTTGTAGGTTCTCAAAAAAACTTTTCCAGACTCTCCTTCACAAAATCCATAGCCTCCCCAAGGTCTCCATCGAATGTATCAAGCATTTCATCCTCATCAGCAAGGCAAAGTCTGTATTCCTTTGCTTTATCATCGCAGTCTTCATCATAATAGCAAATGTCTCCGTGGATGCCGTCATTGTCACCAAATGTGAAATAAACAGCTACCTGAACACAGTCAATGCCGAACTCGACATCCAGAGTCTTATGGTCAGGATCCTCTTCATCGCTCTTGTCCAGAACCATCTCACCAAAATCGATCGCGAACTTTCTTAATTCCTCCAGTGCGCTGTCCTTTGATACAATAATTGCTCCATTTTCGTACTTGATCATCTCCTCTTCCTCCTAGTATATGTTTTCTGTATATCTGCAATCAGGATAGCCTTTGCAACCCCAAAATTCCCCGAATTTTCCGTTTCTCTTTATCATCATACTTCCGCACTTCGGACACTTCTTAACTGCTTTTGCCGCAGCTGACGGATTAGCCATCTCTTTTCCGAGATGTTCAAATACCTGCTGATTCATCCGGCAGTCATTTAAAGCCCTGTGTGCTCCGTCAGAATCAATACCGTAATGACAGGCAAGATCAACCAATGTATGAGAATGCAGTTCCGGAAGATACATATTTGAGATTTCCAGTGTATCTACATAGTCATTTCCTATGGTTTTACCCCAATACTTTTCAGCATCACGCCAGATAAACCTCATATCGAAACGGTGGATGTTATGGCCGACCAAAACATAATCTTCCGCAAACTCAAGGAAATCCGACAATGCTGTCTCAAATATCGGAGCATCCTGTACCATGTCATCATAAATACCGTTAACATTACTTGCACCGGGCGGAATCGGCACTCCCGGGTTAACTAGTGTTGAAAACTCGTCGACCACATTTCCGCCTATTACTTTAACTGCCGATATCTCAATCACTTGATCCGTCTGACAGGAAATCCCTGTCGTCTCCAGATCAAAAAGAACATAATCAGGGACATATTTTATAAGTTTCTTACCTGCTTTATTTGATAACAATAATACTTCCTTAACCCTTTCCTTAAAAGCTTTTTATCCAGTTTGCCACTTTCCCTTCTAAGCACAATATACTGCGAGTTATTGTTTATATCAATAAGTTTTATACAGATATTATGAATTATGCCCTTTCCTCAATTATGCCCTTTGGCGATGCCCTCTTGAGGATTTTGTGATTTTTGCACTTTAATTATTGGAGATTTTGTGATAGAATCATCTTAAATAATTGGAGATTTTGTGATGGAGGTTGCCAAATGGCTGATATTACCTTAAAGAGAAAGCTTTACGATCACCTTCTTAAATGGAAGAACGAATATGCCCCGGAATATGCTCTGTTTATAAAAGGTGCTCGTCGTGTAGGTAAAACTACTATTGCAGAGGATTTCGGTAATAAAGAATACAAATCATTTATTACCATCAACTTTCAATCTGCTAATGATACGATCCGTGATCTATTTGTAAACAGTCTTCTGGACTTAGAATACTTCTATAATGTTATCCAGATGCAGTACGGCAAAAGACTCTATGAGCGTGAGTCATTAATTATTCTTGATGAGATTCAGCTTTTCCCTTTAGCGAGACAAGCTTTAAAAACTCTGCTTTCTGACGGCAGATATGATTTTATCGAAACAGGTTCCTTAGCCGGTATTAAAAAGAAAACGGAAAAAACCGAAATACTCATCCCTTCCGAGGAATATGCTATCGAAATGTTCCCTCTTGACTTCGAGGAGTTTTTATGGGCAATGGATGATGACGTGACTATGCCCATAATCAGAAACTGTTATGATAATCTAAAGCCGCTTGGTGCATTGCATAAAGATATTTTTAGAAAATTTAGGGAATACATGTGTGTAGGCGGAATGCCTCAGGCAGTTGTTAAGTATAAAACAACCAAAGACTTTGAGAAAGTTGACTTTGCTAAAAAGGAGATTATCGCTCTTTATCGAAATGATATCAAGAATCAGGAAGAAGAAAACAGAATTTATGTAGGAAACATTTTAGACAACATTCCCTCAGAGCTTTCCAAGCATGAGAAAAGCAGCACCTTTAAGTTATCTCATGTGGATAAAAATGCGAGATACCGTGAATATAGCGGTCCCCTCAATTGGCTGACAGAGGCAATGATCGTCAACACAGCACGAAATATAACCGATCCTAGTCCGGCCCTAACACTTAACATGGATGATGAACGCTTTAAATGTTATTTGCTTGACACCGGTTTACTCATTAATCTCAGCTTCGGTGATGGCTCATATTTAGATAACGAATTCTATAAAGCCATACTTACAGACAAGCTTCACATCAATGAGGGAATGTTTGTAGAAAACGTCGTTGCGCAATGCCTCCGCAGTAACGGACACAAAATTTTGTTCTATATTGAATACAATGAAAACGGAAAGCAGGAAATGGAAATTGACTTTCTGATCAGAAAAGAAAAGAAAGTCATTCCAATAGAAGCAAAATCTGGAAAGTCATTTGCATTTAAGTCACTTCAGAAATTTAAAGCTAAATTCACCAATCGTGTAGGACTACAGTATATTCTATATGATGGAGATGTTAAACGGGATGGGGAAATAATCTACCTACCTTATTACATATCGGCGATTTTATAACCATATTAGGGTACTTGTCGCCGGTCTTTTCCTTGCCGGTCATCCAAAAACTCATCCAGAGCGGCCTTAAGCTTAAGGTATCTCTGATACTTCTCTTCTTTCGCGAAATGGACTTCTCTGAACTGCTCCGGATTATCTGTATAATCGAGCTTTTCATCTCCAAACTGCTCACTGGTAAGATCGAACGTGCAGTTCCCTATAACATTATAACAATGATAATTTCCGTCCGGACGCTCTATGCCATACACCTTGCCGCCAAAAATATCCTGAGCAAGGAACGCCGTTATAGAGCACTGTCCATAGGTTCTGTTCTCTCTTGTCCAGCTGTCTCTCATTCGGGGAGCACAGGTATCGGCACACCAAAGCT
>DFKZ01000134.1 GCA_002373975.1 Lachnospiraceae bacterium UBA3632 | reverse complement strand
CAAAGATATCTCCGGTTCCGTGTGATTTGTGAGGAATCTTCTTTATTCCGTATTTGAAATATTCTTTGGTTTCCACATTATATCCAATGAATCCGAAAGTTCCGTCATCGAGGGTTGCTCCGGTGATGACCACGATCTTGCTTCCGAGAGTGGCAAGTTTATCTATAAGCTTCTTGAGCTCTGCCTCATTTGCTTCTTCTCCGGGATACTCTTCTCCCAGCATAAGCGCAGCTTCGGAAATGTTGGGAAGGATTATATCCGCTTTTCCGCAGAGCTTACCCATCTCCTTGGCAAAATGTTCATCAAATCCGACATAGAGCTTACCACCATCTGCCATTGCAGGGTCAACTACGGTAAAGGTTCCGGGATCTTTGAAGCTGTCGAAATAGGACTCCACGATCTTGATCTGTCTCTCACTTCCGAGATAACCGGTGTAAATGGCATTGAACTTAAACCCTTCTTTTATCCAGTGGTCGCGGATGGGCTCCATATCGTCGGTGAGATCCCTGAAGGTGAACCCTTTAAACTGCGTGTGGGTGGATAACACTGCTGTGGGAACGATGGCAGTCTCGATTCCGGCTGCCGAGATGATGGGAAGCGCAACGGTGAGAGAGCACTTTCCGATGCAGGATATGTCCTGGATTGTCATTACTTTTTTCATAATCTGCTCCTTTGCTGTCTGATGATTTAGCTGCAAATAATCATTGTATTTATTTACATTTTCGTATAGTATATTCCGTAACTGGTATAAAAGATAATACCATTTTTGATATAAAAGATAATACCAGATGAAATCAGACAGTAATCATAGAGAACAAACACAGGAAATAATCATAGAGATAATCATAGAGAGTAATCAGAGGAACAGTCATGGAAATGCTTACCTACTCCCTCAGCGAATGCGGGAAAAAGCCTATTTACAGATATATATATGAATGTATAAAGAAGGATATTTTAAACGGAACCATTCCTTCAGGAGAAAAGCTGCCATCCAAGCGGTCACTGGCTTCAAATCTTGAGGTGGCAGTCGTAACCATAGAAAACGCCTACTCCATGCTGGAGGCAGAAGGTTATATATACACGGTGGAAAAGAAGGGGTATTACGTTACAGACGATATGAAGGCTATGTTTCCGGGCGGGATCCAAGCGGTTGATGGCGCTGAGTCAGAAGCGGGTGCTGTTTTGAAAAAAACTCTGATCGCTAAAAAAGTTCCACAATCCGGTGCGAACGCCTATTCAAACATTGTTGACGATAAAAAGGAAAATTACAAATACGATCTTACCATGAGCTCTGCGGGAAGGGGCAGTTTTCCCTTTGATACCTGGGCCAAACTCTCCCGAAGAATACTTCTGGACAAGGAGGAAACCTTTACCAGAGCACCTGAAAATATCGGCGTGTACGAGCTAAGAAGCGCTATTGCCGATTATCTTTACGAGGCAAAGGGAATAAGTGTCAGCAAGGCCAATATCATAATAGGTCCCGGAACGGAATATCTGCACCACATACTCATCCAGCTTCTTGGCAGAAGCAGCTTTACGGCTGTGGAGGATCCGGGATATAAAAATGTCGGCCGCATTTATGAATCAAACGGTGTAAGGGTAGTGCATGTGCCTGTGGATCAGGAGGGAATGATAATAGATAAGCTTCCGATGAAGGGGACAAAGCTTGTGCATGTGTCTCCGTCCCATCATTTTCCGCTGGGATGCGTGATGCCCATAGGCCGCAGACAAAAGCTCCTTGAGTGGGCAGACCGGTGCGATGCATACGTTATAGAGGACGATTATGACAGCGAGCTCAGGTCCGACGGAAGGCCCATCACCCCGCTTTATATGATGGACAGCAGGCGGGTCATATATATGAACACATTCACCAGAACCCTGTCCCCGTCTGTAAGGATAGCCTATATGGTCCTGCCGGAAAAGCTAATGTCTCTATACAACGAAAAGCTGAGCTTCTATTCGGGAACCGTCTCGGGCTTTGAACAATACACCCTGGCTGCTTTTATAAAAGAGGGATACTACGAGCGTCATATCAGAAGGATGCGAAACCTGGGAAGGAAAAAAAGAAGCGCTTTTCTGGAAACACTAAAAGCCTCGAATCTTGCTAAATACGTAAGTTTCAGCGAAGATAAGGCGGGGTTGTACATGATAATGGAAACTTCTGAAGAAATAGTTCAGAAAAAATTTAGAAAAATTTTAGATGAGAAATCTGTTAAAATCACGCAACTTGGATTATATTGTTATAACAGCACACCTCAAAACGAAAGGAAATATCTCCTCTGTTACGGAAATCTTGATGAGAATGATATGAAGAAAATCATCGGGATCATAACAGAGGCCGCTAAGATGAGCAGAATGGATGCCAAGTGAGCGTGATGTGCAACCCGGGAATCAGGCACGGTAGACCGGAAAGTACAGATTGGGGTTGAAAGAGTGATCGTAAGATATATGACAGGAGACATAAATGCCTAAGTTCAGTGTAAAGAAGCCGTATACAATACTCATAGCGGTGCTTGTTGTGATCATACTGGGCGTAGTGAGTATCACCAAGATGCAGCTTGACCTTCTTCCGGAAGTAAGCCTGCCGTATCTGCTGGTAATAACAACATATCCCGGTGCCAGCCCCGAAAAGGTGGAGGGAACCGTGACAAAGCCCCTCGAGAGCGGACTCGGAACCATCACGGGTGTAAAGGAAGTAACAAGCTACAGCTACGAAAACTACAGCCTTGTTCAGCTGGAATTTGTCGATGACACCGACATGGACAGTGTAATGGTAAAAGCCACCTCGGCCATCAACACCGTCAGAGCCACCTTCCCCGAGGAGGTCGGGATCCCCAACGTGCTTGAACTGAGCATGGATATGCTGGCTTCAATGTATGTGTCCGTCAGCTATGAAGGAAAGGATATGGAGGAGCTTTCCAGATTCGTGGAGGATACCCTTGTCCCTGACCTTGAAAGACAGGACGGTGTGGCTAGCGTCACTTCCACAGGCCTGATAAACAAGACGGTTCAGATAAGCCTTGATCAGGAAAAGGTGGATAAGCTCAACGAAAAGATACTGGGCAAAGCTCAGGACGCCCTGGATGACGCTCAGGAGCAGCTGGATGATGCAAAGAAGCAGCTCGAGGACGGACAGGAAGAGCTCGATAAGAGTAAAAAAGAACTGGATGATTCCCAGTCTAAGATAAACAGCGGAAAAAAAGAGATAGAGGACGGAAAGGCAGAACTGGAAAAGCAGCAGTCCGAAGTGTACGGTCAGCTTGCAGAGGCTACATACGCACTCGATCAGCTCTCGGCTTTTCAGGCACAGCTTCTTGCGCAGCAGGCTCAGGAGGCTGTGCTTAAGACCGCACTTGATGAAATAGAAAAAGGACTCAGGGATTACGGAGTCACACTTGCAACTCTCGACGCGTTGATAACGCAGATCGAGGATGGCGTAAGCGCAGCAGACAATATTGCGACGGCAGTCGATCCGATAATCACTCTCGCGGATACGATCGCTCCAGGGGGAGTATTGGATGAGGCAGCGGCAGCTGCACCGAGCTCCCTGTTACCCGGCCAGACAAATCTCCAGGCTCTTGTGGTGTCGCTATCCACTATCGGGACTGCTTATCCGGAGATGCAGGATCTTGCAACCGCACTTACAACAGCGGCTACGAATTATGGTACGGCAGCTGCGGCTTATGCAGCCAATCCTACAGATGCAACATTAGAAGCTGATAAAAACGAAAAAGCAACAATCCTTGGCCAGACGATCGCCGGGACATCTGCCACGCTCACTACAGCCAAGACAACGGCACAGACAGGAGCGGCTCAGGCAGCGGCAGCTCTTCCTCAGCTTAAGAGTGTAAAGTCCATGGCCGACAGCTACAAGTCGGAGCTTACTGCACTCACACTCGAGATGGAGGTAACCAAGGGGATCATCTCCAAGTTTGAAGATGAACTAAACAAGCTTGGAGTTTCATACACAGATATAGAAAAGGCTAAGCTTCAAGCGGCGGAGGAATTCGCAGCCGCAAAGGCGCAGATAACCAGCGGTGAAGCCGCGCTGGAAAATGCCAAGACACAGATAGAGGCCGGAAAGAAGCAGCTCGAGAGCGCACAGGATCAGATAGACGATGGATGGGACAGCTACAACGAGGCTGCGGAGGAATTCGAGAAGCAGAAAGACAATGTGCTTGAGAATGCAAATGCGGATAAGCTGCTTTCCCTCTCGACAATTTCGGCGCTGATCTATGCGCAGAATTTCGAAATGCCCGCAGGGTATATAGATGATAAAGATGATAATTCCTGGCTTCTTAAGGTCGGAAACAATTATGATTCGGTCGAAGCACTTGAAAACATGGTGCTTGCAAACATCGACGGGATCGGAGATATCACACTCGGATCTGTTGC
>DFKZ01000090.1 GCA_002373975.1 Lachnospiraceae bacterium UBA3632 | reverse complement strand
CAGCCCCTTATCGATTTCTACACAGCAAAGGGTGTCCTTAGGACTGTCGACGGAACCGTAGACATGAAGGACGTATTCAATGCTATCGTAGCTATCCTGGGCTGATGTAAGGAAGACAGGCCGGAATGATCACGATCAAAACGGAAGAAGAGATCGCGCTTATGCGTGAATCCTGCAGAAAGCTTGCGATATTGCACAAGGAGCTTGAGGAGTACTTAAAGCCGGGATTATCCACAAAGGATATAGATTCCTATGGCGAGGCACTTATCGAAAAGCTCGGCGGCGTGCCGAATTTCAAAAACTATCAGGGATATCCGGCAGCCATATGCGTATCCGTAAATGATGAAGTCGTGCACGGGATCCCCCGGGCAGACAGGATAATAAATGACGGAGATATCGTAAGCTTGGACTGCGGGCTTATATATAAAGGATTCCACTCAGATGCCGCCAGGACGCACGCGGTAGGCGATGTATCCCCAAAGGTTAAAGCACTGATAGAAGCCACAAAACAGAGCTTTTTTGATGGAATCAAAATGGCAAAGGCAGGGAATCATCTGTATGATATATCAAATGCCATTGCGGGGAGCCTTGAAGCAGGAAACTACGGAATAGTTAAGGAGCTTACAGGGCATGGGATAGGAAGAAATCTTCACGAAGACCCTTCAATCCCGAATTTCAGGATGAGAAGAAGAGGACCCAAGCTGAAAGCGGGGATGACGCTGGCAATCGAGCCCATGGTAACATTGGGCGACGGAAGTGTTGAATGGCTTTCGGACGACTGGACGGTGGTTACTGCCGACGGCACATGGGCAGCTCATTACGAGAACACAGTGCTCATAACAGAAGGCGAACCAGAGATACTGACGATTTAACCTTCCACTTACGGAAGGTGGCGCTAAGCGCCGGATGAGGTGAAAAAGTTTATGTCAAAAAGTGATGTTATCGAAATCGAGGGAGTTGTAGTAGATAAGCTTCCCAACACAATGTTTAAGGTAGAGCTTGAAAACGGACATCAGGTACTCGCTACCATAAGCGGCAAGCTCCGCCAGAATTTCATCAGGATACTTCCCGGTGACAAAGTAACTATGGAGCTTTCTCCCTATGACCTTACCAAAGGTAGGATCATCTGGAGAGATAAGTAATCGCTATGCTTGCAAATCCGTGCAAAAAGCCGTCTGCAAGCTTGCTTGTAAGAGGCTCTTTGCACGGATTTGTAAATCCTGCGAAGCAGGATTGCAAGAACCATGAGCAAGAAGAGAAGCGGATTGCGAATGGTTCTTGAAAGCGATTATAAAAAAGTGCTTGCAATCCTGCAGGCGCTATGTTATTATGGACAATGGTCTTTTTTGAAAGGAGGGCTTTACGATGAAGGTTAGAAGTTCAGTAAAACCGATTTGCGACAAGTGCAAAGTCATCAAGAGAAAAGGACGCATAATGATTATCTGCGAGAATCCCAAACATAAGCAGAGACAGGGCTGATCTTACACCGTGGAAGTGATAAAGACTTCCATAAGATATGTAGGATTACTACCTGATATTCTCCCGCTCTTTGTGGGAGAAAAAGATCGGATATGCGTCCGATTGGACTTTAAAGCGCGAGATACAATAAGAAAACGCGCATCAGAGTCCCAATCATTTAGTAACCGTGTGATCTAACACACAAGTAGCGGCATCGCAAGTCGGTGCGTAACACAGGAGGAAAGAAACAAATGGCTCGTATCGAAGGTGTAGATTTACCCAGAGAGAAAAGAATCGAGATCGGTCTTACCTATATCTATGGTATCGGAAGATCGACATCTAACAAGATCCTTGCTGAGTGCGGAGTTAACCCCGACACAAGAGTAAGGGATATCACTGATGAAGAGGTTAAGAAGATCACAGAGGCGATCGAAAAGCTCGGCATCATGGTAGAAGGTGATCTCAGAAGAGAGATCGCGATGAACATCAAGACTCTTCAGGAGATCGGATGCTATCGCGGAATCCGTCACAGAAAGGGACTTCCCGTTCGTGGACAGAACACCAAGAACAACGCTCGTACCCGTAAGGGACCCAAGCGTACCGTTGCTAATAAGAAGAAGTAATTTGCATGATACAAGGGTCGTAAATAAAAAATGCGAGTTATGCTTGCATAAACGAGCATTTTTATTTAAAGACCCGAACAAACATGAGCAAGAAGCGAAGCGAATTGCGAATGGTTGTAGGATTGTGGGAGTTGCGTAGCAACGAAACAATCCGTAGTATCATTGTATATTGTAACTAAAAAATAAACGGTGCCCGTTGCAAAGTACACAACGCTTTCGGCTAGGTGGCACACAAATCGAAATGCGCAAGGCGCAGGAAAGTAGGTTAGTTTAAAATGGCAGGTAAACAGGCAGCACCTAAGAAGGGTGCAAAAAGACGTGTAAAAAAGAACGTTGAACACGGCCAGGCACATATCCAGGCTTCATTCAACAACACAATCGTAACTATCACAGACGCTCAGGGTAATGCCCTTAGCTGGGCAAGTGCAGGCGGACTCGGATTCAGAGGATCCAGAAAGTCCACTCCTTACGCAGCTCAGGTTGCAGCAGAGACTGCTACCAAGGCAGCTACCGTACATGGTCTCAAGACCGTTGATGTATTTGTAAAGGGACCCGGCTCAGGACGTGAAGCAGCAATCCGTGCTCTTGCAGCAGCAGGACTTCAGGTTCTCTCCATCGTGGATGTTACCCCCGTTCCTCACAACGGATGCAGACCTCCCAAGAGACGTCGTGTATAATAAGCGACGCTAGCCGCGTACTTTGCGGCAGCGTGAAATTGTGCGAACGAATCAACGCACAATTTCATACGGAGTATCGCGACGAACGCAGCGTACTTTGATGCGTTCGGTAAATTATGTTAAACCAAGTAACTAAGCAACTAATAACAAGGAACCAACTCGTTTTAAAGTACAAAACGAGTTGCGCCGATGGCTTCGCCACAATCAGCGCGTTAATGCATCGCGCCGATTGAAGCTTTGTAAAGGACGCAAAGCCTTCGGCTTTTGTTGGACGAAGACACCGTTAAGCGCGGTGCTGTAAACAACCATTGAAAGGAAAAGAAGAAAATGGCAGTAAATCGTACACCAGTACTCAAGAGATGCAGAGCGCTCGGAATTGAGCCCGCTGTTCTCGGTTATGACAAGAAATCAAACAGACAGCCTCACAGCGCCGGAAGAAAGGTAAGTGAGTACGGACTTCAGCTCCGCGAGAAGCAGAAGGCTAAATTCATCTACGGCGTACTTGAGAAGCCTTTCCGTAACTATTACGACAAGGCTGATATGATGAAGGGAATGACCGGTGAAAACCTTATGGCCCTTCTCGAGACCAGACTTGACAATGTTGTTTTCCGTATGGGATTCGCAAGAACCCGCAGGGAGGCAAGACAGGTAGTTGATCACAAGCATGTACTTGTTAACGGCAAGAAGGTAAACATTCCTTCATATGCTGTAAAGGCAGGCGATGTTATCGAGATCAGCGAGAAGGCAAAGGAAATGAACCGCTACAAGGCAATCCTTGAGGTTACCGCCGGAAGACTTACTCCCGACTGGATGGATGTAGACGTTGAGGGACTTAAGGGCACCATCAAGAATGTTCCTACCAGAGAGCAGATCGACGTTCCCGTAAACGAGATGCTTATCGTCGAGTTGTATTCAAAGTAATAAGTAACTTAAGAATGCCAAAGAAGCCTAATAGGAGGATATTAGCGTGTTTGATTTTGAAAGACCCAACGTTGAGATCGTGGAAATTTCGGAAGATAAAAAGTATGGCAGATTTGTCATCAAGCCTCTTGAGAGAGGATACGGTATCACTCTCGGAAATTCGCTTCGCAGGATAATGCTTTCATCTCTTCCCGGAGCTGCAGTAAGCCAGGTGAAGATTGACGGAGTTCAGCATGAGTTCTCGACCATTCCCGATGTAAAGGAAGATGTCACCGAGATCATCATGAATATTAAGAGTATTGCTATCAGGAACACCACCGAAAGTCAGGAGCCTGTTACCATCACTCTTGATTACGAGGGAGAGGGCGTTGTTACCGCAGCTGACATCCAGCACGACAGTGACATCGAGATCCTTAATCCCGAGCAGCCTATCGCAACTCTTTGCGGTAAGCATGCAAAGCTCTATATCGAAATGATCGTTACATCCGGAAGAGGATATGTAGGTTCCGATAAGAACAAGAACGATTCCCTTCCCATCGGTGTGATCGCTATCGATTCCATCTACACACCTGTTGAGCGTGTAAACATCTCAATAGAGAATACCCGTGTAGGCCAGAGCACCGATTTTGACAAGCTCACAATTGATGTATACACCAACGGAGCACTTGCTCCCGATGAGGCGGTAAGCCTCGCAGCAAAGGTGCTCTCAGAGCACTTAAGCCTCTTCATCAATCTTTCGGAGAGCGCACAGAATGCATCATTTATGCAGATCCCTGCCGCTGACAATTCCGACAAGAAGATCGATATGAGCATCGAGGAACTTGAACTTTCGGTTCGTTCCTTCAACTGCTTAAAGAGAGCAAACATCAATACCGTTCGTGAGCTCTGCGAGAAGACTCCCGACGAGATGATCAAGGTTCGTAACCTTGGAAGAAAGTCTCTCGAGGAAGTACTTGCAAAGCTTGATGAGCTTGGTCTCTCACTCAAGACTTCCGAGGATTGATCCTATCGGGAAGATACTTAATCTTAAATCTTTCTGTGGGGGTAATTCCAAAGTGTTCCTCACAGAAAAATAAACCCCTGTCCGGTAAGTAAGTCCAAAGCGCGTGGCCGGATGCACCAGTAAAGGAGAAAAGAAATGGCAATGTACAGAAAGCTTGGCAGAACCTCTTCACAGAGAAAGGCTCTGCTCAGAAACCAGGTAACAGCACTTATCAACAACGGAAAGATCATTACTACCGAAGCTAAGGCTAAGGAAGTAAAGAAGATCGCCGAAGGCCTTATCGCTCTTGCTGTTAAGGAGAAGGATAACTTCGAGACAGTAAAGGTTACCGCTAAGGTAGCTCGCAAGGATAAGGACGGAAAGAGAGTAAAGCAGATCGTTGACAAGGATGATCACTCAAAGGTTCTTTCCGATACTCACCGCGATAAGGACGGAAAGCTTATCCGCAAGGAGAACGGCGTAACTGTTACCGTATATGACGAAGTTGAGAAGGAGATCAAAAAGGATATGCCTTCAAGACTTCATGCAAGACGCCAGATGCTCAAGGTTCTTTACCCTGTAACTGCAGTTCCTGCAGAAGAAAAGGGAAAGAAGAAGGCTACAAAGGAGATCAATCTCGTAGATAAGCTCTTCGATGAGATCGCTCCCAAGTATGCTAACCGCAAGGGCGGCTACACAAGAATCGTCAAGATCGGACAGAGAAAGGGCGACGGAGCTCTCGAAGTTGTTCTTGAGATGGTGTAAAATGACTGATATAATAAACGAGTCGGAGTGATCCGGCTCGTTTTTCATTTTGTTATTAACTGAGTGACGGGCTCTTCCCGCATGTGTATGTATCCTGCACCGCCTTGCGGCTATGGGTCTTCGAGCAGCGGTACTAACTTCGAACTGCGCAAAGCTTGTTCTCAGTAAGTGCCGGCCTCAGACACATTGCCGGATACATAACACATGTGGAAAGAACCTTGTAATGAGTAAGATATATGCATAATAACTACGATTGGAAAAAAATAATAAAAATGGTAGCCGTAATAGGCGTACTCTGTTTATTTGTGGGGATAGCAACAAGGGTTATGCAAAAAAGCCAGACTTCTTTAAATGACTACGCAAGGAAGAATCCTGAAGTGGCCCTGGCAAAACCTGAGGCAAAAGAAACAGGAGAAACGGAAAACCCGGATAACGCCGGGGCAAAGGATGAAGATGGGGCCAAAGAGGCGGAAGGAACGGACGGGGAGTCGATAGGGGGAGTATCCGTACAGGAGATCTACGATAACTTTTATTACACGGACGAAAAAGACGGATATAAGTTTCGTGTGATGTATTATAATTCCGACCACGAAATATGCAAGGCGGAGATAAGCGCCGAGGTGGAGGATCCGCAGGAAGCGCTTCAGTATTTATACGATCTGTTTAAGGCCGGACACGAGTTTGAAAATTACGTTGAGCTGAAAAGTTTTTTGGATAAATTCTGATCATGGATATAATCAAAACACAGGATGTTTTATATGAATATATAAGGCGTGATGACGAAGGTGAAGTAACCGGCATCACCACTGCCCTGGACCACATCTCGCTTGGAATAAAGAAGGGGGATTTTATCGCCATCCTTGGCCGGAACGGATCGGGAAAGTCTACTCTTGCCAAGCATTTTAATGCTATTCTTACACCCGAGGAAGGGACTGTATGGGTGGACGGAAATGATACAAGCGATGAAGATAAGATCTGGGACATCAGGCAGACCGCCGGAATGGTATTTCAGAATCCCGATAACCAGATCATCGGACAGGTAGTGGAAGAGGATGTGGGATTTGGCCCTGAAAATATGGGTGTCCCCACTGAGGAAATATGGAAAAGAGTTGAAGAAAGCCTCAAAGCTGTAGGAATGTACGAATACAGGAAGCATTCGCCGAATAAGCTCTCCGGCGGGCAGAAGCAACGTGTGTCCATAGCAGGAGTGCTGGCCATGAAGCCTAAATGTATAGTGCTGGATGAGCCTACAGCCATGCTTGATCCGAAAGGACGGCGTGAAGTGATAGATGCAGCCCGGGAACTCAACAAAAAAGAGGGCGTTACGGTTATTCTTATCACTCATTACATGGAAGAGGTTATAAATGCCGACAGGGTGTTTGTTATGGACGGCGGAAAGATCGTGATGCAGGGTACCCCGAAGCAGATCTTTTCGCTGGTTGATGAACTCAAAGCATTGAGACTGGATGTGCCCCAGGTGACGCTTTTGGCGTGGGAACTTAAGAAAAAGGGACTTAACCTGCCGGAGGGGATACTTACAGTGGAAGAACTGGTGGAAGGAATATCAAGGTGTCGATAATAATTGATCACGTCAATTACATATTCGGAAAAGGCACGGAAATGGAGCATAAAGCACTCAGGGATATATGCCTTTCCATCCCGGACGGACAGTTTATCGGGATCATCGGGCATACGGGTTCGGGCAAATCCACTCTGATGCAGCATCTCAACGGCCTTCTCAAGGCAAGCGAAGGTGCCATCTATTATAATGGCGAGGACATATACGAAAAGGGATATGACCTTAAGAAGTTGCGCAGCAAGGTTGGTCTGGTTTTCCAGTATCCGGAGCATCAGCTTTTTGCGGAGACCGTATTGGCTGATGTCTGTTACGGACCTAAGAATCAGGGGCTGGATAAGAAAGAATGTGAGCTCAGGGCTTATGATGCACTGAAAAAGGTTGGATTTCCCGAGGATTTAATATACTCTTCACCTTTTGATCTGTCCGGAGGGCAGAAAAGACGCGTGGCTATAGCAGGGGTGCTTGCCATGAACCCCGAGGTGCTTATCCTGGATGAACCCACAGCAGGCCTTGATCCAAGGGGAAGGGATGAGATCCTGGGGCTGATAAAAGAGCTTCAGAAGACGGAGAATATGACTATTCTGCTGGTGTCACACTCAATGGAAGATGTGGCGGAATATGTGGACAGGATAGTTGTCATGAATAAGGGAGAGATATTTCTCGATAATACCCCGAGGGAAGTGTTCTCGCAATACAAAGAGCTGGAAGCTATTGGGCTTTCCGCCCCGCAGGTGACGTATATAATGCATGCGCTCAGGGAAAAGGGACTTAACGTAAGTGAAGAGATCACCACTATAGGCAAAGCCGCGGACGAGATACTGAGGGCGCTTGGAAAAACAGGCAAGTGATAAGAAGAATAGATAAGAAAAAGTAAGGATAGAGCAGTTAAAGCGGGATGTTAAAGGATATTACCTTAGGACAATACTATCAGACAGAGAGTGTGATCCACCGGCTTGACCCCAGGGTTAAGCTGCTGGGGACCATACTCTATTTTGTGTCCCTGTTTCTGTTTAACAATCCTGTGGGATATGCAATAGCGACCATTTTTCTTGCAACAGTCATAATAATGTCAAGGGTGCCCTTTTCGTTTATGATAAGGGGCATGAGAACCATAGTTATTCTGATGCTGATAACCGTTCTGATCAATCTGTTTGTCACACAGGGAGATGTGGTGCTTTCTTTCTGGAAGCTGAAGATCACAAAGCAGGGAATAATCCTTGCGGTGCAGCTTGCACTCCGGATTACGCTGCTGATCATCGGATCTTCGATCATGACACTCACTACCACCCCCAATCACCTGACAGACGGGCTTGAGAAGGGACTGCGTTTCCTGAAAGTGATAAAGGTGCCGGTTCATGAGATCGCTATGATGATGTCCATCTCTTTGAGATTCATACCCATCCTACTGGAGGAGACTGACAGAATAATGAAGGCCCAGCTTGCAAGAGGCGCGGATCTTGAGAGCGGAAACCTGTTTAAGCGGATAAAGGCTATGGTGCCTATACTCGTCCCGTTGTTCATATCGGCTTTCAGAAGAGCGGGAGACCTGGCAAATGCCATGGAGGCAAGATGCTATCACGGCGGTGAGGGAAGAACCAAGATGAAGCCGCTGAAATATAAGAGCAGGGACGCAATTGCATATCTCATTCTGGCGGCATATATGGTGGTAAGTATCTACCTTGGACGTCTGAGTCTGTTTAAAATTATGTAGACCGAAATGCACAATTACAGGCTTATGTAAATTTGATGACAGGAATTATGTAAACCGAAATTGATAACAGAGTAGCAATTTAAAATCCACATAATACGGGCTTTATTTGATACAAGGTGATCATATATTAACATAAACAGGCAAAATCAGCCCTTATGTTAACAATCAGCGCGAAAAGTAGAATTAATTATTCAAACAAATCGGAAAATTATGACAAAAAGGATAAGATTGACTGTCGCCTACGACGGAACCTGTTATCACGGGTGGCAGATACAGAACAATCCGAATAAAGAAATAGTAACTATCGAGTCGGAACTTGTAAGGGCGATCAGCGATCTTCTCGGGAAGGAGACACAGGTTATAGGAGCCAGCCGTACTGATGCCGGTGTACATTCCCTTGGCAATATAGCTGTATTTGATACCGACAGTCCCATACCGCCCGAGAAATTTGCGGGTGCGGTAAATGCCCGGCTTCCTGAGGATATCAGGATAGTTATGTCGGATGAAGTGCCGGGAGACTGGCATCCCAGAAAGCAGAACTGTAGAAAAACTTATGAATACAGAATAACCGGCGGCAGTGTTCAGATGCCCACAAGGCGTCTCTATGCCCATTTCCTGCGTCATGATCTCGACATGGATAAAATGAACGAAGCCTGCGGTGCATTTTTGGGCGAGCATGATTTTGCAGCCTTCTGTGCGGCAGATTCACAGGCTGAGAGTACCGTAAGGACTATTTATGACCTCAGGGTCGTAAGGGATAGCGATGACATAGTGATACGGGTAACGGGGAATGGTTTTCTTTACAATATGGTGCGTATCATTGCCGGCACGCTTACCGATGTGGGAACGGGAAAGAAAAACCCCTCGGATATCGAGGGGATAATAGCATCCTGCGACAGGACCAAGGCAGGTCCCACACTTCCCGCGAAGGGACTTACCCTTGTCGGATACCGTTTTGACGTTTGATATATTCAATATAATCCGGTTTAGGAATGGGCTTTGAGAAGAAAAAGCCCTGTATATAATCACACTGAAGATCGGCAAACCGCTGCAATATTTCTGCGGATTCAACACCTTCAACCACGATCTTCATACCCAGTTCTTTTATCATGTTTACGGTATTGTCCAGCACGATATCACGCTTTTCGTTCCTCTGAACATTTACAAACGACTTATCCAGCTTGATTATGCGGAAATTCATTGAGGATACGCGGTCCATATTGGAATAACCGGTTCCGTAATCGTCCAGGGAGAAGGTGAGTCCCTTTGATTCAAGCTTTCGCATGTTTTCTTCGAGCGTATCCTGGGAAGCGGAAGCGGCTGTCTCGGTTATCTCGAGATTGATCCTGCTGTGATCTATACCGTATCTGCGCATGATCTTCAGCACTTCCTTGTGCAGATCGTTTCTCATACACTGGGCTGCGGACAGGTTGACCTCTATGTAATCAACACCCAGTCCCTCAAATTCGGGACTTCCGATAAACTTGCACACCTCTTCCAGAACAAACGCACCGATACGGTGGATGGCTCCGCTCTTTTCGGCTGCCGGGATAAAGAACTCCGGGGATATAAATCCGTAGGTCTCATCCTTAAGCCGTATCAGCGCTTCCGCCGAGTTAAACCTGTCGTCATGTATGGAATATATTGGCTGATAATAGACCTCAAACAGCTTGTTTGCCAGAGCGTTTTCGATGATGGAATCTATCTGCCTCATAAGGCTGTAATGATATCCGGAATAAATCTCGGAGGCGAAAAGCACGTTGCCGTTGTAAAAGCCGGAGGTCAGATCCTCCTGAAATGCCATGACAGATTCGGCATCGTGAATATCTTCGGGACAACGCGTCACGCAGATGACGGCATTAAGACTGAGTTCCATGGAAGCATAGCTTATGGGAATGCTGAGGATCTCGTTGAGATAATGGGCCATGTACGTCGTTTTATCAAATTTGCGGGAGTTCATCTCAAAGCAGAATCTGCCATCCCCGAGATAGAAAAGCTCGGAAAATACGCGGTGGATACGGTTTATGCCAAGAATGCGGTTGGAGACCTTGCGCGTGATCTTGAGCATGCCTTCGTATCCTACGATTCCCTCAACAAATTTGTAATTTGTAATGTTCAGAAGGATAAGCTCGAGGGGCTTGCGGTTTTTGATACACCTCTTGAGAGTGTCGGTACAGGCTTTTCTGTTACTGAGACCGGATTCGGTATCAAGAATGTCCTCGGGACGGTTGATCAGTGTCGACACAAGCAGCATCGAAAGGGAGTTGGCGAACATCTCAAAAAGCAGATCCGGCCGGAGAAACTGCACTATGGTTGCAACCGCCATCATCGGAACGATACCGTCGATCGCAATGCGGCTCAGACGGCTGAGAGACCGGCCGAACCTGGCCATGAGCACAAGAATATGCAGAATATACAGCACCGCCGTAATATACAGAACAGGGAAAAGTATACCTCTGGTGTAATGAAGTTCATTGTCGAAGTAAAAGAGCCATCCGGTGAAGATGTTAAGCAATGAGATAAAAACAACTGCAGAGAAAGGAATGATGAAAAGCACGCGACGAAGGCCGTTCATCCTGTAGTCGGTATCTGTCAGGATCATGATATAGATAACGTAAAGGGCCGGCATCAGGTTGTGACTGACAAGATAGATGGTGTGAACGATATATTTTAAGGGCAGAGGGACACCGGCGTGCACGTCAAACAGTACTGACAGAATATCTGCCACCACACTAATGAGGGACAAAGTAAGAAGCCACATAAAGCATTTGTTTAGGCGCCCCTTGGTCAGTCCCCGGAAGATACTTGAAAACAGAAGTATCGCCAATATGAATAATGCGCAATAGTCGTAATATAGCAGTTTCATCGAGCTTTAGTATATCATAATCGGGCAATATTAACAATGATACCCGTATAATTCTATGATTTTTGTGCATATTTATTATGCAATACATATATTTTAGTTGAAAATTCTGAATTTCTTTTGTAAAATGTATTTGAATTGCTGTATAGCAACGGAGGCAGATTTATGCAACTCACCGATCTGATAAAAGAGAATAAGGGTGTGTTTGTTCTGTACTGGTATAACAGTGAGGACAATCTTGAGTCCGAGGTGTGCACTCCGGTGATCGTCGATTACAGGACGATCCGCCTGAAGGACGAAATAATCCCATCCATGGCCAGCAAGAATCTTTACTGCCTGATATACGAAGATGTGGAATCGGATGTGGTATATATCTTCAATAAGGGCGTGCTCGTCAATGTTGAGGGTGTCTTCATAGAAAGCGATGATTTTGAATTGGATACCGGCGATAAGAGAATGTTCTTCCGCTATGAGCTCTCGTCGGATCTGATGCTGATGAACAGAAAGCGTCATGAGAGAGTGCACATGAATAATATCTCATACACCGGAGTAAACATCACAACCACGATCAATCTCGACATGGGTGAGGAAGTGATGCTCTACGATCCGTCAGAGATCATTCCCGTATACATACCGGGAGAGGTAGTGTATAAGGGAGATGACAATACCTATGGTGTGATGATAAGCGGTAACTTCGACCACATCAACAGAGTGGTGATACCTAAGATCATGTGAGGATATCAACGATATCGATAAATAAAGGGCAGCCTGTAAAGGCTGCCCTTATAGTTTATACATGCCATGTTCCAAAGATGATCGGAACGTGTTCGATCATCTTACCTTAAAGAACTCAACATTACTCTTAAGCTGCGAAGATATCTGACCGAGTCCGTCCGCCTGATCCACAACCGCTCCCATATTGGATGAAAGCTGTGTGATGGATGCGCTGGTTTCCTGAGTGGAAGCGGCATATTCCTCGGAAAGGCTTGAGAGCGAATCGACAGAAGCCATTATCTTGTCCTTGCCTTCGGTCATGCTGTTTACAAGGGCAGAAATATCTTTGTTGCCCTGCTCCGTTTCCTTAAGGAGAGTGAGCATTTCATCAAAGGAAGCTGTCATGTCATCAAGTGCCGAGGCCTCATTTGAAGTGGCCTGCTTGATGTCTGAAGTGAGATTCTTGTTCTCGTTTGAATACTGGGTGATGGTACTGAGCATCCTTGTGATCTCACCTGCCATCTGGTTGGACTCTTCCGCAAGGCCTTTGATATTGTCGGCAACTACAGCAAATCCTTTTCCGGCCTCACCTGCTCTTGCTGCCTCGATGGAGGCATTGAGAGCCAGAAGGTTGGTCTGGCTTGCGATGGAGATTATGCCTTCGGCAGCCTTGCTTATCTCGTCAACCACCTGAGCCGTCTTTTC
>DFKZ01000077.1:10394-23095 GCA_002373975.1 Lachnospiraceae bacterium UBA3632 | reverse complement strand
CGTTGTCATACCAAGAAACAACCTGAACCTGAGTAGTTCCGTTATCAAGAGGAAGAACCATTGTCTGAGTAGCATCAAAGAGTGATCCGTAGGTCATTCCAACGATATCGGAAGAAACGATCTCGTCGGTGTTGTAACCGAATGACTCGTTTGAAGCTGCCTTCATAGCGTCATTGATCTGCTCCTTGGTAACATTTCCTTCTACAACTGCAGTAAGGATAGTGGTTGATCCTGTAGGGGTAGGTACACGCTGTGCAGCGCCGATGAGCTTTCCGTTGAGCTCAGGGATTACAAGGCCGATAGCCTTTGCAGCGCCTGTTGAGTTGGGAACGATGTTGCAAGCTGCAGCACGTGAACGTCTCTTGTCGCCCTTTCTCTGAGGTCCGTCAAGTGTCATCTGATCGCCTGTGTAAGCGTGGATGGTGCACATGATACCGGACTTGATGGTAGCAAGATCGTTAAGAGCCTTTGCCATAGGTGCAAGGCAGTTGGTGGTGCAGGAAGCTGCAGAGATGATCTTGTCATCCTTGGTAAGATTCTTGTGGTTAACGTTGTAAACGATGGTAGGAAGGTCATTTCCTGCGGGTGCGGAGATGATAACATGCTTAGCGCCTGCATCGATGTGAGCCTGAGCCTTTTCCTTGCTGGTGTAGAAACCGGTACACTCAAGAACAACGTCTACTCCGAGCTGACCCCAGGGAAGGTTCTTAGCATCTGCTTCCTTGTAGATGGTGATCTTCTTTCCGTCTACGGAAATGGAATCCTCACCGAAAGTTACCTTGTCGCAAAGTGCATAACGACCCTGAGTTGAGTCATACTTAAGAAGATGTGCGAGCATCTCGGGAGAAGTAAGGTCGTTGATAGCCACGATCTCAAATCCTTCTGCTCCGAACATCTGTCTGAATGCAAGACGTCCGATACGTCCAAATCCGTTAATTGCTACTTTTACTGCCATTTTTGATTCCTCCTGGTAATTTGATATATATTTTAAACAGCAATATATTCCTAAAATTTATCTGACAACAGCGTTCTTTCTCTTTTCATCGGCAAATACGAAAAATCCGAGAAGTCCGAGAATGACAAGAACCGCTCCTGCGAATACAAGCACAAAACCGAGAACAGAGAAATGCATTCCGAATATCATGATCGCATTCTTGATATTCTTGGCTCCGGCCATGACCATTAAAGGATTCTTTTTCACAGCCCCGTCAAACCCAAGAGCCTGAATATTCTTGAAAAAAGTAGGAACAAGAGCGGTATTGAATTTGACAAGATTGAAGAACATTCCCACAGCGGCTATGATAATACCGATAATGCAGTATCTTACAGCCTCGAATTTTGTATTGTTCATTTTGAAAATACCTCCGTTTGAATAGATTGACCCAATACGTGCGAACGCACTATATAATTATACAATATCCCCGCCTTTTGTCAAGTCCATTATGGGGTACCTGGAGCATCCTCCGCCCCTTTTCCGGACACTATATTCCTTGCCCAGATCCCACTCAGCACCATGCCTCCGCCTATGCAGCATTTTATGATCTCCAGCGACTGGACCGCTGCTATCATATACACCACGGGAAGCTTTGTATACCGGCTGAGCACAAAAGCCAGAGGCACGGAGAGCAGCCACACAAAGCAGCTGTCAAAGATAAAGGTTATAAGGGTGTTTCCTCCCGACCTTATGGTAAAGTAGGAGGCATGCGTATATGCAAAAAGCGGCATGAGTGCGCCGTAGATGAATATGAACTGTGTCGCCATATGCCTCACATCATCGGTGGTGTTGTAAAGCCTCGGGAAAAACGGACATATCGCGATCATGAGTATTCCAAACAAAAAGCCAAGTGCAACAGTAAATGCTCTCATCTTCCGGGCATGGTCTTTGGCCTTCTCTATGTCTCCGCTTCCGAGTATCTGTCCTACGACTATACCCACCGCTTCTCCCATGGCAAGGAAAGACACTCCCAACAGATTCCATATGGTTGACTCGATATTAAGTGCAGCCACGGCTTTCAGGCTTCTGTAGGAATAGCACTGATTCATAGTGGTCTGCCCCAAAGCCCATAGTGTTTCATTTGCCATAAGCGGAAGAGACTTAAGCAGATACTTTCCCGCCAGCTCCGGAGCCACTCCAAAGCTCCTGAATGCGCCGATAATAAAAGGATGTTCCGCACTGTGGGTACCGGTGTATACGGCAAGCACTCCCAGTTCAACGAACCTGGAAATGACCGTGGCGATAGCCGCTCCGGCAGCGCCCAGAGCGGGCAGTCCAAGCAATCCGTATATGAGAAGCAGGTTTCCGATAAGGTTCACGACTATCGCAACTATCGATGCGATCATCGGCACCTTTGTCTGCCCTGTTTCCCGCAGTGTACTCGCATACGAAAATGTGGCGGCATTGGGAATGAGCCCGATGAGCATGATCTTCATGTAGACTTTTCCCATGCTGAGGGTTTCGGCTGCATCCGCGGCTGTTCCCTCACCCTTCAGGAAAAGGCCTATGAGCGTCTCCGACATTATCATCAGGAACACGATCACAAGGGCGGTAAGCACGGCATTTACCACCATCTTAAACCTGAAAGTGTTGCGGACACCTTCGGTATCTCCCATGCCATGATATTGGGCAGTAAAAATACCCACTCCGGCGGAAGCACCAAGCACGAGCAGGTAGTATACAAACATTATCTGATTTGATATGGCGACGCCTGAAAGTGCATTTGTTCCGAGCCTTCCTATCATCAGGTTGTCGAGCATATTGACAAAGTTCGACACTCCGTTCTGTACCATGATGGGAACAGCTATGACAAGCACAGTTTTATAAAAGGCTCTGTCGCCAATAAATTTACTTTTAAAACTCATTAATCTCTGATATTCTTAAGCTCATTAAACATCTCGATATCATCCTGTGTAACCGAAATGTTAGTGGTGATCGGATCTTCTCCCGGTCTTTTAACAGTCAGTTCTATTATGGTCCCCTCTTCGATGGGTCTGGAAAAAACCGCACTCAGAAAAGCAAAAAACTTAGGGTGATTCTTCTCGAATTTATTCTTTAAAGTCATCATTTTCATGAGACTTGCGGGATTCATTGCCATAACTTTATCTCCTTGTTTTCAAATATTGCCCGGGCCCGGGCCGTATCTTTTCCCCCGGTCACAGTTTAAAGAATTCCGGCGTTCTCTTTTCAAATACGCAGTAGTATTTAAAGCCGCATTCCTTGAGCACTTCACAAGCTCTGTCAAATCCGTCGGCCACATTTTCGGGTGCGTGCGCATCGGATCCCACGGTTATTATCTCCCCGCCGAGCTCACGATATCGCTTTATCACTTCCATCCTCGGATGGAAATCCTTCATTCCCTTTTTGAGACCTCCACTGTTTAACTCTATACCTTTTTCTTTATCAATAAGGGTTTTGAGGATCTCGTCAAAAAGATCCATATGCCTTGAGAGATCATAGCCTTCGGCAAGTCCTCCGCCGTACCTTACCACGTAATCAAGATGTCCGTACACGTCGAAGTTGGAGTTCTTCTTAATGCTCTGAAGCTCCGCCTCAAAATACTCGTGATAGGCATCTTCCCTGTCTCTTCCCTCGAAATACTCGGGATAGTAAGGATCCATTCCTCTTACGATATGAGTTGAACCTATCAGGAAATCGAACTCATGGGATTTTGCAAACACGGCATTTTCCCTGACGCATATATCCTGAAGCCCTATCTCGGCACCGAACAGGATCTTGATCCTGTCCTTATACTTTTCCCTGTACTGCAGAAGTTCATACAGATAGGAATCGGTATTAAGCACCCACTCGTCCGATGCGTGCTTTGCCCCCGGAACATCCGGAAGCATGAAATCATTATGCTCCGTAAAGCACATGATCTTAAGCCCGGCAGCTATTCCGGCCTCGATCATTGATTCCATGGAAGCTGTGGAATCGGCTGAGTGATGTGAATGTAAATGACAATCAGATATTATCGGCATATCGTTCCTCCTCCCGCCACATATTCATCAATATAAAAGACAAGCGCCTGGCCCGGTGTGGCGGCTCTCACGGGCTTATTAAAACGGCATATTGCCTTACCTCCGGGAAGAGCCTCTATCTCGCCCTCTTCCCCGGAATGATTGTATCTTATCTTGGCTTTTACCCTTAGCTTTTCCCCTGCGTTAAGCCCGGGCACTGCCATATAATTAACATCTTCAAAGATCACCTCAGTAGTGAACAATTCCTCATTCTCGCCTATCACCACTTCGTTTGTTTCCGGTCTGATGTCGGTGACAAACACCCTGTGTCCGGCAGCTATTTCAAGACCTCTTCTCTGACCTATTGTGTAATGTGTGATCCCCTTGTGTTTTCCTATGACCTTCCCGTCGGCATTTACAAAATTTCCTGCCGGCGGGAGCGTTAACGAGCTGTCCTCCGCTGTCTGTTTTTCAATATATTTTGCGTAGTCTCCATCCGGTACAAAACATATCTCCTGGGAATCGGGCTTATTTGCGACCACAAGTCCCGCCTGCGATGCTATCTCTCTTATCTCGTCCTTAGAGTGATCTCCGATGGGGAAAAGTGTTCTCGAAAGCTGCACCTGCGTGAGATTGTAAAGTGCATACGTCTGATCCTTTGCAGCCGTAACGGAATTTCTTACAGCAAGGCGTCCGTTCGGAAGCTTTGCGATCCTGGCGTAATGTCCCGTAGCTATATAATCCGCCCCTATGTCAATGCTTTTTGAAAGCAATGCTTCCCACTTAACGTATCTGTTGCAGGCAATGCAGGGATTTGGGGTTTTCCCCATCAGATAACTGCGTGTGAAATAATCGATCACCTTTTCTCTGAACACATCGGTAAAATCGATAACATAAAAAGGGATACCGATCTTTTCGGCGACAGCCCTTGCATCTGCCGCAGCCGATACGCCGCAGCATCCTCCCTCATGTTCGGGAGCCTCATCGGGCCATATCTGCATAGTGACGCCGATAACATCATATCCCTGTTCTTTTAGAAGAAGTGCGGCCACGGAGGAATCCACTCCTCCCGACATGCCGACTACAACTGTCTTATTTCCCATTAATAATATCCTGCTCCGGATGCCTCATACATCTTGAACACTTCATCCGTAATAACGCTGGCGACCTTCTCGATCTCTCCGATGGTGTTGGATTCCGAAACAGAGATCCTGATCGCTCCTTTAAGCCTGTCATTGTTGTATCCGAGGGCTTTAAGCACATGCGACGGTCTTGATGCTCCGGCAGAGCATGCCGCCCCGGTGGATATAAAAATATCCTGCCTGTCCAGTCTGATAACAAGGCTCTCCGCATCTATTCCGGGAATCGATACATTGATATTTCCCGGCAGTCTTCCCTGCATGGTTCCGTTAATCTGCACACCGTGAATGCGGTTTCTGATCTCATTTAAGAGCATGTTCCGAAGAGATTCTATATGACCCATGCGGTTCTCAAGTCCGCGCCCCGCGATCTCTGCCGCAGTTCCGAGGCCTACGATCCCCGGTACATTTTCCGTTCCGGCTCTCATCCCTTCCTGCTGGTGCCCGCCGAACATGAATTTCTTGAGCTTTATCCCCTCTTTGACATAAAGGAAGCCCACACCCTTGGGGCCTCCGAATTTGTGGGCGCTTCCGCTTAAAAGGTCCACTCCCAGATCATATACATCCACGGGAATATGCCCCACTGCCTGCACTGCATCGGTGTGAAAGATCGCACCCTTTTCGTGGACGATCTCAGCCAGCTTCCTGATGGGTTCGATGGTTCCCACCTCATTATTTGCCAGCATGATGGATACAAATCCTGTGTCGGGACGAAGCTTTGACGCAAAGGTTTCAACGCTTATGGTTCCGTCACTTCTGGCCGGCAGGTATGTGACCTCACATCCCATTTTTTCAAGCATTTTACAGGGATTGAGCACCGACAGATGCTCTATGGCGCTCACGACGATATGGGGCTTTTTCTGAAGCGCCATAACCGCCCCGGTCACTGCCCAGTTGTTTGATTCGGTGCCCCCTGATGTAAAATAGATCTCCCCGGGTCTTGCACCTATAAGACCGGCAACCTGCGCTCTTGCCTTGGCAATGGCGTTCTTGGTATCATTGCCGATGCTGTATATGCTGCTTGGATTTCCGAAATTTTCCGTAAAATATGGCAGCATCGACCTGACCACTTCAGGGTCGGTAACTGTCGTTGCCGCATTGTCCAGATAAATCATTCAGACTTCCTTCCAAATAATTCTTCCAAGGTATGCCATCCCAACACGGCGCATTTAACACGTGCGGGCATATGGCTGATATCTTTTAATGCCCCGGCTTCATCCAGGAGTTCTATATCTTCCTCGGAAGCCTCATTTCTGATCATTCTCATAAATGCATCGGAAAGAGACAGCGCTTCGTCTTTGCTCTTTCCAATGATAAGCTCCAGCATAATATCCGCACTTGCCTGGCTTATGGCACATCCTTCACCCACAAATGATCCTTCGACTATTTTATCATCTTCCACGCGCAGCTGTAAAACAATATCGTCCCCGCATGAGGGGTTGACGCCCTCCAGCACGAGATTGGGATTGTCTATGGGGTGCTTGTGGATCGGATGCATATTGTGATCCGTCAGCACTTCATTGTAAAAACTGTCACTCATTATAACCCATTTTCCTTCTTATTCCGGAGAGGCATTCAAGGAATCTGTTCACCTCTTCCTCAGTATTGTAAAACGCAAAGCTCGCCCTTGTACATGAGCCTATCCCAAGGTGATCCATAAGAGGCTGTGCACAGTGGTGTCCCGCTCTTACGCATATCTTTTCGCTGTCAAAGATCTGCGCCACATCATGGGGATGCACTCCATCCACGGTAAATGTGACGATCCCCTCGTGTCCTTCAGGGCTTTGATCTCCGATCACGTGTATTCCGTTTATATTCTTTATCCCATCCATCGCAAGACGGGTCAGTCTCTTTTCCTGTTCCATGATGAAATCAAATCCGATCTCATCCATAAATTCCATTGCGGCCTTAAGGCCTGCCGCGCCTCCGGCATTCACCGTACCGGCTTCAAACACGTGGGGTATAACGGCAAATTTAACTCTGTCCCAGTGCACGCTTTCTATCATTTCGCCGCCCAGCATAAAGGGCTTCATAGAACTTAAGATATCTCTTTTTGCGTAGAGCACTCCTATGCCCATGGGAGCCAGCATTTTATGCCCGGAAAATGCAAGAAAATCCACGTCCAGATCCCGAACATCAACCGGCATGTGAGGCACGCTCTGTGCTCCGTCGCACACTATAAGTGCACCTGCTTCGTGAGCGATCTGTGCAAGAGTTTTTATATCATTTACTTTTCCGAAAACGTTTGATACCTGTGTTACGCATACAAGGCGGGTTTTTCCGGTTATCACGTTCCTCAGAGCTTTCGGAGTGATGCATCCCGTTTCATCCGGCAACAGTTTTACAAGCTTTGCTCCAGTCCTTTCCGATACCATCACCCACGGAAGAAAATTCGAATGGTGCTCGCAGACGCTCACCACGATCTCGTCACCTTCCGAAAGCTCAAAGCAGCCATAACTGTATGCGATAAGATTAAGTGCCTCGGTGGCGTTTCTGGTAAACACGATCTCGGATGAGTGCTCCGCACCTATGAATGCTGCCGCTCTGCTTCTTGCACTCTCGTATTCCTCGGTGCATTTTTCGCTGAGTTCATACACTCCCCTGAACGGGTTTGCATTCTTTTCGGCATAAAAATCCGAAACAGCCCTGATCACTCTGTCGGGGCGCTGACTTGTGGCGGAATTGTCGAGATATACGTAATCCGTCTCCCGGAATATTCTGAACTCTTCTCTGAGTTTTTTTACTTTTTCATCAATCTCTGTCATAGATCAGACCCATAATCTCGTTTCTGTATTCTTCGTCACTTATGTTCATGACGGCGTTACTTATCTTTGAGCGCCTTAATACAGCAAGCGCTTCCTCTCTGCTTATGCCGCGGGACATAAGATAAAACAGAGTCTCTTCATCGGGCATTCCGATGCTGGCACCGTGATTTCCTTCCACATCCTCTTCCTCGCAGAGGATCAGCGGAACCGTTTTGTTTATCACGCCTTCATCAAGAATAAGTACATCTTCTGTTTCGTTTCCGACTGCCCTTTTGGCGCCTCTTATAAAGTCGATGGTACCCCTGAAAGTCTTTTCCGATCTGCCTGAAAGCGCTCCGGATGCATTCATCATGCTCTCGGTATCCTTTCCGGTGTGTACGGCATGATAATTCATGTCCAGCACATCGCTTCCGTCCAGATCATATCCTATGTATGCTTCGTATCTGGAACCTCTTCCCGAAAGCAGTGCCTTGCATCCCGCATATATGCTCTTTTCCGGCATAAATACCTGTACAAGCTTAAATGCAGAGCCTTCCGAGCCTTCCGAGCCTATATCATTAAGAAGATCTTTATCCTCCGATGATCTGATCACCTGTATCAGCTCGAGATCGGAATCCTTTCCGGATCTGACAAGAGTCTGCAGCACTCCGGCTGCACCGGAAATGTCCATGATAACTGTAGCCTTCTTTCCTTCGGGCACATCAATAAGAAGCCTCCCGGCAAGACTTTCCGCTCCTTTACCTTCAATCTTTAAAACAGTTTTTCCGGATGCGGTAAGCAGTCTTGGACTTACCTTTCCTTCGCTCTGCAAGCGGCCAAAAAGAGATGAAACCTCATCTCCCATACCCGTCTTTATAGCAGAAAAAGATTCTATTGTACCGGCATCATCTGTCACCGCCGGATCGTCTCCCGCCTTGCACACCATGGAAGCTTCTTTGTAATCAGTGCATACGCTTACCGCTGCTCTGTTTACTTTAAGCTTTTCCCATGTGGGCGCAGGAAGATTATTTACGGTGATCATTCCGTTATCCATCTGCATCAACCTATACTGCCTTTCATCTCGAGTCTGATGAGATTGTTCATCTCAACAGCGTACTCGAGGGGCAGTTCCTTGCTAACATTTTCGGCAAATCCGCTTACTATCATCGCTCTGGCATCTTCTTCGGATATGCCTCTGGACATCATGTAAAATACAGCATCATCGGATATTCTTCCGATGGTGGCCTCGTGTCCCACATCCGCATCGGGAGTCCTTATATCCATGGCAGGGATAGTGTCGGACCTTGAAATATCATCCACCATAAGGGACTGGCAACTTACCGTGGACCTGCTCTTTTTGGCAGCCGGCATGATGGTCACCGCACTTCTGAAGGTGCTTATCCCTCCGCTTTTGGAAATGGATCTCGTGGATACCACGCTGCTGGTCTCAGGCGCGTTGTGAACGACCTTAAGCCCGGTGTCGAGGTTCTGTCCTTTTCCGGCAAATGTTATTCCAGTGAACTCACATGAAGAGCCTTTTCCGTTAAGAATACTCATTGGATAAAGATAACTTACATGGCTTCCGAAGGAACCGGATACCCATTCGATCTTTCCTCCTTCATCACAGATAGCCCGTTTTGTGTTAAGGTTATACATATTCTTGGACCAGTTTTCGATGGTGGAATATCTGAGCTTTGCATTCTTTCCCACAAAAAGCTCGACGCAGCCAGCATGAAGATTTGCCACATTGTATTTGGGAGCGGAGCAGCCTTCTATGAAATGAAGATCAGCGCCTTCATCAAGGATGATAAGGGTATGCTCAAACTGTCCCGCACCGGGCGCGTTCAATCTGAAATAGCTCTGCAGCGGGATCTCAACCTTTACGCCTTTGGGCACGTATACAAAGGATCCGCCCGACCATACTGCGCCGTGAAGTGCGGCAAATTTGTGATCCGTCGGTGGGACGAGCTTCATAAAGTGATCCTTTATCATCTGCTCATATTCGCCGTGCATTGCACTCTCAAGATCTGTATATACCACTCCCAGCTTTTTTACATCCTCACGGATATTGTGATAAACAAGCTCGCTGTCATACTGCGCGCCCACTCCTGCAAGGGATTCCCTCTCAGCCTGGGGGATTCCCAGCCTTTCAAAGGTCTCTTTTATTTCTTCGGGCACTTCGCTCCATTTGCCCTTCATTGTGGTGTTGGAGCGAACGTAGGTATCAATCTTGTCCATATCGAGCCCGCTTATATCGGGGCCCCACTCGACCATCTTTGTTTTGTTGTAAATATCCAGAGCTTTAAGTCTCAGTTCAAGCATCCACCCGGGATCGTTCTTTTCCTTTGAAAGCTGCCTTACGATTTCTTCCGTAAGTCCGCTCTCAAGCCTGTAGGAATCTGTGGAATCGAATCTGAAATCATATAGCTCTCTGTCGATATCATCGACAAATGTTTTCTCTCTGTCTGACATATTTATTCTTCCGAAGGGTTAACTTTCCGAAATCTTTCATTCTTTCAAATACTTTTCAAATCCCGATGCATTTATCTCTTCGACGAGCTCCGGGCCTCCGTTATCAACTATCTTACCGGCCACCATGACGTGGGTCTTGTCGACCTTTAGGCTCTCAAGTATCCTGGTGCTGTGAGTGATTATAAGAAGGCTTCCTTCCGTCTCTTTCTGAAAATGCTCCACTCCCACGGATACTGTCTTTACCGCATCCACATCCAGTCCGGAATCCGTCTCGTCAAGGATGGCCAGCCTGGGTTCAAGAACAAGGAGCTGAAGTATCTCCGCCTTCTTTTTCTCTCCTCCCGAAAAGCCTGCATTAAGACTTCTTTCAAGATATGACTCATCCATATTAAGGATCTGCATCTTTTCCTTTACGAGCTTGCGGAATTTAAGCAGGCTGATCCTCTCTCCTTTTTGCTCGTAAGCTGTGCGAAGGAAATCGAGGAGTGATACGCCCGGCACTTCTACCGGATTCTGGAAGGACAGGAACAGTCCGGCTTTGGCCCTCTTATCCGGAGTCATATCAAGCAGATCTTCTCCCATAAAACCGATCCGGCCCGAAGTAACCTCGTATGAAGGATGCCCCATAAGCGCATATCCGAGTGTGGATTTGCCGGCACCGTTAGGTCCCATGAGCACATGGGTTTCGCCCTTGCCGATCTTTAGATCCACTCCACGGAGTATCTCACGTTCCGATGCATTTACTTTTAATGAACTGACATTAAGTATTTCTTCTGACATTTTTAAGCCCTGTGAATCTTTCTTTTCTATTTTGGACAATCTGTCCTATTTGCATTTTTTCCCACTCTCAGATTCATAATTTTAACATAAGAAAAGCCCGTTTTCCACATTTTATGCGGAAAATCGGGCTTTGCTATTGATACAGATTATCAGTATCAATAAGTTGTACAGACATTAATGTTTAATCAAAGCTTCGGTATAACCACTCCGTCCGAATTGTCAACAATAGCGCCTGATGCGGAGCTGCCGACAAAGAACTGGTACTGCCTGAGCACATCGTCCTTCTTCATATCGGAAATGGCGTTTTCAACATCCAGGGAGTAGATGTCACTGTCCTTGCCGATGTAACCGAAATCATCACTCTTATTGAATGTGAGTGAAATATCTTCAAGAGCGGCGTCATTTCTGGGTACAGAAGGGCTGCTCTCCACAGGAGCGGGCGAATAATACTGCTCTTTCTGAGCCTGTTTAAGCTGTTCGTCCTGCTTCCTTACTTCCTCGACGCTGACAGTAGGGACCTGCGGTATACGATAATTTCCTATGAAATTTTGATCAAATCCTATTCCATTAAGTCCCATCCTTAAACCTCCTTGTTACGTTTAAGCCTGTTTCCTTATAGCTTAAACGGATGTTAACTGCCGCGGGAAATCCGTTTCCTTTGGTGCCTGCATAGACTATATCGGCAATCAACATCAGAAAATTTAGTCCGGATGTAAAAATTTTTTATTTTCCGGTTACTTTAGCATCGCCTTAAGCTCGTCCATGAATGTATTGACATCCTTGAACTCACGATAAACAGATGCAAATCTTACATAAGCTACTTCATCAAGATTCTTGAGCTTATTCATTACGAGTTCTCCCACAACTTCACTGGGGATTTCCTTCTCCTCCATCTGGGTTATCTCGTTTTCAACATCATCTACAAGTTTAGTTATCTGTGCTGCGCTGACAGGTCTCTTATGGCACGCACGGATAAGACCGCTCTCTATCTTCGCGCGGTCATAAGTTTCTCGATTATTGTCCTTCTTTATAATGATAAGAGGAATCGTTTCAACCTTTTCATAAGTGGTAAATCTCTTGTTACAGTCGTCGCATATCCTGCGTCTTCTGATGGAAGAGTTGTCATCCGCCGGACGTGAATCAATTACTCTTGTGTTATCATTACCGCAATAAGGACATTTCATTTTTTCTTTTTCCTTTCGGATTTATGTTTTTAAGACAACAAAGCGGATTGCCGCACATGTACCATTGCTTGCAATCCGCTTTTGATTATACACAAGATATAGATTTATGTCAACTTGAATTTTATGTCAACTTATACTCTTTCCATTTTGACGCAGCGACTGAAAATCTGTCATGTTCTTTGAACAGCCTGTCATTCATCCATCTCACCGCATCCTCCACGCCGTCACGGTCGAAAGTGAACTCTTCACTTTCCTTTTCTTCGGCAGGTGTGGTGTGATAATTAAAGGGTTCCGGCCATATGGTACAGAGAAGTCTATCACCGTTTTTTTCAAGCCTGTAGCGCATACCTTCCGTCGATCCGGTGAAGTCGCTTTTTTTCAGATATTCCATTGATAAGATTTCTTCTGCTTTTACCAAAGTGATTTCT
>DFKZ01000077.1:0-10336 GCA_002373975.1 Lachnospiraceae bacterium UBA3632 | reverse complement strand
TCATCCTTGTTCCTTGTTAGGAAGCTGGGAATAACGAGCTCCTGCTGCTGCACATTGGATCTGATGGGTGCAGTCTGGAAATTCTGTGTTCCTCTGGGAATAGGTGCTGTACCCATAGAGGAATTGACAGGCATATGAGGAGTAACCTGAGGCTGACTTGCCGTTCTGGCTCCGGCACCGACAAATGAGGGCTTGGGAGCTCCGGCGTTTCCGCGTCCGAGATTGCCCGCGATGGGAACCGCGTCAAGACCTGTGGCAATAACGGTAACGATGCAGGTATCAGGCATATTTTCGTTGTAGTTTGCACCCTGGATGATGTTGACTTCCTCTCCGGTAAGAGACTGTATATAAGCTGAAGCAACAGCAACATCATTGAGCGAGATATCTCCGGTGATGCTGATGATGGCATCGGATGCGGAGTTGATCTTGGTCTCAAGAAGAGGACTTTCAACAGCAAGACGCACAGCTTCTTCTGCTTTGTTCTCTCCGCTCGCCATACCGATTCCGATGTGAGCGATACCATGATCCTTCATGGCAGTCTGTACATCGGCAAAGTCGAGGTTGATGATAGCGGACTCTGTGATAAGATCGGTAATACCTCTTACCGCCTGCTGAAGAACCTCGTCTGCTTTTTTAAGCGCATCAGGCATGGAAGTGCGCTTATCAACTATCTCAAGAAGCTTATCGTTGGGAATAACGATAAGAGTATCAACATAATCAGTGATCTTTTCGATTCCGCCCTTGGCGTTCATCATCCTGGGACGGCCCTCAAAAGTGAAGGGCTTTGTCATAACGCCGACGGTAAGGATCCCCATATCCTTGGAAAGCTTTGCGATATAAGGAGCAGCACCTGTACCGGTACCACCGCCCATTCCGCAGGTAACAAACACCATATCTGCGCCTTCAAGTGCGGAAGTAAGCTCCTCCACGCTCTCTTCGGCAGCCTTCTCTCCAACCTCGGGCTTGGCGCCTGCGCCGAGACCTTTGGTGAGCTTTTCTCCTATCTGTATACGTCGAGGAGCCTTGCACAGGTCAAGCGCCTGCTTATCGGTGTTAACTCCGATGAATTCAACTCCGCCTATTCCCTCGTCGATCATACGGTTAACTGCGTTATTTCCGGCTCCGCCGACGCCGATAACTATGATCTTTGCTTTATTATCCGATTCAACCTCTCTTATATCTATAGACACTTTATGCTTCCTCCAAACTTAACTAGCTCGCATACAAATAATATAATATAATCATTTAAAGATTTTCGCAACGAAAAATTTAATATTTTTGTAAAAAAAGAAATATTCCCTACTTATGTCTACTACTTGAATTCACATCTCTTTACTCGGTATCTGCTTTGAAAATATAAATACCGTTTGTTTCGTCGTATTCCTTCATATCCAGAACTCCGCTTTTACCTTCGAGAGTTTCCATGAACACAGGGAGATTCATGATCTTGTCCTCGATATGGGATCTGTCGTTTCCGAGGCTCACTCTCACTTTTCCGAAATACAGAGTCACCTCATCCTGATCGTGGAAAAAGATCTTATCGACTTTGAGTCCGTATTTGTCCATCATCTTGGTAAGGTCAAGTGTCCTTGAAAACAGCTCCGTATCACCGGTTCCCAGCTTTTTTCCTATCTCAATACTGTTAAAGGAAATACCTGCCACCTGCGGGATCCCCTCGGTCAAAACGCTTGAGCTCTCAACCACATAGCCGTCTTTGTCAAAATAGATGTAGTGGTCAAGATAATTGACATATCCGGCAAGTGCCTTTTCATATACATTTATTCTGATGGAATCCTTCGACAGTACGGAAACGGTAATGCTGTCCACAAAAGGGACATCCGTGATCTTCTTATTTTTGAACTTCCATGAGAGCACAAGGGAATTGTCCCCCAGTGGTCCGTCCATGACCATATCGGCTATCTGCTCTCCGGTGTAATGCTTGTTTCCTTCCACTATGACCTTTTCCGGATCAACGCGATAGGCCGTAAGAAGATAATACGCCGCCCCGAGTAACCCTGCCAGGACGGCGAGCACGATCAAAATATTCAGGATTATGCGGATCCGTCTGCTCACTTACTCACCTCTGCACGATTACTGCGATTTATCCCAAATACTATACCCATTTCTGCCATCAAAAAGCACACCGACGATCCTCCGTAGGAAATAAACGGAAGGGATACTCCTGTGTTCGGCATACTGTTCGTTGCTACCGCAATGTTCAGTATAACCTGTACCGCTATGTGTGTCATTATTCCTACGACCAGCATGTACGGGTAAACCTCTTCTGTATCTTTCGCTATCATATACATTCTCGAAAGAAGAATAATAAAAACGATTATTACAGCGATAGCGCCCACGATTCCGAGTTCCTCGCAGATTATCGCAAATATCATGTCATTGTGAGGCTCGGGAAGGTTCGATATCTTCTGAACGCTCTGTCCCAGTCCTTTTCCCCATACTCCGCCGTTTCCGATGGCATAAAGTCCCTGAATGATCTGATGAGCTCTGGAATCCGTGGTGTTTTCGGGATGCAGCCAGGAATAGATTCTCATGAGTCTGAATGATGCCTTATCATCACCTACATTTATGTTTTCGGCAACAATGATAACTATCACCGCGATCAAGGCTATTATTCCCACAACCATCAGAAAACGCTTAAGATCACGGCAGACTACAAATGTCATTATAAACGAGATCGCATAAATGATGATAGCCGAGCTGAGGTTATCCGTTACAAGATAAATAATCATGCAGACGGGGATCGGCAGTGCCAGCGTGAGCCAGAAGTACTTTCTCTCATTGACCTTCTTTCCGATACCGTAAAGCCATGAAGCCATGAACATGATCATAAATAGCTTCGATGCCTCGGCGGGAAGGAAGTTGAAAGGCGTTCCGGGGATCTGAACCCATCTCGTAGCACCGTGGGATTCGATACCGAAAGGGATCGTAAGAAGGGGCAGTGTGGCAGCAAGCCCGTAAAATACCCATCTGTAGACCCATCTCTTATCATATATCCTGTAGGGCACAAACATCAAAAGCACCGCACCGATTATTCCGACAAGATCTGCTATTGCCTGACGTGTAAAATAGTGCGTCTGGTCGCCAAAGTCTCTGACAGCAACATACGAGCTTGCCGAATAGACCATGATAAGCCCGAATCCCAAAAGGAATGCAAGCACCAGCACCATGTTCCAGTCAAATCCCGCTCTCGCCACTCTGCGCAGCTGTTTTTTTGTGAAATTCTTTACACCATCTGCTGTGGATGTTGCCATGTAGGTCTCCTAACTGTTTTAATACGATTTTCGCATCGCTAGTGTCCCGATGTGTCCCCGCTCTGGGAGGTGGTAAGATTTCCGTTTACGGGAACCTCTTCGCCCATGGACTCGTTATCTTCCGTAGCCAGCTCTCCCGTGGATGCATCGTACTTTTCCCCGGTGTCGGGATTTATGCGGTAACCTGTAACAGGGTCTACAGGATATGTCATCCACTTGGGATAGATGCTTGCGCTTTCACCCGTGGGATCTACTATTGTTCCCTCGGTGATATATTCCTCTTCTTTCTCTTCCTTTGTCTCTCCGGAAGTCTCTGAAAGCCTGTAGGTATTTTCAAGCTTCTTTTCTTCAAGTTCCTTTATCTCGGCATCTGACAGTTCCTCTGTCATGTATATTCCGAGATAAGGAAGCACCTCGGTAAGAACGTTTCTGACTATCTTTGTGGCAAACTTGGCATCGTCCTGCTTTGCGGCATTCGGTCTGTCCACCACTACGTAGATCGCGATCTGCGGATCATCTGCCGGCGCGTATCCCATGAACGAAACAACGTACTCTTTATTACCTCTGGGAAGGGTCTCCGCTGTACCGGTCTTTCCTCCGATGGCGTATCCCGCAGGTCTTGCTGTCTTACCTGTTCTTCTGTCTCCGCCCTCTTCCATAACAACGGCACGTGTGTATTCTCTTATCTTTTCCGAAGTGGATTCGGAGATCGTGGTCTTAAGCTCACGGGGCTCGATGTTTTCGATGGTGGCTCCCGAGGAATTTGTTATCTTTGATACCATGTGAGGCTCATAATAATGTCCGCCGTTTATCAGGGAGCAGAATCCCGTGATCATCTGTATCATCGTGGTATTGAAGTTCTGTCCGAAGGTGTTGGTGGCAAGGTCTGATGGAAGCATATCTTTGGATTCGTACACAAGGTTTGCCGTCCTTGACTCTCCTGCCAGATCGATATTGGTCTTAAGGCCGAAGTTGAAATTCCTCTGGAACCTGCAGAACCTGTCGCGTCCCATGGCCTGACCTATCTTCATCAGGGCCACGTTGCAGGACCAGGCTATGGAATCCATTACACTCACGGCGCCGTCGCCGCCCGATGCGTAGGTGTGGCACTTAATCTTGTGACCGCCCACTTCCATGAATCCGTTGCAGGTGTATACTTCGTCGCCGGTTATGGCGCCGCATTCAAGCGCTGCAGCCACTGTAAAAGGCTTGGCCGTGGAACCGGGCTCATAGGTATTGGAAATGCAGTAATTCTTCCAGAGGGCAGAGAAATTGACATTGAGCTGCTCTTCGTTCATCTTTGCAAGCTGTTCCTGATTGATCACCTGTTTGGTGGTCTCGTACTCAAAATATCCGGCAGGATTGGTGTACTGCTCGATATACTGGGTTCCTATGAGAGGACCCGCATTTTTGTAGTCATTGGGATCATAGTCGGGATAATTGGCCATGGCCAGTATCTCTCCCGTATTGACATCCATTATGATGCATCCGAGATTCTCGGCACCGTTTCCTTCCCTAACATTTCCTGCATATTCTTCGTTGAATTCGCGCAGATATTTTTCCACTATGCTCTGCACGTTCGCATCGATGGTGGAATGGAGAGTGTATCCGTCTACCGCGGGCTTTACGGTTCTTTCGAGAGTATCGTCATCATTCTGATATCCGTACTCACGTCCGTTTGTTCCCGTCAGGATGTCGTCATAGTACTCTTCAAGGCCATACTGTCCTTCGGCGTTGGAGTTCTTTCTGGTAAAACCGAGTACGGTCGATGCCAGATGTCCGTTGGGATAAACTCTTTTATATTCCTCCTCAAAATAAACACCCTTTATATAATCATTTTCGCTCTGCATCTCAAGGAATTTGCTGATATCTCCGTATGAGAGGCGCTTTGCGGCCACGTAGTACCTGCTGGACTCATTGTTCATTACGTAGTATCTGATGGCATCTACGTCCATAATATCGGAAAAGCACTGCGAAAGCGCTTCGAGGGTTGGCTCAAGATAGCGATGATTCTGATATGTGAGCATGACCGAAGCATCGATCACCACGTTGTAAACCTTTTCCGATGTGGCAAGGATCGTTCCGTTCTTATCAACGATATCGCCCCTTCTGAAGGGTATGGTGACTGTGTCGTACTGCTGATTCTGAAGAACAGCCTTCTGATAATCCGCACCGTGCACTTTTACGATATATATAAGCCTTATGGAAAGACCCGCTAAAAGCAAAACAGAAACCCCGAACAAAAACGCAAGCTTGGCGCGTCTGTTCTGGGCTCCCGTTAAGCGAGGCCTCTGAGGCTGATCATTCTTTTTCCTAAAGATATCTTTTAATGCCATTTTTTATTAATTACCATCCGCTCTGCGCATATAATCGTTTCCGACAGAATCGTAAACAACGACCTGTCCGTCGCCTGCGTAAGTCATACCGAGCTCTCCGCGTGCAACTTCCTCGATGTGCTTAAGATCTATGCTTGAAGTAACTCTTGTGTAGTGCTCATCGTTCTCGGATCTTAAATTGGTGAGCTGCACCTGCTTGCTTGCCACGGATCTTGTCTTTTCCGTAAGCTCACTCTGCAGCTGTACATAGTTTACTACAGTTATGCCAAAAACTACAAATGCAATTCCCGCGAATGCAAAACCAAGAACGCTGAAAGATGCTTTTCTGTGAGGCCTGCGGGCGTGCCTTCTCTCCGTTTCCGGCTCATACTGTCTGCGGGGGTATCCGTAATCTCTTACAGTATTTCCGTACTGGTACTCCCTTTCGTATGTTCTCTCATAATCTCTCTGTGCCATTCCCTTTACCTTCTCCCTTTTAAATCCGTTTAACCCGTGTTAAATCCTTTTATACTCTCTCAAATACCCTTAGCTTTGCGCTTTTAGACCGGCTGTTTTCTTTCAGTTCCTTTTCCGAAGCCGTGATGGGCTTCTTGGTTATCACCCTGCCGAGAGGCTTTTTTCCGCATACACAGACCGGAAAGTTCGGCGGGCATGTGCAGGGCGATTCGCTTTTTCTGAAGGAAGCCTTGACCATTCTGTCCTCCAGTGAGTGGAAGGTTATCACACAGAATCTTCCGCCGCTTTTAAGTGCCTCGGTCATTTCATCCAGTGACTTTTCCAGTGCTTTCAGTTCCTGATTGCATTCGATCCTGAGTGCCTGGAATGTCTGCTTTGCAGGATGTCCTTCCGTTCTCATCTTTGCGGGTATCGCTGCATGGATTATCTCGTCCAGCTGCGATGTGGTCTCTATTCTTTTGTCCTTCCTTGCTGCCGCGATGTGTTTTGCTATATTCTTGGCGAACTTTTCCTCGCCGTAATCTCTGATTATCCGGTAGAGCTCGCTTTCGGAGTACTCGTTTACTATATCTGCCGCCGTCAGCTCCTGCCTCGTGTCCATCCTCATATCGAGAGGTGCATCGAATCTGTAGGAGAATCCCCTCTCCCCTGTGTCCAACTGGTAGGAGCTCACCCCCAGATCAAGAAGTATTCCGTCAAAGGATGTGACTCCCATCTCGGAAAGAACTGCCAGAGCATCGCTGTAGTTGCTTCTCAAAATTGTATATTTACCGCTAAAGGGCTTTAATCTTTCGCTTGCTGCTTCTATTGCAGCCTCATCTCTGTCCACCCCGTAGAGATGTCCGGTGGTGAGTCTCTTGCAGATCTCGCTTGAATGACCGGCCCCTCCGAGAGTGCCGTCCAGATATATCCCGTCGGGTTTTACCCCGAGCATGTCTATTGTTTCGCCGAGCATTACTGAATAGTGCTTGAATTCCATATTATCCTACCGCGCCATGATCAGATCTGAATGCCCATGTCAAAAAGGTTCTTGATAGCTTCCTTGGGACTTGCCTTGCCTTCTCTTGCGTTCCAGTTAGCCGTATCCCAGATCTCTGCCTTTCCGTCCGTGGTTCCAACGATAGTCACGTCCTTGGTGAGTCCCGCGTATTCCTGAAGGTTTGCCGGAACCAGGATCCTTCCGTGGGCATCCACCTCTACGTATGCCGAACCGGAACCGAAGAATCTCTTAACTTCTCTTGCATTATCGTTAAATGTGGGAAGTGTGTTCAGCTTGGCCTGAAACGCGCTCCATTCCTCCTCGGAATAAACCACCAGGCAGGAGTCGATCCCCTTTGAGATCACGAAGCTGTCACCAAGCACTGTTCTGAACTTGGAAGGGACGCTGAGGCGGCCTTTTGCATCGATTGTGTGATTGTATTCTCCGATGAGTCCGGCCACGCCTCTGCTCCTTTCCTTTTATCTCACATCAGAAGGTCATTTTCATCCCACTTTATGGGGTATATATCCCACTTCATCCCACTCACAAGCAAAATTCTACATTAAATTACTATATAATGCAATAGTTTTCAACGTTTTTTTTAACTTTTCTTAATAATTTGTTTGGGTAAAAATAGACAAAAAATAAGACAGTAGTTTATTAGCTACTGTCTTTTTTAGACAAAAAATACAAGATTTTGGTGATGTTTTTACGTCGTATCCATATATTGTGGTCCGAAGTGGAAAATCCTCTTAAGGTATTTCTTAAGGATCAGCTTAAGATTCTTCTGTGGGCTCTTCCTTGGATTCCTCTTTAGACGCCTCTTTGGAGTTCTCCGCAGGGGCAGCATTCCCAACTTTGAGTATCTCCGGAAGCTTATCCTTTGAAATGAGTATCCTGCACACGACCTCTCCCACAACGGCAACTGTTATGAGAACAATGGCAACAACCTGTGAAACCGGGATCTGCGTTCCGGTGATATAAAGCTGATCGGTGCGTATTCCTTCTATAATGAAGCGTATCACTCCGTACCCTGCGAAATACCAGAGACACATCTCTCCGTTAAATGACCTTTTTTTCCTGAATAACATCAGCAGGCCGAACAATGCGAGATTGCACACGCTCTCATAAAAGAAAGTGGGATGCACCTGCACGAAGTTTTCTCCTTCGGCCACATGAGCCATAAGCTCGGGCTTTTTATCAGCCTCGCGGATCGCATCAAGAGGAAGCCTCATGGCAAAGATATTTGCTGTGTACTTTCCGAACACTTCCCTGTTAAAGAAATTGCCCCAGCGGCCTATGGCCTGCCCGAGTATCAGAGCCGGCATGGCGGCATCGGCCAGCACAAATCCGTTGAGTTTCTTCCTTTTTGTGAATATAAATGCGGTAAGGAATGCGCCTATAACACCACCGTAGATTGCGATGCCGCCCTCCCATATCTTAAAGATGTCCAGGGGGCTGTCTTTGTAATACTCCCATGAGAATATAACATAATAGATCCTGGCGCCGATAAGGCCTCCGATTATGACTCTTATGGCAAAATCCCAGAAATCATTTTCTTTCTGACCGAATTCCTTGGCCACCTGAGAAGCCACCATCAAGCCAAGTATCATACCAAGTGCGAATGTCATTCCGTAAAGTGCTATGGTAATGGGTCCGATATGAAATGACTTCGGTACATTCTGCAAATAAATCCCCAGATTGGGAAATGATATATCTGTTGCGTTCATTTTTATCCGATCCCCTTACACATTAAATCTGAAAAGTATTACATCGCCGTCCTTGACAACGTAGTCTTTTCCTTCTATTCCAACAAGACCCTTTTCTCTTGCAGCGGCCAGTGAGCCAAGCTCGAGAAGGTCCTTATAATTGACCACCTCTGCCTTGATAAAGCCTCTCTCAAAATCGGTATGTATCTTTCCCGCAGCCTGAGGAGCCTTGGTCCCTACTTTAATGGTCCACGCGCGGCATTCATCCTCACCGGCGGTAAGAAAGCTCATAAGCCCCAGCAGCTTATAGCTTGCCGCGATCAGCTTATCAAGTCCCGACTCCTTCACTCCGAGGGCATCAAGGAACTCTGCCTTCTCATCATCATCGAGCTCGGATATCTCTTCCTCCACCTTTGCGCTGATGACAAACACTCCGCTTCCCTCTTTTTCGGCAAACTCACGCACCTTTCCCACCATCTCGTTGGATGCCCCGTCATCAGCGAGATCATCCTCCGCCACATTCGCAGCATAGATCACCGGCTTGGCCGTAAGGAGATTGATCTCCTTCATATAACCCTGCTCATCCTCATCATCCACAGTGACCGTTCTGGCCGGTTTCCCGCTCTCAAGCACTTCCTTCATCTTTTCGAGGAATGCCTGTTCCTTGGCTGCGGCTTTGTCCATCCTGGCGGTCTTGATGACCTTTGCCAGCCTTCTTTCCAGCACTTCAAGATCCGCAAATATAAGCTCAAGATTGATGACTTCTATATCGCGGATGGGATCGACGCTTCCGTCAACATGAATGACATTTGAATCCTCAAAGCATCTTACCACATGCACTATCGCGTCGGTCTCCCTGATATTTGCCAGGAACTGGTTTCCGAGGCCTTCCCCTTTGGAGGCTCCCTTTACGAGCCCCGCTATATCAACAAACTCTATAACTGCGGGAGTAACCTTCTTGGTGTGGTAGAGCTCTCCGAGTTTTTCGAGTCTCTCATCCGGCACGGGAACCACTCCGACGTTGGGGTCGATGGTACAGAACGGGAAATTCGCCGCCTGCGCGCCCGCTTTGGTAAGTGAATTAAAAAGTGTGCTCTTCCCAACATTCGGAAGTCCGCAAATGCCCAGTTTCATATAATTTTTTAACCTCCTGAAACCCTTATTTTATAAGGGTTTGCAAGACCCTTATTTTTTTAGGTGCTACAATTAGTGCTGCACTTATAGGATTCCGATTCCTCAAAAAAGCATGGTTTTTTGCGTTTTTCGAGCCAAAAATCGGTTATGTATCACCTAAACTTGGAGATTATACTATAAAAACGGGTAAAAATCAATCCATAATACAGAAATTTCCTATAGTTTAGTATATGTGCATTCTGCTTGCATGATATAAACAGTTTATAAATATTTCACAAATATTGTTAGCACTCCCACTTGACGAGTGCTAATTTAAGTGCTATAACATAATCGAACAGAGGAACAGAGAAGACCAAAAGAACGGGATGTTCCAATGATCTAATCCCTCCTTCCCCTTGCTCAGTAGCTATTAACAGTATTGAGTAAAAAGGAGGTAATCATTATGTTAAG
>DFKZ01000057.1 GCA_002373975.1 Lachnospiraceae bacterium UBA3632 | reverse complement strand
TCAGATAGAGCAGACAGTCCTGATGATCAAGGAGCTGTAAACCTGCGCAGATCGATCTATCCGGTCTTTTGGGAGGAAGATATATGTGTAACTTTGATGAGAATCAGAAATCAAAAGATAAATATAAGGTCGAACCCCTGCAGTTCAAAGAGCATTTCAGCCGGATGGAATCAACCGTGGGGTATGAGAGAGGGTTTGATGAAAAGAAATATTTAGAGCTGGAGCAGCAGACCGGAACTCTCAGAAAGCAGATAAATGACTCCGGAGATAAATACTCGAAGGAACTCAATGCCGAGCTTGAAAAGATCAAAAATCTTAAACCGGGGGAAGAATATACACAAAAGACAGGAACTGTGATCAAGTATGAAGATAAAAAGAAATGGACCGGAATAAAAAGAAAGGAAACCGATAGGGAATACCGGGACAGAGTAGAAAAGAAGCTGCGTTCACAATCCGAATGGAAGCATTATCGTGAAACTGATTCCGAGACTCTGAAATTACAGAATGCTGATTATTACGGCAGATCAGAGATCGTTAACCGCGTTAACAAAAAGCATGTTACTAAATCTCTGTCCGAAAACCGAAAGATGATCTTGAAGCGTTCAATATCCGCAATGGCCAAGAGTGATGCGGGTAAGGATTTTAATGTTCCCGAGGGCGTAGAAGAGGATAAGCTGACAGAAGAGGAGAGAAAGAAATCAGAAGAGGCTTTTAAGACATTCCTTGACTCCGTCATAGAATATGGAAAGTATGACGGTCAATATGTAACCATAATAAGGGAAGCTGATGAGCGTTTCCATGATAAAGCTTCAAAAAAGGGAAAAGAACGAAAGAGAGCAGTATCATTAAGAAGCGGGGCGGCATCGAAAGAGATCGAGCTGTTCATGAAAATGAAAGATAACCTTGAAACAGCAGAGGACGCATGTGGCTACGATGTAAACCTTGCCAAGACGCTGCAGGGATACAAGGATCTTTTGTCAAAGCTGGCTGACGGAGACCTTGAAGTGCCGGATGAAGCGACAGAGCTTAAGATATCAGAGATCCATGACGAGCAGGGTAAAACCATAGGGATGAGTAAGGTCAACGATAAATATGAAGACAAAAAGATTCCCCTGTTTGCTCATGAACCCTCTGAAAACGATGTTATGCAGGGAGATATCGGAGACTGCTATCTGGTGGCATCGTTATCAAGTATTACTTCTATTGAGCCGCAGATAATCAAAAATGCAATCAAGGACAACGGAGATACAGTAACCGTAAAACTGTTTAAGCCGGGTATCCACAAAACAGAGCCGGTATATATCAGAGTTCCCAAACAACAACCCCACAAAATGGCAGCCAATAATGCATTGTGGGTGAATATGTTTGAACTTGCGTATATGGAGTATAAGTCGTATCTGAAAGAGCAGATGGATGCGATAAGGGATTTAATCAGTTCCGAGATCGCTACTGACGGCTACAAGGAGCTGACAAAAAAGAGAGATCAGATCTTTGATGCCTTCGAAAAAGAGGCAGATGCCCCCAATAAGCATTGGAACAGCAGTAAAGAGCGGAGGGACGCGAGGGACTGGTATTATGTCGAAGAAATGGGCAAATATCTGAGAAGCTCCTCGCGCGGGGAGAAATACATAACACTTCTTGCAAAGGAGCGGAAAAAGGCAAGAGAAGCGAACATCATAAAGGGCGGACGGACCGAATCATTTATACAGGTGCTGACAGGTGTGGAGCAGCGGGCAAATGACGTATACGCCAAACGCCATTCGGACGATCTTAACAGGCTTACATTTATCTACGATGATGTAATGAAAAATGCTGTCAGCGAAGACAGTAAGAAAAAAATAATGAAGACTGATTCCTACGAGAGTCAGAAAAAGACCCTCGAGGAAGAAATCGCAGCTCTGGAAGAACAGCTGAAGACAACCACCCTGGAAAAGGATGTGGCAAAAGCCGAAGCGCTCAAGCTTAAAAAGTTTTTAAAAAAACCGGAAAAATCAAAAGCTCAAAGCGGGTCAGTTCCCGAAAAGAAAGAGGAAAATGAAAGCGAGAGCGCCAGAGCAGAATCAGCATACAATGAGTACACAAGACTGCATAATGAGATTGAAGCGATCAATACCAGATTGAGTGAAGCGAAAAAAGAATTTAAGCAATATAAAGAGCGGTCTGACCGTGCTGAGGATTATAAAAGCATAGCGGAATGTATCATAAAAAAGCATCTCGACGATTGCATCTGCACTGAGAACCAGTTTATAACAGAGAAAGAGGTCTTTTATACTAAAATGATATCAAGAGATCAGCTGGGTCCGCTGGCAGAAAAAGCCCAGAAGGAGTTTCTTGAGCAGGGATATATAGAAGGCATGCTGGGCGGTCTGACCAGTAAAGACAGTGCAGCGAAAATATACAAAAAATACGAGAATGATGATCAGGCCAAAAAAGAGATAGCGGATATGGCAAAGGCCCTGATGGCAGAATTCGTTAAAAACAAAGAGAAGAATACGGTTCTTAATTACGAACGGTTTTCGGGTAACTATTCGGAACTTGCATTGAAAACATATAAGGATATAAGCGATGCGGTAAACAGCAATAAAGTCATCACTGCCGGGACATTTGATTTCGCGATGGAGGGGCTCAAAAAGGAAAAAACCGGAGAGTCGGTCTTTAACGGTATCGCATCCGCACATGCGTATTCGATAATAGGCATAAAAGAAATAAAGGAAAATGTGGATGGAAAAGAAAAGATCACTCATTTTGTCAGAGTGAGAAATCCGTGGGGAAGTTATCACACGGTGTATGAAAAAAACGATCAGGGAAAGATCGAAATGAAGGAAAGCAGGGATACGGTAACAGAGGGAATAAATGAGATCGAGCTCAACGATTTCATGGAACGGTTCCGGACGATCACTTATACCGATCCAAAAGAGATAATGCAAAAACAGCGCGGAGAGATTGATGAGATCAGGGAAGAGAAAAGAAAAAGATCGGAAGCATTAAAGGCAAAAGAAGCGGAAGAGAAGGTTTAAGAAGTCAAAGGGGAGCAGTAAATGCAGTTTTATATCACTATGGATGAAGGCGGTTTTCTGCGCATCACGGATGAAAACGATAATGCCGTCACACTGTATTACAGTGAAGGTGTTGCCAGTATTCTTTCTATATTTGTCGCAGAGGATGAGCGCGGTGAGGGCCTCGGCAGAGGTCTTATAGCAGCCGCGGAGGTGCTGTGCGCACATAGAGGAGTCACACTGATAGAGGCAGATTATGCCGATATTATGCCCGAGGTCACGTCGTTCTTTGCGAAGAACGGATATAGCATCTGCGAGGGATCGCCTGTTATTTCCGTAGCCATGAGCGAGATCATTGCAAATGAGGCGGTAAAGAAGACCTTGCAAAGGAGCTTTTCGGGACTCAGATTTGTATCGCTTGAAGAGATTTTCCTGATGCAGTGGGAGGAAGTCAGTTCGGTTTTTTTGAAGTTTTCGATGAGACTCTCAAAGGATGAGTTGGGAAGGTTTTCGCAAAAGCTCAGTGGGCTTGTCTATGATAAAGCCTCGGAGGCACAGGCCTTGATACTTTGCTCGACCAAGGGAAGCGGATTGCACGTGGATTTCATAGGGACCTCCGGGGGAGATTCGCAGCAGTATGCTGTAGCCGCTCTTCAGGGCGTGCTGTTGGAGGCCATAGCAGAAGGAGGAGAACTGAAATATCCTGCGATCACTGCATTTTGCGTGCAGGACAATGTTGAAAAGGCTCTCGCCAATATCGGGCTTTCCACGGAGAGTCTGTTAAAAAGTGTTTACGCAAAAAAAGAGATATCTGAGGATGATCATGATATGGATTCCTTTGATATCGACAGTGAACCCGAAGATCAGATGAACGAATGGATCGGTGAGATAAACAGCGTTTCGATGCAGAGCAATATCTGCTGGAAGGCAGCGTGGCACAGACGATATGAGGAGAGGCAAAATGGTGTGTTCCGGGGGCGTGCGGCAGAAGACATTCCGGAAGGCAAAAACGGCGGGACACCGGAAACAGATAAGCCTGTATCAAAGAACCTTCAGGCCGAAAATGTTCTTTGGGAAAAAGAGATGAAGAGCCGATACGAGGCCGAACCCTCAGATGTGATAGTATCGGTAAAGGAGATATCGGGGCTTCCGTTTGTGGGAAAGACGGCTCCGGATTATGTCATGAGCCTGGGAGATATCTCGGAACGCCAGTTTATGAGAGGGATGGGAAATTGTATATTACAAAGAAGAATGGGGCTTATTGAAGAGCCGCTTAACATAGCAAAGGATGATTTCGAATGTGAAGTATCGAGCTGTCTGATCACGGACTCAAGGGTGAGCGGATTCCTGCTTCTTCATACCGAGGCGGAAGGACTGCTTATGGTGGATCTGCTTTTTGCATCCGGACCTGATGCACAGTCTGATATCCTCAAGCTTATGATCCGTACGATCAAGGTGTTGTGTGAGAACTACCCGGAGGATACGGGAGTTATACTGAGACGTCATAATGAGGCAGCGCGGAAGCTGGTATCAAGGCTATTCCCACAAAAGACCGGAAAGGAGGGCAGATGATCATGTGGTTATCGGAAACTAATACAGGCACCATCATTCTTGATATCACAACCATCCTTCTTCTTGCAGGAATGATCATATTCACCTCCTTGTACAGAAAGAGGGGAAACCTTGGTGACAGAGTATTCTTTTTACTTCTTATCGCTGATATCATCACTGCTGCTCTTGATGGCATGAATTTCTTTTTTGAGAAGAGCCCGTTTGCCTTCAAGGGAGCACTCATCACGGCAGGGGATACATTATTTACGATCCTCTATGAGATCATGCCCTTTATGATGGTGCTGTATCTGGATTACAGGCTTCGGGGGGACAAAAGACATACCACGGGACTGATAAGGATAGCGGTATGGCCGTGTGTGCTCTCCGTACTGCTTATCCTGGGGAACCTGATCTGGAAGTATCTGTTCTACTTCGACGAGGCGGAAGGAGTATATGTATATGCGAAAGGCTATGATCTGATACATATTGCCGTTGTCATTTATCTTTGCATCATACTCGTACAGCTGTGGAAGAAGGATAAGAGGACCATGATCATGTACCTTATTGCCATAGGGTGCAGGATCGTGCTCAGAAATATCATAAGAGACATATCCTCCACGCCGTTTATCGTTGCCGTTCTTCTGATATTCTTTCATATTCTGGAAATGAACGAGAGCTTTTACAAGGAGGTGGACGGATGAATACCACTACGTTATCGATGGTAACGATCTATTCGGATGTAATGGCAATACTCCTTCTCGTGGGGCTTATGCTGATCCCGAGGGGAACCGGCAAAAAGGACGCCGCTACGGGAATTTTTGTAACAATGGCGCTGGGGGTGATCTTTCTGGCGCTGGGTAATACCGTAAGGGCTGCGCTTTACGGGCAGCACTTTACATGGGCGGAACCGGTGGCACTCGCCGCACAGACTGTCTCGGAGCTTGCGTCAGTGTTTACCGTATATCAGTGGATACTCTATGTGGATTATAAGCTGTATGGCAGCAGAGATCACTTAAAAAGACGCTTTCCCGTTCTGTTTATACCGATAATCCTGCTGTCAGTCATCCTGCTGGTAAATACCGGTACGGGGATACTGTTTACCATAGGAGAGGATATATCCTTCACCCCGACGGTAATGTATTATTTTATGGTGGGGATAGAATTCCTTTATCTTTTGATGGCAGTAGTGTTTATGGCAGTTTATGTGGCCAGAGGCGGGAAAAAGAAGTTTTTCAGTACTGCTCCCGTCATCATACCTGTTCTTCTCGGATCCGTAGTCAGCCTTGTGACGGATTATTCCGCCCGGGCGCTGGGGCTCGCAGTCGGGCTTGTTTTCCTGTATTTTTCCATGGCTGCAGGATGGAGATTCGGAGATAAGAACTCAGGCTTTTTCAACAAAGAATACCTTACATACCTTAGGAAAACGGGAAATGCTTACCTTGGGTCGATCTGCTTTAAGGCTGCCGGTGATGCGTCAGGGATAGAGGGAATACTTAAGAGCGAACTCCCCCGTGACAGCATAATTATCCGCAATGATCAAAACAGCTATCTTTTCCTTACGGAGACGGATGCGGAACCGGAGCTGCTGTTTTTGGCTGAGCTGGTAAAAAAAGCAGCGGATCTTCGGGATGAAAGCGGACACCGCGGGAAAGCAATATGCCTTGAATATACCATAAACACACGAAGTGCAGATCAGGATACGGGTGAACTGTTCTTGAAAAACTGATCGGATAAGTGTATTATTATTCATGTGCCATTAATGTATCCGGAGGTTTGAGGCATGAAAAAAAAGGTTATAACGGTGCTCTGCGTGCTGGTGGTCCTGGGGCTGATCCTTGCCGGAGTTCTAATTTATTTTACCTTAAGGAAGAAGACTGTAAAGCAGTCCGAGGTTGATATGTCGGAATTTGCGCTTCCGGATGGTGTATCATGGGAGGGAAGCTATATAGACAGGATAGATTCTCTGGCAGTTCTTACCATCAGCAGGAACGGGAATGAGTATAGCTGTTCCGTGGGGATACCCTCGGAGGATATGTCATATATAGACAGCTATGAGTTTGTCGCAACGCCTGCTTCGGATGGAATAGGTCTCTCCTACGAAGGGGGGATCCACACCCAGTATCTTATATCGGGTGAATCGGGGACGAATGCCACACAGCGCTACACCGATGGCACCGGAGCTCTGTATTACTACAACGGCGCGGTGTTGTGGATCGATGATGTGAATAACGCGGGCTCAGGATATTTATTTGAAAAGCAGGAGGAATCTCCGGATGAGCTTTCTGGCCAGCCTTGAGATCTGTGGGGGGATATTCTGCCTCATCTGCATATTTATGCTGACTGCAATGCGCGGATATGGAAGTGGTCGTGCAAAGCTTCTTGTCGCGCTTTTTGCTGCCTGCTCGGTGTGGTGCTTTTTATCCTCCGCAGCCGATATGCTTGAAGGGAACGGGACTGACAGAGTGTATTATCCGGTGCGCGTGGTTTTTTTTGCGGTGTGGTTTATGTACTTTGTCCAGACAGCTCTCACGGCACTGTACATAAGGGAGATCATGAACGAGGATCTCAATCAGCTTCCGGACGATAAAGCTGCATCGGCTCTCCGTGAAAGAATCGGCTATGGTATGTATATTTCTCTGGGGATATGCGCGGTCGGTATTTTTTTGCTTATCATATCCCAGATATTTAACATTTTTTATTATTTCGACAATAATAACAGCTATGTCAGGTACACTCCGTCGATCGTTCCCGAGCTGGTTCCGGTCATTTCAGCTGTATATTTCCTTGCCCTTACGGCTCCGCTTTTCAGGCATATCAGAAAAGAAAGCAAAGTTGCTGTGGTCTATTCGTTCACAGCTATAGCAGGCGCCTTCCTTTTAGGCTCTTTTTTCAGGAAGATACCGTTTGCACTTTTTGCTTCACTGACTATATGTCTGTTTTTTTTTACCGGCTGTATAAGAGACTGCCTGAACGATGTCAGGATAAAGGAGGAGGCCATCATCCGCAAGGATGCGGCGATAGCGGAGCAGAGAGCGAGGATAATGCAGAGTCAGATCCGCCCGCATTTTATTTTCAATTCTCTTCTTGCCATCAAGCAGCTATGTCTTGAGGAGCCCAGAAAGGCATCCGAAGCGCTGCAGCACTTTTCAACCTTTTTGAGGGCAAATCTTGAGGCACTGACAGACGAAAAGCCTGTTCCGATATCCAGGGAGATAGAATGTATAAAGGAATACGTCGCTCTTGAACAGTCAGATCCCTCCGGGAGATTCCTGGTCAATTACGACATAAGCTTTGAAGACTTTAAGGTGCCGCTCCTTTCGGTCGAACCAATGGTGGAGAATGCGATACGGCATGGAGTTGCATCCAAAAAAAGCGGGGGCGTGGTAACGATACGCACCTTTAAGGAGGGCGACAAAGCTGTTGTGACAGTGGAGGATAACGGCTCGGGGTATGGATCCGAGACTGCCCAGCAGGCCCGGCACAGGAGCGTCGGAATACAGAATGTGAGGGACAGACTGTCTCTTATCTGTGGCGGAGAGCTGTCGATAGTAAACACCGGGAACGGTACTATCGTGAGGATCACAGTGCCATGTGAACCGGGAGGTGATATATCGTGAAAATGATCGGTCATAAGGCTCTGATAACGACACTTATGGTATTTGTGCTGGCCATGTGCGGATGTAAAGGGAAGACCGAAGCAGAGGAAACCCCGGAAGCTGAAATACAAACTGAAGAATCCGTATCCGGGGGCGAAGCACACAGAAATGATTTCGCAGGGGCATGGACTGACAAAAACACAGGAGCCATGCTGGATATCTGGAGGAGCGAAGACGGGGTGTTTCACGCTCTTGCCTGCATCAAATCAAGCGATACAGAAGTTTCTTACTGGTCATTCACCGCTCCTGCGGAGGATGGAAAGCTTGTATATACCGATTGCGAGAGAATAGATGCGGTATATGGGAGCAACGGTCAGATCTCCGAGACTACCGTGTATGAGAGAGGGATAGGGAGCGTTGAATTCTCCGGGGACGACCTTGTCTGGCATGATGCGACGGACAACGCCGGAGATGGTCTTGTGTTTGTATACGAGGGCGGCTATTAGCTGCCTGCATAAGGGCGTTGTTGCACTTTTGTTGCGCTTAAAATGGTATAAAAAGGAGTGGGATATTGAACACTATCACAGTGGATGACAGGCAGCTTGCCGTCAATGCTATGCTTGATAATCTGAGAGAGATAGATCCGGGAGGCAGTCATGCGGGGCTTATTTCCTCTCATGAAGCACTCCTTTTTGCGGATTCACACAGGCTCGATGTGGCATTTCTCGATATAGAGATGCCGGACATGAACGGGCTCCTGCTTGCCAAGGCGCTCAAGGATAAGCAGCCGGATATAAATATAGTATTTGTGACAGGACATGTAGAATACGCTTATGATGCACATAAGGTGTTTGCAAGCGGGTATCTGATAAAGCCCGCAGGCACGGAGGACGTCAGAAATGTACTTGAAAACCTCAGACATCCGATAGAAAGAAAGCAGGGAAGGATACATGTCAGGTGCTTTGGAAGCTTTGAGATCTTTATTGACGGGGTTCCGATGAACTTCAAAAGGTCAAAAAGCAAGGAGCTGCTTGCATACCTGATAGACAGCGCAGGCGGAAGAGTCAGTATGGGGGAGCTGATCTCGGTTTTGTGGGAGGACGGAGAAAACTCCGACTCACGTAATTCACAGCTTCGGATGTTTATAGCGGATATAAGAAAGACCTTCAAGGATGCCGGATTCGATGAGGTGCTTGTAAGGGAATACAACTCGGTGGCCATAAAGCCGGAGTTACTCGACTGTGATTTTTACAGATTTCTCGAATCCGACCCGAATGCGGTGAATGAATATATGGGGGAATACATGAAGCAATACTCGTGGGCGGAAATGAGGATACACGAGCTTGATATGGAAAAAAACGGCAGATATTGAAGCGATGTGATAAAGGAGAATAAGACATGAACAATACTCAGATTTACCCGTTTGAACGCAACCGGTATTATCCGAAAAAAAGGCTGTCCAGCGCAGACTATCAGGCAGAGCAGGACTACTTCAACAATAAGCGCAGATTTCTCAACGGACTGATGTACGGTTCGGGGATAGTCTGCGGGCTGGGAGTGTTCAGCCTTGACGATCTGTCTCTGCTTGTAGAGAGCGGTGTTGCCATAGACGGGATGGGAAGAGAGATAGTGGTAGAGACATCGGATGTCAAGAAACTTTCGTCCATAGAAGGCTTTGACTCTCTTAAGACAAACGAGGCAAGCCTGTGCCTCAGATACCGCGAAGAGCCGGTTCACAAGGTATATGCCATCGATCAGACGGATCCGGACAAGGAGTTTCAGTATAACCGTGTAAAGGAAAGCTATGAGCTTTTCCTTATGGACAAGGACGATATTCCCGAGAGATTCGAGATGGAATCGGAATTTCTCACAAAGGGGACTCTTCTTTCAAGCGAGAATTATCTCATCGAATTCATCATGCCTGCCACAGTATCAAGGTCGAAGGCGGTAAGAGCCAGAGTACAGGTTACCGGCCTTGGAGATGGCGACACCAAGCTCTCATATTCCTCCGTTCTCCAGACCCCTGCATTTGTGGGAGCAGACGGGGCAAACGAGATCAGGATCGATATTCAGGATCTTGACATCAAGCGCGGTGAAAGTGTTGTCTATGATTACTGGCTCATGACTCTGGACAACCCTTCTTTCGAAACAAATATAATATTAAAGACCGGTACTGCCTCAGGATACGAGAATGATGTGGCAGTTCAGGTACCCGCCAATTTTGCACTTAAGGTTCTTCTTTCCAACCTGCAGCCCAGAGAGATAGTAAGCCGTGAGATCGGCAGAATGAACCTGGAGCTCAGAAATATCGGCGGACAGGGCGATTTTATCCGTCTTGCGGATCTTAAGCTGGTAAGGACCGACAGCGCATACATCATAGGCGAAGTCATCGAGAATGAGGTAAAGAGCTATATAACCGCGCCTGCGCAGGATATGGCGCGAGGTGATTATCTCGAGTACTTCGTGAAGGAGGCTCCTATCGGAGGAGAGGCCGGGATCGTATACTCGGGCAACACATCAGGCGATGAGAACGCGAATGATAATTCATATATACCCGAGATAGCTACAGGTGTATTGGAAATCCCTATCGGCGAAAATGCACGTCGGGGTACCGTCCATTACTCGGGAGAGATCGTTCACGGTCTCGGAAAAGGGAATGTGTATGTGGATGTGGGCTACGAGTACATCAGAGAGGACGAGTCGATAGGCGTAAATGCCAAGAGCACCATCTACGGAAATCCTGATATCTTCGCCCAGGATCAGCGCACGGTGGTAAACGCCGAGACGGCTGTCAGAGTGCTCAACGACAAGGGAAGCTTTGTGGTGGGAGCAAGGCTTCTTGGCAATGTGGATTACCTTGTGCTCACATACCGCTGGGTGGCGATTAAATTCCCTGCAGGCAACGATCTCGGGCTTACGGAGGATTACACCGGAAAGAGCATTGCACCCGAGACGCCCACCGTCAGAATGGGCACCAAGGAGAATCATTACTTCGGTGTCCGCTACAACAATATGGATAAATGCAGCGTGACATATGAGCTCACGGAGTCCGGATCGGGAAGCATCACCTCGGACGGTATTTACACCGCTCCGGCCAAACCCGGTGTTTACGAGATCCGGATCTACTGCACTGATATGCCTGTAATATGCACATATGCATATGCTATAGTCGAAAAGGCTGGTTACGGAGATACGGATGAGCGAGCAAATAAGGCAGCTTCGGTATAAAACCTTACACAGAGTAAAGCGGAGCAGCGTTAATGAAGTAACGATATGCGAAGATATCGAAAGCGGAACCGGTGAATCGGTGACCGTGCTCGTTATCGAGGATCATTACACCATGCGCCGCTTTATCGAGGTTTATGACAAAGCGGATTATATAGAACAGAATACAGTGCTGAACATGTTCTCGGACGATGGAAAATTTTTCATCGTTTATCCGTATGTTCAGGAGAGGGCTCTGGAAGACTTTTATATGGGAGATGCACTAAGCCTGCATGAATGCGAGGATATATGCGTCAATCTGATCATAGCCTGCATGACCAGCAATCTTCCGTGGCCTGTACTCTATCTTGTGCTCAAGCAGAGAGAGATCCAGCTTGCCAGAGACGGATCGGTATCTCTGAGCTTCAGGATAGACCTCACAGACCTTGATCCGCTCACGGGAGAATCAGAGTGTGCCCTTGAGTGCGCAAGGATACTTACAAAGCTTCTTGAACCCAAGTCCAGAAGCAAGGCAAACAGCTATGTACTTCTTCAGAAGAAGACCGCCAAAAACAGCTATTCAAGCTTTAAGGAGCTGTATAAGGATGTGGAGATAGCTGCCGAGCCGGAGAGGAAGCGCGGTGTATTTGCCGCGGTAAGGGCATGGTTTAACAGGAACAGGCACATATTTTTCAGGGTGCTTCTGTGGGTGAGCCTGATACTCGCGGTGTTTGTGATAGTTACATTCCTTACAAACCTGTTTTTCGGGGACGCGCCCTGGCTTCGTCTGTTCGTAAGAAGCTTCGAACGGATAGGACTTGAATCGCTTTTGCAATAAAAGTTGGAGTATTTCACAGATGAGAAGAATCAGAGGACTGATAGCAGTAATAATCATATGGATCGCAGCCGTCCTGGTAGGCACAGTGCTTTTCTATGTCTATAATAAGCCGGCCGGAGATTACACAACATCAAATTCTTATGTGGAGCTGGACGAGAGCCTTTATGTGTCGGATAACTTCCGTACAAACGGGCTGATCTGGCGGCTGGACTATAAGGGAAAGGTGCAGGGACTCTATTCCACCCGAAACGACATCTTTTTGAAGGGCTGGAATATAGCGCAGCTTGATACCGCAGGCGAGAATATCTGCGCAGTGTTTTACAGGGAATTCAATGATAACGGGAGAATGATCACACGTTACGTGGTGGCGGAATTCAATTCCGATCTCCAGATGAACTTTATTTCCCCCGCCTTCAGGATCCCTATGGAATCGGCACTTTCCGGGTTATCTGTAAGTGAGGAAAGCTTTATTATCACATCGCTGTCGGATAACGGGCAGCAGGCCTACGCCTATGAGCTCGGGGCAGATTCGCTTATCAGCATCACAGAGCCCTCCTCCGATGACAAGGAAAAGTGGGAAAAAGCGGAATGTTCATTAAAGGATATCACCTACAGCGAAAGCGTATGGCCCAGGTATTATACCGATGCGGAGTATCGTGATGATGTATTTGTGCTGAGATATGACAGTTCCGAGCCCGGATCCTTCGGGACGGATGAGACTGTATCCAATCTTTTTGAAAAAAAGTCAATGGATCCCGGACATTATGTAAAGGCCATAGGTGTCCAGCCCGCAATATTTGTGGTGGTGGCGCTCCTGGGGGCAATGATAATCGCTGCGATCTTTATCCTTCTTCAGAACAGAAAAAGAGCAGCTTATCTGATCTTCATATATGAGGCTTTGCTTTTAGCCGGATGCGCAGCTGCACTTGCATTCGCCGTGTCGGGGATCAGAGAGTCTGTGATCGCGGGATACACGGAGTTTGCATCATCTGACGCAAAGGGGATATTTGACGGCTACGGGCTTATGAATCTTGCGTCGGAGGAGCTTTATGATTCACCGGAATATGAGATCATTTCGGACAGACTCAGAAGAAGAGGATCCTCTTCCGATAACGGCATGAGGGTGGAGGATATACTGATCACCGACACTCTGACAGGCAGAGTGGTTATGAGCATTTCCGGATGTAACCGCGATACGATCGGCAACATCTACGGAATCGAAACGGAGAAGATGCTTGCGGATATAAGCGGCGGGAATGCCTATACCTACGGCAATGTTTATATCAGGGGCAACAGGAAATTCGTGCTGGAAACAAACCTCGCATCATCCGGCTACAGCGGATACAGTGCGGTTATGATAGCGGAAGACGGGCTTTCGTTAAAAGAGATATTCCAAAGATACAGAGGATTGTTTATCACCGCATTATCGGTGTTTGCAGCTGCCAGTCTTGCAGGGCTTATATACATACTTTTGCAGAACAGGGATCTGAGACTGCTCGGCCGCGCGTTAAAGACCGTAGCCACCACAGGTGAAGAGATAGAAAAGCCGGATGTGGTAGGCAGGGATATGAATTACATGTGGAACAGCCTTGCGGAGATCAGAAAGAGCATTGTGAGCAACAACCGCATTCAGTATCTGACCTATGAGGCATACTTCAGATTCGCGCCGAAGAGCATCGAGAGGATATTAAAAAAACAGTCGATCACGGAGGTCAACTGCTCTGATGTTGTTTCATTAAACGGAGCCATAGCTCTGCTTAAAATGCCGGGAAAATCCGGAAGCAGGATGACACATTCCGATATTGAAAGGAAGAGCAATCTCCTTACCATAGCTGAAAAATGCAGAGAAGAATATGACGGTATCATGGTATCGGAGAATGACGATCTCACAGAGATCAAATATCTTTTCACCGACGACAACAGGAGTTCGTCGGGCTTCGGTACCGATCTTATGCTGAAGCTTCACGAGGAAAAGGCCCTGGGGCTGGCAGGCTCCTCCATGATACTCCATTATGCCCCTTATATCTACGGAGTTGCCGGAAATGGCAAGCAGGCATGTGTGTGTATCGCCTCCGCAGAGGCGGATCTTTTGGCAGAGTATTCCGAGTGGTTCAGGCAGATGAGACTGGCGCTTGTTCTGACAGAGCAGTTGATAGAGCATGAAAACAGCGTGGGTGATTTCAGATATATTGGGTTTATCATACCCGATAAGAATAATCCCGACAGGATCATCAAGCTGTACGAGGCACTTGATGCCGAGCCGTCTCCGGTAAGGAGCAGAAAATTCAGGCAGAGGAAGCATTTCGCAGATGCCTTAAAGCTTTTCTATGCAAGAGATTTCTATATGGCGAGAGGAATGTTTTCGGAGATATTGCGTGAATCTCCGGATGATGAGCTGTCAAAGTGGTATCTTTTTGAATGCGAGCGATTCCTTGACGGAGCCGCTGCGGATGATTTCCGCGGAGAGCTTCACATGGATAAGCCTGGGGAGAAATAATAAAAAGTGAACCCGTTAAAAACATTATTACAATCGATAAAAGCCAAGTTTACGCCCTTTGTTACGAAGTTTAAGCTTTACACAAAGCCGAGCTTCCTTTTAGCCAGGGCGACGGAGCTTCTCAGGAATTTCTTTACCAAGACGCTGAGTATCAGACCGCGTCACAAGGACGATTATTACTCGATCGGACGGTGGCTGGTCAGCAGGCGCCTGGCCTTTGCTGTTGTCATAGTGATAGGCGTTCTTTCCATAGCGTTTCTGGTAAGCTCATGGAGCGGGCTTTTCCCGGGCAGACAGAATCAGGGTATAAAGACATACGGATATAATAATGTACTGTTAAAATTCGCCCGGGGAACAGTCAGGATCAAAGGAAAATCCGGGTACCTTGCGTATGAGGGCGAGGTTTCAAAGGGTGCGTGCAACGGTCAGGGGACCCTTATGAATCCGGAGGGATTTGTGGTATATCAGGGCAATTTTGCCAACAGCATGTATGAAAATGCCGGAACACAGTACTATCAGGACGGCACACTGTTCTACCAGGGTACTTTCCACGAGAATCTCCACAGCGGAAACGGAAAGCTGTACCGCTCAAACGGGAGTCTTGAATATGAAGGCGAGTTCGCACTGGATATGAAGGAAGGAGAGGGAGTGCTCTACGATATGGGACACAATCCGGTGTTTTCCGGTATGTTCTCCTTTGATGACATCAAGTACAGCGATCTTATAGGAAAATCGGCATCGGATGTTGCCGCCGCATATAGCGGTGAAAGAAGTATCTATGAGGCTGAGGGGGAAAGAGTGAGATATATGCCGGATATAAATGCCATGAGCGTTGAGTATCTGGACGATAATTCGGTGGATGCCGAGGCAAGCGTTGAGGTGGTATATGTGCTGAAGGACAGCTTCCCCACCGCCGCGGGACGCATATCCACATTTACCGATCTGGCGGAGTATCTGGGTGAGCCCATATATGTCGGAAGCTCATTTGCCACACTTCCCGAAGTACTTGCGGTAAACAAGCTAAACGAGAGGTCCAAGGGTATCGTTATAAACGGACCGGCGGACATCACCATCAGTTCAGTTTTTACGGAATATAACGAGATAAGGGAATATGACAGAAGCTACAAGGTTTATCTTCACACCTATCATAAAGACGGTCTTCTTTATATATTCGTGACCGATCCGGGTGTGGACACATTCAGTTTCTATTACATAATGACAGAGAACCTTGCAGACATAGAGCATTAACTGCCACTCGCATGATTGCAAAATCACTGCTTTACAGGAAGAGACCGCATGAAGAAAAATGCCGGAATGAAAGGAAAACCGAATAGAGTGATCGTCGGTGCGAAGCGTGTTATCGCCGGTTTTCTTACTGCGGCGATTATCATACCTTCCTGTCTGATCGCATTTCCCGAAAAAGCATCCGCCGTCGGAAGGCAGAAGGTGCTTACCCTTGCGACCTGCAAGACGGTTGCCATAGCCAATTCGGAAAAAATCGAAGCGGTGGAGATCCAGATCGAAGCGAAGCAGGCTGCCAGGGAATCAGCAATCCGTTCGTTGCAGGAAAAACAAAGAAGCATGCAGACCTTCAGATGGTCTCCCCTTCTGAATTTTAAGTTTCCCACTACACCCAATGAATCGGAAGCGTTTGAATTTGCCTACAAGCCGGAGCAGCTTAAGTATGACATAGAAACGTTAAAGCATAAGATCAATGACCTTAAGATTCAGGAAAACGAAAAGGTCAGCGGGATCTATATCGATATCATCACATCACAGGCGGAGATCACTTTCCTTAAGCAGAGGATAAGCAATCTTGAGACAACGCTGCTCAAAAATAAGGCAAGGCTTGCGCTGGGACTTGCAACCGAAGCTCAGATAAAGCAGCAGGAAAAAAGACTTGAGGGTTACAAGAAGAGCCTGTCATCAGAGCAGACCAAGCTTCAGAGATCAAAAACGAAGCTCGGGAAAGAAGTGGGCTTTGATATCACGGACAACTATGTATTCGAAGATGCCTTTATAGTGACAAATATCGACAGAAAGACCCTGGAGAGTCTCCAAAAGCATGCACGGGATAACGATCATACCGTTTTTGAGGCGAGACAGGAGGAATCGCTGGCCAAGCTTGCATTAAACACCAATTACAACCTTATGAAGTCTCAGTACGGCAACAATATAGGAATGATAAGCGGCTATGTTCAGCAGGCTCTTGACGGATCCTCCATCAACAAAAGGGCGTTTAAGAAGGATTATGATGCCTTTCTGAAAAAGATAGATGAGCCATGGGTGGGAAAAAAGAGGATCCTCTTTTTCAAGTTCCCGAAGGAATGGTGGAAGGGCGATACAGACGGTATACGTTATGTGGAGGATGATCCGTATGTCCTTTATACCGCAGCCCTTGAATATGAGAGCGCACTTAAGGAATACAATAACACATGCACCGAGCTGGACAACGCCGTAGCCGACGGCTATGACAATCTGATGGAGACCCGGAAGGCATATATTACGGCATTAAACGACCTCAACACCATGAAGGAGCAGCTCATCTATGACGAGGCGCTCAATGCACTGGGACAGATGTCTCTGGAGGAATACGACACAGAACTGGGTGAATATGAGAGCGCAAGAAGCGCTTTAAAGGATGCTCTTTCCCTCTACTCCAAGACCCTTTTCGAATTTGACAAGACGACCTGCGGAGCCGCTTCTCAGTATTTTGTAGCCGAATCTCTGACAACGCAGGTGGGACATGCGGGGCTCGGTACCCCTCCGGAAGAAGGAGGAGACGCGGTCGAAGATGCCCTTGCTGCGATGCAGTCAGTTATCAGAAAGGGTGCAACCTACAGTATCCGTTCCATTGTCGATTCGGAAGAATTTATGCTTTATATCGACATCCCGGAGGGCTTTGAATACAACATCACCGATTTTGAACTCTGGTCCGACGGAAGGCAGATAGGAGAAAGGACTCCCAAGGGCGAATCGATCAAGCATCTGACGCTTACCGTACAGGATGTGGATTCGGTTTCCATAGCGCTCTATAACGGGGACGAGTTTGTCGATAAGTGTGCCATCGATCCCACAGTTTCGTACGGTCCGCTGAATATTACAGTCGGGTATGAAAAGATCGATCCCGATGCGGAAAAATATATCGGTACATATACCCTTGAAGAAGATGAAAATACCGGTATGATAAAACTGCGCTTTACATTCGACAAAGAGCAGGTGGCAAGGAATTTCGAGACTGATCAGGAAGTTGCTTTTTACAATATAAGTGCGCAGAAAAACCTGTATCTTTTTTCGAACGATCTGATCAAATCGGATGAGCCCTTCGCGTATATGTCATTTATCAAGAATGATATCGGAAAGCTCACAGTGAGAATGTTTGCGGAGGATGGAAGCTATATCGGCGGAGCAAGCATCAATACCGGGGACAAAAAGCTCTATGCCGATCAGGAGATAACTCTTGCCGATGTACAGGAAGCACTTGCAAGGCAGATAGTGGTAGAGAAAAAATCCGAGGATCTGCTGGCTGAAAAGGAGAGAGTAGAGTCTTTACTTGCGGCAGCGGAAAGCGTGGATACCGGTGAGACCGAGTCCCCCACAGTCACCCATTACAAAGAACGTCTCGAAGAGATAGACAAAAAGCTTGCCGAGATCAACGACAGCGTTACACAGGAGGAGATCGCACAGTCGCTTACAGATAACGCCGATGAGATAGAGAAAAGGATCAGAGAGTCCGAGTCCGCATCCGGTCTTCTCGGGCCGGAAGGAACGGAAGAGCCGGAAGATGAGGCAGAGGCCAAAAGTGCGATATTGAAATCGGCAGCGGAGGATTTTGTCAAGGAGCAAAAGCTGGAAGCTCTTAAAGCCCAGATAGATCAGGCGATACTTGACAAGGAAACCCGTAAGCTTGAGCTGTTAAGGCAGCTGGGAAAAGCGAAGGATAAATCGGAAAAGGATAAGCTGTCAAAGGAGCTCCTTGTACTGACGCAGGAGCTGGAGGCCGAAAAGAATAAGCTCACAAGCCTTAACAAAAACAGCGTGACCGCCGGTGAGGATGAGATACTTGCCGCACTTGAGCAAAATGGTGATGACATCTATTCAAAGGCTTCGGACCGCTTGAGCATGCCAACGCTTTACGGGAGCGAGATCGGACAGTGGGCCGTAGCATACCTGGAGCAGGAGGGCTTTGAAGCAAGCGAAGAGAATGTCAGGGCTGTTGTGCGGATGGCAGATTCCATCGATGATTACGAGAAGGCTCTTGTGAGAATGGACACTCTTGTAAACGGGATGGAGGAAGCGAAAAGAAAAGCCGCAGAGCTCAGAAAGAGCAATGAAGTCGCTGATATCTCGCTGGCGGATCAGCTCGAAAAAATAGCGGATTCCTATGGAAAAGAAATCCTGAACATGGAATCGGTGCTCAGAAAGACGGATCCTGCCAAGGAAGTAAGGATAGCCGATCTTAAAAAGCAGCGGGATGAGATCAGAAGCAGGATAGAGGATATCGATAAGTCCATCGATGGGCTTTTATGCGTGAAATACGTACAGCTATCCGAATGCCTGGCTGAGCTTAACGGTGAGCTCAATGCCCTGAAGGTCACATTAAATCTGTATACTGCCGAGCTTGGGCAGACTACCGCGGATATAAATACAGAGATACAGACTCTTCAAAGAAACGGTGACGATATCACAAAATACAGGGATGATTGTGAGGCCGGGTATAACGCGGCCGTGGCCGGGCTCGAAGAGGCGAAGAAGAAATTTAAGGATGGCGGGATCCTGTACACGCTGATATGTGTGCCGCTTGAGAAAGAGGTCGAAAAGCTTAAAAAGGAGCTGGAGAAAGCCCGGGATGCTTACGGAAAGTTCTTTTTTGAGGGATCGCTTCCCGACGGAAGTGAAAGCTCGGGGGCAAAAATAGCAAGGCTCAGATCGGAACTCGAGACATTTACCGGCGAGATGAATACCAAGATCAGCGATGTGCAGACGCAGATCGCGAACAAGGAAGCAGCGCTGGAAGCTCGTAAAAACGAGTGGTATGACTCAAAAACAGCCAAAGACAGATACAAATCCGACAAGAAGGCATTAAGTGACAGATTAGACGAGGTCGAGAGTGTGATAGCATCGTATTATTGATAACAGCGGTGTTGCGGTCTTGTTGCAGGCAAAGTGCTATATTTGATATACAAAGGAAAAATACATGAATAATCACGGGAGGAAAGGACAAAAGAATAGCATCAAAAAGGCTTTTAAACGTGCTTTGTGCGTTCTTTTCTCCGCACTTATCCTCACGCTGTCGGCTCCGACATTCATATTTCCGGACAGCGGAAGAGTAAGCGCAGAGGGCGAGACGATCTACGAGACGATAATATACGCCCTCGTCAGTCAGAACCTTTCACAGGCCGCCAGGTATAACGAACTGACGGATGATGTGATAAAGAACACTTTCTACAGCCTTCATGCCGAGGGGACCAATTGGAGCAGTATAAATATCCCTTCATTCATGAACGCCCTGGGCGATCTGATAAAGGACACATACACTCAGGAGGTGACGGATCCGGTCACGGGAGTGGTATCGACCGTTACTGTGGCGGAGCTGAATCCATGGAGTGCGGAGTCAACGAATTCACCGGGCTCACCCTACAGCCCCGGAAAGGACTTCCTGGGCAATTCGATGAATACCGGATACACCATGGGAAACCTCATAGCATCATATGCCAAAAACGAGATCACTGCGGCCGCTCTTCTGACCGATGCCCAGATCACCGAGATTTACGACAGACTGGCCGGAACGGGAGCCGACTCCGATCCTTTTGTAGATACAGAGACCCTTAAAAGCGCCATTGTCGGTGAGATAGACAGCACGAAGATCGGAGGCTTTGCCGATCAGAATACATTTGAATACATAGATGCCGGAAACCTTGTTTCATATGGACAATACATTTTGAGCAGAGCGGACAGGGGGCAGGGTCCCGTACCCGGCGGAACGCTTTTTATCGGAACATGGCTGATAGATGCACAGAGTCTGAATGAGACCTTCTACCGTGCGGCACTTGCTTCCATGAGCACATATAACCAGCAGCTTATGCTGTACAAGTCAGAGCTTGCCGGAAATAACTGGAGAGATATATACGGAGCCTCGGGGCTTGAGGATATACTCCCTATCGCTGAGAACATAGAGGAAGCCAGTCTTGCCGACAATCTCGTATCCATCGTGGTGGGAAAAGACGGAATGCCTGTCAGCGCCAAAACCGGTGAGGCGGTCGATATTTTTAATCTCACCAATCCCTATGAGCTCGAGCAGCTTCCGGAGCTCAGGGCATTAAAGATACAGTATGACGCGGATATCGTATCGGTCAGCGATACCGGCTCAAAGCTCTACATATACGAAAGACTTAACAAGTTTTTCAACTCCGATGCATACTTTACAAGAAATGCCCAGATGGCGGATGACTGTAAATACATTCTGGGAGTTTCCGCCAGAACGGGTATAGCGTTTTATGCAGCCGATTACCGTTACGGATATTTTATCTTTTCAAAACGTATAGAGGAAAGCGGAAGAGGCTTCCTTGAAAGCCTCGAGACTGCGGCGGAAAGCACTACAGCCAGACTTGACTATGACTGGAATTCTTATGATTCACGCGTTGCTCTTATCAGGGGTGCGGTCGCATGGAGAAACGAGGTAGCCTGGAGAAACGAGATCAATGCTGCCGGAGGAATAGAAGTCCTCAGAAACAGGATATATAATTTTCAGGAAGTATGGAGGCATTTTTCCTGCGTAAGAGATGAAGTGACGGATGATTACGACCTGAAAATGCAGGGAATGGCCAACCTGTACGGCCAGCTCCGCGCAAGCGGAACAAGCGAGGACAAGGAAATAGCCGACATGGCAATTCTGCTTATGGAAAAGCTGGATGCCGGAAGAAGAGCCAGAGTCTATTACAATCTGGTGGAAAATGAAGAGCACAATTATTTTGTCGGCCCCATACTTAATCTTCTTTATCAGCAGGTTGCTTATGGTGAAACACAGATAGGACGGAATTTCAATCTTATCATGTATACGGATGAGGATTTTTCCGAAGTATCATCCATCACCGAAGCAGTGGAAAATGCACTTACGGATTGCAACAAGAGTTATATACAGTACAACTCACTGGCACTTTCACCCGGATCCACCATTGTTTCACAGATGGATTACGATCTCTCAAACAGTGTAATCGATAATGCCGGGCAGGGAAGTGCAGCTGTCAGTACTACATTAAGGGATCTTGTAGATCTGGGGAATGTGACCAATAATGTTATAGCTCACAAGACCAGAGAGCTTACCCTTGTAGCCAAGCTCCTTGATGCCGGAGATGCAAAATTTGGACAGATGGTTCATTCTTCTGCCGGAGAGATGTACCTCAAAGCGGCAGCCGATCCGGACACATCAAAGAAAACACTGGATGAGCTTCTGAACGATCAGAAAGCGGATGTAGCATCAGCTGCGACAGAGCTGCAGAGCTTTATCAAGGCAAGGGCCATGAGGCTCCCCACCGATGAAGCAATAGAGTTTGTCAAACAGAGGATCAACTGGGCCGAGGCACAGAGGACTGGTATCTCGGAGGATGCGTTCGGACCCTATGCCGAGGAAGCTCTTGACGATCATATCAAATGGCTCTCCGAACTGCTAAGTACAGTAAAAGAGGGCGGAGAGATCACAGACGAGCTCGATGAGCTCGAAGCAAAAAAAGCCCTTCTCGAGCAGGAAATGCTTACGGCATATGACAACATGGACAACGAGACGGGAGATAAGCTTAGGAACGAGATAAGCGAAGTTCAGAAACAGATAGATGATATCAATGCAAAGAGAGCGGAGGTAAAGAACGATCCGGGTGCTTCGGCTGCAGATAAGATCGAAGCGCAGGAGGTCGGAACACAGAGCGCCGCGGCGGACAAAATAGCAGATGAAATTCTGGCAAAGATCGCAGATAACAATTTCGACGATCTCGAACCGGGAATAAACGCCCTTACATCGCTTGAATCACCCAGACTTCCGGAAATACTCGAAGCTCTGGAGACACACGGAGCACCTGCATCACTTATAAATCTTGTAAAAGATGCCATCGCAGAGCTCGGAGAGATCGATAACACCGGTGAGGAAACCGGTACGGGTCCCGACGGTGGCGGAAACGGCGCAGGCACCGGAGAAGGCGGCGGCAGCGGAGGCGGTGGAACCGGAAATGGCGGCGGCACCGGTCCCGGAGGAAACGGCGGCGGCCACGGAGACGGACTACCGGCCAGGGATTATGAAGATAATCTGGCTCTCGACGAGGATGATTTTAACGAAGTCATAAGGGAAAGCTACGGCGAGGAACCTTACGATTTCGGAACAGCCGAACAGGCAGCGGTGATAGCGGCTCTTGTAGGCTTTGCAGACGCAAGGAACGACAAGAATTCATACGACTACGCGATGGATCTGCTGGACAGACTGATAAGCGAGGGTAATCCATTCATCTACAGACAGTATCTGCCTGATCTTTCGAAGGAATATGTATCGCTTGCGGCAGTGGATAATTGCAGAAGATATACGGGATTCAGATTTGTAGACGACACAGGCAATTATGACGGCCCGAATGTGGTGGCTTCAATGCAGCAGTATATTATCGGCTCCGCAAGTTACCGGTTTGAGATAGGCTCGAATACGGTACACAAAAACGACGGGTCCGAAGATACGATGGATACAGCTGCGGTTATGCAGAGCGATTACTCCATCAGAAATATTGACGGAGAAGAATATCCGTATATTTCGGAGAGCTCCTCGGGGGCATATCTGTATTGCACATGTGTATATATCCCCGGAACGGAATGGGCAGTGCTCATAACACCGCAGACAGACAGACGTATAGCACAGATACTTGATGCCTTTGATCTAAAGGCCGACGGAGAATAAGCTATAAGGCCAGGCAGGTTTATATGATAAACGGATTCAGGGAAAGGAAAATGCATATTAAGGCTCGCGCTTTGGCGTTCTTTCTTGCGCCCGTAATGGCCTTTTCCACGTCCCTGACTGCAGTGGCGGATGACACAGTGAAAGCATCAAAACCCGCGTCATCAAATGCCATTACATATGAGTATTACACTCAGGACCTGGGAAATGTGGTCCCGGCTACATGGCTCTTCGTAGGAACATATCTCATGAGCGCGAAGGCTGTCACCGCACAGGTATACCAGAGTGCTCTTGAAAGCAGGGACACCTATAATCAGTACATCGCCTTTTACAGATCGGAGCTTGACGGGGCAAACTGGAAGAACATAAAAGATGCATCCTCCATCGACCTGATCCTTCCCACATCCGGGAATGTGGAGGAGACGACTCTTTTTCCGTACCTCATCACCGCTGTTGTCGGGGATGACGGCATCCCGAGGGATCCTCTCACCGGGGAAAGCGTGGATATTTTCAATATGATCTCCATTTATGATATGGAGAACATTCCCGAGCTGGATGAGATAGAGGCTTATTACAATGGAGGGGCGGTCAGCTGGCAGGATAAGGGAAGCAAGAATTATATATATCGCACCCTTTACTTTTTCTTCGAGAATGACACTCTCGATTTTGACAGGGACTCGCTTGACACAACCAAGCTTAAACAGCAGTACGCATTGCTTTCCGAGGACAGGAACCAGCTGGAAGCGAGATGGGATGAAGCATATTCAAAGTCTCCGGTGGTTTATCCCGAAGAGTACCGCGAGATCATGACCCTCATGAGAAACTGGCCCAATGTACAGGATGCCGTAACAGCCAGATCCGATGAGGAGATGGAAAAGATCCATCAGATGTTCCTTGAGCTCTTTGAGCAGAAGATGGAAGAAGAGGCAGACAGTGCACTGCTTGTGGAGAGACAGGTCGATGCCGTAAGAAGGGCTGAGGTTTATTATAACCTGACATCCAACGATAAGCTTGCGGGCAGCTCGGATGTGCAGAAGCAGCAGTTCGAAGATGAAATTGCTCTGAAAAAGACCCAGGTCAATGCACAGCTCGCAGTTCTCTCGGCTCAGATCGACAAGGAACAGGCGGCTGTAACGGAGCTTACAGAGACAGTAAATGCATTAAAGGAAGAAAACGAGCAGATAGATGCGCAGCTGAGTGAAGAGAATGAAAGCTTTGCGGCGCTGGATACCGAGAATAAAAAGGCCAAGGCCCGGGAAGAGTTAAACGCTCTGAATGAAGCTCTTGCGCCTGTAAAACAGCAATATGATGACCTTAATTCAAAGATAGACGATATTCTGGAAAAGACCGACGAGATAACCGCGGATGTGGCGGCACTTAAGTCTGAAAAGGACGAAAAGCTGGCGGAATATCAAAACAAAAAGGCTGACCTTGAAGCAAGAATCGCCGAGTTCACGGAAAGGCTCGAAGCAGCAAAAGCCAATGAGAAGCTCCTTGAGGATATAAAAGCGGATCACGAGGAGACAAAAAGCTACCGTGATGATCTGGTGAGCACTCTTGATAATGAAACGGCACTTCTCGAACAGTATACGGAAGAGGCTGATAAGTACACAAAGAGCAGATTTACATCGGTATTTGACAGGTCGAAGACCTTTGATCCCGACAAAAAGATCGAAGCAGACAGGAATGTTTGGATCAAGACCGCAGAAGTGGAGAGAATAAAGCCGCTTCTGGAGGCAGCTGACAAAAAGCTGGATTCTCTGGGCGAAAAGATATCATCCATAGAGGCGGATCTTGCGCTCGAGGCCCGGATCGAAGCTCTCAGGAGCGAATATGCAGATCATATAAGCAGCGGGAAGGAAGCTCTTGAAAGGGAGCTTGCCGGGATCGACGGAGAGATAAAAGCAAAAGAAGCGTCAATGCTTGAGACCGGCGAAAACGGAGACGGAATGCTGCAGAGCCTGAAGGAGGCCTTTGATGAGATGTCCGCAATCGAAGGCGATTACAGGGAAAAGAAAGATGCGGCAGATGCCGGAAATGCCGCGCTGGAAGAACTTCTGCAAACAGAGAAAAAGCATGAGGATAAAGTATCTGCTCTGAACGACAGAAAGGAAAAAAATGAAAAGAGGCTTGAGGGCAAGAATAATTGCATAAAGCTGGCCGGGGCATATCTGGATGAGCTCAACAAAAAAGCAGATATCCTTAATGATGAGATCGGAAAGATAGAAGTCTACGAAGACACAGAGGGCTTTACTCCCTATACCAATTCGATCAATCTATTAAATATCGAAGAAGAGAGCATAAAGAATCAGCTTAAAGCCAACGATAGCATTTCGGGCGCTCTCAAAACGCTTAACGCAGAGCTTTTAAGATCCGAAGCCGAGATCACATCCCAGATGGGAGAAGAGGATAAGGACAAAGAAGACAAAAAGATCATCTCGGGTGAGCTGAAGGATATTGATAAGATAAGGACGGTCAGCAGGGAGGTGGCGGAAAATGTTCTTTCCACATCGAAGCCTCTCGAGGAGAGACTTCCCGAGATAGAAGCGCTTCTAAAGGATTATCAGGAAAAATCCTTATCATACATGAAAGCAGAAAAGCTCAGCTTCGCGCCGACACTTTATTTCCTGAGAGATGCTGCGGCAACCGGTTCGCCCTCATACGGAAGGCAGTTTAAGTATATAAGCGCCTATTCGGGGGATTCCTTCGAGGAGGATACGGCACTGACTCAGATCGTTGAGGATGCGATAAAAAAGTGCACAAATGCCCGTACCGAATACGAGAAAAAGAGTCTGAGAAGAGGAGACAACGCATCGGATTATGCGAAATATCTTCTTTCGAGGGCAGTGGCAGCCAAGGCACCCGATACAAATGCCTGCATGCCTTATCTTCAGATGTTGACAGACCTTGTCAATATCAATAAAGACGAAAAAGTTCACGAAAAACGGGAGACCGATCTTCTTTACGGCTGGCTGCTTCCCTTTTCAATGTCGGATTTCAGGGAAAAGCGGACCGAAGAAAGCTGTCATGATTATCAGTTTTATATAAAGGCACTTTCGGACAGAGAGAACACTGCGGATGCCATAACCTATGTGGAAGGCAGGCTTGAATATGCCTACGGGTTGAGAAACAGCTTTCTTGCATCGGGCAACGGAGCAGTGATAGAAAGCCATATAGACTGGCTTGAAAACCTCTTAAGGGCGCTCAGGGAAAGGCTCGATGAGGATGATGAGGATGATTACGAAGACGGGCTTGAGGGAGATCTGGAAGAAGAGCTTGCAAGGGCTATAGAAGAGGATGATCCCGTAAGAGCAAAGAAGATAGAAGCCCTTCTGAAAATGCTGGCAGACGCGCGGATCGCCGGGACGGACGGCGAAGCCGGAAAGGATACGGTGGAGACCGCTCTTGAGGAGACAAACGCCATATCCGGGAGACCTGCGGCGGAGTCGGAGATTCTGGATGCCATGCTTGAATCAAAAGACTCAGAGGGGTATGATGTAAAGGAAGATATTGATAAACTGGTTACCGTCACCGCTGATCTGGGGGAGGCGAAGGAGGTACTAAAGGAATTCGGAGACAAAGCTGTTGACTACGCCGATAAGGCTATGGACAAAACAAAGGTTCCTGCAGGAAATAAGCCCGATGACGACACAGAGGGACTGGTTTCGGAAAAGGATCTGACAGCGGCGCAGGCAGAGGACCTTATCGGGGATATCTATGAGGGTGAAACAGATGCCGGAAAAGGTGCTATAGTCGCATATCTTGCCGACCTTACAACGGGGGATACCGACAGCGGACTCTACACATACATGAGAAGTCTTCTGGACGATCTGATCAGGGACGGAAGCGCATGCGTATACAGACAGTATCTGGATGACAGATCTGCGGAATATGTTTCCCTTGCCGCCGTCGATAACTGCAGGATGAATACCGGGTTCAGATATGTACGGCCGGAAGGAAGTGACAGTGTCACTCTGAGCCAGTTTTTCGGAGGCTCGGCAAGCTACTCCTTCACTATCGGGAACACTACAGTATACAAGAACGATCGCAGTACGGATGAGATGGATAAGCCCGCCGGTGAACAGACCGACAATTACCTCAGAAGCGGAAGCAATGAGAAGCTGGGATACATTACCGAGGATTATGCAAGGAAGTATCTGCAATGCGGGTGTGCTTATGTGGATAATACCGACTGGGCAATACTGATCACACCCGGAATGGATGAGATCATCAGCGAAATTGCAGAGATACTGAGCGCAAATGCGAAAAAGGAATAGATAAATGGCAGATTACACAATAATCTCAGATGTAAGTAACTACATAATAAATGTCCTCAGAAAGAAGATGTGTCCGGAGCCGATACCTTCACCCAACAACATAGAGGTGTCGTCCCCCGCATCGCAGGACGTTGACTATATCCTCGGGCTTTATCTTTATGATATCAAAGAGGATGACACGGTTGCTCCGCCGCCGACGGTAAGACGGGGCAAATATCAGCTACAGCCGCCGCCAAAGCCGTATAGTCTTTATTATATGGTGTTTATAAATTCGGGAGGCCAGGCAGGACTTAAGGACCAGGACTTCCAAAAGATCATCGGAAAGTGCGCGCAGATTGTTTCGGACAACAATTCCGTACTTCCGAACCAGCTGCAGAACTGGCTGGATACTCAGGAACCTCCGATTGTTCTCACACAGGCGAAGATCAGTCTTGAGGAAAAGGTAAGGGTGTGGAGTGCGATAAACAAGCCGTATCAGATATCGCTCTTTTATAAGGCGGCACCCGTATACGTATCCAGTGAACTCGTCATCAATACTCCTCGTGTTGTTGACGCCCAGTTCTCGCTGAATGTAACAGGTGAGGGGGTGGATAACGATTAACAGACGACCACCACCAAGAGGCAGAGATAAACCTGCCCGCCGGAAAGGAGGAAACCGGAAATGGAAAAGGCAGTTATCCGCGCAAAGCTCGATCTGCTGATCACGCTTAAGGATTCAACAACGGGGTTTGCGGTGGATGAGAGAAATGTCCGCTTTATCAGAGACGGCGAAGCCGTTGCCGCCAGCGCGCGCGGCGAGGGAAGCTACGTATTCATCAACGTCGGCAGAGAGAATTGTCTTATGCAGGTGATAGTGTATGGATATGAACCCCAAACCGTAAGGGTTGACTACGAAGAGCTGGACAAGGTTCTTCCCTCGATAGACGTGTTCCTGATACCGTCAGAGAACACATCCAAAGGAGAAGCTCTTATCACACTTAAGGGCCGCCTTTCCGGACTTGAGAAATTAGAAGCCATCCATCCTGGCAGAGCCGTAGCATCGTTTAGGGAGCTTGACCTCAAAAAGCGCATAATGACTGTTTTTGCGCCCAACAGAAGAGCCAATCTCACTGACGAACGGTACGGATTGTTCAATGCAGAGAAGACAACCTTTGAGATCATTGAGATCGAGGAGGAACTGTCGGACAAAAAATACCGGATACGAAAGAATCCGGAGGAGGAAATACCCCAGAATTCCCCAATATGCCGTATTTTCTACGGACAGATATGGGAGGATGGAACGTATCTTTTCAGGGTGCGTGATGATGGGAAAAACCTCAGGTACCTTATCAAATATGTTGTGAACGGTCAGGTCAGATACAAAAAGGTTGATTTCGCCGAAGGCGGGGTCACCGGTCTTGACTGAGGAAGGAACAGTAAATGTCAGTAGCCGTAGTTAACGGCGCCAGCTGTGTATGCAGCTTCGGAACGGCACCGGGTACACTTAATTCGACGAATAATTTCACAGTTCTGGCGGACGGGAAACCGATCTGTCTTATGACAGATGTAGCCGGAGGAGTGAACGTATCGCCGTTTGCGATGTGTACATCCCTTGCCAATCCTGCTGTGGCAGCTGCTACAGCCGCCGCCTTGGGAGTCCTTACTCCGCAGCCCTGTATGCCGACCATAGCCGGCACATGGATGGGAGGAGCCAAGACACTGGTTGGCGGCAAGCCATGCCTCACACTTGATTCCAAGTGCATGTGTGCTTTTGCCGGTTCGATAAGTATTGTGAATCCAGGTCAGACCAAAGTATTGATCAGTTGATCGTTCATAAAAAACGAAAGGAGAAAATCAGTTTATGGCTGAATATTTTAGTCCCGGAGTATACGTCGAAGAATATGACAATTCTCCACGGAGCGTGGAAGGGGTAGGAACAAGCACAGGCGGCTTTATCGGCCTTGCAGAGAAAGGCCCCACCAAGGGAGCTCCCCTTCTTGTAACAAGTTTTAAGAGCTTTAAGCAGCAGTTTGGCGGTTTCCTCAGTGAGTACACACACGGGGACTACCGTTACCTCGCAAATGCGGTTGAGCAGTTTTTTGTAAACGGCGGTACACGCTGCTACGTATCACGTGTTGCACCCGAAGATGCGGTATGCGCATCCAAGAAGATGGGTATCCTTAAGGTTACCGCTGCAAATGAAGGTAAGTGGGGAAACCGTATCCAGGTTTCATTAAAGACCGTTACCAAAAAGAAGATGCAGCTTCTTGAGGCAGTAGGCAAGAATGTCTACAAGGCAAAGAGCGCAGAAGGCTTCAGAGAAGGCGATATCGTTGAGTTTAACGGCGAATACAACCGTATAGCGATGATCTATGACGAGCAGATCACCTTTGAGAACAAGTTCAAGGCAGATCCCGTTGATGCGGATATGATCCCCAAGAACGTTGTAAAGCTTGTTACCTTTGATATGTCGGTACGCTACAACGAGGCACAGGAAAACTTCTTCGATCTTACACTCAATGCAGCTTCTCCTTCCTATATCAGCTCCAAGCTGGCAGGAAGCAAGCTCATCACCATCGAGGCAAAGACCGTTAAGGAAGCGACCACCAAGCCCGCTGACGGCGCTAAGGACGAGGCTCCCGTTAAGGAGATCGGAAACCCTGTAGAAAACATTCTCGGAAAAGGGATCACCGAGGGAAGCTTCACTCTCGAGGGCGGAGCTGACGGAAGCATTTCCAAGGTTAACGCTCTCACATTTATCGGTACCGATGACGGACCTGAGGGACGTACGGGTATCCAGAGCTTCCTTGAGAACGACAATGTAAACATCCTCGCTGTTCCCGGCGTAACGATCCCTGAGGTTATCGTTGCACTCGTGGCTCATTGTGAGAACACCAAGAGCCGTTTTGCGGTCATCGATATGCCCAAGGATATGTACAAGACTGACGATCTGGTTAAGTATCGCGGACTCATCGACAGCACCTATGCTGCTATGTATCATCCATGGATCCAGGTATTTGACAGAGGATCAAACAAGTCCGACTTTGTTCCCCCTTCGGGAGCTGTTATGGGCGTATACTCACGCACCGACATCACACGCGGAGTGCACAAGGCACCTGCAAACGAGGCAATCTTCTGCACAGGCGTAAAGGTTAATTACACCAAGGATGAGCAGGATATCCTTAACCCCGAGGGAGTTAACCTTATCCGTGCGATCCCCGGCGAAGGAATCCGCATCTGGGGCGCAAGAACAGCATCTCAGAACAGCGCATTCAAGTATGTCAATATCAGACGTCTCTTCATCTACGTTATGGAGAGCATCAAGGCGTCTACCAACTGGGTTGTATTCGAGCCCAACGACAATACATTGTGGCAGAGAGTATCACTTACCATCACTTCATTCCTTGACGGACTCTGGAGAACGGGCATGCTGACAGGCGGTTCACCCGGAGAGGCTTATTTCGTAGAGATAGGTCCTTCCACCATGAGCGCGGACGATATCAGAAACGGCAGACTTATCTGCAACATCGGTATCGCACCCAGCCGTCCCGCTGAGTTCGTGATCTTCCGTCTCACACAGCACACCTCCGAGACCGGCGGCAGTGAAGGCGGAGAGGAATAAAAGGGAACTGATTAACGGATTGTTCGTTCACTAAAACAAGAAAAGGAGAAATAATTAATGGCTAGTCCTTATGAAAACAGTAAAGGCTTATCATATCCCCTTACAAAAATGAATTTCCTTGTACGTGTGGCGAATGTGGAAGGTACTGCCGCATTTTCACAGGTTACGGGAATCGACGCTTCGGTGGATGTGATCGAGTTCCGCCAGGGCAATGCAAACTCTCTGGCACCCGTAAAGATTCCGGGCCTTGTTAAGCACGGAAACATCACCCTTCGTTTCGGTTACACTCTTGATTCCGCATTCAAGACATGGATTCAGGAATGTGTATCCGAGGTTCGTGGAGAGATTCCCAGAAACGAAGTTCAGATCGAGCTTATCGATATCAATGGCGGATCCCCTCAGACTATCGCAACCAGCATCACCGGAACCAGAGTATGGCTCCTTACCAACGCATGGGTTGCAAAGTACACCGGACCCGAGCTTGATGCCAAGACTTCCGATGTTGCTATCGAGTCTGTTGAGCTTGCTTACGAAGAGCTTGTAATACCTAACTAACGCAAACATGAGCAAAAAGCAGGATTGCCCTTTTTGGGCAATTCTGCGATTTGCATGTGTTAGCAGAATTGCGTAAGCTCCGAAGGAGCGGAGCGATCTGTGTTGCGTCAGTACTTTCAGGAGAATACGAATATGGAGACAGAATTTGAATTTACACTGCCTAAAGGATACGTTGACGGAAATGGCGAGATTCACAGAAACGGACGTATGAGACTTGCCACGGCAGGTGATGAGATGCGCGCGCAGCGTGATCCCAGAGTGCTCTCGAACCCTTCATATCTTACGATAGTGCTTCTTGCAGAGGTCATAACCGAGATTGAAGGCGTTGCAACGATAGCACCCAATATCGTGGAAAGGCTGTTTACCGCAGATCTTGCTTTTTTGCAGGATATGTATCAGCGTATCAATGATATCGAGCCTCCTACAATGCATTTTGTATGCCCGGATTGCGGGAAGGAGCATGATATTCCGCTAAATTTTACCAGAGAGGGATAAAGCTCTACCCTCAGGATGAGCTTTTTAAGGAGATGGCGTTCATTTCCTACTACTTCCACTGGAGCGAGGCGGAAGTCCTTTCAATGGATCATGTGATGCGAAGAAGGTGGTGTAAGGAGATAAGCTCCATAAACAAAAACCTTAATCCCTCAGACAGCAAACGAGAAAAGAGTATACTAGAGATGCTTCCGACAGGAATGAGATAACGGAAGATGTCGTAAGGTATGCTTAATTGTCATACAGTGAGATATATACATGACGGAAGAATATAATTTTCTTACCAATTTCAGATTTATGCTCAGGGTTGACGGGGCCTTTGATGTTCCGCTCAAGAGTGTTCGCGCTTTCTCAAGAGAAAACGAATATGATTATATACAGGAAGGCGGCATGAACGATTACGTTTACATGCGCAGAAAGCCCATAAGCAAACCCTTCACTCTTCAGGTTGAGAGATATGTTGCCACAGATTTCAACGATCCTCTCTCAAACGGCACTGAGCTGTTATTGCCCCTGATGCTTTTTGTCGGCAAGAATACAGGCGGCTCGATAGACTTCGGAAGATACTATTTCTTTACCGGAGCTGTTGTTATGAGTAAGGAATACGGTGGTCTGGACGCAGAAAGGGGAGGCCTTCTCACCGAAACCGTGACCATCGGTTATAATCAGATGTTCTGTGTGACAAATCCTGAGGATGCCACATCCAAGCCGAAGTGGAAGTTTGCCGACGACACATCCTTTGATGACAACGGAAATCCCCTCGGCAATACAAAACGTCTGTATTCCAAAAATTATCCAATGGATCCCCTGCAGAACTCAGACAATGAGAGTACATTTAAGCAAAGGGCGAGAAAGTGGGAGTTTGATGAGAAGTTCAAGGACGGTAAGGGCGACAGCTCCCAGCAGCACCCGATAAAGGAAATCTCACAGGGAGAGATGGTCAATAAGCGAAGGTATTATAACTTCGCCGCCGAGAATAACGACAAATTCAAGGGTGTCAAAAAATCCACCAGATCCGCCCAGAACTCGCTGTTCAGTGATAAGACCTTAGGTGAGGGCATGGGAATAAAGGAGCTCACACAGTCCGAGCTGGAGGAAAAGGCAAAGCTTTTTGAATTTACGACTGCAGAAGAGTACACCGGAAACGGAAAGCTCTCATCAAGAAGACACCCGGCGGAAAATCAGCCCGATGAAAAGGCTCTTTCGGAAAAGAGTGTAAAGTGGGAGTTTAAAAATAAAGATAAAGCCGGAAACGGAAAACAGAGCTCCCAAAACAATATTCCGAATCCAAGGGGAGGAAGCCCCGACGGCAGCAGCTCCGGAATCGGGAAGGAAGAGCAGTCTCGCAGTGCTTTCGAAGAACGTGCGGCAAAAAGTGAGTTCGGAAAGGTGACAAATCCCGAAAAGGGAGAGTTTGTCAGCAAGTCCAAAAGGTGGGAATTCAATAAGCTTGACAAGGACGGAAACGGGGAAGGAAGCCGTAACAAGTCCAAGGTTCAGGAGCCGTCAAAGGCTGATTTTATCAAGAGCGCAAGAAGTAAAAAAGCCAACGGCCAGAATATCGCCGATTTTCTGATGGAGTAAGTTATTAAGAAATGCTGAAGCTTCGTTCTCCGATAAAAACTTCATTAAAGCCGGATATGTTATCGTCACAGGAGGCATTCTGCGAGCGCATAAAAGGGAATTATATGCAGCTCGGGGGATTTGTGGATGAGACGGATCTGCTTCATTTGGTAACAAGCCCTCCCGAGGTCTTTATTGCCGAAGGCGGAATGGCGAGTATCATTTCCAACTCCCATACCGAGAATAATCAGATACGTAAGGTAAACATCATCAACAATCTGCTGAACAGGATAAATGTTTCGGCAGACAGTGAGCTTTCCTATCAGGATAAGGTATTTATAACCAATATCCTGCATCGTCTGGGTGTCAAGGACGAGAGAAAGTTCATGAAGCAGGTTTACCGCATTACGAGCGAGTATAAGGAGCAGAATGAAACCCTTAAGCTTTACTGGGAGAACCTGAATGACATAAGGAACATGATCCGCGAGTACAGGCAAAGTGAGGATATCCGGATCAGAAATGATTCAGAGATCCTTAATTCAAATGTTCTTCATCTCCATGAGGAGATAAACAGAAGGCTGAATACCGCAGCCATTTACCGGATACTTCAGAATTTCTATGAGAATACATCGCAGCCCCGCACGGTTACATCCACGGAATACAGGATAACCGAGCAGGAGAGGCTCACAAGACATATGGTCCTTAACAGGCTGCGTGAGACGGTAAAAGAGGAGGCAGAGCCTCTTGTATACAGGAATGAAAACATCTATGAGGGTGATGTGGAAGGGGAGGAAGTGACCAACGTGACCGAGGTGAGCGAGAGGATAACCTCCGCGGTGCTCCTCAGTCTTGTTGAAAACATATACGAAAACACATACGAAAGATTAAACCATGATATAAAGAACTGGCTCTCAGTGGAGGATGTGTTTTACGGGGCCGCCGACAATACTCTGTTCAGAATAGAGAATAATACGGCATATCTCCAGTACCTCCATGAGCAGTACAATAAAAACGAGAATTCACAGTCATTATACAGAAATGAGTCGGACACTATAAGGCAGCTTCTGTCCATCAGCCGCAATTCAAATATGAATCTGTTCCGCACGGATATCCGGAACATATCCGAAAACGGGGAGACGATAAGGGAGTTTCTGACCGAAGGAGAGGAAGAAACCCCCGAGAGCGTATACCCCGAAACCACCACCGGAAGCAGTGCGGGAAGCCCATATCCGCAGACCGGAAGCGAAGGCGGGAACAAAACACCGGAAGAGATCAAAAAAGAGACCGAACAGAAGCTTTATCAGACGTATCAGCAGAATATCGCACGAAATGAGCGGTATATGCAGAACCTGAGAACCATTCTCAGGGAGAATCCTCCTGCAAGAGAGGAGGGAACCGGTGCGGAGCGGACCAGGAGGGACAGCATCCTTGCACTGGAGCATCCCGAGGTGTTCAGGGCTCAGTATGAGGAAGCCGAGAGGCTTGAAGCACAAAGAATAGAAACCATCCGGACCGAGACTGAAAAGCTCTTTTCACCCATAGAGAGAGTGACCCACGAGCTTATCCGGGAATATTTAAGGGCACCGGAAAGGTTTACTCATTCCGACAGGATGTCTGTCAACAATATGGGACTGCTGCTTTATGACATAAAGCAGGCCGAGGAACAGGAACGCGCAGAGCGGGCAGGAATAAGCCCGTCCGCAGCAGCTCCGGGTGAAACCGATCTTCCGGGTAAAGAGCCCAAGGTCATCTTTCCCGCAGGTGAGGGTAACACCTATTTAAGCGAAAACGAGACCGTAAATAACATTGATAACAGTGAACTGTCCTACTCAAACGTGTCAAATAACACTGAGATAGAGTACATTTTCCCCGTAAATGAAACAAAGGAATACTATCTTAACATACCGGGGAACGCAGAAGGAAAGAAAAGTGAAGCAACGAAAAGAGCAGGGGAGCTCAGAAGAGGTGCGGGATCTGCCGGCAGGGCAGAGGAAACTTCAGAGGAACGGCATGCTTCGATAGTTCACAGAAGCCTTGAGAATACGGTTTCAGAAGAAACAATAGAGAATCTCCGGGAGGAGATGAAACGGATCGAGGAAACAAGCAGAAAGACTGTTACCAGCATCGAGACAAATGAGACGGAAAACAGAACCGTAGTAAATAATATCACGAATGAGACCATTGAAAACAACAGCAGGCAGATAGAGTCCCTTGTTAACAAGCAGCTAAGGACGCAGCTCGATTCGATTTCGGACAGGGTATACAACAGGATCGAGAAACAGCTTAAGAACGAACAGAGAAGACGTGGTCTGTAAAGGTGGAAAATGCCCGATAATGAAATGAGTATAAATGAGAATAACGGTGAGGCAGCATCGGAACCGCTGAATACGGGTACTTCTTCGGAGGCCGCAAGGATAGCGGGATATACCGCCGAAGCGATAGGTACCGCCGCCGCGGGCAAGGGCCTCGAAATGATGACAGCCAAGGCCATGCTCTATGTGCGCATGCTTGGGATGGGGAACATTGATTCCACCGGTGCTTCCACGAGTCAGGATGTAAAGGCCTTGAGAAGCCTCCGAAAGCAGAAGCTTAAGGTGTCTGAAAAGATCGCACAGAGAGCGGGACAGAAGATCAAGCAGACAAAGCTTGCATCCGAAGCGGTAAAGACCAAGATGACCGAGGCGGAAGTTGCCGCAGCCCTGCTGACAAACGGTTTCCTACCCGTACTGGTGCAGTATAATCCTTCATCACTCCGAATGAATACCATGGGTGGGCGTATATCAAAGTATACCGCCGTCGGAAATGAGACCCCCAACTCTATCCAGAATACCGATAAGGAGACATCAACCTATCTGACGGTACAACTGGTATTTGAGGATATAAACAACGCGGACGCCTTCGGGAAGACCACCTTTTCGGATGCGACAATAAATACCTCGAATGCAGCCGAGGTTGCGATCAGCACGGCTGCCAATATAAGGGAAGGTTATTCTGTCAGGAGACAGACGGAAGGCCTGATGTCCCTGCTTATGATGAAAAAGACCAGGCAGGTTATATTTGTCTGGAACAAAATGTTTTTCCACGGGGAGCTCCTTTCGGTAGATATCAATTACACCATGTTCAACAAAATGGGAAATCCCATAAAGGCAACAGTTGATCTTCAGATCCAGCAGAGCAACGCAAATGCTACATTTGCGTCCGATCTGGAGTACTGGAACGAAGTATTCGAGAAGGCATTCGATAAGACTTCAATGCTGGAGAATTTATCGGGGGTACTTGGATAATAAAAGAGGAAAGCTATGGCAGGAAGTGCATTATTAAACTCAGTAATGACCGCCACCGGATCAGTCGAAAAGGCCACGATCTGGATAAGGGACGAGAGAGAGTTGTTAAAGAAAGGAATAGTGAAGTCGGGTGCAAGTGGTTATGTATCCTCAAAGGGAGTTGGCATGCTGGCTGCGGCAAGCACGCTTACGAGTTATACCCCTTCGGTACTTGATGGCGTCACGAATGCGATTAAATCAGCAGTGGGAATTGATCTTACGTCAAAAAAGATCAAAAGGCTGCAAAAGGGAGGCTATAACCGCTCCATACCGGTACAGTTCAATCCCACAAGCCTGAGAATTTCGGGACGTGGCGGAGATGATGATGTACAGATCAACAACTACACGCAGGCCGGACGTGGTATCGGGCGTGGTGCCATGGGCTTTCAGATAGAGCTGTCACTGAATCTTATCTTCGATCAGGTGTCAAACACTGCGGCATTCCAGCAGGATATGCTCACGCTTTCCAGCTCCAGGGCGGTTTCTTCCGCTGCCAATATCGTGAATGAGGTTGCCCTGGGGAGAAAGACCCAGTCGGTGCAGGTGGTAGTGGAAGCTTTTATTGCAGCGCTTCGAAGCGACAAAACGAGGATGCTGTGCTTTGAGTGGGGAGAGATGATGTATGAGGGAATGCTAAGGACCGTTAATACAGAGTACACCATGTTTGACATTAACGGCAATCCGGTAAGGGCCTCGGTGGGACTGTTGCTCTATCTGATTGAGTCCACAGAGGACGGGCTGAGGGACTATTCAAACAGATACTGGTATCAGGCATACTATGACGCGTTTATCAAGGGAAATCCCGCGGCGGAGAAGATGACCAGACTTGCCAAAAAGCCTGTAGCAAAGTGATAAGGGAAACATAAATTGGATTATGAAAGCATAAGAGAAAAATACGGATATTTCCGTCATCCCATCATAGAGATAATGATAGGGGAATTGAGCCTTACAGCGGGAGAAAAGCGAAAAAAAGCCATAGGTGTATCCAATGTCACCATAGATCTCACCGCGGGCTTTGAAGCATCTCAGGCAGTCTTTCATCTGTACAATGTATATGATTACGAGAACGCGACCTTCAACTTCGACACAGTCAAGGAATTCGTGCTGTTGGGGTCACCGGTCAAGATCTATGCAGGCTATGATGTCACAGTCACGGAGGTATTTGAGGGAGTTATCACAAAAGTGGGATTCTACGTGGAAGAGGATGACGTGGCAAGTATTCAGGTGACAGCTATGGATATCAAATCAGTTATGATGTCCAACCGCTATAACCGGAGGCTGCAGTCCACGGCGTACTCCGACGCGGTAAAGGAGATTTTTGATCAGAACATTTATCAGTCACTGCAGGAAAAGGGCGCCTTCAACGGATTGTCCATCGATTCGACTCCGGACAAATCCGCAGCGCCGATGAACCCGCCCGCAAAAAAAGATATCGATAAGACCATCGAGATGGTGGGCGAGAGTGATTATGAGTTTGTGGTAAAGATCGCAAAGAAATTTAACTATGATTTCTTTGTGGTGGCGGGGAAGGTGTATTTCAGAATGGCAAAGAGTGACCTTACCAGCCAGATAACCATTACCCCCGATGTCAATATTAAGAGACTCACGGTGGAATACGATATGACAGGCCTTGTCGAACAGGTAGAGGTAAGGGGGCTTGATGTGGGCAAGGCAAAGCAGGTTTCCGGAAAGAAAAAGAATTCCAATAAGCTTTCACAGGGGAACAAGGCGAAAGCTCTTATTTCGGGCTCAAAATTTGTCTATATAGACCCTACCGTTTCGGATAATTCCGAGGCCGGTTACAGAGCGGATTATCTGTACGAGAATATCAGCTACAGATACGGGACGCTGGAGCTTGACATAGCGGGCATTCCCGATATCCTTCCCGGAAAGTACCTCAAGCTTTCGGATATAGGAACAGCCGCATCCAATGATTTTTACGTTCAGTCGGTACGGCACACATTCAACGCCGAAGGCGCTTTCCTCACACATATAGTCGGAAAAACCGACAGACAGATATCAGGGGGCTTATTGTAAATGGCTATTTTTGATATTTTTGAAGAAGTAAGTGAAAAGTCCGTACTTAAGACCGATACGGGAGATGCAAGGATATTCGGCATCGTAGTCGGCGAGGTGGTGGATAATCACAATGACAATTACCCCGGAAGGGTGTGTGTCAAGGTTCATACCCGTGATGATGAGGCCAATGTTCTTCAGTGGGCAAGAGTGGCTATGCCCTATGGAGGGAGCAGCTGGGGATTCTACTTTCATCCCGAGATAGGAGATCAGGTGCTGGTGGCATTCGAGGAAGGGATCATAGACAGACCCTATGTGATCGGTACTGTTCACAAGAATTCCGATTCATTCCTTTCCAAATCAAAGGATCAGGATAATCAGCACAAGCGCATAGTTACAAGACAGGGAAGTGTCATAGAATTTGAGGATGTCGCTGACCCTCAGGGAGGGTCCGGTGACGGAACCAAGGATAAGATAAATATCTACACTCCCGGAAACGCTCATGCGATCACTCTCGATAACGAGAAAAAGCTTATCGAGATACATGATAAAGAAAACAACGCGCAGATACAGATGAAGACCGAAAACGGTGATATGCTCATCAAGGCCGCCAGGAAGCTTACCATCAAGGCGGGGGACAATATCACCATAGTGCTTAACGGGGCTTCCGACAGCGGAAAGGTTACTGTCAACTGCTCAAATCTCACTATAGATTCGAGCGGAAAGGTCGAGATGAAAGCAACCCAGAAGATGGCGCTTTCGGGAGCTTCCGTGACAGCGGAGTCTCAGGGCATGCTGCAGTTAAAGGCTTCGGGTGTGGCACAGCTGCAGGGAACTCCGATAAAGATAGGTTAGGAATCGTAAGAGAGGAAAGATCATGGCAGATACAGATAATTCCTTTCTCGGAAAAGGAATGAAATTTCCGCCGCAGATCAATCCCGCAACGGGAAGGTTTGTGACGGTTTCCGAGGAAGAGAGCGTAAAGCAGTCGATATATCTCATACTTATGACCCAGGTGACGGAGCGTCCCTTAAGACCCGAATTTGGCTCCAGTATTTTGTCCTACACATTCATGGACAAGAGCATAGGAAAGCTTAATATGGTATCGAGGACCCTCAGAGAACAGATAGTTTCCCAGGAACCGAGGATCAGCGATGTACAGGTAGGCATTGATATGGGCGAGAGAAGCGGTGTGCTGATATTCAATATCGACTATACAATTGCCGCCACCAACACCAGAGATAATCTCGTATTCCCGTTTTATCTGAACGTTACCGAGGAAGAGGAAGAAGAAGGAGAACCGGAAATCTATGAGCCGGAAACAATCGAAGAAATTGGAAATTGATACGAGAAAATCAGACGATATCGAGATGCTCATAAGCGAGCTGGCCTCCCAGTATGACACGGGATGGGTACCGGATTATGACAAGCCCGATATCGGAACTGCCATAGCGAAGCTCTACGCCAAATGCATGGAGGAAAATATCGGCAGGATAAATGAAGTGCTGGATAGGTACCACACGGAATTTGTCAATATGCTGGACATATCACTTCTCCCTGCCAAGCCCGCAAGCTCCGTGGTCGTGATGGATATGATCTCCGATACTGTTCCGGGGACAGCGATACCTAAAGGAACAAGACTGCTTACGGGGGGCGAAGAACCCTATGTGTTTGAGACGGATCACAGTCTTTATGTTACCGGAAGCAGGGTCAGCACGATTTTTATGACAGACGGTGAAAGAGGCGAGATAGTGCCTCTTTTAGGCACTTTTCAAAGCCCTGCGTATCCGCTTGAAGAGACCGGCACCACCGAAATTGAAGAGATGCGTCCCTTTGTCCTTTTTGCAGAAGAAAACGGGATCCAGAAAAACGCCGTGGCATTTACACACCCCTCGGTATTTGACGCAGACAGAGAGGATATCTTTGTAAGGATCGAGGGAAATGATAAGCTGGTTGAAGGAATAGAAAAGGGAGATTTCGAGTTTGCATTCCCAATGGAAGGAGAGGGACTGATCCCCTTCAAAAATGTCAGGAGAGCTCCCGAAGACGGGACTTTTGTGCTGCGCAGGAACTCCGGGGAAGAGGAAGGAAAGCTTGATACCCTGGTGATACGTTCCAAAAAACCACCGCTTTCAACATATGAGGTGGAGAGGATATGCTTTTCATCCAGGGGCGAAGCCGAGCCCCCCGAGGCGGTAAATACGGGAGCAAATGACCTTGATGTATCAAGATTTCTGCCCTTTACGGACACCCTTTCGGTATATGATGAATGCTATATCGGACATGACAGATACTTTTCCAAGGCAGGCTCCCGGATCGAGATAGAATTCGAACTGCTCACCGAGGAACACAGGATCTCGCTGTCAAGGGTGGAGGAGGACAACGATCTGAGGATAATCAAGAGGAAAAAGAGCCTCGCCAGGCAGGAGGTCTATGCCGACTGCTATGCCCAGGAAACAGCAATAGAGTATTTCAACGGAACGGGGTGGAAGAGCCTGCCTTTGGAGAACAGCATGAGGGAGCTTTTCGCCACTCAGAAGGGTCGCATCGTAAGACTTTCGTTCATCTGTCCGGATGACTGGGAGGAGGTCACCTCAGGGTCTTACATGGGAAGAGCCATAAGACTTCAGCTCTTAAAGTCCGACAACTGCTATCTCCGCCCTGCGACACACCATTATCCGATGATCAGAGATCTGAAGATATCCTACAGCTACGAGGAAAAATATGTCGATGCCTTAAGCGCCAAAATCTGGTATGGCACCGATATGAAGGACATCACATCAAGCCTTAAGGGCGATTCGACTTATCCTGTATTTTTCAGCAATCCCTATGGGGAGGATGCCCTTTATATCGGGCTTTCCAAAAAGGTTGAGAGCGGTCCTGCTTCGATCTTTTTCAGGCTGGAGGACGGGCTCCGCTTTTCGGGGCTTAAGATCAGATTTGAATACAGAGGCTATGACGGATGGCGTCCCATGAAGGTCATAGACTACACCAATTCATTTACCCGTTCGGGAGCGGTGATGTTCATGCCGCCCTCCGATATGAAGCTTACGGAGCTTGAGGGCAACGAGCGCTATTATATCAGAGTGCTGAGGATGAGGAAGCAGGAGCGTGAAGAAGACGATATCACTGCTCTCCCGAGAATATCCGGGATCACTCTGAATGCAGTCTCCGTATCCAACATAGACACCAGACAGGAAGTACCCGTGTATATAGACGAGGTGGCTCCGAACATACGGTTTGCGCTGGGTGCGGAAAATGTGCTCGATGCCGAGGTGTGGGTAAACGAGATGGGTAAATACTCCAGAGATGTCATGCTCCGGATGGAGGGGGATTCCCCCGATGATGTGAGAATAGAGTATGATTCGATGGGACAGATCACTTCGTTTTATGTCAGATGGAAGGAGACTGACCGGCTGGAGACCGCGGAGGATCCCAGGTCTTATGCTCTGGACAGGCTGACCAACGAGCTTATCTTCGGTGACGGAGTGCACACGTATATCCCCAGAGTGCTGGATGATGTGGCTGTCAGGTTTTCGGTGAGATGCTGCTCGGGAAGAAGCGGAAATGTTGATGCCGGACAGATAACAGAAGCCGATGCCAGACTTGAGTATATAGGTGAAGTGACCAATCCGGTAAAGGCATATGGCGGAAGCAACATAGAAACGCTGGAAAATGCCCTGGAGAGAGGCGCTGCAATCCTCTCCTCCAGAAACCGGCTTGTATCCGCCGGAGATTTTAAGAGAGCCATACTTTCCTATTCGGATCTTATCGATCAGGTGGCATGTATAGTGGGGACGACCATTGAAGGAGATGAGGATCCGTCCAGGATAACCTTTATCCTCCTTATGAAGGATTTTATGGAGGGTTCATTTGCATTTCACAGAATAATAGGCGGGCTTAAGGAGGAACTTCTCCAAAGATGTGAGCTGACGCTCACCTCCGATAAGCTGGTTCTTGCCGAGCCTATATATGTTGATATATCCGTGAGCATCTGGGCCGAGGTTGTTTCAATGGATGACAGCTTCGAAATACAGGGGCTTTTAAGAAATACGCTGGAGGAATATCTCAATCCCATAGGTTATGACAGCGGCAGGGGATGGAAGATAGGTACAATACCTCAAAAGCCTCAGATACTTATGAGACTTGATGTTTTAAAGAGCAGGGCGATCGTGAGAAGATCGGTTATGACCGCGCATTATATCGATGCCCGGGGTGAGCACGAGACTGATCTTACACTGCTTAAGCCTACTCCGTTTATGATACCCAGAAGCGGTCATCATGATGTGCATATTGTTTACTGAGAGGGATAACAATGCTGACATATACAGACGGCAACAGAAAAACATTTGATGAGAGAATGGCGGAGGCTATTACCGAGATCCCTCTGTACACCGATGAATGGACCGATTTTAACCCGTCGGATCCGGGCATGACGATACTTGAGACCCTGCTGGGCTTCGGTACTCTGCAGCAGGAGAGCATGGATGAGATACCATTCAAGGCAAGACAGAATCTTTTCAAGCTGGTAGGCTTTGAAATACAGAAGGGCAGATGCGCAAGGCTGCTTCTGGCTGCTTCAAATGTTAAGGAAAATGTTCTGATCCCGGCGAATCACAAGTTCAGGATAGGGGAGCTCGTGTTTGAAACAAACCGCGAAACAGAGCTGAGTGACAGGAGACTTTTGGGGATATACGGAAAGAAAGCTCCCGAGGACTCCGAATACGAAGACTTTTTTGAGCTGATGAACCGCGAGACCACTGTTCCTGCTTATATCTTCGGAGATAAGCCGCAGCAGGGGGACTGCCTTTATGTGATCGCAAGCAGTCTGCCTGATCGGGGAAAGGAATTTACCTTTTTTGTTTCACTCAAGGAAAGGTACAACAGAAATCCCTTTGACGGAAGGACAAAAAGGCTGTTTGCCGATATCGAATGGGAGGTGTTCTGCGAGGGCGGATGGCAAAAACTGGATGTAAGGGACAACACCTATGCCTTCCTTCAGAGCGGGGAAATAAGATTCTGGATGCCTGATGAGCCTGCGGCGGTATTTGAAGGGGCTCCCGTGAGCGGATATGCCCTTCGGGCAAGGCTTGTACGCAGTGAATATGATGTAAAACCAAGGCTTGTTGCATTTGATGCCTTTTTGTTTGAAGTGTGGCAGAAGGATACCATCTGTGAGTGCCACAGTGAGAGCAGAACGGGTGAGATCGAGCTTTTCAGCGAGATCTCCGATGACGCGTATATTGATGTTTTCTGCAGGGAAGGAAAGGGTGAATCCTACAGAAAATACGAGTATAATCCCGACAGGCACGCAAAGGGCAGATACTACGATTCCGAGAAGACAGGATACGGAAGAAGGCTCATAAGATTTGACAAAAGAAACCGCGGTTATGGTGCGGAAAAGGGAAGGGACTGTGTAAAGCTTGTAGTCTATACCGAGGATGTCATGCGGAAGTATTCCCTTGGAAAGGTGCTCGGTTATGACAATCAGGAGATCGAGCTGCCGTATAACCATATTGTGGCCAGAAGCTTCTGTATCATTGCCAAAAGGTATGATGATGACGGAAGTGAGATATATGATTTTGTAAGGCCCGACAAAAATGATGATGGTGCGCTCTACTATCATCTGCTGGAAAATGACGGAAAAATACTGATCGAGGATGCGGGAAGATTCATAGGAAGTGAGCTTTACCTCGCATCGGTTGAACTCAACTCCGGACCGGACGGAAATATCCGTGAAGGAAACTATCTGAAATCGGACGATTCCAATCCGGATCTTCCCCGGGATATGGTGTTTTTCAATCCCGGTGCAGGAACCGGCGGTGCATACCGTGAAAGGATAGAAAGCGTCCGCAGACGGTTTATTATGGATATGGAAAGCTCATATACCGCGGTTACGGGCAAGGACTACGAAAAGATAGTCCTGAGCACACCCGGACTGTGCATACACAAGGCTCACGCCGAGATGGATGAGAGCAGGAATCTTGTACGAATTGCGGTAAAACAGGGAACCGATGAGGAGTTTCCCAGACTTTCGGACATTTACCGCAGGATAATACGTGAAAGGCTTGAGGAAAGAAGGCTTCTTACCACCAGGATAGAGCTTCTGGACCCTGTCTACATGCCGGTCAACGTAAATGCCGTAGTATACGTAAAGCCCCATTATGAGGGGGCTTCCGGTGCTATAGAGGAAGCCATCAAAAGAAAGATCGATTATCTGGGCTCAGACAAAAACTTCGGGGAGGTCCTGAAGTTTGATGAAGTGTTCCATGCAGTGGAATCACTGGAATGTGTGGAATATGTTTATGAGCTTTCGCTGCGGCCGCAGTCACCTGCCGGGGCGACCATGCGGGATGCGGACGTGATCCCCGAACTCAACTGTCTGCTGTATCCCGGAAATATAAGGATAGATGCGCTTACGCTCGAAGGAGAGGACTGATAATATGGCGGGTATCACATACTCGATAAAAAAGAACAGGATCGAAAAGTCGTATCTTTCCGGCTTTGACCGGGATGATGAGTCGGGGAGACTGTACTTTTCGAATGATACAGGGATACACAGGATCTACGTGCAGGTTATCGACTCGGCAACTCCGGGCTGTGAGTGGGGAAGGTTTTCATTCAGAGCGCAGCTGACCGAGAACATGTCGCTCTATGCGTATGCAGTGGCTACGGAATATGACACCTGGTACGACGAAAAGGGAGAAGATTTCTCAATAATGGATGCGCTTCGGTCGGATGATATCCCGGATGAGGTGAAAAAGAGGTTTTTCTCCGAGGATAACGACGGAGCCAGGTTCATCGGTAAAAAAGATATCCTTCTCTATGATCTCACAGGAAGATACCTCTACCTTGCAATAGAGGTACTGGGAGCTGGAGAAGGCTACATCGACAGGCTTAAGGTGGACAGAAGAGGAGATAACTTTATGGAGGCTTTCCCTGCGGTATATCGCGAGAAAGGCAGTTTTTTCCACAGGTTCCTCTCTGTATTTTCGAGTATCTATAACGACGTGGGATACGAGATCGAGAGACTCCCTGAACTTCTTGATGTGGAAAAATGCCCCAGGGAATGCCTGCGGGTATATGCCGGATGGCTGGGAATAGATCTCTCGGGGGATTTTCTGACCGAGGAGGCGGAGAGGCTTTTTGTAAAAGAGGGCTATATGCTTAACCGTACAAAAGGCACAAAGGCTTGCCTTGCGAGAGTTATCGAGATCATTACGGGAGAAAAACCCGTCATTCTCGAAAACAATACTATCAAGGAGTACCTTGAGAAGGGCGAAATGTCAGAATCCGAGCTCATCGCAGGCGGAATTTATGATGTCAACATACTTATACAGAAGACGCTTTCCGATACCGACAGACAGCAGATGATATATCTCCTCAACCAGTTCAAACCGCTGAGGAGCAGGCTGCATCTGATACAGCTCCGGGATACACCGACGCTTGATGATGAGGTATACATGGACATGAATGCCGTTATTGCCGGAGATACATACGGGGTAATGGATGATGATATGGAGCTTACCGATGATATCATCATGGACTGACCGGGCAGATATGCTTTTATGTGGCGAAAATCTCTCAAACATGATAAAATAAAGGGATGTATTGTAAGCGATCATAGCTTTGCCATTACCGGGCGAGGCATAAGGCTGTAGGAGGAATTACCATTATGGAAATCACAGAGAAAAAGAATGAGGGACAGATAATCCTTGAAGTATCGGGATCGGTAGATACGGTAACATCTCCCGAGCTTCAGCGCAGTATCCTTACTTCTTTCCAGAAATCAAAAGAGCTTGTTTTAGATATGTCCGGTGTACCGTATATGTCATCTGCGGGGCTGAGGGCTCTGCTTATCGGGCAGAAGACAGCTGCGAGCAAGGGCGGCACAATGACCGTCACGGGAGTGCAGAGCACAGTTATGCAGGTGCTTGAGATGTCGGGTTTTTCAAAAGTGCTCACAATTAAATAAAGGAGCGCTGAAATGATAGAATTTGACCGGATATCAAAATGCTATCAGGAAACAGGGGCGCGGGTATTTTGCGAGTTTTCAGCCAAGGTGGAGAGGGGAGAATTCGCTGTTTTGACCGGCGAGAGCGGAAGCGGAAAGACAACACTTCTGAGGCTCCTTCTGAAGGACATTGAGCCGGATGCCGGAAGGATCATTGTGGGGGGCAAAGATATATCCAAGGTCAGAGGGAAGGATATTCCTGCTTACAGACGTAATTTCGGGGTGGTATTTCAGGATTACCGGCTGATAATGGACAGAACCGTTCTTGAAAACATCAAGATAGCGCTGATAGCCACGGGGGCACCGCTTGCAGACAGTGCCACAAAGGTCTGGAACGTGGCGAAGCTCCTTAGGATCACGGAAATACTAAAAAAGTACCCGAAGGAGATCTCCGGAGGAGAACGCCAGAAGGTATGTCTTGCCAGGGCACTCATCAACAACCCGCCGATACTTCTTGCGGATGAGCCTACCTCCAATCTGGACCCAAAATACTCAAAGGAGATGATGAAGCTTTTCGAAGTGGTTCATCACATGGGAACGACTATTCTTATAGCTACTCAGGATCCGATCATATCGGAGAGTGAGACGGTCAGAAACATTTTTGTTAAAAACAACAGTATTAATACGGAGGGCGGAGCATGAAGGAACTGGTGCTTACCGCAAGCGATGAGACTTTATATACTGTGCTTGATGCGATAAAAGAGGAACTCATAAACAAGGGATGCCCGGAGGACGTGCAGACCCAGATCCTGATCTCGGCTGAGGAGATATACGTAAATATCGCTCATTACGCATACGGGGGGAAACCAGGAGAAGCGGTGGTACAGATAGAAATATCAGGAGAACCGAAGACCTGCACGCTTAAATTTGCCGATAAGGGAATGAAGTACAACCCCCTTGAAAAGGAAGATCCCGACACCACTCTTTCCGCCGACGAGAGGCAGATAGGGGGTCTCGGAATCTTTATGGTAAAGAATATGATGGACCGGGTTGATTATGAGTATAAAGACGGGTCGAATATTTTAACAATGTCTAAAAAGCTGTGAGAGGATCATTCCTCTATGGGAAGCTGGATATAGATACCCATGCCGCTGCCGAAATGGCTCTTTGCATATATGGTACCGCCGTAATAATTCACGATGGCTTTTGCCTGAAAGAGCCCGAGGCCGTTTCCGCTGATCCTGTTGGATCCCTGGAAATTGAGTTCAAAGATATGCTCGGTTTCGGGACCGGTAAGACCCTCGCCGGTATCCTTGAAAATGATAAAGACATCATCTCCTATGATGGATATGGTGATTATCAGAAGTCCCTGACGGTTCATGTATTTGATTGAATTGTCCATGATATTCCGGAAAAGGACGCGGATGAGCTCCCGGTCAGCCTTGTAGGGGATCTGATTTTCCGATGATGAGACATTAATGGTAAGGCCTGCTTTGTCGGCATCCTTTTTAAGCTCACGTGCCACCCCTTTGGCAACGGAAATAAGATTGATCGCCGGGACATCCGCATCGCTTTCCGGAAGCTTAGGAAGGATGGAGATATAATTAAGCTCATCCTGGCTGATCATGCTGGCCTGGCGTTTTACAGCCTCCTCTTCAAGGCGTTTTATTTCTTCGCCGAGATGAGAATTGGCTTCGCGAAGAGAGTTGTTCTGCTCGGTGAGCGAACTGATAGTATCCTCACATTCCGCTATACGCATTTTGAGGTTGTCGGATTCCTCTCTCCATTTGGAACGTATGCCGTCGATGCGCTCGGTCACTTCGGAATCGGAGCTTTTAAAGCCGGAAAAAGCCATAAACGTCACAAATACTATACATAAGACAAAAAAGGCAAATGAAACATACTTGTCAAGGGCAAAAAACGTGACAACGGCAACCGTAAATGAGATGGCTGCGCAGATAATAGCAGTTTTTTGGATGTTGCTGAATCTCTTCATTAATGACATGACTCCTTTAAAATAACGTGTTGCTATCACACGAATAGAATATATCATCTTTTAAACATAACGTCAAAGATATTCCTTACACAGAACGGTGGAAAAATGCAGCTGACAGAAAGAATGCTCCGGGAGAACAGGGAGCTTGAAAAAAAGAAAAACACACAGGTTGTGCAGTACGCAGAAGAGGATGAGACCGGTATGATGTATATGCCAAGACCTGCAACTAAGTTTATTAACAGTGGTGAAAGCGTGTTTGACAACAAAGACGAGACATCGATCAACACTGCAAAGAGCGTGTTTGACAGGACAGCGATTTTTACGGTAAAACGCTAAAATGGGAGGCTAAAGACCTTGGCTACAAAGAAAAATGATCAGCCGGCACCTTTTACGAGCTACGACGAATATATGAAAAATATATTCGATTGTGTTAACAGGTGTCTGAACTCATATCTTGAAACCATGAAAGCCACCTTTTCCAACGGAAAGGGCGGTTATAAGAACGTGCTCTATCCCGACCTTGAGATAGCCAGCGATGCTGCTCTCGAGCAGGTGATGAAGTTTGAAAGAGATAATAAAGAAACTGCGGACGAATCGGCAGATTCATCCCCGGACAGCAAGGATGATGTCAAGATAGACGATGAGCTGGCCGACCTGCTCGGTCTGTTCGGAGCTGAATCCGAATCAAAAGAAGAGACAGCAAAAGAAGAAAAAACCGAAGACGAAAACCCCTCGATCGCCATGGGCAGCGAGGCTGTGTCCGAGAGGATAATCAGTATTCAGGAGCGAGCGCAGATCACTGTGGATTCAGGGATCGAGATGCCGTTTTTCGACCTGTGCAAAAAGATGGCTTTTGACCCCTTCACCATATTCTGTTTTGCCTGCGGAATCCTTTCGTCCACGCAGACGGACTACGCGGGTATTTTCCAGATAGTAAACGAAAACGGAAACCTTTCCTCACCCACAGTGGAATCTGCGGGCAGGCTTTATTACGGTAACAGCTATTCCATCACCGGTGCATACGGTGATATGTCAGTGTGCCTTGAACAGCTCCTTCCGGTGCTGGATCTGCATGTCATACCATCCATGCCGTTTTCCACGGCAGTTTCCCCGGATAAAAGAATAATAGATTTCCTGTTCGGACGGGACAGAATGAAGATCGACGAGAATTACGTCCGGTTTATGAAAATGCTCACCAAAGACGGTGAAGAGCTGGATGATATTCTCTGCAATAAGAATGTCCTTGAGGCGATGAAGATCGCATATTCGGACGGCAGCAGACTGTTTTCGTATCACGGAGACGAGGGAAGCGGCCGCAAGTTCTTCATCCGTAAGTTCTGTCAGGAAAGAAATATGAGGGCCATAACGGTCAACTGTAAAAAGCTTTTTGTATATGATTATGCCTATGTTGAAAAGGCGATATGGGCCGTGACGAGAGAGTGTATCCTCACACAGGCCTGCTGTGTCCTTGAGGAGCTTCAGTACAGAGAAGAGGAGAAGGAAAAATTCTTTGGATATATGGATCTTTTCTTCACCAAGCTTACCGAAAAGGGAATCACCGTATTCGCCAATTCAAAGGAGGATATTAAATTCAAGGAGATCACAAAGGAGACGATCACTCTCCTGGAGCTGCCTGCGCCCAATATCGACGAGCGCGTTGCCTGCTGGAATTACTATTCAAAGGGCTTCAACTTCGGGGAGGATGTGGACTTTTTTGAGATGGCCACGAAGTTCCTTTTCACTCCGGGAAAGATAAAGGATGCGGTTCACTACGGAAAGACTCTGGCCGTTATGGATCAGAAAACCGAGATCAGCAGAGCTCTTCTTTTTAAGAGCTGCAATGCGCAGATGTCCTCCGAGCTTTCACAGAAGGCCACGAGAGTCGAGGCAAAGTTCGGCTTTGATGATATCGTTATGAACAAGGATCAGCGTGAGCAGATCGGACATGCCATCGAACAGATGAACAATAAAAAGCAGGTATATGAGGATTGGAACTACATGAAGAAATATCCTTACGGCCGAGGTCTTACCGTCCTGCTTTACGGTGCTCCCGGTACCGGTAAATCAATGATGGCGCAGGTGCTTGCACATGAGCTGAATCTTGAGCTGTACAGAGTGGATATCTCAAAGGTTGTCGATAAATATGTCGGTGAGACCGAGAAATCACTCTCCATGATCTTCAGGGAAGCAAAAAAGTGTAATGTCGTCCTGTTCTTTGACGAGTGCGATACCATATTTGCCAAGCGTGCCGACGACGGCGGCTCCAATCAGGCCTCCGCAAACAACAAGACAGCGCTGCTGCTGCAGGAAATGGAAGCTTATGACGGTGTGTGCGTGCTGGCCACAAACTACAAGCACAACATTGACCCCGCTTTCTTCCGAAGAATGAAATATATCGTCGAGTTCCAGTTCCCCAACGAGGATACGAGAGAGATGCTCTGGAAGACTACAGTCCCCAAGACTACTCCCCTTGATGAGGATGTGGACTTCAGATTTATCGCCGAGAAATTTGAGTTTGCAGGCGGTAATATTAAAAACTGTGTGCTGAATGCTGCCTTTCTTGCTGCCGAGGATCCTACCGCAGATGGCAAGGTATGCATGAGGCATTATTTAAAGGCAATACAGTATGAGTTTGTAAAGGTCGGCCGCGTGTTTACCCGTGCGGACTTCGAGCCTTATGCTGATATGATTTTTGGAGAGGAGAATTCTGACTTTTAGCAGTTAATACCGGGCCATGGAAAAAGAAAAGTTCAGTCTGAAAGCATTTTGTACCAAAAAGAAATACAAGAAAGCATTCAGAGCGGTGATCGTTGGACTGATCGCTGTTCTGTGTACTGCGATCGTGCTTCCGAATACAAAAATTCTGAGCCAGAGAAAGACATACACATACGAATCGGTAAGCCAGGTCAAGCTCGGGAAATACGGAAAAGTAATTGCCATCGACAACGGGAAAAAGACCGTTGTGGTTTCGGATGGAAACGGCAGGCTTTTGAGACGCATAGACGGCGGCACGGAGTCAGCTCCTTTTTATTACGCGGCTCATGCGGAGGCCGGCCCGGACGGATGCATTTATGTCGCCGATCTCATTTCCGGTAACAGAGGAAACCTCATCGACAAGGAGAGAATAATCCGTATAGGAAGGTCAAAGTCGGAGGTAATACATGAATTCGACTATACCGATGTGCCTGATGAGGAAACACCCCTTCAGTACGGACGCATCCTTGAACTGCAGGAAAAGGACGGAGTGATCCGGTTTGTCTATGCGGATTCCCATAATGCACAGATATGGAAGATATCCTCCCAAGGAAGCGCAGAGGTCGAGCGTACATACGCGGTAAACGGGGAATTAAATGACGCGTCATATGATGTTTCTACCGGCACACTCGTGCTTGCATACAGAACCGGTGAGATCACTGTTATAGGCAACGATAACAAAGAATGTACGGTATCGCTTGCTGAAAGAAGTATCCCCTGGGATGTATCGGCGAGAGGCGGCGCGGTTTACTTTACCGAGGTGATCGGGAACAGGATATGTCGTTTTTTTGAAGAGTCCCCCGGGGAGATAGAGACTGTATCGGAATATGATTACACGCTGTTTAAGCTTGACAGCGACGAAGAGGGCAATATTTATGCGACGGATTATGTAGGTTATTTGGACATTGAAACCTCAGACGGTATTGCCACGGGTGAGTCGGAGTACATTGAGAAACTCGCGGTTTCCTACGTATGGGCTGAAATCCTGATATGGGGAGCGCTTGGAATAGGAGCTCTTTGCTATCTATATGTGATCTTAGTGCTGGCAATCAGATTTGTACGTTACCTGTCAAGGAATGAACAGGCGCTGAGGATCACCTTCATCATACTCGCGAGCCTTATAGTGGCTGCCATAATCTCGTATACGCTTCTTAAAAAGATCCTCTCAGACAATATGAAGCGAAGCGAAGAAAAGGCAAATTATTTTACGGATATCATACTCGATCAGGTCGACGGAGATCTGCTTGAGCAGATAAAGAATCCCGAAGATTTTGACGGTGAAGCTTTCAGGCAGATCAGAAAACCCCTCGATGAAAAGATCGTGGAGTCCTATGAAAACGGAGACTATTATTACTATGTTATCTACGAGATAGACGGAGATTCCATATCTCTTGTTATCGATTACGAAAGATCCATGACCTGTTTTACCCCCGTATATCCGGCCGATACAGAGCCGTACTGCAACATTTTTGAGACAGGAGAAAGAGAGATCACATCCGAGAACAGCGCATACGGAGCATGGACCTTCGTGCTTGAGCCGATATACGACAGCGCCGGAGACATAATAGCGATACTCGAAGTGGGGCAGAGCCTTGATGCCATCAACAGAGAGCAGGCTGCTCTTACAAGGGAAATAATAATCAATTCGGAAATATCCACTATAGTTGTGGCGATGCTTCTTCTTGAGCTCACATTCCTGCTGAGCTTTACGGAGAGAAGAAGGAAGATTCCTCTTTTCGATCAGGATCCCACCGACAAGGTGGCGGTAAGGACCATGATGTTCCTATCATACCTGATGGATTCGATGCAGGATGCATTTATAGTCCTTCTGTGTACGCAGCTTTACAAGGGAGGGCTGCCGGTATCGGACGGAGTAGCGGTGGCACTTCCCATGTCCGGACAGCTCTTTATGATGGCAATTGCATCCTTCTTTGTGGGAAGACTTACTGAGAAGGTAGGTACGAAAAATACCATGATGACCGGTGTGCTCCTACAGCTTTCAGGCTGCGTGGTATGTCTTGTGATGGGTAATTACATCGGAATACTCATTGGAAAAATGCTCATCGGAGCGGGAATGGGCATGATATATGTAAGCTGCAATACCGTTGCGGCCATGGGCGCCACCACGGAAAAGGCAGGAGAAGCCTTTGCAGGTGTTTCGGCAGGTACCCTGTCGGGACTTACGATCGGCGCAGGTCTTTCGTCAGTGCTCCTTTCACTGGGAGGATGGAAGCTTATCTACGCCAGCGGTATCGTCATCATGGTAATTGCATTTATAATAGCCGCTATGGCGGGAGACGCAAGACCCGGAAAGAAAGAGGGAGATATATCCGTCCAGAAGGACATCAATTTCTTCCGATTCCTCTTTAATCCCCGCATACTTCCTTTCTTCCTGATGATACTTCTTCCATTTATGATCTCGCTTTCATTCAGGGAATATTTCTTCCCTATAATCGCGGAGCAGAATGGAGTAGGTGAGTCCAAGATCGGCCAGATATACCTGTTGTGCGGAATGGGAGTACTCTACCTCGGCCCTTTCATTTCATCATGGATGCTTAAAAAGCTCGGCGCGTACTGGAGTATTGTTGTGGCGAGTGCGGGAATGGCGGGAGCGATGGTACTCTATGTCGTATATCCGTCGTTCGTGAGCGTTGTTATAGGAGTAGTAGTATTATCACTTGTAATATCTTTTGCATATACCTGTCAGTACACCTATTTCGAACTCCTGCCGGAATGTGGATCCTACGGAGAAGGAAATGCCATGGGTGTGTATTCGGTTTTTGAAAGTGCCGGACAGACTCTCGGACCTATTGCATACGGTCTGTTCATAGGCCTGGGATACAGAAACGGTATTCTGACGGCAATGGCAATACTGCTTGCGCTAACTATTATATTTGTGGTGATCTCCAGATCCACCGCAAAGCTATTCAAATAAAAATGAATTAATCAATACAGGCATTATAATACTAAAACACTTCGGAGTGATACAAAATGGAATTTCTTGAGATTACGGATGATGATGTGACGGAAATAGTCAGGCTCACTCTTGAGTACCTGACCGACGGAGACGAAGTCGCAGACGAGATAATGGGAAATGTCAGGACGGGCAACTATTTTGGATACAAGGCCGTGAAGGACGGAAAGATAGTCGGCTTTATGACATTTAAGCAGGGGATCGGGTTTACAACCCCTCAGCCCAAGATAGAAGAAACGATACGCAAGATCGCAGACGGGAAAAAGGTGTACATAGCAGACGGCCTGTGGGTATCCCCGGATGTGAGAGGACACGGAGTGGGTGCAAAGCTCTGCAGGATGATAGGTCATGGCGTAAAAAAGGCGGGCGGAGATTATCTGCTTATCGAGGAGTGGATATATCCCGACGGGGATTCGCCCGTAAGGGCTCTTGCAGATCAGTGGGGGGCTCCCGTATATGATAAGTATGTGCCGCTTTTTTACAAGGATATTTCAAAGTACGGAATGACCTGTCCAATCTGCGGTAAAGATTGTAAGTGCAGCGCAAAAATAAGACTCTATGATACGGAGGACATCAAAGATGAAGAGCAGTAAGCTCGGCAAGAGAATAACGATAGTCCTTAACCTTATGATCGTGGTTATGGCTGTGACTCTGGGCGTGGTATGTTACCTGACCTTTAAACAGGTGTATCTAAATTTCTACAATGAGAGAGCAAAAGATACGGTTAGAGTGGCTTCATCCCTGATCGACTGGGAACAGCTCAAAAACTACGCCGAGACAGGCGAGGAAGATGATTACAGCAGATCTGTTCAGTATTATCTTAACCTTGTAAAAGCAAAATGCGAGAGCATCGGATATCTGTATATCTTCATTCCCGATGAAGATCACTTCACCTATATAATGGAGGCTCAGACCGACAGGGATAACCCTGAAAATATAAGTAAATGGGGAGATCCCTTCCCTTACACCGAGTATGAATACGAGCATCTTGTTCCCGATATAGAGGCCGCCAGAGCATCCGAGAAGGTCAACATCATGGAGGCGGACCTTGGAGTAGCTCTTGAGGTTTGGGCGCCTGTGTATGACAAGGACGGAAACCTTGCAGCCATGGTGGAGGCAGACTATATGGCTGTAAACATCTACAGAGACCTCAATATCTTTATCGGATTTCTGTTACTGTTTTTCCTGATCTGCAGTATAGCGGTAACCACTATCATGCAGTTATATCTCAGAAAAAATCTGTCAGAGCCTCTCTATGTACTCAAAGAGGGTGTTGATTCCTTTGAGCACGGCAGGATGACTCTGGATGATGCATATTTCAAGAAGGATGATGAGCTCAAGCACCTTGCCATCTCCTTTGAAGCCATGACGCACCGTATCGAGGCGTACAATGACGAGGTTAAGCGTATAAGTGCGGAGAAGGAGCGTATCAGCACAGAGCTCTCCATTGCCACTCAGATACAGTCCGGAATGCTTCCCACTATTTTCCCCAACTTTGTCGGGAAGGAGGAATATGAGCTTTACGCATTGATGACTCCCGCAAAGGAGGTGGGAGGAGACTTCTATGACTTCTTCAATATAGATGACGACCATCTTGCACTCGTTATAGCCGATGTATCCGGAAAGGGTGTTCCCGCCGCGCTATTTATGATGATGAGCATGGTGCTTATAAAGAGCCGCACCCAGCAGGGCGGAACTCCGGCGGAGATACTTGAATATGTTAACGACCAGCTCTGCCTCAGCAATCCGAACGAGATGTTTGTTACCATATGGCTTGGTATCATAGACCTCGGAACCGGAAATGTCATTGCATCCAGTGCGGGACACGAATTCCCCGTTATAGCGGGTGAAGACGGAGAGTATAAACTCTTTAAGGATCCTCACGGTTTCGTCTGCGGCGGAATGGAAGGAATGATATATCAGGACTACGAATTCAGCATTCCCAAGGGCGGCAGGCTCTTTGTCTACACCGACGGTGTGCCGGAGGCACATAACGAAAAGGATGAGCTCTTTGAGTTTGACCGTATAGAGGATGTGCTCAATCGCAACAAAAAAGCTACTCCGGAAGACACGGTATCGGAGATGATGAAGGCAATAAGAGAATTTGCCGGATCCAAGGAACAGTTTGACGATATCACTATGCTGAGCTTCCTCTACAAGGGAAAGACAAATGCCTGAAACGAAAAAAGAGGATAAAGTTAATAATATACCGGAATACGGCTTTATAGGGGCATATTTTACCGATCTTAGTGCAGAGGCTTTCAAGGATGCAAAGGACGAGAGGGATCATTACTTCAGATTCCTGGATATGCTGTGCCTGATCAGTATTTATCAGAACGAGAATCTTCCCGAGGAAGCACTTGACCGTGTGGGAACGCTCCTTAATGATGCCGACCTTATGATGGCGCTGGAACCTCACGAGGTAAAGCCGTTTTCAGCATTTAAGAGAGTGAGATATATTTTTGCCATGCTTCTGCAGAAAGGGAAAAATGCCCTTGCGGAAGGAAAGAGCGTACCGCTTTCAAGAATGTTTTCAAGTGGGGAGCTTCTTGAGATAGAGGCTCTTGCGGTGATCATAACCCTTGCGGCATCCGTTAACAGAAAGTACGAGAGAGTCTTTTCCATCCTTCAGGAGGAAAAGAACGGAGTGCTCCGCCCGACTGTGGGGCTTTGTCACGATCTGGGAAGATTCTTCCTTACGGATGAAGAAAACGATGTGTCCCTGCTTACGGATGAAGATTCTTTTTTGAATCTTGTGGTGCTGGAGTCATCGGACACCAGAAGAAGCGGATCGGAGATGTCAAGACAGCTTCTTTTCAAGAAGCTGGCATTTGCCTATTTTCACGAGAAAAGAGACTCACTGGGGGATCTGTCACTGTGCGCACAGTACCGTGACGAGGACGATCCGGAATATATATGTCATGAAGACGTACTCTATGAGCTTCAGAATGTGTACGGCTGCATGACGGAGATAAACGAGACGGGGATAATAGAACTGACCGGCGAGCCAGGCTCCGGAAGAAGGTTTTTGCTGAGCCTTGTAGCCGGGACATTTTCACAGCGCCTCTTATGTGTAAGCTTCAGGGCTCTTGCGAATCTTACCCCGGACAGGCAGAAGGAGATAATCGCGGATATTCTTCTCAAAGCTGTGCTTGAGAATAATCTGATATATATTTACGATATTCCCTCCGACCAGGGAGAGGAAAGCTCCATAAGAAGGATCTTTTCCGGCCTGCAGGCTCATATCAGGATATTTGCCATAGGTACCACAAAGCCGCTTTCTGACAGGTTTGCCGAAGGGCTTAAGGGAAATATATACAGGGTGGAAATACCCGAAGCAGATAATAAAGCGCAGCTGAGAATATGGGAAGAAGCCGCCGAAAGAGCAGGATGCATATATGATGAGTCACTCTCCCTCGGCGAAATAGTATCTAAATATACGATGAATCCGGGACGTATCTTCGAAGCCGTAAAGAACACTCTGATGCTGGCGGATATAGCGGAGGGAGGGTTCCTTATAAGGCAGGAAGCGCTTGAGGAGCAGATAAGAAGGATATGCTCCGTCAGTTTCGGAGAGAATGCAAAAAGGATCAAGAGTCCGTTTGTATGGGAAGATCTTATCATCGAACCGGAGAGCGAAAAGCTTCTGAAAAGAGTATGTGACAGGATACGCTTTAAGAACCGGGTAAATGATGATTACGGATTCGGTAAAAAGCTTCCCTACGGAAGGGGAGTGTCGGTCGTGCTGTACGGGCCTCCCGGAACCGGAAAGACCATGGCGGCCCAGGTGCTTGCCAAAGAGCTGGGGCTTGATATATACAGGATAGACCTTTCTCAGATAAGCAGTAAATATATAGGCGAAACGGAAAAGAATCTGGGCGCGGTATTTGATGCGGCCCGCAATTCCAACGCCATACTTTTCTTTGACGAAGCGGATTCGCTTTTTTCAAAAAGAACAGATGTATCCACTTCAAACGATAAGCATGCAAATGCCGAGACGGCGTATCTGCTTCAAAAGATAGAAGAGTATTCGGGAATGAGCATTCTTGCCACCAACAATATGCAGAATTTTGATGCTGCATTTAAGAGGCGTATGACATATCTTATACCGGTGGGCATACCCGACGAGGAGACCAGAAAGGTGCTCTGGCAGCAGTCGTTTCCGCCACAGGCTCCTCTCGGCGCGGATGTGGATTTCGATGTGCTTGCCAAGGCTGCGGAAATGTCCGGAAGCAACATAAAATCTTCCGCTATCGCGGCTGCTTATATGGCAGCGGCAGAGGGCAGAAGCATCACCATGACGGATATTGCCGAAGCTGCGGATCTTGAGTGTATGAAGACGGGCAAGATGGGCGTTAAAAATGATATTTTGCAGATGATGTATTCGGGCTGACCAAGGTCACGCAGAAAAACCGGCCCGGAGTGATATGTTAACACAGTGATGGAATTGAGAAAATAAGGTAATAATCATGGGTGATGTTTTAGAAGAAGAAATTGAAGAAGAAGTGGAAATGGTGGATGCCGAGATCATCCCGGAGGAGAAAGAAACCCTGGTAGAGCAGATGGAGTATACGACTCAGGGAAGTACCTTTGACGTCAGCGATGCTCCCTTATCCGCCAGGAGCAATCTGCTCCGCCAGAGGAAAGAAGGCTGGGATACGGGCGCAAAGCACTCAGAGATGGAGATGCAGATAGATCTTCTGATGCAGAGCAAAAAGAAGAATATCCTCGGGATGAATTCATCGGACAGTACACAGATGGCAGAGTTTAAAAGCAATCTTTCGCTTCTGACGGATCTGCTGGATGGAGATATTCCTAAGGATGAGGCCTCTTTTTCACGTACATCGGAGCTCCTGATCCAGCTGTATCGCAAAGCCATTACCAGTGGTGAAGCCTACGTTAAAAGGATAACCGGCTCAAGGACCAAAGGCAGGCGTGACTCCGCCAAGACCAGGCTTTCGATCGTAAGGCAGATACTGGAAAAGCTGGTAAGCGAAAGAAGACTGATCGTTACTGCGGCAAAATCTCTTTATGCAAACGCGCAGGAGGGAGAGTCTTTCACATGGAAGGATGCTCTTTACAATACCAGAGCCACCAAGCTGGATCTTTCGGACCCAAGTAAAGTCCAGGTCCTTGGTGACGGGTCATCGAGAGTATATAAAGTCACAGGTGACGATGGAAAAGTAAGATTTGTCAAGGCAGAAGAGAGTGTCACAAGAACGGGCCGCGGAAGGACAGGTAACTTCGAGCTTGATTATCTGGATGCCGTTGGTAAATTCAGAGCGGTATCACCCGGCAGCGCTGCTTTTATAAACATGATCGAGGAATTTGGTGCAAAAGCTCTCGATGATTCGGTGGATCCCACAGCGGAACACGATAACGGCGAAAAGCTTTTCATGAGAGACTTCTACGAGTCTTTGAAAGCAGTGGAAAAAGGATCTGTTTCTCAAAAGAACAGGGAAGGTAAATCCAAGGAACAGATAAGGAGGATGGAGGAAGAAGGCAGCATTCAAAATCTCAGGGCAGCCTGCATGAAATCAAAGATCGGAGAGGCAGTGTGGAACGGTATTGCCGGCAATCAAAAGAGCGTCAGACAGATGCTGGCACTCGTTAAATTTATCCATCAGAAATATACCGAAGCCGATAACGCCACAAGCATGAATGCCGGTGCCGGTATAGTGCAGGGAAGTACTATATCGGACCGAAATGTTTCGACTTCCATTCTGGCTGAGAGACTGGGAAAGGGAGATCTTGTTGCAAAGTCGGAAACGGTCCTTATAGAAGATGAATTCGGAAATACGGTAAGAGCAAATTCAATGGAAAAGGCCGAGGGGATATCTTTTATGGAGCTTGGGAAAAAAGCCAAAGAGGAGAATAAGACTGTATCCTTTACTCCCCAGGCTCTTACACAGTATTTTGATCTGAGGCTTATGGATATGATCGCCGGTCAGATAGACAGACATGATAATAATTTCTTTGTCACCAGTCATGAGGAAGACGGAGTGTATTATATTGATTCCGTCAAGGGAATTGACAACGACCTGGCATTCGGTATCATGACCTTTGAACGTATCGAAAAAAATAAAACAAACCATCTGGGCGGATTTTACACCCAGGCTAAGAATCAGGACATATTCTGCGTTTCAAAAGGAATGTTTGAGGGCATAATGACCTATGATGATGAGATGATAGAGTATGACCATTTTGAGCTTCGCTCCAAGGAAGAGATCGAGGCCATGAAAGACAGGATCAGAGGCGTAAGGGAAAACCTGATCAGAATGGTTGAGAGCGGGGAGATACTCATAGTCGAAACCGCGGAGGAAATGAAGCAGGCGTATGAGAATGCAAGAGAATATTACGCCAAGAAGAAAGGAAAGCTGTGGCAGACCAGCGAAGCCGTATTCAGATCGCTGCAATAGATGCTGCAATAGATGATGCAAGCTAAACCCCTTTATTGAGAGGATCGGATATGCCGGAAGAAGAATTAAAAAAACCTATATACGAAAGAGAGTATCAAAGACCAGAATGGGCTGCGGAATCTTCCAGATTTGAGCAGGAATTTGCCCGCAGGCTCTATGATTCGGAGCTGGTAAGAACTGCCGGTAAAACTGCGCTTTCAAGAGTCAGCACCCTGCTTGTAAGGTACAACAGGTTAAAGCAGATAGAAGCATCGTCTGCTGCCATGCTGGAGGAGGCGAATTCCAGATTGACGAAGAATCTCACCTCCGAGCTGCAGCAGAATGACGAAGAAAAGAAAGAAGCTGAACAGATCGCCGACAAGGAAAAACGGGAAAAAGAGCTTGCAAGGATAAAGGCCGAGAGGGAAAGGATAGAGGCCCTGCACAAGGAAAAAGCCCTAAAAAATGAAGTTGCAGCAGACAGAATGGAAAGAGAATCACTTGAAACGGAGCTGGATGAGGAATCTGCGGACAAGGACGGGAAAGTACTGTCAACCCTTATGCTCGGCGGCGATGCTGAAGGTGCAAGGGGATACACTCTTACAGAAGGCGGGTACGCTGATTATCGTAAGGGCGCTGATTATATAGCGGAGGTATCGGGAGAAGAAGGAACCCTGTTTGATCAGATGTCCCTGCTTGAAAATGCAGTAAATACAGAGGGGATAAGGGAAACCGGGAAGGATAAGAGCGTCAGCCTTGGAAGAATGCTGCGTGAAATGACAAGTGAGGATGTCAGGAAGATGAACATGGGGACGGGTGAGAAGGTAAACGTCAACATGGAGCTTATCGATAAGACTCATTCAACGGGGGATTTTTCGCAGTTAATAGGAAGCTCCAAAAGAAGCAGACTGTTGGAGGATGCAGCCCAAAAAAGAGGCTTGACAGAGGAGTCTGTGTTAAGGCAGAAGGGAAAAGCCGGTAAAAACGCAGACAGAAAGCTGACTGATGCGGAGAAGGCGGTGATAAATCCCGGAAGCTTCGGCGCCGGTCAAAACCGGATAGGAAGATTTTTCGGTCAGGCCGGATCGATCTTTTCAAGGCGTAAAGGCCATGCTAACGCCTCTGTAGACAGAGAAATCGTGAGGGAAGAAGCGAGGGATTTCTTCCTGCTGTATGGGCTGGATCTGGATAATCCCAAAAATGATAACAGAGATGAAAAAACAAACAGGCTTATACTTCCTAAGCTGCCAAGGCAGAGGAAAGAGCCTGCGTTTGCCAATGAGGAGGACACCAGCAAAAAGCTGGATGAAAAGCTTGGTGAAAGAGACATTCTTGCTGCCGAAGCAGTCAGCAAAGAGGGCTTCCTCCGTACTATTTCGGGAGATAAAGGAGAGCTGAAGACCCGGGAGCTCACAGAGGAGTCCATCGGTAAAGCCGCAAAGGAAAGAACGGCGGGGAATATCCTGTGGGCATATAACATGATGGGGGCATCGAAGGAAGAGCTCTTGATGCTCCGCCTTGCGCTTATCGCATACATGGTACCTACCGGAAGGAAGACCATGTTTGAGGTGATCGATGAATCTAAGGGTATAGACGGAATGATGGACGGGATCGATATTTCAGAGCCCGGTCTTATGTATAAGACCTTTGCCGCAAAGTCCAAGGAAACCCTTGGTGAGGATATCACAGCCGAGATCAGGAAGGAAGAGGAGCCGGAGATACTCGAAGACGAAGATCTGGGAGAAGTAGAGATTCAGGATGTTGAAGCAGAGGGAAAGATCCTCCGCGAGGGCCTGAAGCTCCCGACAGATGTTGTGAAGGAAATAGCGGATAAAGAGGAGGCGGAAAAGGCCAAAGCTGAAAAGGGCGAAGCGAAAAAAGAAAAAGCTAAGAAAGCCGGGCGGCCCCGTTCCAAATCAGCTGTGGACAGACATAAGAGAAGAGCAAAAGCCAAACCTGCTGAGGCAAAACCTGCTGAGGCAAAACCTGCCGCAGAATATATCGAGGCATTCGGAGATATAAATGCAGAGGCAGATGATGTCTTTTCGGGAGACAGTATAGAGACAAATGCCGAACTGTTGTCGGAGTGCTTATGCAGGGCGCTTGAAAAAGAAAACGGTGTCGAAAAGCTTGCGACGATCGTTGCTGTCATGGGCGGGGTGATGGAGGGCGCCAACCCTGAGAGATTCTGGATCAGCTTTATAGAACAGTTGGGGAATCTGTATATAATCCCCGGTATCGGTTCCGCTTCCGGCGGTCAATACAAAGATAAAGCATCGGAATGCATACGCCGCCTCAAGGAAAATGACAGCAGACTGAAACAGCTTGTCATGAGTATGTTCCTGCAGGCAGGGGGAGCTTGATAAATGTCGTTTATTTCAATCAATTATCTGATCTTTTTTCCGGCGGTGGTACTGCTTTACTATGTGCTTCCCAAAAGGGTCAGAATGTACTGGCTGCTTATAGCCAGCTATTATTTCTATATGTCGTGGAATGCAAAGTATGCACTTCTTCTCTTTGCTTCCACGGCTGTAACATATTTGTGCGGACTTGGCATAGAAGCGGTTCGGAGTTCGAAACAAAGGGATGATAAAAGGATCCTTGCGGGCAAACGTTTTATCCTTATATTGTCACTTGTTTTGAACCTTGGACTTTTATTTTATTTCAAATATATCGGATTTGCCGCAGAGAGCTTAAGTGAATTCTTTTCAAAGATGGGGATCGCCCTTAACATCCCCAGGACCGATATCCTTCTCCCGGTAGGTATATCATTTTATATCTTTCAGGCTGTGGGGTATACCATCGATGTGTACAGAGGAGATGTTCCTGCCGAGAAAAATCCCTTCAGATATGCTCTCTTTGTATCCTTCTTTCCCCAGCTTGTTGCAGGCCCTATCGAGAGATCGAAGAATCTTCTCGCGCAGCTGCGCGAGGAGAGAGATTTTGATGCCGAAAATGCAAGGGCAGGTCTTCTTACCATGTCCTATGGGATATTTATGAAAATGGTTGCGGCTGACAGCATAGCGGCCGTAATAGACCCTGTATTTGCATCACCCGCGAGCTATTCGGGAATGATGATCCTGTTTGCAGCGATGCTTTTTTCCTTCAGGATATATCTCGACTTTAACGGATATACCCTGATAGCCATAGGCTCCGCAAAGGTGCTGGGAATCAGACTGACCACCAATTTCGACACTCCTTATATGGGGCTTTCAGTGGGGGATTTCTGGAGAAGATGGCATATTTCCCTCACTTCATGGTTCAGGGATTATCTGTATATTCCTCTTGGCGGGAACAGAAAGGGAAAGGTCAGAAAGTACATAAATACGATCATCGTATTTATGCTGTCGGGCCTTTGGCACGGAGCCGCATGGCATTTTGTGGCATGGGGACTGTTAAACGGTCTTATCCTTATAGCGGAGGATCTTTTAAAGCCCTTAAAGAGGAGGATAGATCTAAAGCTTAAGATAAGAACCGACGATCCTTTCTATAAATGGATAAGGCGCTTTGTCACCTTTTTCATAGTCACGATCACCTGGATATTTTTCCGTGCGGGGAGCCTGCCACAGGCCGCAAGCTTGATCGGAATGATATTTAAAGACTTCAGGCCTGCATGGTTCATCAACTTTGAATTTGGAAAGCTTTTTACCGATCCTCAGGCAATGCTCGGGGTGCTTGTACCCCTTCTTATAGTGATCATATTTGATATATTTAAGGCCCGGGGAAAAGAGTTTACCGATCTGGTATTTAACAGACAGATAGTGCTCCGCTGGATAATATATATCTGCATTGCACTGTCCATAATCTACTGGGGATTTTACGGAAAAGGATATGAACAGACACAGTTTATCTACTTCCAATTCTAAAAAGAATATAGCGTTTATTGTTAAGCTGCTGATCTTTTGCGCTCTTATCACAGCATACATTTTTCTGATCCTTCCGCAGTATGCCGGTACCTATAATGCCTCAATAGTCGACAAGGCAAGAAGGCTCAGATCCATAAAGGAGCCTAAGATCGTGCTTATCGGCAATTCAAATCTGTCCTTTGGAATGGATTCGGAGCTGCTGGCCAAGGATTTAAAGAGCTTTCTGAGCAAGGAGAATTAAGTATATGGCTAAAACAAACAATGAGATCAAAAGAGAAGCAGGGCTGTATCTGGGAACGAGCGAAGCGCTCAGAAACGAGCAGTTGAGTGATCGGATCCGGGATGATCTAAAGAGCTTTGATGTGGTTTCCTTTGTGAATGATCTGCGTGGGATAAGGGAGATCACAGAGCCTCTGGATATGCAGATCATGCAGCAGAAAGAGAATTTCGGACTTGATGACGTAAACAGAGAAAACATAGAAAAGTCTTATGCTCTGAAGATGGATCTTTTGTATAATCAGGCCTATGCAATACATCCGCTTACATCCTTCGGAAGAAAGTGCCTGGAAGAAGCAGTTAATACCAGAAAGGAATTCGAAGAGCTTGTCGGCGGATATACTACACGGATCACACGCGAGAATATCAAGGTATTCCGGTCGGTATTAACTACGGATCTTGCTGAGGATATCATAAGCGGACGCAGAGATGCGATCGGTGCCATCCGTGCCAAGGGCATACGTGCATACGGAGCGGGTGCTTTAGCTTACCACGTGGACGAAGACCCTGACGGTGCTGCTTTAAGGATTGACTGGCTCTATGTTCATCCGGACTTTCGTGGACGCAGGATCGCAGACAGCCTGATAGCGGAGATCATATATCAGGTGCAAAACACTCCGGTGAACGCGGTCGCGGCATCCTTTACGGTGGGAGAAAGCTGGGAACCGGTGATCGGCAGTATCTTTTCAAAATGGAAATTTGTGTTCGGGACACAGATGGAGGGAGATACCATTGTCGATGTGGGAGATATCGTAAATCCGGACCCCATTGAAGCGATCCGGAAAAAGTACGGAAAGGAAGCCAAACCCCTTTCGGAGATCAAAGCCATGACCATACCGGCTTTTCTGCGAGGAGTACTGATGAGGGACAGGTATCGCGGCTATCTGTGGGGACAGATCGAAGATCCCGGATATTTTGATCTGAAGCTGAGCTGTTATGTGGGAGATCTGAGGGATCCGGACGGGTTAATGCTGGTACACCGCACACCTTCGGGAATGCTGCGGGTGGAGTATGCCGGGCCCGGGGATGCCGACGAAAAAACCATCGTATTCATGGCCGTGCATGTGCTATATGCTGTTCTTCAGTCAGAAACCGGCGAGCCGGTGCTGGATTTTCCGATCCGTATGGATGTATTTGAGCAGCTGATGGAGAAGATCGTACCGGAGCAGAGAAGTGCACTTCTGGTTACGGCAGTACTGGCTGATGATAATGTGGAAGCTGACATTACGGAGGAGACGGTAAGTGAAATGCTTTCCATGCCGGACGAAGAACTGCGGGAGAGATTCCGGGAGTTCTGGGGAGATCTGTAGGATCTGTTGCAGAACTGTTGCGTTTATTGGTTTATAATGATCGCGTTGATATCTATTAATCTTTTTTTGCAGACCTTAAGGAGGAAAGATATGGATTCCAAAAATATGGATCTTATGCAGAAAAACCCGTATTCCATCCGGAATTTTGAATATGATATGGATGGCGATGTCTATGTTAACAAGGAGGGAGAAACCTATAGCTCCTCGGAGTTTGAGAGGCTGCAAAAGGAATATGAGGAAATGCAGCAGGGAAAAAAGGAGCAGGAGTCTGCCGGTATGTACGTCCACACCGAGCTGGATGACACGATCTATGATACCCGCTCCGAGGAGGAACTGGCTAAGCTCGCTGCAAATGAGAACCAGCTTAAGCTTCGTAAGGCTGTAAGAAAGGATATCTCCGAGGTCAATATTAAAAGAGACAATGTCCATTCGGCGGGAGGAGCTGCTGTGCCGGAGCCCAAGTACATCGGATGGGATCAGGCGTTTACCGTCCGTCAAAAGGATGACAGCGAAAAGATGGCGGATATCCGCTCTGCGCTGGAAAATTATCATAAGGTGAAGGGGAGCATTTATGAGGCAGAAGCACTTCAAAAACTGATCACCAGCTGCAATACCTACACCTGGATGAAGATACCTTTCCTGAAATTCGGAAAAGCAAAGACCCGGCTGAATGAAGTAAAAGCTCTTCGCGCCCGTGCCATCCGGAAACTGCAGGAGCAGGCCCCGTATTACAAGGGCGCCGCTCTGAAGGATGACGGGGAGAAAACCGTGGAGAAAACCGTGGAAAAGAATGAAAGCGATGATGATTCCATGATTTATGAGGGAGAAGACAGCTATGAGCAGAAACTGTTTATCAGATCATCCGTTGGCACAAAATTTGTCGGAGGGCTGGCTGCGGTATTCGGTACATTGATACTGACGCCCTTTAAGATCGCCGCCTATCCTCTGAAGGCTATGGCATATGGTGTGGATAAGCTTTATCGGTATGCGGAAAAGAAGTATGATGTTCAGGATACCAGAAGAGAGCTGGATATGAGCATAAAGAGCTGGGGACCGGGTTACTATCTGGGCAGCGCGTTGAAAAAGATCTACGCATCCCGGGGGAAAAGTGCAAAGGATATTTTCTATACCCCATCTATGAGTCGGAAAATAAGGGAGCTTTCCGAAAAAGAAAGTGCGAGTCTCTATGATGTATCCGATGAGACAAATGAGCTGGAAGCGGGAATGGACTACGCACAGGATATGCTTGAGTATAAGAAGAAGCTCAGTGCAGAGTATAAAAAGACGAATCCCGATCCCAAGAAGATCAAGAGCATTACTGACGAGATCGATACGCTAAGGAGATATGTGGATGATTACCTGAAGGAGAATCCGGATGCTGATCTCGGTCTGGATCTGCATGTAAAAACGGACGGGGAACTTCGTCTGCTAAAGCGTGCATATGATGACAGGCTTGAGATAAAAGAGATAGAGAAGAGAGACGTATTGACACGTCAGGAGATCCTTGAAAAAACAAAAACGGAAGAGGGCAGGGTGGAGTTTAACGATCAGATGCGCCGGATTGCCATGGATAACACCTATGTCCGCATCAAATGCGACGATATGGACCTGGAAAAACGTGACGGGAAATACGACGAGAAAAAGCTTTTAAAGCTGCTTGATGAATTCGAAGCTTTTGACATTAAAAAGGTGACCTTTTCCAATCATGTGGATATGCTCCGGGATTATGAAAAGAACATGAATTACTTTGAGCAGTCCAGAGCAGCCCATTATCAGCTTATGCGTGGATTAAACCGTGGCATTAAGATCGATGATGAGAGGCTTATACGCTTACGGGCTAAATTTACTGCCATGTTCGAGATGCAGGATTACCTGGCCAAACTAAACCATTTGGTGGTAAATGGTGAGCTCGATCTCTCAGCTGATCCCGAAGAAATAAGGGAAAAGGTTACAGAGGGTGTGAAACGGAGAACTGTAGACCGGTATCCCGCCACACTTGGTAATAATGAGGCATTTGCAGCTTCCTGCGAGAAGGCTATCAGAAAGCAGTACAGGAATCGGAAAAACATCATAAAAAGGATGCACAGTCTTTTGGTGCGCAGCGGAGAGGACGAGAAGATCCCGGCCCAGCTCCTCAAGCAGAAGATGGATGCCTATGAGCGCAACGAGGTGGTCTACGATTACTTCCATCGCAAGGAGCTGAGATTCTTTCAGGAGAATTCCGTCGATATGATAAATACCTTCAACGAAGAAAACGGGACCAAGATCGATGCCGTAAGCGACAGATTGCATGGAACCTTCCTGTGGGGCAAGAGCAACGAGGAGAGGATTGGCCTTACCAGAATGGCTCATCAGACCGGGTATGGCAAGCTCGAATATGTAAAGGCCATGCTTATGGATATGAAATCCGTTGACTTAAAGGAGTATAACCATAAGGATTTTGCGAAGTTCTTTGACGACTTTGACCGTAAGTGCAGGACACTGGTACTTTGTACAAATGCCAGCGATCTGGCAAAGGTTGTAAAGAGCGGGCTTCAGGAAATCCGGGATGAGGAGAATAAGGAGCGTATTGCCCGTGGTGAGGATCCCTTAGACGGTCCGTTAGAACTTCCGGATATGTTTAAAGAGATGGGCTATGCAAATTTAGAGGAGTTTACCATTGATATGAAAGTCACCCAGGATGTTGGAAATATGATCCAGGGTAAATTTGATGCGATCTGCCAGACGGTATCCCACGGCTATCTGTCCTACTTTTCGCTGAAGGAACTGACTTCACTGGATGCATACATGTCCCATGATATGTTGGAAAGCTTTGAAAAGGTCAAGAAGGAAAAGGAAGCAGAGGGTGAGGATCTTGATGAAAATGGCGAGTTACAGCATGATGCTCTCTTTGAGACTGCCGAATATATCAGTGGACAGCAAAGTATCTATAATTTTGAACTCCCGACTCGCGATCTGTCCGAAAAGGAAAAGAAGTTAAATAAACAGAATGAGGAAGCGGGAAACACTGATGCCATTATAAGGCAGCAGAGAATGACATGGGATGTCGATGTAGAGGATGTTTACCGGGAAGAAAAGCAGAGTCACTATCTCGACCGGATCAAAAGCTCCAGAACGAAGCAGACCCCGGATCAGCTTACTGCGGAAAGCAAAAAAGCCGTGCAGGTGATAGCGGACGAAGAAAAACATATGGTTTGCCGTACCGATCTTCTGGAGAAAAACGGATATGTTAAGAATCAACAGTTCAGACAGATCCGCGCTTATGTAGGCTCTCTTTCTTATCTGTGCGGAGATTCCGAGGAAAAGAGCCTGCAGCGGGCCAAGGCATTCGTTGAAAAGCCGGAAAAAGCGACATCCGGGCAAAAGCAGGCGATGGCAAAGGAAATTGAGTCTGCATTTAAGGTTCTCATGGATTTTGATATGAGGGAATTAAACATCAATTCCTATTTGGATATTATGGATAAATCCCACGAGCATGCCATGATGATGGTGAGGTTTTGCTTTGATGCAGCTGCACTGTTTGACCACTATGAGACGCTGATGAAGGATGAGGGCACGGATACAGCCTTTAATGAGGAGGAGTATCGTGAGGTTATGGCCAGGAAAGAATTCCTCTTACAATCCCATTCGGTATATATCAAATTGATGGAACTGATGGCGAAGCCCATGCATCAAAAAGTGGATGTGGTCAGTCTTCTGGGGTTACAAGACAAGGAATATGAGGATTTCTGCAAGGAGTTTATTGAGAAGGGACCGATAGACGGCGAATCAGAACCGTATGATGTTTTTATTTCCAATACGGAGGCTTTCTTCAATAATCTTAATATAGCCAGGAAAACGCTGCACGATATAATGATCTATCCCGGCATGAATATGGAGGAGGTATACAAAGCAAGGAAAGACAGGATACTTGATTAGCCCTGAGAGAGTAATGCGTGACCACGTACCTGTGCAGGTTAAAGCAGGGAAGCCGGATCATTTTCCCTGCTCAACCTGCTTTATCTCATCGTTAGAGGCTTCTTTTAAAGAATAGATATCAAATTCAATATCAGTGGGAAGCTGGATCTCGATCCGGCTTATCTTGTCGAGCCTTGCCTTAGCGGTTTTAAGCTCCAATTCAAACACATGCCCACCTTTTTGCCTGTCTGCGGAAATAAAGTGCAAATGCCACCCGGCAGCATTTATACCATCCATAAAATCGGGATAATAGATGCATACCAGTGTTCCGTCTATATCCTCAAAATGAAAGTCCTTCTGGGTTTTGGAAAGAATATTTTTAAGAGACAAAAAACGGGATTCATATCCTGCCTCCGATCTTGCGTACAGCTTCGAAAAATGCCCGTCGATCCTTACCACATGCATACTGTTTAATCCGAATCCCTCATCCACCTTGTTGTTGAGCAGGATCTTCAGATCGCTTATACTGTCAATATCGTTTATTTCAAATTCTCTTTGCCCCTTCAGCATGGTGACGGATGAAAAGGGGACGCCAAGCTCATCCGGGGCCTCGGTAACACGACCGTCTTCAAGCGCCCTGTAGCAGTGACCGTCTGCAACTATCATCTCTCCATCCACATTTTCAAAGGTTCCGAGACCGGTATCTCCATGCTCAAGTAATTTTTTAACAGTAACCACATGCTTTGTATATCCCATAGCAAGAGCCTGAAGAGTAGATACCTGATAGATCTTAGTATTATTTTCGTCCATATTTTCCCTCTCTTATACGCTTTATACACGCAAACGGACAATTCGTGCATCAAATCCACAGATGTTATCAAATGGAATTATACCATATATGAAACGAAGATCGCCACAGTCAGGGATCTCGTTTCGTTGAAATTCTGAATGTTTAATGATAGTATTGTTTTAACTGTTGTAAATAATATAATGAGTATGAGAACTACAAAGAGCTTATCGGCGTCAGTGCTCCGCTGGATAATATATATCTGCATTGCACTGTCCATAATCTACTGGGGAGTTTACGGAAAAGGATATGAACAGACACAGTTTATCTACTTCCAATTCTAAAAAGAATATAGCGTTTATTGTTAAGCTGCTGATCTTTTGCGCTCTTATCACAGCATACATTTTTCTGATCCTTCCGCAGTATGCCGGGACCTATAATGCCTCAATAGTCGACAAGGCAAGAAGACTCAGGCAGGTCAAAGAACCCAAGATCGTGCTTATCGGCAATTCAAATCTCTCATTCGGAATGGATTCGGAGCTGCTGGAAAAAGAAGTGGGGATGCCTGTTGTGAACATGGGGCTTAACGCAGAGATAGGAAATTATTTCCACGAAGAAATGTGCAAGATGAATATTGTCCCCGGGGATATCTATGTTATTTGTCACAATGATTATGATGACGATGAGAAGCTTCATGATCCCATAGCCGCATGGGCCACTGTGGAGGACCATGTGAGCCTGTGGGGACTTATAGGATGGAGAAATATCCCCAAGATGGCAGAGACCTTTCCGATATATCTCAAAAGGTGCCTTGCGCTGCATGCATCGGGGGAGGGGAACCGGTTCTACAACAGTGTTTATTCCAGGGATTCCGTATCGGAGAGAGGAGATATCGTAAGATACAGGGGAGAATGTGAATACCCCTTTACGGATCTCATAGAGCCCGGAAAGATAAGTGATGAGTCCGTGGAAAGGATCAACGAACTGAACCGGTATCTGACCGAACGAGGAGCCACTCTTGTTGTGGCGGGATTCCCTATAGGAAATGGTATTAATACGGTGGACGGATGGGAATACGAAGAGTTTCAAAAGCAGCTGGAGGAGAAGCTGGACTGTCCTGTTATAAGCAACTTTACGGATTATATGTTTGGTTATGACTGCTTTTACGATTCGGATGTACATCTTAACAGCGAGGGAGCAAAGCTTCGCACCGAGCAGCTGGCCAGGGATTTAAATACCTTCCTCGGGAGATAATAGCGAAAAAAAGAATGCTTAAACTGTAAGTTTTTTATTTGGTGATTCGGTCAGAGAGGAAAAACAAGTACCGGATTATTTCAGAAGGAGCAGATATATGATAAGCTGGTCAAAATATTTTTCTGAAGAAACGTTAAATAAAGCTTTGGATATGTGTCATTATGGAAAGGTGAAGAAACCGGAATGGGCTGATGGAGGGGAACTGATCCTCAAGGTCAGGGATGATCGCAATTATACCGTCGTGGTGGATGTTGACATGGATTCCACACTCTGTGGGCTCACGTGTTCCTGCGATAAAGGGATGAGAAATGAAGCCTGTGTTCATATGGCGGCTGCACTTAATTATTATGAGGATTATACCGAAGAGGATATAAATGTAGACCTGTCTGCTTTATCGCGCGAGGAACGTGATGCTATGCCGGGTTTTGAAGTATATCCTTCATCAAAAGAAGACAGAAGCTCCAAAAACAGCACCGCTTTGGCTAAAAGTGCCGGAACCGGGATGGGAAAACAGAAGAAAACCGACGGAAGAGGGAACAGAAAAGATCAGAAGATCACAGATGAATATGGTCGGGAAGTGCTTATATATACGGGGCTCGAAGATTTAAAAAAGCTTCAGAACGAAAATCGGGGACTCAGAAAGGATAATCCGGAATTTGGCGGTGACAGATCGGGCGAAGACTACCAATACTTTGATTACAGAGAGATAACAAAGAATCTGAAGATCTCATCCGAAGCAAAGAAAAAGGCCAGAACTCTGCTCGCTAATCCCCTAAAAAAATTTGAGGTAAGCACAGGCTATTCGACTCAGATGAAAGGGGCTCAGGAGCTGATCGGAATGGCAGAGGCAGAGGGTACTGGAGGCAAAGGAATGTATGCCAACTGGACTGCCGGTGTGAGTTTCGGAAGAAACAAGATTATCAGCCTTAACTGCAGAACATGGGGATGTCCCCAAGGGTATTATTCGTATAAGAATAATGAACCCTGTGAACACTGCATCGCGTGTCTGATCAGACTGGAAGAATATCTCAGGGAAAACAATATCGGAGACTCTACCAATGTATCCGGATTAAGGATACTCAATCATATCAGCAAAAATACAAAGCTCGAGAAGGACGAGATAAAGAGGGATATCCATATCGAACCTGTGATCACGATACCTGTATACGGCTATTCCGATATGTTTGTGACTTTCAAGGCCGGTATGGACAAGCTGTATGTGGTGAAGGATATAAGCGAATTTGTAAATAACACGCTTGAGCAGAAAGAATACAGGTTTGGCAAGAATAAAACCGTCAGGCTGAGCCGTGAGAGGATATGTGAAGAGAGCCTGCCGTGGTTTGAATACATGGAAAGCAAGCAAAGGGAACTGAAGAGAAGCACCAGGATTGCCGGCATGTACAGCTATTCCGGAAGAAGAGGCTATGGATATGATCCGGAGTATATCCTCGGAAAAGAGATAGATCTTAACGATGAGGAACTTGATGAGTTCTTTGATGCAGGAAGGGATATGTATGTTAACTGCAAGATCGAAGAGGACGGGAACAAATCCGCAGGGATACTGAAGCTCTGTGAGAAACCACTCCCTCTCAGGCTTAAGATAAAAAAGGATAATGATATTAAAACAAAAGAATTCCGCGGAATAATACTTGAAGGAAATACTCCGATAACCTTCAGCGGCAGCAGGTATTCCTACTATGTAGCGGATGATTGTCTGGTAAGAGTGATATCCGAGGATGATGATCTTATGAGATCACTGCTTTCAGAGGAGGAGGGAGGATATATCCGAATTCAGATCGGAAGACATCACCTCAGAGAATTCTACGCCAAGATACTGCCGGAGCTCGGACGGATCGCTGAAATAGAGGAGCCGGACAGGGATGAGATAGATGCTTTTATCCCGCCCGAGGCGGAATTCGCATTTTTCATTGATGTGGATGAGGGACTGGTGGCTTGCCGCACCGATGTATATTATGGCGCGAACAGCTTCTTACTCTCGGATCTTATAGACAGCAAATATGGCAGGAACTCTGTGCCCGATAAGGTGCGTGATATTGCCGGGGAATCAGAGGTTATAGGTATCCTTTTTAATTATTTTCCGGAATATGATCCTGAAGGTAAGCTGTTTTTCTGCGAGAAGACGGATGATTCGGTGTTCAGACTCCTTGATCACGGACTTGATGAGCTGATGGAGAAAGGTGATGTCTTTTCCACAGAGCGGTTCAAGAGACTTGTGCTTAAGAGGAATATAAAATTCTCCATCGGCGTGTCTGTTGAAAGCAATATCATGGATGTTGAGATATCTTCGGATGAAATGAGCAGGGAAGATCTGCTGGCGATCTTTTACGGATATAAGAAAAAGCAGAGTTTTGTTAAGCTGAACAACGGAGATTTTATAAAGATCGACCACAGCGGAGATATCGCAGCTTTAAATGAAGCGCTTGATGCCATGAACGTCTCCCCGGAGGATTTTGTTAAGGGGAAAATGCATATACCTGCGTACAGGGCGCTTTATCTGGACAGGATGCTTGATCAGCTTTCAAGCGTGTATACCGAAAGGGATAAGCATTTTAAAAGTCTCATAAGGGAATTTGGAAGCGTTGCCAATTCAGATTTCGAGATACCCAGGGAATTAAGGAGCGTCCTTCGGAATTATCAGCAGATGGGGCACAAATGGCTGCGTATGCTTGATCATTACGGATTCGGAGGAATACTTGCTGACGATATGGGTCTCGGAAAAACTCTTCAGATTATATCTGTGATAAAGGCAGTATGTGATGAGGAGAACAGTACTGACAGCAAGAGCCGGAAACAATCTGTGGCATCTCTCGTGATCTGTCCGGCTTCGCTTGTTTACAACTGGGGTGAAGAGATATCGAGATTTGCTCCGGGTGTGAGATACGGGCTTGTGCTCGGTTCTCAGGATGAGAGACGGGAGATGATAAACAATTGGAGTGATTATTCGGTACTTGTTACATCGTATGATCTGTTGAAAAGAGATATAGACCTGTATTCCGGAAAAGAGTTCAGATTTGAGATCGTTGATGAGGCTCAGTACATTAAGAACCACAATACAGAAGCCGCAAAGACAGTAAAGCTTATAAGCGCAAAGACCCGTTATGCGCTGACGGGAACACCTATTGAGAACAGACTGAGCGAGCTGTGGAGCATCTTTGATTATCTGATGCCAGGTCTTTTATATTCGTATTCGGAATTCAGATCAAAGCTTGAGATACCCATTGTTAAATTTGACAATAAGGATGCAGTGGAGCAACTGAGAAAAATGGTTCAGCCGTTTATCCTGAGAAGATTAAAGTCGGATGTACTTAAGGATCTACCCGAGAAACTGGATGAGATCCGATATGCGGGAATGTCAGATGATCAGAGAAAGCTATATGATGCGCAGGTTGTGCGTATGCGCTCAAAGATCGATTCTCAGGATGATTTGCAGTTTGCACGCAGCAAAATAGAAATATTGGCAGAACTTACGAGAATAAGGCAGATATGCTGTGATCCGGGACTCTGCTTTGAAGACTATAAAGGGGGGTCCGCTAAAAGAGAGGCATGTGTTGAACTTGTAAAAAGTCTGGCAGATAGTGGTCATAAAGCCTTGATTTTCTCACAGTTCACATCCATGCTCTCGCTTCTTGAGGAGGATTTTAAGAAGGAGAATATAAGTTATTATAAGATTACGGGAGAGACATCAAAAGAAGAACGAATGGAGAGGGTAAGATCGTTTAACGGGGATGATACACCGATATTTCTTATTTCGCTTAAAGCGGGAGGAACGGGGCTTAATCTCACCGGTGCGGATGTGGTCATACATTATGATCCGTGGTGGAATGTGGCCGCGCAGAACCAGGCGACCGACAGAGCTCACCGTATCGGACAGACGAAGATCGTTACTGTCTACAGGATCATCCTGAAGAACACGATAGAGGAAAGAATCCTGCAGATGCAGGAACAGAAAAAACGACTTGCAGATGACATACTTTCGGGCGAGAATATTTCCAGTACATCTCTTACAAGGGAGGATCTGCTGCAGCTGCTTGGCTAAAATTCACTTTCCCTGCTCAACCTGCTTTATCTCGTCATTTGAGGAGCATATGGTGAATCAAAGGTCGCAATTTAAAAGATCTGTATAGTGCACATGGACCAACGATTATACATGCGTGAAACTGCGCATACGCCAAAGATTAGCAACAAATCATGTTGCGCTTTTTGGACAAGAGTGATAAAATCAAGGCAAAATCAGCTGTAAGGAGGATGCTGCCTTGATTTTTAAGCGAAAGATTTATGAAAAGCTTCTGGAATGGAAGAAGTGCGAAGGAAGCGAGGCACTAATGATCGAGGGTGCCAGACGGGTTGGCAAATCGACCATTGTGAAGGAATTTGCGCAAAATGAGTATGAGAGCTTTCTTTTGATAGACTTTGCCCGGACCTCAGAGGATGTAAAAAGTTATTTTGTGAAGTTCAATAATGATCTGAACACGCTTTTTATGATGCTCCAGAATGTTTATGGGGTAGAACTGAAGGAAAGGAAAAGCCTGATCATATTTGATGAGGTTCAGCGGTATCCTATAGCAAGGGAGATGATAAAGTACCTT
>DFKZ01000091.1 GCA_002373975.1 Lachnospiraceae bacterium UBA3632 | reverse complement strand
ATTTTGGAGATAGAGAATCAATCACCTCCTTAATTTGAGATTGTAGCTCATCATACAACAGGACATCCTGTAGAGTAAAACCAAAATCCGTATGATACAGGCGTTCTTCGCCGTCCAATGTGAGTAAATAATCGATAGACTCAAACCGGACCAATTTCTTATGACGCAAAACGTCAATACACGCATTCCGCACCATCGCAAACAATAGGGATGGTGCCGATGGCGACGCGGCATCGTACTTCTTTCTATAAAACTGGAGGAAACAATCCTGCACGATATCCATTGCTGCTTCCTCTTCCTGAACAAACCTAACAGCATAAGCCTTCAAACGCGGAAAGTAACGCCTGAAAAGACTCTCAAAGGAGGTTTTTCCCTCTTCTATTATTTGCTGTTGAGTTTCCATTACATCCACAAATATACATTTTTTTGCGAAAAACTACCGATAAGCCTTTATAAACTATAAAGGGATCAGTTAGATACTCCATACTCAACAGGTATCAACCGCCATGACATATTTGTATCCGGATGACCCGACCCGTGGACAGGAACTTTCTGGATAACAAAATAGCCATCCTTAATGGTGAGAAACATTCCATCAAAGACATTTCGGAAATAGAATCCGCCATCTGTTTTTATCATTCTCCAGAAGCAATGACCTCGCATTCTTTCAGGAACAGACGTTTGAACTAAATGTGCCCCGTTTTGACTTGATCGGTTCTCAACAGCAACACAAAACTGGCTGTTTACGTTTTTTAGGATATAGGGCCCCCCTTCTACCTGCTCAATAGACCACCACCCAGCAGGATCATCCGCATTATCTTGGGCAACTATATTGGCATCTTTGCTAGTGGTATATCCTTCAACACCAAGATACTTTGATGTCGTCATATCTTGGATTTTATAGAAACCGTGTAGTTTTTCTCCGACTGAAAAATCCTCCGGAAAGAACACCCACTGATACGAAAGGTCTGTGCTATTTGTCTGAATAACATACTCACCTGGTTCCTTTGAGTCATATCTCATCCCTATATTCATTCCAGAACACAGACTTGTCAAATAATAGATCCGTTCTTGAATCTTTTTTGCGACCCATCTTTCCGAGGCTCCGCCTATCGTATATGACTGAACAATGTAAACACCATAGTCGAAGTAACTTCCGTAAACCGACAGATAACCATTTGTGTCTAGGTTCCTTATGAGATAAGTTCCTTCTGGTTGCTTTCTTACATACCAAGCGTTAGCATCTGAATAATCCTCATCTGCTTGAATGATATATCCGGGAGTCCAGCGCCCTCTTCCCACAGGGGTCCCGCTGGCATCCGTCGGCCAGGGATGAAAGATTCCTGTTTTTCTACCATTTTTCTTTGTGTATTCGATGACGCTCAAATTTCCCAAATCCGGAATTGGGACCAAAAGTCCATCCTCCGGGTTTTTGTAGATATGCTCTACGGCAATAAGAGAGGGCACAGCAAACCACCCGTCAAGGTACTCTTTATCTGTTGCCAGAGGAAAAGCATTCCCGATGATGTTGATAAGGATAACATTTGTATGAGCAGCAAACTCTTCCCATACTCCGGCGCTAGCCAAATGTAGTTTCAGTTCACCGGCAATGACCTGTCCTGAGGACCCCGGCTTAAAGATAATCTGATGTAAAACGCCCTTGTCACGGGCAAGCTCCAAAGCAATTTTAAAAATCTCGAAGTATTCACGTTTGATAGCAGGATCGGCCATATTAACGGCCTTTACATCTAGCGCTAAAATGAGTTCTTTCCCTTTACAATAATCAAAAGCCTCTGCCAACGTGTTCAACTTTTCGGTGGTGATATTTCCAAAACGATCTTTATAATGTAAGTCTTTGAGGGCTGGAAAAGATGGGTAAATATCGCCATTGGCATTAGGAACACTGTTTAGCGTTTCCGTATGATAGTTGAGGCTTCGAAAAAAATTCCCGGGATCATGCACTCCACCATAGGTAGTAAAAGTTGGGGGAGCATCTGTCGTCCTATTCAACTGCATGTCATGTGATAGTACCAGTTCACGGTCTTTTGTAATGACAACATCGATTTCACAGAACATATAGCCCGCTTCATAACACTCTTTGATAGCTCTTAAACTAGTTTCAGGAACTCCCGGCTTCCCCCAAAGACCACGATGGGGAACAACGATGATTTGCTTGTGATCCAAAGATCGCATTGCATGAAGCGCTTCGTTGATACGATCCTTAATCGCTAGCGACCGATCTTCTTTGGATACTTCCTGGGCTAGGAGATTAAATGATAGAGTGCAAAAAAGAATAATAGTAAGAAGCTTCGATTTATTCATAGGCAGTTGAAGGTTTTGGTATATTTGTAAAAAAGCAAGTGTTCTTTTTTCCTTCCGCTATATAATCCTGTATCGCTCTATTGTAAGTTAAAGACAAATAGCTGATCGTAGGAAGAACCGACCTGTTGTCAGTCAATTCCCCTAATGAACCGCAAATTTGCAGTAAAATAGCTGTGTCTTAGTTACCCTAAAGCCGCGAGGATGTCTTTCAGGAGCCGGTTCCATTCGACGACGCGGTCCGGCTTCGGGGAGTAGCCCAGCACGACGACCACCAGATCCTGGGACGGGAGAATAAAAATTTCCTGCCCATCGTGTCCACGGCATTCGAACATGTCGGCCGGGGCGTCCGGATACTTGCCTCCCCGGTTCAACCAGAAGAAGGCCCCGTATTCTCCCTGGCTCCCGGAAGCGGGTGCGGCAGAGTATTCCACCCACCCTTCCGGAAATATACGCAGGTCCCCGACGTGGCCGCCGTCCAGGTACAACTGGCCGAAACGGGCGAAATCCCTCGCCGTCATGTACAGGTAGGAAGAACCCACGGGAGTCCCGCTCATGTCCGGCTCGAAACAGGGGTTCCGGATGCCCAGGGGCGCGAAAATCTCGTCACGGAGATAAGCGAGGAACTCCGCGTCGGAAGCGAACCGGCTGCGTAGATAGCGCATAACGATATTCGTCGTGCCGCTGGA
>DFKZ01000035.1 GCA_002373975.1 Lachnospiraceae bacterium UBA3632 | reverse complement strand
CGAGAGGCGGTGCGCGAAGCATACATTTGTGCGGACTCGCGTTACTCAGTTACAAATTAATTCGATAGTAAGTTAACCTGTAATTCAATTTGCCGCTTTCTTAACAGAGAGTTCCTTTGTGATCTCCTCAAGCTTTTCATCAGTAAGTTTATAGCGAGCCTTAAAGATTATGAATGCAATCGCAAGTACAAATACAGGAAGCACTGTCATCACAAAGCGAAGACCGATGACCGAATTATTGGAAACAACTGTTGCTCCCTTGGCCATTATTGAGTCTATCATATCCTTCAGTCCCTTAACAAAACTTCCGTTTATAGCCTCGTAGCTTCTGCTTGATTCACTGATCTTAAAAATAGATAGACAAATGGAAGCAACCAGTGCAGCAATACCTGATGCAAGCTTAACTACGAAGGTTTGCATGGAGAAGATGACCGACTCATCTCTTCTGTTGTTCTTGAGCTCACCGTAGTCAACGGTGTTTGCAAGGAATACCGTAACGATAACGTTGAGCATTCCGACTGCGGACATGATAAAGAATCCGGGAACAAGGAAAGGATAAACGCTGCTTGTTCCTGTAAGTGCCATAACAAGAAGGATCACATATCCGCCGATCGCAGAGAAAATGCAGATATAGAAGATCTTCATAGTGTTAAAGAACTTACGGAGGAGAGGGAAGAATGCCATCATCGCAAGGATCTGACATGCTCCTGCAAAAGTGTTAAATAGAGTATAATTTCCCTGCCAGTTTGATCCGCCCAGATCATACTTAAAGAAGTAGATAAGGAGATTCGAAGTGATATAAGTAGCAGAGTTAACAAGGACGATGGTAATAACCATAGCCATTGCCTGATCGTTCTGAAGAAGTGCCTTGAACATATCTCCAACTTTTGCGGTCTGAACATCAACTGTCGATTTCTCTTTGATGAAGAGACAGGTTATAAGGATAAATACGAAGAAGAGAACTGCAACGATAAGTGAAAACCACTTAAATCCAACTCGCTCAACTTCTTTCTTTGAGAACATATCAATCGTGATCAGATCACCATCACTCAGTTTTGAATAGTCTTCAGAAGAAACATATACCGCAACACCTGACACTTCTGAAGAATCAACAGCAACATCAATCCCCAGTAACTCCGGAGCATCATTATCTTCACTTGAGTATGTTATACCGCCTAAAGTAACCGTGTATTTTGTATTATCTTCCTTAAGTTTGAATGACGACTCAAATTCAGATTTATTTGCTGTTATTTCAACATTGATATCTCCTGCAAGCTTAATCGAATTTCCGGTCGGAACACCAGTCTCGTCCATTTCCATTACATATGCATATTCACTTGAAAGGCTCTTAGTAGCATTATCCTGGCTCTTCCCAACTACAAGATTTCCAAGAGAAGCAACGGCCATAACAGTCACAACCGTAACAATTGCAGAACCTACGCCCGCACAGGTGCGTCCCAGTGCTGACATGTTCTCACGCTCTTTTCCTCCGTCGGTAAATGCGGGAACCATTGACCAGTAGGGAATATCCATCATGGTGTAGGTCACGCCCCAAAGTATATAGAATGCTGCCGCGTAAGCAACAAGTCCGCCACCGTTAAGTGAAGGAGGCGCGGCAAACATAAGGAACAGGATCACCGCATTTGTGAGCGTTCCTATAAAAAGCCAGGGTCTAAACTTACCCCATCTGGTTTTTGTTTTTGCAACAAGTACTCCCATAAGCGGGTCATTGAATGCGTCAAACACACGTGCAATGAGAAGTATTATTCCCATTATCCATGCCGACACACCCATGATATCCTGATAATAGTACAGAATATAGCTGGCCGACAGCATATAAACCATATCCTTACCGACAGCACCTATACCATACGCAAACTTTTCTTTTCCCGATAGCTTTTTCTTACCCTGTTCCATATTTTTCTCCTTATGTATTTGTCCTTCTCTTTCGCTGTACTTCAACGTAATGATATACAGCTTCTGATCAGTTATTTATTATCTTTTAATCCCATCGCCAGCTCTACAACCTTGTACGCCCCATCATATAATCCGACGGATTTATTCGTCACGATTGCCTCGCACATTCCTTTTAATAGTGACGGGCTTGTCATAAACTGTTCTATCATCTGGAGCGTATGCGGAATATCTCTGCACTCAAGTGTTCCGTCTCCCATCTCCGCGGAGTGGATCGCTCCCCACATCTCGTGCTTCCCGACTCTTCTGATAAAGAGCTTAGGAACCGGATAAAATGCCAGTTCACTCGGCTTTGTGACAAGTACATCCGCGCTTCTCATCAAAAGGTTGGTGCAATACACCGCTTCAAAAATATTCTTGTGCCAGAATCCGTGGATACCGGTTACTTCCCTGCTTTCATCCAGAGCTTCCGATGCAAACTTCTCTGTGTCCGCCCAGCTGTCCATGTGGCTTTCCGAAAGCTCCATCATCCCGGGTATCTCTTTAAGCAGAGCATCCCACACATTCCTGTAGTCTCCCACATTCACGTAAAGAGCGGCTTTCTTTTCCTTTATGAAGGGAATGAGATATTTTATTATCGCTGCGAATATCTCCTTCTGCGCTCCCGCTCCTCCGATGGTAAGAAGGAATCTCATCGGTTTTCCGGAAGACTTCCTCTTTAATCTTGCCTCGCAATCGGCCTCTATATTTGCCACAAGCTCGTGATCTATGTAATGGCCTGTGTATACCAGGCTTCCCTCCGGCATCGGCTTGCAGACTTTCTTTTTCATCATGCCGTTGCAGATCATATAACCCTGATATGCATTTCTGCACTGGATCGCATGAACAGCTCCTTCGGCGAAGTGAAGAGCCATGGGCCAGTTATCCGGAATGGCGTTTACCACATACTTCATTCCCGCATGAAGCGCTGCCTGTGCGGGCCATACGTGAGTCCCTACAACCGGGATATCCTTGGGAACATTTTTATAAACAGGAGCCATTAGTTCGGCATTTTTCTGATCTGCCGAATTGTATGAGAGAGCTCTGAATCCTTCGTAGTTCATGGGCTCCCACACAAGCTTGTTAAAGATCGGATTCTTGGAAAGCCTTGAGCCAAGGGAATAAAGGTCGTTCTGTGCTCCTATCACCTTCGTGCAGGTGGTCTCCCCGTAGGAATTAAGGTCCATCCAGTATGGGGTATATCCCAGATGCTTTGCCGCTGAAGCTATAGCCATGGATATCCTGTAATGTCCGAATCCCATCCGGATGTTTCCCACAATGATTCCTTTTTCTCTGTCCCAGTCAAGGGCGGGCAGGTTTGCCTCCGGATCGTAATGTGCATTTGATGAAAGGTCTCCCACAAGCACATTTTTGACTCCCAGGCTGTCCCCGATATATTTATTCTTTTCAATCTTTACAGGATAATCCGCACCGGAATCATCGCCATATTTTCTGATATATTTCTTTTTCGAACGAACCGCCTTGTTATATACACCTGACGGCATTTCATTTCCGAATATCGTTTTTGATCTGTCCATTTTATAATCCTTTCTTAGTTTCAGCCGAAGACGGCAATGCACTCAGCCTGCGGCCGCCGGCAGAAGATCCTCTCCGGCGGTGGCTATACCGAGATCCCGTCAACAAGTATCTCAACTACGTTTTTAAGAGCATCATTGTAGCTTATCCCGTTCTTTACAAGCACATCTCTTGCAAAGAACTGTTCGAGCGAAGCTTCCAGCATCGTCTTTACAAGGAAGACGGGAATATCTCTTATAACCCCTTCCTTTATTCCCTGCTCGATCAGCGCAATGGTTTCCTCCCAGCCGGTTTCCAGCTTCTCTTCAACCTTGCGGTACACTTCGGGGTATTTTTCGCGAAGCATATAAAGCTGCTTGAAATCTATCTCACTGTAGCTTTCCGGCATAACGCCCAGGATCTTTTTTACCTTTTCCAGTGTGGTCAGTTTTTTGTCCGCGACCACCTCGGCCTTTTTATCATGGATATTCTCAAACAGATAATCCACCATGTCATAGAAAAGTTCCTGCTTATCATCGTAGGATACATATATGGTTTTTTTACTCATTCCCAGCTCTTTAGCCAGGTCGTCCATTGTAAACTTGAGCCCTTTGCGGTTAAACACCCTGATGGTTCCCTCGAGGATATGCACCCTTGAATCGCTTCTTTCCGTCATATATTTTCCTCCTGTACCACTTAAAACGCTGTTTTTTCAAGTGACCGATTACTGCCGGAAACATTTTTTCGTGATTACAGTTTCCATTATATCTTCTGTAAGGATCATAAACAAGAAACTATTTTCACAAATTTCGTTTCCTTCTTTGTATATTTTCACCAAAGATGGAAAAGGCGGGGCTTTTATGATAAAATGACACTTGGGCCGCTTCAGTCGGAACCGGTCCGGTTAATTCTAAGCATCATTATCACGGAGTCAATACATGAAAGCCAACAAAATCCTTGTACCAATGGTCATATTTCTGCTGCTTGTGATCCTTACGGGAGCAGGTCTTTTCATTTTCCAGAATAAATATGTCAGGAATAAAAGTCATCTGGGGACATGGCAGCGGGACGTCGATATGACACCCTATGTTGTTGCATCCATGAATGAATGGTTTGCAGATCCCACCACAGCCAGCCGCGTCAGTTTCGGCACCGGAAAGGTGTATATAAAGACGGATCTTACTTTTAACGACGATGGAAGTTTCACCGAAAAGATCAATCCCGAAAGCTACGAGGCAGCAAAACCCGTTGCGAAGGAGATAGCCCTGGAAGGTCTCAGAAGTTTCCTTGAGATAAGGCTTGAAAGCGCCGGAACCAGCGCGGAATCCGTCGGAAAGACAGTGGACGATCTTATAGAAGAAGCCCTTGAGATGACTGCCGCCGAGTATCTGGACCAGAAAGGTCCCACTCTTCTTCCTTCGATGGATGAACTTGGCACTATCTATGACCTCAGCGGAACGTATGAAGTAAAAGACGGCGTGATGAAGCGCACCATCTCCGGAAAACCGATCTGTGAAAAATATTTCACAAAGGATGATTACCTTATGTTCACCGGTATCGGGGAGGATATCTTTGAAAAGCCTATCGCTCAGCCCATGGGCGGCGACGATACTCCTCTCGAGATGCTTTACGATTACCCCGCACTGTATATAAAGAAATAAAAGGCTGGAAACATAATGAAAAAATTTCTATCCATCGTTATATCGATCACACTTATATTAGGAAGTTTAAACTTCTTTTGTATACGCAGTTATGCTGACGAAAGAGACTTCGAATACCTTCGCAATCTGGATGTAATCGTAGACGGTAAGGATCCCGTAAATGTAAAGTATGTAGATTTAAATTACGATAATGCTTCTTATGTTTCGCTCCGGGATCTGGCAGTGGCCCTTAAAGGTACCCACGCCGAGTACTCCGTCACAGTTACCGACTCCGCGATAACTATGAACCGTGGTGGCAGCTACACGGAAGTAGGGGGTGAAAACGATGAATTCACCTCTCTTGTCAGGGATAAGAAATCTCCGGAATACACCAGAAAGCGTAACAGATTCACTTTAAACGGTGCCGCATCATATTACTACACTATCATCTATAAGGACGACAATGAGACCAACTACGACTGCTATATGTATCTGGCAGACCTTGCGCTGATACTGAATGTTGACATGCATTACGATAACGGAGCCCTTGTCATCGACACTTCTTCTCCTTTTTCATTCGATCCCCGCAGGCTTGAAGATGAAGGCTACTTCCTTTCGACCAATTCCGTACTTGTGGGAGATGCCACAACAGGAGAAATATACTATTCTTATAATCCCGATACATCGGTGGCAATGGCAAGCACTACCAAACTGATGACATTTCTGCTTGTAATGGATGAGATAGCTAAGGGAAATCTTTCGCTCGACGATAAGGTGGAGACATCTGCCAATGTTGAAAAGCTTTCCAACTCCATCGACAGGACTTTCCGCATACCCGAAGGTACAAAGGCAAATATCGAAGACCTTATCTACGGAATGCTGCTCCCCTCAAGTAACGAGTGCACCCTTGCATTGGCGGAGGCAGTGTCGGGGTCCGAGAAAAACTTTGTTAAAAGGATGAATGAAAAAGCTGCCGAGCTCGGGTTATCCGAAGGCACCGAATTTCATACCTGTAACGGCCTCCCCGTATATACCGAGGAGGTAATGGAAAACAAAGTTCAGAACTTCATTACCGCAAATGATATGTTCAAGCTGGTGTGCCATATATTCTCAGTTTACCCGCAGATCACCGATTACACTTCCTGCACAACCAAGACTCTTTCTTCTCTGGGAAAGTCGGTCAACAACACAAACCCCATGCTCTACAATGTGCCCGGTGTGGTGGGGCTTAAAACCGGAACCACCAATAAAGCCGGGGCCTGCCTTGTAAGCGCGCTTCAGGCCGATACCGAAAACGGTGTGCATACTGTTGTTGTTGTTGAGCTCGGCGCGGAAGATATTCTTATCAGGAATAATGTTTCCCAGGCTCTTCTGGTCTATGGCTCCCGGGTATGCAAAAACGGCGGAGCTGCATCCATTCCGGATTACAATCCCGCCGATTATTATGAACCTGAAGTTGATGAAACTCTTGCCGCACTTTCCGGAAGAACTCCCGAGACTGCGGATGAACTTGCGCGCCTTGTGGTGTGGACCGCGCGCAATTACATGCCCATTCCCGAACCCGATCTCACAGAAGTCCCCGACGCAGATGTTAATGAATAAAAAGCAATCGCATTGCGTACTTTGCAATGCGACCGACTGCGAAATGCCCTAATTCGCAGTCAGGTGGCGAAGCCATTGCGACAGTCGTGCCGTACTTTGGCGCGACTGGTTTCCTATTATCAATCGCATTGCGTGCTTTGCAATGCGACCGACTGCGAAATGCCCTAATTCGCAGTCAGAAGCAATATTTTCATATCCTCCAGCAGTTTTTCCGTAAGGTCCAGCACCTGTGCTTCATCCTTTTCTACCAGAGTTTCCCTTTCATAGGTATAAGTAAATGAAGGCTTTCCGTAGGGCGTAAAGTTCAGTGACTTGCCATACTTAAGCATAAGATCCGGTATCTTTGTCGGATCTACATTTGCGTCAGGCTTAAATGTGAAAATGATCTGTGAATCGCGGCTTCTCACCTCGGTCATATAGAGGTTGTGGGCCGCTGCTCTTATAAGCGAAATCCGAAGCAGGTTTTCCGCAGAAGGAGGAATCGCTCCGTATCTGTCTATAAGCTCGTCGCGGATCTCGTCCATGGCTTCTTTTGTTTCAGCCGCAGCTATCCTCTTATACATATCGAGCTTCTGCTCTTCGTTGAATATATATTCCTGAGGAATGAACGCGTCAGCATCCAGATTTACCACCGTGCTGAAATTCTCAGGGATGCTTACCCCTTTCATGCGGCTTACAGCTTCATTCAGCATCTTGCAGTAGAGCTCGTATCCGACCGCTTCCATGTGTCCGTGCTGGCTCTTGCCCAGCAGGTTACCGGCGCCTCTTATCTCAAGGTCACGCATGGCGATCTTGTATCCGCTTCCCAGATCGGTGAATTCTCTTATCGCCTCAAGCCGCTTTTCCGCCACTTCAGTGAGGAGCTTATTCCTGCTGTACATAAGAAAAGCATAAGCTACTCTGCCGCTTCGGCCGACGCGCCCCCTCAGCTGATACAGCTGTGATAATCCGAACCTGTCGGAATCCTGTATGATCAGCGTGTTAACATTGGAAATATCCATTCCCGTTTCGATGATGGTGGTTGAAACAAGCACATCAATATCCCCGTTCACAAAATCATACATGATATTCTCAAGCTCACGTTCGTTCATCTGACCGTGAGCGAATTCTATATTTGCACTTGGGATCAGAGTTCTTAACCTTTCTGTCACCTCTGCGATCTGATTAACACGGTTAAACACATAATAGACCTGCCCGCCGCGGGAAAGTTCTCTTGTGATAGCTTCTCTCACAAGCTCGTCATTATGCTCGCACACAAAGGTCTGTATGGGCAGCCTGTCACTGGGAGCCTCTGTAAGAAGACTCATATCTCTTATGCCCACAAGGCTCATGTGGAGGGTTCTTGGTATAGGGGTGGCTGAAAGAGTGAGCACGTCCACGTTTTCCCTCAGTTTCTTTATCTTTTCCTTATGAGACACGCCGAATCTCTGCTCCTCATCGATGATAAGAAGTCCCAGATCCTTGTAGGCCACATCATTTGAAAGAAGCCTGTGAGTACCGATAACGATGTCAACCATTCCTGTCTTAAGGTCCGCGATCACCTTTTTAATTTCCGAAGCTGAGCGGAAGCGCGAAAGCAGTTCAACCCTCACAGGGAAATCCTTCATTCTCTGTACAAAGGTATTATAATGCTGCTGCGCCAGAATGGTGGTCGGAACAAGATAAGCCACCTGCTTGTTTTCCTGCACGGCCTTGAACGCAGCTCTTATTGCGATCTCCGTCTTTCCAAAGCCCACATCTCCGCAGATAAGCCTGTCCATTACGCGGGGGCTTTCCATATCAGCCTTGGTATCCTCGATGGCACGGATCTGATCCTCCGTCTCCTCGTAGGGAAAGAGCTCTTCAAACTCCGTCTGCCATACGGTATCTTTCCCGTAGACATATCCCGATACCTGCTGCCTTTTCGCATATAATTCCACAAGATCCTGTGCGACCCCTTCGACGGATTCACGCACTTTGGTCTTGGTCTTTTCCCACTCTTTCGTGCCGAGCTTATTTACCTTGGGAACTTTATCAGCATCCGCAGAGGCATATTTCTGGATCGCATCGAGCTCTGTTGCGAGCACGTAAAGCACTCCGCCCTCACGGTACTCAAGGCGGATATAATCACGCACGACCCTGCCGGATTCAACCTTTTCTATTCCCTTATATACGCCGAGGCCATACACCTCGTGCACCACATAATCGCCGGGTTTAAGATCGTCAAGTGAACCTATCTTCTGCCCCTGCAGTGCCTGAGAGCGGCGGCGCTTCTTTTTCCTCTCGGCACCGAAAATATCGGTTTCAGCCAGAACCACAAATTTGATCAGCGGATACTCAAAGCCCTTTGATATGCGGCCGTACTCTATAAGCACTTCCCCTGTCACGATCTCTCTGTCCGGATTGTCGGAATACGCCGCAGGGATACCCATATCCTGCAGTTCCTGAGCAAGCCTTTTGGCTCTTGTTCTGGAGGGTGATAAAAGAAGTACCTGATACTTGCCCTTTCTGTAGCTCTCCAGATCCTTCGAAAGAGCCTCAAAGCTTCCGTTGTAGGATCCTGTGTTTCTGGCACCTATGTCATATCTGTAGGACACATCAAAGTATCCCGCCGAAGTGCTCAGCGTGGAAACGGAAACGGCATTGCACTCCGATATCTTTGCTGCGATATCTTCCCCGCTGTATAGAATATCGGTCTGTCCCGGAAGGCAGTACCCCTTCTCCAGGCGGTGCACGCAGCTCTCGGAAAACTCAGTATAGATCGCATTTGCCTGCTCACGCAGCCTTTCAGGCTCCTCCAGAAAAACAAAAGCATCCCCGCCGGAAATCTCACTGATCCATTCCGGTATTGAAATCAGCCTTGCATTATCGTTATCTTCGTAAAAATACCTGATATAACTCTCAAGGTTAACCTTGAGAGAAAGCTCCAGCACCTCTTCTCTGAGCTGTTTAACAGTTGTCTTGAGCCGGTGTGCTTCCTCCGTCTTAAATGCCTTTCTGAGCTTATCTTCCTGCTTATCGCACTCAGCGCATATTCTGTCTATCCCCGCTCTTAATTCATCATCGGAAAGGATGAATTCAGTGGCAGGATAAACGGTAACAGTATCCATTTCCTCCATCGAGCGCTGCGTCAGCACATCAAAGTATCTGATGGACTCTATGGTATCTCCCCACAGCTCGATCCTGACAGGATTTTCCTCCGTCAGATCGAACACATCTATGATATCTCCTCGCACGGAAAACTGACCCAGTCCTTCCACCTGCGGGAGCTTTTGATACCCCAGCCTCACAAGCTTCCTTGAAAGCTCCTTTGTTGACACCTCTTCCCCCTTTAGAAGCTCCGTGACCGAGCTCTCCCTTGAATGGACTGCCACCGGATTCATAAGCGCGGCATAGGTCGTGATAACTGTCACCGGCTCGTTTTCCATAAGCTTTCTCATGGTGGACACACGCTCTTTTGTGAGCTCATTTCCGCTGATATCTGCCTGGAAAAAAATCAGATCCTTGGCGGGAAAACAGCACGCATTCGGATCATAAAAAAGATATTCCTCGTAGAGTTCTCTCGATCGCAGTTCATCATAAGTCACAATGAGGGTGACCCTGCTCCCACGCGAAAGTGCCCTCATAAAGTGGAGCTTCTGCGCATCCACACAGCCGGTGAGGGATATTATTCCTTTATTCTTTTTTCTTTTGATCACATCCCTTATACTCTGAAGATCCGCGAGTTCTTCCAGGGGAGAAAAAAGTGCTTTCATTTATCGTTTCCGTTTTTATTCCCGTTATAGTTTTCCGTCTAAATCTTATTCTGCTCTTTTTTAGGGTCGCTCTTCTTTTTGTTGAACCTGTTCATGGCAGTTTCGCATCCCTCTGACATTATGGTCTCAACTGCGCTTACGGTGTTCGAGATCGCCTCATCAAAATCCTCTGCATCACTTTTATCAATTTTGCCAAGGACGTGACTTACAAGATCTCTGCCTTCCTTCTTCGCCCCTACACCTATGCGTACTCTTGTAAAATCCTGTGTGCCAAGCTGGGCGATTATATTCTTTAACCCATTGTGGCCGCCCGCACTTCCCTTTGGACGGATACGGATATTTCCCACGTCAAGATCTATATCATCCGATAAAACTATCAGCTCATTCACGGGATCGACCTTATAATAATCGGTTACCGCACGTATGCTTTCTCCGCTCAGATTCATGTATGTCTGAGGCTTTACCAGCACTACTTTCTGCCCGGCAAACACTCCCTTCCCGATCAGAGCCCTGTGCTTTTTTTCCGTCACGCTTATGCCGGCCTTTTTCGCGATCTCATCTACGGCCATGAAACCGGCATTGTGTCTGGTATTTGAATATTCCGCGCCCGGGTTTCCGAGCCCTGCTATGATGTACATTCTGTTACTCCTTAAATATGCTACAAGGATTGCCGATGCAATCCTACAACCATGAGCAATTCGCAAATTTGCTGCTTGCTCATGGTTGTGCGGGTACCGGAAACAATAATTCTCAATTAAGCAAGCTTATTTCGAATTATTGTTTCCGGTCCCCTTGTAGTACCATATTACCCCACCCTAAAAAAGAGCGCAATATCCTTGCACTCTTTTAATTCTTATTTTCGATTATTCAATTTTGATGCTCTTGCCCATCTGCATGGGCTTTTCGACTCCTCCAGTTTCGAACCGCTGCCTTATTCGTCCTCTGCATTTTCGTATGCTTCAAGGATTATATTCTGTAATTTTTCCCTCGTTGCTGAATTAATCGGATGTGCAATATCACGGTATTCTCCGTCTGCCGACTTCTTGCTTGGCATTGCGATGAATAATCCCCGTTCGCCATCAATCACTTTAATATCGTGAATGACAAACTCGTCATCAAGGGTGATGGAGACAACGGCTCTCATCTTTCCCTCCTTCGTAGTTTTGCGAACTCTTACATCCGTTATTTTCATCTTAACTACACTCCTATATTCATTTTTTTGATCAGAGCCTACTTACTGCGCTGATCTGCTATATAATCCACGCAAAACCGGTCGGAGTATCACTTGGATACCCCGGCCGGTCCGGTGAGTTATTGCTGTTCTTAAATAGTATACCTCTCGTTGCGCTCTACAACAATCTTAACACCGTTATCTCCTTTATAGTAGGAGCCGGCCTTGATAGTACTGTGACTTTCAATAATACAGTTTTCTATAGTAACGTTGTCTGCGATATAAACATCATTCAGTATGATCGAATTCTTTATTGATGTATTATTTCCAACGTAACTCTTTTTAAATATAACCGAATCCTGAATGAATCCGTTTATGATACATCCGCTCGATACAAGGCTGTTTTTGATCGATGCGCCGGGATTGTACTTTGCAGGCGGAAGATCGTCAACCTTTGAGTAGATATCCGGATAACCCCTGAAGAAGTAATCCCTGACATCCTTGTTGAGGAAATCCATATTTGTGTTGAAGTAATCCTCGACAGCAGCGATGTTTCTCCAGTAATCCTTGGTCTGATATCCGTAGATACGCTTGATGTCTTTGTATCTGATGAGGATATCTCTTACAAAATCGTATCTGTCTTCCTGCGCGCTCTTTTCTATCATTTCGATCAGCTGACGTCTTCTGATCACATACACACCGCAGGAAACGATGTTTGACTTAGCCTGCAGAGGCTTTTCTTCAAATTCCTCGATCCGGTTGTCATCATTGAGGGTGATCGTTCCGTATCTCTCTATCGCAGAACCTTCCGGAACCTTTGCACACACGACAGTGATGTCTGCCTTCTTGTCGATGTGATACTCCAGAACCTTGTTGAAATCCATCTTATATACGCAATCGCCGTTTGCGATAACGACATAAGGCTCATGGCTCTTTTTGAGGAAGCTCAGGTTCTGATAAATAGCATCCGCTGTTCCTCTGTACCAGTTGCTGTTATCTGCGGTAACAGCCGGTGTAAGAACGTACAGACCGCCCTGTTTACGTCCGAAATCCCACCATTTGGAGGAATTGAGATGTTCATTAAGGCTTCCCGCATTGTACTGGGTAAGTACCGCAACCTTCTGAATGTGGGAATTGGACATGTTGCTGAGTGTAAAATCTATGCTTCTGTAACTGCCCGCAATAGGCATTGCACATACGGCCCTTTTCTGGGACAAAACATCCATTCGATGATTACTGCCGCCGGCCAAAATAATTCCAATCGCTCTCACTGTTAATCACCTGCCTTGATAAGTGTTTTGCCGCTGCCGAGATTACCGTCGTGATAATCCGCAGCTGTGGTTTCGCCGAATACTACAGAATTCTTTCCGATGGTGATACCATCCGGAATGATACTCTTTTCTCCGACAGTGACTAAACCGTGATTGTAAATATGCGGCGCCGTATCGTTTTCGACCTCTTCGCCGATTCCGAGCCGGACGTTGTTGCCGATGGTCGTTTCCTCAGCAACTATCGCCTTGTAAAGCTCACAACCGTCGCCTATTTTGGTCTGATTCATAATTATTGAATCCCTGACCACCGTACCTTTTCCGATTATTACTCCACATCCTATAACGGAATTGTATACCTCTCCGTAGATCTCGGATCCCTCACCGATTATGCTCTTCTCAACACGGCTGTCGTTGGAGAAATACTGCGGTGGCTGAATCTCCGATTTGGTGTATATCTTCCAGTACTCTTCGTAAAGGTTGAACTCGGGTACGATATCGATAAGCTCCATGTTTGCTTCCCAGTAGGAATAGAGAGTTCCGACATCCTTCCAATATCCGTTGAATTCGTATGCGTAAAGCAGACGCCCCTTCTCATGACACCAGGGTATCACGTGCTTACCGAAGTCAAGATTGGGCTGCTCCTTGAGTGCGGTAAATGCTGCTTTAAGCGTCTTCCATGAGAAAATGTAAATACCCATGCTGGCGAGATTGCTTCTCGGATGCGCAGGCTTTTCCTCAAAATCAGTGATCCGCTTGTTCTCATCGGCGATCATAATTCCGAAGCGGCTTGCCTCCTCCATGGGAACAGGCATAACGGCTATCGTTACATCCGCCTTGTTAGCCTTATGGAAATCGAGCATTACCTCGTAATCCATCTTGTAGATATGGTCACCTGAGAGTATGAGCACATACTCGGGATTGAAGCTCTCCATATATTCGATATTCTGATATATGGCATTTGCCGTACCGGTGTACCACTCGCTGTTCTCGCTCTTTTCATAAGGCGGAAGAACACTTACACCGCCGATATTACGGTCAAGATCCCACGGAATACCGATCCCTATATGTGAATTGAGGCGAAGCGGCTGATACTGAGTAAGCACACCCACCGTGTCCACACCGGAATTAATACAGCTCGAAAGCGGAAAGTCGATTATTCTGTATTTCCCGCCGAACGCAACCGCCGGCTTTGCCACTTTTGATGTCAAAACACCTAGACGGCTACCCTGTCCGCCTGCCAGAAGCATGGCGATCATTTCCTTTTTTACCATACGCCCTCCAGCCTGCAGGTAAATTATCGTTAAAACCCGCAGAATAATTATAGTTATTATATCACCTCGGCCAGAATTATGGAATAATTTTCACAAAATATTTTAAATTTTTGTTATTTTTCTATCTATTTTACACAATTTTCTGTAGATGTTGAACAAAAAGTCCCTTGCCACTCTTTGACATCGGTGTGCAGGTTTCAGCATACATCAACAGCATGAACAGCAGTATCCGTATTTCCTACTGCATGTGAAAAGCTTTTCTCAGCGTCTTTCCAAGAGTTACCGCCACAAGCATCTTGGCAACATCTATGAGCACGAATGGAAATACGCACATTCCCAGGGCACTCATAAGGCTTATTGGGCCGTTCTTGCCGGAATAAACCAGCATAAACCATACTGTTCCGAATGCATAGCATGCTACAAGTCCGAGCACCATAGATACCATTTCACTCCAGAGCTTTCTTCCGAAAAAGACCTCAAAGAGCCAGAAAACAGCAGCCTGGAGGATAAATCCCATAATATAGCCGCCGGTCATGCCAAAAAGGGCTCCAAAGCCTCCTTTAAATCCGGCAAACACAGGCAGCCCCACCATACCGAGCAGGATATAAATAAATACCGCCAGCGTCCCCTTTTTTCCTCCAAGAAAATAAACCGCAAAGAAGACTGCAAAAGTCTGAAGCGTAAAAGGAACTACCGTCGGTATCTGTATCCATGAGCAGACTGCCATGAGAGCGGCGCAAACCGCAATATAAACTATGTCAAGAGTCTTAAACCCTATCTTTTTTTTTGCAACACTTTTGTCAGCTACACTGCTGCTCTTTCCCTGAACATCCATTTTAAAAAAGCCTCTTTAAGTAATCTATTTGTTCCCGGCATCTCCTGCCGCGCAATACAGCGAAGTGATACGGAAACTCATATATGGATGTTATCACCTTACAAAGCAATTGTCAACCGTATGGGGAGTACGGTTGACAATCCTTGTCATTACTGGATATAGCATTGCGATAATAAAACCTGCGGATCTCGCGGGACCGATAAACTAATTAAGCAATTCTCCCGCCTTGTATCTGGCCACGATACTCTGAATCCTCTCGTTTGGATTGAGCAGATCGGAAATAGAAGAATCGTGATTGAGGGTATCTATGATATAGGCAATGTATTTGCTGAGGTCACAGTTGATATACCACTCTCTTTCCAGAAGCTCAGGCGTCTGGTAAATAAGATTTGTGGTAAGCACCCGGGTGATAATGCCCCTCTCGAAAGCCTTATCAAATTTCTCAAGCCCGCCTGTGAAGAGCCCGAATGTAGCAAAGATAAATATCCTGTTTGCCTTCCTTTCCTTGAGGGCAGCTGCAACTTCAAGCGCACTGTCTCCGGAAGATATCATATCATCAATGATGATCATATCCTTTCCTTCAACATCGCTTCCTAGGAACTCATGAGCTATGATGGGATTTCTGCCATCCACGATCCTGGTATAGTCACGTCTCTTATAGAACATACCCATATCGAGGCCGAGCACGTTTGCGATGTAGATCGCACGCTTCATTCCTCCTTCATCGGGGCTGATCACCATCATATGCTGAGCATCCAGCTCAAGCCCTTTATAATTCTTGAGAAGGCCTTTGATAAACTGATAAGCGGGCTGAACTGTTTCAAATCCGTTCAGAGGGATCGCATTCTGAACCCTGGGATCATGTGCATCAAATGTGATGATATTATCAACACCCATCTTGACCAGTTCCTGAAGAGCAATGGCACAGTCGAGGGATTCCCTCGCGGTTCTCTTGTGCTGGCGGCTCTCGTAAAGGAAGGGCATGATGACGGTAATACGTCTCGCCTTACCGCCCACAGCGGCTATGATCCTCTTGAGGTCCTGATAATGATCATCCGGTGACATGTGGTTTTCCTGCCCGCAGAGAGAATATGTCTGCGAATAGTTGAGTACATCCACAAGAAGAAACAGATCCACTCCGCGGACCGATTCAAGTATCTGTCCTTTTCCTTCTCCGGATCCGAATCTCGGAACCTTTGCTTCCAGAAGGTATGAATCCCTCTGATATCCGGCAAAAGCAAGTGATCCCTTATGTTCGCTCTCTCTTTCCGCTCTCCACTTTACAAGGAAGGCATCCACTTTCTCGCTGAGTTCCTTACAGCCTTTGAGGGCGATGATCCCAAGCGATCCGACCGGAATTGTTTCAAGATTTCTTTTTTCTTCGCGATTAGGCATTTGTTCTCTCCTGTAGTTTATATTACTTGTCTTGCGTCCCGTCCGGTGAGCTCTATAAGCATATAGTTCCCGGTACGTCCGGTAAGTCTCGAAAGCACTCTTTCGGAGTATCTGTCGTTTATATCCTCAAGAGACAGATTTGTCGATATGATCGTCGATCTGCGCTTGAGGTTTCTCTCATTGATCAGACCGAAAAGCTCCGAAGCCACAAAGCTGTTGGAAAGCTCTGTACCCAGATCATCGATTATCAGAAGATCACATCCGTAGATATTTTCATTATCTTCACGGCTCTCTTCCTTTGTGTTTCCGAACCTGCTGTCCGCCAGTCTTTCAAAAAGCTGGATAGCACTCATATAGATCACACTGTGGCAGCTCTCCAGAAGCTCGTGAGCCACGCAGCACGAAAGGAAACTTTTGCCGGTTCCCACCGTCCCGAGAAAGAGAATGTTTTTATACTCCCTGTCAAACTCGTCAACAAATTTCCTGCATATGGCCACGGCGTTCTTAAGCCGTTCCAGATCATCACCGGATCGGTGGTCGTAGGTCAGCTTTGAGAAGTTCTCTCTCTGAAGCAGAACCCGGATTCCCGACTGATCATAGAGGATCTCCATCTCCCTCTTGATGAAGCATTTGCATTTTCTGCGCACCCCGGCTTCATCATAAATATATCCGGTGTCCTTACATTCCCCGCATTCGTATTCGGGTTCAAAGTCCTTATCAGTAAGACCTACGCTCTCCAGCAACGACTGACGCCTGACAAGGAGCATGGTTATCTCATCGGTGATCTCATCCAGCTTTTCACGGGAAGCGCCATCCATTGCCGCCTTGCTCTGCTGCACCTTCAGGGTGATGGCACGGTTTTCCCACGCCTTCAGCTCGGGATATTTTTCATATATCCTTTTCACCTTTTCTTCCGATTCCCTGATGCTTCGCTGACGCATCTCGTCATATTCGCGCATTATGGAATTGTATTGCTCGTTAGTAAGTGACATATCTAATTAACTACCGCCCGCTTTTTAAGCTCTTCGAAATCGATCTCGTTCTGCTTGAAATTACCAAAGCTTCCCGCAAGATTCTTTTTAGCCGGAGCATTCTGACTTCCTGCGTTGTTACGGACAAAGGAGACATCTCCGCCCGATACACTTCCGCCCTGAGATCTCTTTTTAAACTTAAGCTCGGCCTCTTCTATCTCCTCGATGCTGTGTGCATTCTGCTCGTGCCAGCTCTTAAGGATGCCTTCGGCATAATTAAATCTTCCCGCATCCGTTGTCAGTACAGCTTTATCACAGGCACGGAAGATCACCTCTTCAGAAAAACCATATTCATTTCTCCAGCGGTTAATAAACTCAGCCTCCGCTTCGGTCGGCACGTTTTTCTTTCCGAGCCTGTTCATTATATCATAAACCGTGCGATCGTACCTTAAATTATTTCCTCTTGCCTGCTCTACACTGACAATCCCGTTCTTTCTCCAGCCTATAGCCACCTTTTCGGCATAGCGGAAATCTTTTTTGCCTTTTTCCGCACAGTACTGAAGCAGATAGTCAGTCAGATCCTCGGAGAATCCCAGCTCTTCACTTATGTAAAAGAGTGTCTGGATGTCGGAAGGAGTAAGCGTTCTTCCGAAATAGGTCTCGGCAAGGAATGCCAGCTGTGTGCCGCCTTTTTCTCCGATCGAAGCGATCTCACTGCTGGAAAACTCTCGCTTCTCGGGCACGGATACCTCCGCCTTTTCAGGCTCTGCGGCGAGATCTTTATTGCTGTCCGCCTCCTGCTTTTTTTCAGTTTCTGCAAAGAAAGGGTTGTCTGATCTTTTGTGTGTGGATTCCACGGAAGGTCCCTGGGCTTCGGACCTGCAAAGGTTTACAAGATGCACACCCGCAAGCTCTCCCCGCTCGTCATAATCAAGCGTGAGAAGTCCCTTCTTTTCCCAATAAACAAATGCGCGAAGCACATCTTTTTCCGTGTGGTTAAATCTGTCGGCGATATCCTGTACACTTGTCTCAAGATTCGCATTAAGCATACGGACAAGATAAAGATATACCTTCAGCTGAGCGTCATTCGCCTCGTTCATGTACTCGTCTATAAAACGGTTTGATATGATAGTCGCCCCGATATAACTATCCTGATAAACACTAAAACCCGCCATTTTGCCACTCCCAATACTGTTTTGCGAAGAGAGCCTCCCGGACTTTCCGTTCAAAAAGCCGCTCACCCGCACTTGTATTTATAGCACAAACAGTCCTCAAACAAAATGGACAAAGTTAACAAGACTTTTTTATGTTACTTTTATTATCCGGAGCCGGAAAACCGGGAGTAAAAATGTGGATAAAGTGAATAACGTGGACAATTATTTACAATACGTCTGTTGTTAAATCATACCTCCCGTAAAACCGCATAAATAACACCCTAGACATAATAGTATGATATCCACAGATATTATTAAAATATCCACGGATGGGATCTGTTAAAAGATCGTTTTCATCCGTGGATATTGTGTCTAACCTTCTTTTGCCAACAGCATATCGCCGATTTTATACGCCTCGCCGGCTCCCATTGTTATAACCAGATCATCCTTTGTGCACTTTTCTGATAAAAATCTTTCGATCTCATCAAAATCCGGAATATAATGCGCTTCCGTCCCGAGCCTGTTAAGTGCATCGCACAGATCCTTCGAACTGATGCCCAGATCGTCGGTTTCACGGGCAGGATATATGTCTGGCATCAGCACTACATCTGCGGGTCTTAACGCTTCCACAAACTCATCAAAGAATGCTTTTGTCCTGGTGTATGTATGAGACTGGAATACCACAAAAAGCCTTCCCCTCTCAATCTTCTGTGCAATGGACATTGTGGCACGTATCTCCGTAGGGTGATGAGCGTAGTCGTCCACAACAGTGATTCCCTTTACCTCACCTTTATATTCAAATCTTCTGTCCGCTCCCCTGAATCCTTCAAGGCCTTTGACCGCGTCATTTTCCGGAACGCCAAGGTGATCACATACCGCCAGCGCCGCCAGCGCATCGATTATGTTATGCTCTCCGGGTACTCCGAGCTGAACTTTCCTTTCTCTTTCTCCCGCGCATTCCGTAAAGAGCGCACAGCCCTTTTTATTATAATTTATATCTTTTGCGTAATAGTCGTTTTTATTGCCGTAACAATCCTTCTCATTTTCACCGAAGGTGATCACCGGGCATTCAAGTCCCTCCGTGATCTCTCTGTAATTATCTATGGCACCGTTTATTACGACCGCGCCGTCCGCCGGCACAAGATGGGCAAACTTTCTGAAGGAAGCTCTGATGTCATCAATATCCTTAAAGAAATCCAGATGATCCTCCTCGATATTCATGATGACCGCTACCTTGGGAAAGAATTCAAGGAAGCTGTTGGTATACTCACAGGCTTCGGCTACAAAATAATCCTTCCCTCCCACTCGGGTGTTTCCGCCGATGGATTTAAGCACTCCTCCGTTATTGATGGTAGGATCCATTCCGGCATCGAGAAGTATCTCACTTATCATTGATGTAGTGGTAGTCTTTCCGTGGGTACCGCTTATCGCAACGCCTGTGCGATAGTTTTTCATCATCTGTCCAAGCAGTTCACCGCGCTTTAAATACTTAAGTCCCAGTTCCATGGTACGCACATATTCCGGATTGTCGGCATGTATAGCCGCAGTAAAGACAACACAGTCTATATCGGGAGTGATGTTCTCCTTTTTCTGGCCGTAGAATACTTTGATACCTCTTTTTTCCAGTTTTTCCGTTGTCACACTTTTGTCCCGGTCAGACCCCGACACATCAAATCCTGCATCTGCAAGTATCAGTGCAAGGCCGCTCATGCTCACCCCTCCGATACCAACAAAAAAGATTTTTTCGGGTCTGTTAAAATCCAGATTATATTTTTCCGACATATCACACCTCGTTCATCGGCTGTGCCAATGCTTTCCTTCCGAAGGAAGGTTCACTTTTTATTTTATATACGATACATAGTTGTTGCCGTATGTGTCAAACAGCTCGGCAGCATCTTCGTAAGCCATTTTCCTTATTTCCCCCGATGCGGGATCAAGCAGCACGACCGCCGATTCCGAATCGTTATACCCCACTATCAGATACGCGCCCTGTCCCTCCGTCATTACCAGGATCGGGATCTCCCTGCTCACATAATAGAGCATCATGTCTATCTCGCACTCCTTAAGGTCAAGGATCTCGTATCCGTCAAGATTCTCACGAAGGATATCCATAACACTCTGCCCTTCGCTGAGCAGATAATCGGAATTCCTTATCACGCCTTCTTTCTTGAGCATCGAATCCAGGCATACACCCAGCGGAGTAAGGTCTCCTTCCGCAAGCTGTTCCGTAATAGACATTATCTGGTTTTTGGCCGGTCGGGATGTTCTCTTCCACAGAAGCATTCCTTCATCATTTACCACCCATCCGGCTTTTTCCGATGCCAGAAAGATGGCATTGGATACCATGTTATAGACTCCGGCAAGTCCGTAGGCATCATATACATAATACCTCTTTACCCTCGACGGCTCAATAATAAGATTCCTGCCGCCCTCGTATACTATCTCTTTAGGGTATACAAGCTTTAGCGTATCCGCATTTATATCTCCCGGGAGCTGGAGCTGTACGTAAGTTTTGTAAACATCAACGATCGTGGTTGCGTCAGTGACACTTGTGGTTCCGCCCAGATCCCCCGCCGTTATATAATCAGGCTTTGCCTCCGCGGATCTGCCGTTTTCATCAATGGTAACGCGTTTTAATGTGAGCTGATTGTCCGTCAGCTCCACGCCCGTAACATAATACCCCGGCTGCGAATACTCCTTTATAAGACTGCCTTCCTCATCACAGATAACTATTTTATACATCGGGAAGAACAGTCGCCCGGAGGATTCCCTTCTGGTGTCACCGATGTGGGCCACACCGTATATTACATCGCGCCCTATAAATCCGAGTGACCTTATAGCATCCCCGTCCCCGGCAAATATCTCTTTTTCTTTTTCGGATTTAAGATTTGTGAGGGTTATACTTCTTGCAAGTGCGGAATCCTCGTAAGCGCTGCGGCTGATCAGCACGCGATGATCGATACTGGTAACAAGCGTATCGTCGTTTCCGAGTTCATTCCTTATTTCTGCCGTACGTTTCTTCAGGTCGATCCTGTACACCTTGTTTTCAAGTGTTATAAAAAGGTGGTCCTCGCGGTTAAGATAAAAAAGTGTCGACAGCTCTGCATTCAGCAGACCGTAGGATCTTTCATAGGGTATATAGACCAGCTCTTCAATGGTGTTGAGCTTTCCGTCGAAATGGTATATCTCGATTCCCACTTCACCCTCATGGCGTCCGCTGTTCATGTATCCATATACGGCAAAGCGGGTATTTCCGCTCTCGTCAACATCGAGGATCTTGATCCCACCCGCATCATATTCCGAGCGCGGATCAAAATCATCATCACCCGTGAATGAAAACACTCTTGTAAGTTTATTCGTTGCAAACTGATAAGAATACAACCTGCCTGCAGTGATAAACGCCACCGTGTTTCCATCTTCGCTCTCGGAATAATCGACATCTCTGTCAGTTATCCCGAGCACTATCTTATCGTTTATGCAAAGCTCTTTCTCGTTGGGGATCTGTGACATGCTCCTCCGATAATCGATAAGAAGCATTCTTTCTTTTCCCTCGCGGATACGGTAGTATTCCTTAAGCCTGTAGAACAGCTGGTTCTCTTCATCTCCTGAAAAGACATAATAATCTACCGTCACCTCCGCCATGGAAGGTGATATTTCCTTAAGGGAGTATCTCGGTTCCCCATAGGGCTTTACATCCAGCTCTCCGTAGGTCATCTGGTCGGTATTGGAATGAATGTCCACATTCGCAAAATCAGAATTATCATTGAGCGAATAATTGGTCTCCAGATACTTCTTTATCTCTATACCGCTCTCTTTGTTAAAAAGCAGGTTATGAAAATCACTGACAAACCCCAGTTTATCGTCGACATCATATCCCGTATCCTTGATAACGTTGGTATAAAAATACAGGTCCTTTTCATCCGAAAGAGTAAGCTTTATCCTGAGGGAGTATGTCTCCTCATCCTCCATAAGGTCCTTGAGAACTATGTTTCCCTCTATCGACAGGCCGGTCTGCCTCAGATCGGCAATCTCTCCGCTCTCTATCAGCCTGGTTCCGTCAAGGCTCCTTAACTCATAGCTTATTCCAGATATCGTGTTTCCGTATGTGTCCACAACAAATCCCGTATCTCTTGATGATCCGAGAACAGTTATGTTGTCCGAGCTTTCGGAGGGGATCTGCTCGTTCACATATCCATGAAGTTCATTATATATTAAGTCTCCGCGTTCCATCCTTATAAGTGGAAAAGTCGCTTTTTCGATCTCCATCGTGATATTCTCCCTATCACGGTTGAGTATTCTTGACGCGACAAAAAGTGTTGCAATAAATACTGTTGCAAGGACGGCAATGCGGATTGCTGTTTTTTTCAGATTAGTAAGATTCATAAATGTCTGTTTCCAACACTAAAGCGCCCCAACAGGGGCGCCTTAACTAATTACTTGATAACATTGATTCTCGCCATTGCTCTCTGAAGGGCTGTCTCTGCCCTCGCAACATCGAGATTCTCATATTTGTTCTTCAAACGCTCCTTTGCGCGCTGAAGAGCTTCCTCTGCACGCTTCTCATCAATCTCATCGGGCCATTCGATGACCTCCGCAAGAATCGATATCTTGTCGGGAAGGATCTCGGCGAAACCGGAATGAAGCGCCGCTATCCTTTCGCCATCTTTTTCATGGATACGAAGAATGCCCGGCTTTACGATAACGGTAAGAGGAATGTGACCGGGGTATACTCCGATCTCTCCCTCGGTCGTATTAAATTCTACCATTTCCGCCTCGCCCTCATAGAATACTCTCTCGGGCGTGATTATGCGGAGCTCGATTTCCTTTTCTGCCATAAATACCTCATCAATTCTGCTTGTTGTTGTATTTCTCAACTACGTCATCGATGGTTCCGACGCTCATGAAGTAGCTCTCGGGGATATCGTCATACTTACCGTCGATAATCTCTCTGAAGCCGCGGATGGTCTCGGAGATGGGAACGTACTTTCCAACAAGTCCTGTGAACTGCTCTGCTACGAAGAAGGGCTGTGAAAGGAATCTCTGAACCTTTCTTGCTCTGTTAACCACCAGCTTATCCTCTTCCGAAAGCTCGTCCATACCGAGGATGGCGATGATATCCTGCAGCTCTTTGTATCTCTGAAGTATCTCCTGCACTCCGCGTGCCACTCTGTAATGCTCCTCACCCACCACTCTTGGATCGAGGATCCTTGAAGTGGACTCAAGAGGATCAACTGCAGGATAGATACCGAGCTCAACTATCTGACGGGAAAGAACCGTCGTTGCGTCAAGGTGGGCAAATGTTGTAGCGGGAGCGGGGTCTGTAAGGTCATCCGCAGGCACGTATACCGCCTGTACGGAAGTGATGGATCCGTTCCTTGTGGATGTAATTCTCTCCTGGAGAGCACCCATCTCTGTCTGCAGTGTGGGCTGATAACCAACCGCGGAGGGAACTCGTCCGAGAAGTGCCGAAACCTCGGAACCTGCCTGTGTGAAACGGA
>DFKZ01000039.1 GCA_002373975.1 Lachnospiraceae bacterium UBA3632 | reverse complement strand
GGCCGGCACTTGCTGAGAGCGAGCAGCAGCGACGCTCGAAGCTAGTACCGCTGCTCGAAGACCCATAGCTGCGAAGCGGTGCTCGAAGCATACATTTGTGCGGACTCGCGTTACTCAGTTACTAATAAATTCGATAGTAAGTAAAATTGCAATTTAATCTACTTGAGAAGATGAAGCTTTCGCGCGAGACGCACAAGAGTAGCCCCTTTCGGGAATGCAGCAAGCTCCTCGGCTGTCACTGCCTTCAGAAGCAGCAGCGCGACAAAATAGACCGGCACAGCGACAACCAGTGCCGGAAGAACAGATAACCTCATAGAACCAGTGATCATTATGAAAAGACGATATACCCCGTATGAGATGCCACCCATAATAACAGATGCTCCAAACGGAATCACGAAAGTCCGTACCATTTCCTGGCGATAGCCTATGGCACGCCTTACTGCAAGCTGATTCAAGATTGCGATAATAGCTGAATAAAGCGTCGTGGTTATCGCAATACTGAATACATCAAGATCCGTGAAGAACAATAGGATCACTCCTGCGGCGGTTTGAATAACAAGTGCTATTCCTGCGTGAAGTATCGGCAGATTAACTCGCCCCAGGCCTTGAAGCACAGAACTGTTAAGCGTACTCAAAGCATAGAAGATAACTGAAACAGAGAGCGCCATCAGAGAATATCTTGCCAGATCTATGTTGGCCAGGGTGTTGGGATAAAGAAGCAATGTTACCGGGGCGGCAAACACAAACAAGCCGACTGCGCAGGGGATAGATATGAGCATGGTAGCCTTTACCGCAAGGCCTATCTTTCCACGGGCCTCTTCGTGCTTTCTGGTGGCTATGAGCTGTGCAATGGAAGGTATCATGGCTGCAGCCATGGCCGAGGCAAATGCGATGGGAATATTCGAGATCTTCATGGATTTCCCGGAAAAGATTCCCCAATGCTCTGCTACAGGAATAAGATCGAGCCCCCTGAAAGAAGGATAGAATGATTTATAAAGCTTGTTGTTAACCGCAGAGGCCAGATTGTTCATGGCTGTGCTTAAAATAAAAGGTGTTACGATAAGCGTTATGGTCTTGATTATGGTTCCGGCACTGTCGATGTTCTCGTGTTTGTCCTCCAGTATGTTCTTCTTGAAACCGGGGCGGATCCTCATATAGGCAAAAAACATAAACAGAAGCGCAATAATAACACCTGTTCCTGTTCCGAGGGCGCTTCCTATCGCACCTCTCACGGCCCGCTCGACTGCGTATCCGCTTTCCGATGAGATGGTGTTTAGCGGCTTCATTGTGAGGAATGGATTGGACTCCGTAAAGGTGACAAGGAAGAAGGCTGCACCGACACTTACAAGTGCATTTGCGATCTGCTCAAAGATCTGTGATACAGAGGTCGGGATCATATTTTTGCTTGCCTGGAAGAACCCTCTTAGAACTCCGAGTATCCCGTATACGAATATGGTGGGTGCAAAGAATCTGAGAACGGGTATTTCCGCTTTTTCAACGAATAGCCCTGCTCCGAAAAACAGAAAAGCCGATGCCGCAGCGCCTATCACAAGCACATAGAACAAAGAGCCGAGAAACAGACGATGGGCGTTTTTGTATTCGCCGACAGCAAGCTTCTGAGCCATAACCTTCGAGATGGCTGAAGGAATGCTGTAGGAAGAGACGAGCAGGATGATAGTATAATAGTTGTATGCGGAGGAATAATAGCCCAGGCCCAGATCCCCGATTATACCTGAAAGAGGACTGGTGTAGAGAAGCCCGATGATACGGCTTATGATTCCGGCGGCGGCCAGAATGCCCGCCTGGGTTATGAGATTGTTGGTCAGTTTGGATTTATTCTTCATTATTATATAGTTACGTACTGAAAATTATCACAATTTAGTCTACCACGAATATTTGAAAATCGCTACAATGATATGCGAAAATCGACGTTATATTTTGCTACCAATTGAAGCGGTTTTATGATAATATAACTATGTGCGCATAAAAATGCGTGCTGGGGTTAGCAAAACTGTGGGAGGTTTTCAATGAAAAAGATTCTTTTCGTGGCTTCGGAGGGAGTCCCTTTTGTAAAAACAGGAGGGCTTGCGGATGTTGTCGGATCACTGCCGAAGTACATTGACAAAAAGTATTATGATGTAAGGGTTTTTCTTCCTAAGTACGCCTGCATGAAGCAGGAAATGAAAGATAAGCTGAAATATATTTCCAATTTCTATATGGATTTCAACTGGCAGAATATCTATGTCGGTATTTTTGAAGCAAAGGTAGACGGAGTTATCTACTACTTTATAGACAATGAGTTCTACTGGAACGGATCGAAGGTTTATAACGACGACCCCAGATATGAGATCGAGAGATATACTTATTTTTGCAAGGCTGTCTTGTCGGCACTTCCCGTGATAGATTTCCGGCCCGATCTTATCCACTGCCATGACTGGCAGACCGGACTTATACCGGTTTATCTCAAGGAACGCTTTGCCGGCAGTGAGTTTTACCGCGGGATCAAGACCGTTATCACCATACACAACCTTAAGTTTCAGGGAAAATGGGATGTTAAGACGGTTCAGAGTATCACCGGACTTCCGGACTACTTCTTTACACCGGACAAGCTGGAGTCTTATAAGGATGCGAACCTTCTGAAGGGAGGCATCGTATACGCTGATGCGGTCACTACTGTATCGGACACATATGCTGAGGAGATAAAGACACCTTTCTACGGGGAGGGGCTTGATCCCTTGCTTCGCGCCCGCGCCAATTCCCTGAGAGGAATTGTAAACGGTATTGACTATTCGGATTTTGACCCTGCGACAGATCCTCATATCTACAAAAAGTATGATGCCGTCAATTTCAGAAAAGAAAAAGTAAAGAATAAACATGCGCTTCAGGAAGAGCTTGGACTTACCGTTGATGATAAGAAGATGATGATCGGTATAGTATCAAGGCTTACCGATCAGAAAGGCTTTGATTTAATAGCATACGTTATGGATGAGCTTTGCCAGGATGATGTGCAGCTGGTGGTGCTTGGAACGGGAGAAGAACGGTATGAGAATATGTTCCGCCACTTCGACTGGAAGTACAATAATAAAGTTTCGGCGAACATTTATTATTCGGATGCACTTTCGCATAAGATATACGCTGCTTGCGATGCTTTCCTTATGCCTTCGCTTTTTGAGCCTTGCGGACTCAGCCAGCTGATGGCACTCCACTACGGAACCATTCCTATCGTACGCCAGACCGGTGGACTCAAGGATACGGTAGAGCCCTATAATGAATATGAGAGCACCGGTACGGGCTTTGGTTTTGTCAATTATAATGCCCACGAGATGCTTTCAACAATCCGTTACGCCGAGAAGATCTACTATGATCGCAGACGTGAATGGAACAAGATGATAGACAGAGCCATGGCTGTAGACTTTTCATGGGAAGTATCCGCAAAGAAATATCAGGAAATGTACATGTGGTTATGCCCTGACTATGAAGCGGATGCGGAGGCTAAAAAGAAATGATAAAGAGTATGACCGGCTTCGGAAGAAGCGAGATCACGGTTCATGACAGGAAGTTTACCGTAGAGCTTAAGAGTGTAAATCACAGATATCTGGATGTAAACATAAGAATGCCCAAGGCCCTAAATTTCTTTGATGCGGCTATCAGGCAGGAGCTGAAAAACTATATATCGAGAGGTAAGGTTGATGTTTTCATCTCCTATGAGAATCTGGGAGAGACAACCCAGACGGTCAGATATAATAAGGAACTTGCCGCAGAATATCTAAAGTATCTGAGAGAAATGGCTGCGGACTTCGGCCTCGAAGATGATATAAGGGTATCCACTCTCTCCAAATATCCGGATGTATTTGAAATGGAGGAGAGTGAGATCGATGAAGACGAACTGTGGAAAGATCTCAAGACTGCCATCGATGAAGCATGCGAGGTGTTTGTTAAGACCAGGACAGCCGAAGGTGAAAGGCTGAAGTCCGATCTTATAGAAAAACTCGATAAGATGCTTGGATTAGTAGAATTCATAGAGGAAAGATCGCCGAAGATCATAGAAGAATACCGCGGAAAGATAGACTCTCGCGTAAGAGAGATCCTTGGAGATACAAGCGTTGACGAAGGCAGACTTCTTACAGAAGTTACGATCTTTGCGGACAAGATCTGTGTTGACGAAGAGATCGTCAGGCTAAAGAGCCACATAGAAGCAGTCAAAAAAGAGCTTCTCGAAGGTGACAGTATCGGCCGTAAGCTGGATTTTCTGGCCCAGGAATTAAACCGGGAGGCCAATACGATCCTTTCGAAGTCTACAGATCTTGAGATAGCTAATTGCGGAATCGAACTTAAGACTGAGATAGAAAAGGTCAGAGAACAGATTCAGAATGTTGAATAGGGCGCAAGCGTAGCATTGGGCTGATATCAGTTACCATGTCGGAGGTAAAAAATGGCAAAAAAAGGCATTTTGCTTGTTATTTCCGGTTTCTCGGGTGCCGGGAAAGGGACCATAGTAAACCGGCTGATAGAAAAATACGATGAATATGCGCTTTCCATCTCGATGACATCGAGAGCACCGCGCCCGGGAGATGTCGAAGGAGTCAACTATTTCTTTGTATCCAGAGAGGAATTTGAAAAGACCATAGCGGAAAACGGGCTTTTGGAGTATGCTCAGTACTGTGGTAATTACTATGGAACCCCCCGCGCTTTTGTTGAAAAGAAGCTGAGCGAAGGCAGAAACGTCATACTGGAAATAGAGATTCAGGGCGCAACCAACATTAAAAAGGCATTTCCGGAGAGCCTGCTGATATTTGTGACACCGCCCAGTGCCGAAGAGCTCGAAAGACGGCTTCGCTCAAGAGGAACAGAGACAGAAGAGGCCATCAGGGGAAGACTTGCCAGAGCTCACGAGGAATCGGTGGGTATGGATACCTACGATTTTATCGTTATCAATGATGATCTGGAAAAATGCGTCGATGAGGTTCACGGCATCATCGAAACATCCAGAAAGCAGCCTGTCAGGATGCAGGATTTCATTGAAGATATGAAAAAACAGCTTGATGTTTACCGCTAAACTGTAATACTATATTGATATTACGTTTGCACCATATTAATAACATATTAATAAGAAGAGATTATAAAGGAGTATGAAAAAATGTTACACCCGTCTTATGCAGATTTAATGAATGTCGTAAATAAGGACGTTGCTGAGGATGAAGCACCTATTGTTACCAGCCGTTATTCAATCGTAATGGCTTCGGCAAAGAGAGCAAGACAGATTGTGAGCGGAGACGAAGCTCTTGCGGGTTCGGAAGATGAAAAGCCTCTTTCAATTGCTATTGATGAGATCAATGAGGGCAAGGTTAGGATCCTTCCCAATACAGAGGAATAATATGGGATAAAACCGGAACAGGGAGCAGATTATGCTTTGCGGTTTCGGTTTTTTGCTGTAAATAAGGAAATATATGAAGATTCTTTTTATATCTTTGGGTTGTGATAAAAATCTTGTCGATACCGAAAAAATGATGGGACTTCTGTCGGAGTCGGGATATGAGTTCACCGATGATGAAGACGAAGCCGAGGCAGTAATAGTTAACACCTGTTGTTTTATTTCCGACGCCAAGCAGGAGAGCATCAATACTCTTTTGGAAATGGCTGAATTGAGGAAGGAAGGCAAAATCAAGGCACTGATCGCAACGGGATGTCTGGCTCAGAGGTATAAAGACGAGATCCGAAAGGAAATTCCGGAAGTGGATGCTCTGGTGGGCATAGCTTCGACCGTGGATATAAAGGATGCTCTGGACGAAGCACTCAGGCAAACCCCGAGGGACTATTTCAGAGAAACAGGGAAGATCAATGCCGGGATGAAGCGCCGTATAGTTACGACCGGCGGCCACTTCGCCTATCTCAAAATTGCGGAGGGCTGCAATAAGAATTGCACATACTGTATCATACCCAAGGTCAGAGGGAGATACGTTTCGGTTCCGATGGAGGAGCTGCTGGAAGAAGCCCGGGACCTGGCCGGCAAAGGAGTGAAGGAACTTATACTTGTCGCACAGGAGACCACTCTTTACGGAACGGATCTATACGGGAAAAAGATGCTCCCGGATCTGCTCAGGCAGCTTTGCAAAGTTGAGGGACTCAGGTGGATCAGGATCCTCTACTGCTATCCTGAGGAGATCACCGATGAACTTATAGATACGATAGCCTCAGAGGAGAAAGTGTGCAACTATCTTGATATTCCGATACAACACGCATCAGATGCCATTCTCAGGAAGATGGGCAGAAGGACGAATCAGGAAGAACTCCGTGAAAGAATAGCGCGTATCAGAGAGAGAATCCCCGGAATAGCTTTAAGAACAACTCTTATTTCCGGGTTCCCGGGAGAAACCCAGGAGGATTTTGAAGATCTGTACCGGTTCGTAAACGAAACTGAATTCGACAGACTGGGAGTGTTCCCATACTCGCAGGAAGAAGATACCGCGGCCGCTGAAATGGAAGATCAGATTCCGGACGAAATAAAGAACTCGCGCCGCGACGAGCTGATGGAACTCCAGCAGGCAGTCTGCTTTGACAAGAACGAAGAAATGATCGGAACCGTTCTGGAAGTCATGGTAGAAGGAAAGGTTGCGGACGAAGATACATATGTAACGCGGACTTATCGCGATGCCCCTTCGGTGGACGGTTATCTGTTTCTTAATACCGGGGCAAACCTTATGACCGGTGACTTTGTAAAAGTAAAGGTAACCGGATCAAATGATTATGATCTTGTAGGAGAACTCTGTAATGAGTGAAACTGTAAAAGAAGAAAAGAATGCTGTTGACAGCGGACAAAACGGGACAAAAAAGGTCAAAATATGGAATGTGCCGAATATAATGACTACATTTCGGGTGTTATTGATAATTCCCTTTGTGATAGCCCTGTTAGGAGCTGAAAGCGGCTGGTTTGGCGAAGATGACTTTATTCCTTGTATAGTAGCAGATGTTATCTTTTTGGTCGCATCGATCACGGATCTGCTTGACGGAAAGATAGCGAGAAAGTACCAGCTGGTAACGAATTTCGGTAAATTCATGGACCCTCTTGCGGACAAGATGCTGGTCAGTGCCGGTCTTATTTGCCTTGTATCTATGAGCAGGATTCCGGCATGGGTTGTAATAGTGATCATAGCCAGGGAGTTCATAATCAGCGGGTTCAGGCTGGTGGCCTCCGATGCGGGAATAGTTATAGCCGCCAGTTATTTCGGCAAGTGGAAAACAACCTTTCAAATGACACTTGTTATCATGGCGATAGTTGATCTTAGCCCATACATCCCTTTTTACGGAATAATAACAACGGTCGTTATGTATATAGCTCTTGCTTTAACAATTGTTTCTCTTATTGATTATGTTGTAAAGAATCGAAAGGTCATTCTTGAATAGGTGTTATCGCTGCTCATGTGCGCTATCGGGTCAAGTATATCGGGAGTATTAAGATGAATGTAGAGATTATCTGTGTCGGAACAGAGATTTTGCTTGGAAATATCGTGAATACGAATGCTGCTTATATGGCTGAAAAAATATCTGAGGCCGGTCTTTCCTGCTATTATCAGTCCGTAGTGGGAGATAACGAGGAAAGGCTTCTTGAATCTATAAAGACAGCCAGAAAGCGCTCTGATATTATCATACTCTGCGGAGGTCTTGGACCTACCGAGGATGACCTAACAAAAGAAACGGCAGCCAAATCCTATGGCAGGAAGCTGATCATGGATGAGGAGAGCCGCCTCCACATTGAGCAGTACTTTGCGAAAAAAGGCACACAGCCGACAGAGAACAACTGGAAGCAGGCGCTTGTTCCGGAGGGCGGAAGGGCAATATTCAATCCCAACGGAACTGCTCCGGGCATAATCATGGAAGAAAAAGATGCAAGGCTCATTCTCCTTCCGGGACCGCCTTCAGAGCTTATTCCGATGTTTGAAAATGACATTTTTCCGTATCTCAAAGAATTGACACCCGGTGTTATTTTATCCAAAACCGTTAAGATATGCGGGATAGGCGAAAGTAAAGTCGAGACTATGATAGCAGATCTTATCGATGCCCAGTCTAACCCCACCATTGCCACCTATGCAAAGATAGGTGAGGTGCATATCCGCGTAACTGCATCGGGAGAGGATAAAAAGGCAGCAAGGAAGCTTGTCAAACCTATAATTCAGGAATTAAAAGACCGTTTCGGAAACTATATTTACACTACCGATGAGAGCGAAACTCTGGAACAATCAGTGGTGGATCTTCTTCTTGCAAATAAACTTACGGTCTCATGCGCGGAAAGCTGCACCGGGGGAATGCTCAGCTCAAGGCTTATAAACGTTCCGGGGGTTTCGGATGTTTATAAAAGCGGATTCATTACCTATTCAAACAAATCCAAAAGAAAGCTTCTGGGTGTAAGAAAATCCGTTATAGATAAATATGGGGCGATCAGTGCAGAAGCGGCACGCGATATGGCAAAGGGGCTCGCGGGAGTAACAAAAGCCGATGTTTGCGTGAGCGTGACCGGAAATGCGGGACCGGATGCTTCGGAGGACAAACCTGTGGGTCTGGTATATATCGGATGCTGCATTAAGGGAAGAGTTTCGGTTACGGAAGCAAGATTTTCAGGAAACAGAAACAAGATCCGCGAATCCGCAACTGCGGCAGCACTCTCGTTTGTCAGAAACAATGTACTCGAATACTACAGCCGTATAACCTTTGGAACCGATGAGGATAATTAGATAAAATAACAGTAGATATCCCGGCGTACAACAGATGTCCGCAGTTGGACGCAAATGCTTGAAAAATGGACATTTGCGGACTATATTAAATTTCTGTTAAATCTGATTTAAGGACTTGCCTTGGCAGGTCCTTTTATGTTATTTTCCGAATATCGGATTAGCTAAAAAAGTTGTTGACAAAATCGAACGGATGTTTTATCCTTATACAGTAAACCGAACATCCGTTCCCGAAGAAAGGAATCAAAATGGAAAACGAAGATAAGAAAAAAGCACTTGAAGCTGCCTTGAGCCAGCTTGAGAAACAATATGGAAAAGGAGCCGTTATGCGCCTGGGTGATCCCGCGGCTCAGATGAATGTTGAAACCATACCCACCGGGTCGATCAGCCTTGATATAGCACTTGGCCTGGGTGGAATTCCAAAGGGAAGGATTGTTGAGATATACGGACCCGAATCCAGCGGTAAGACTACCGTCACTCTTCATATGATCTCAGAAGTCCAGAAGCGCGGCGGAATAGCAGGATTTATAGATGCAGAGCACGCTCTTGATCCGGTTTATGCAAAGAATATCGGCGTGGATATTGATAACCTCTATATTTCCCAGCCGGATAACGGTGAGCAGGCCCTTGAGATAGCCGAGACGATGGTTCGTTCCGGAGCTATCGATATAGTAGTAGTTGACTCGGTTGCGGCTCTTGTTCCCAAGGCGGAGATCGACGGGGATATGGGTGATTCGCATGTGGGTCTTCAGGCAAGGCTTATGAGCCAGGCATTAAGAAAGCTCACTGCAGTTATCAGTAAATCCAATTGTGTAGTTGTATTTATCAACCAGCTCCGTGAGAAGGTGGGAGTAATGTTTGGTAATCCGGAGACGACGACGGGCGGTCGTGCTCTCAAATTCTATTCATCGGTGAGACTTGATGTCCGCAGGATAGAGTCCATCAAACAGGGCGGAGACGTAATCGGAAACCGTACCCGTGTCAAAGTAGTAAAGAATAAAGTTGCGCCGCCTTTCAAGGAGGCAGAATTTGATATCATGTTCGGCGAAGGAATCTCTGTGGCCGGAGACATTCTTGACAAAGCGTCAGATGCGGATATAGTGGTTAAGTCAGGTGCCTGGTATGCATATAACGGAGAGAAGATAGGCCAGGGCAGGGAAAATGCAAAGCAGTATCTTAAGGATAATCCTGCAATAATGGCAGAAATTGAAAAGAAGGTACGTGACCATTACGGATTAAACGGAGCTGCTGACGGAGATTCCAAGGCAAGTGATGCGGCTGATGACGGCGCGGCAAAGTCTGCCGGAAAGGGAAAAACTGCCAAATCCTCCGACTGACCCGAAAAAGGTGCAGAAAAGCCGGTGAAAAAGCTTAAAAACATAAGATAAAAAGGTTACCGATCAAAACGGTAAATGCAGGACCTGCCTTCGATCATGCCTTACCGGGCACGTTTGAGGCAGGTTTTGTGTTTGCCGCCGAAAGTGGGAATGAGAATGCAAGTAACTGAGATCAGAGAACTCGATAAAAAGAGAAGCAGAGTATATATAGATGAAGAGTTTGCCTTTGTGCTCTATAAAAGCGAACTCCGAAAGTTCCGTATCAAAGACGGAGAGGAGATAACAGCGGAAGAATACGATGAAATAACATGCGTTATACTCCCCAAAAGAGCTAAACTCAGAGCGATGAATCTGCTTAAGAGCAGGCAATATTCCGAAAAGCAGCTGCGGGACAAGCTTAGAGACGGAGAATATCCTCCCTATATCATTGACGAGGCGGTAGATTACGTCTCTTCCTATAATTATATAAACGATCGGCGGCTTGCCGAGGAGTATATAAGAATACATATTTCGGATAAGAGCAAAAACAGAATAAAACAGGATCTTATCAGAAAAGGAATATCCGGTGAAGATATCAAAGCGGCATTTGATTTGTGTGCGGATGAAGGCTTTGGTTGTAATGAAGAAGAACAGATAAAGAAACTGCTTGATAAAAGAGGTTATTCTGCAGAGGCTAAGACGGATCCAAAAGAATGGAATAAGCAATATGCTTATCTCATTCGGAAGGGATACGGCTCAGATGCAGTCAGAAAAGTGCTTGGCGGAAGGATGGAAGAATTCTGAAGTACAATGTGATGATACTTTACATAACTATTATCCCTTGACATTATTCACAAAAAAAAGTAATATAAATCTGTTGTACTATGAAAACTTAATAAGGAGGTGCTCCTGTAATGCCAATGCCACCAATGTCAATTCCTTTGGTTGCATTCATCGGGATCCTCGTTGGCGCTATAATAATTACTGCTGTTATTGCAGTGCTTATTACATCCAGTTACCTTAAAAAGTCCGCATCGAGAACAATCGGTTCGGCTGAAGACAAAGCCAGAGAGATCATTGATGAAGCATTAAAGACTGCAGAGTCCGAGAAGAGGGAAGCCGCTCTTAAAGCGAAAGAGGAATCGATCCGCATTAAGAATGAGACTGACCGCGAAGTAAAAGAACGTCGCGCAGAGGTTTCCAAGAGTGAACACAGGATTCAGCAGAAAGAGGAAGCGATAGACAAGAAGACTGACGCACTTGAGCGTCGTGAGCAGAGCCTTTCGGCCAGGGAAGACAATCTTGCCAAGATGAAGGAAGAGATTTCCAAGCTGAATGAGCAAAGGCTGCAGGAACTGGAAAGAATTTCAGGATTAACCTCTGAACAGGCAAAAGAGTACTTACTTAAAATTGTTGAAGATGAAGTCAGACATGACGAAGCCCTGATGATCAAGGAAATGGAAAACAGGGCAAAGGAAGAGGCGGACAAGAAAGCCAAGGAATATGTGGTTACCGCCATCCAGAGATGTGCTGCGGATCACGTCTCGGAGACAACGATTTCCGTTGTTCAGCTTCCGAATGATGAAATGAAGGGTAGGATCATAGGTCGTGAGGGCAGGAACATCAGAACCCTTGAAACCCTGACCGGAGTCGAGCTTATTATCGACGATACACCCGAAGCAGTCGTACTTTCCGCATTTGATCCCGTTCGCCGAGAGGTGGCAAGGATCGCACTCGAGAAGCTGATCGTTGATGGACGTATCCATCCCGCACGCATCGAGGAGATGGTTGAGAAGGCTCAGAAAGAAGTCGATCAGGCCATCAAGGATGCAGGCGAAGCTGCAGTGCTGGAAACCGGAGTGCACGGTCTCCACGCAGAGCTTGTAAAGCTTCTTGGCCGTATGAAGTATCGTACGAGCTATGGACAGAATGTGCTTAAGCATTCCATAGAAGTGGCTCATCTTTCCGGACTCCTTGCTTCGGAGCTCGGACTTGATGTCAGAACAGCAAAGCGCGCAGGTCTTCTCCACGATATAGGAAAGGCTGTTGACCACGAAATGGAAGGTTCCCATGTACAGCTCGGTGCAGAACTGTGCCGCAAGTTCAAGGAGAATGCTACCATTATCAACGCTGTTGAAGCACATCATGGTGATGTTGAGCCTCAGTCACTTATCGCATGCATCGTACAGGCAGCGGATACCATATCCGCAGCAAGACCGGGAGCAAGAAGAGAAACTCTCGAGATTTATACAAGCCGCTTAAAGCAGCTTGAAGACATTTCCAACAATTTCAAAGGTGTAGAGAAGTCATTTGCCATTCAGGCGGGCCGCGAAATTCGAGTTATGGTCGTGCCGGAGCAGATTTCGGATACCGATATGGTGCTGTTAGCGCATGATATTTCCAAGCAGATCGAAGCTGAAATGAAATATCCCGGACAGATCAAGGTTAACGTTATCCGCGAAAGCCGCGTAGTAGATTACGCGAAGTGATCATAATAAGCCGGTTCTTAACATTACATAAAGCAAATAAAAGTCATCGTTCGAAAGGACGATGACTTTTTTGTTGTCTATAAAAACATAATTCATAAAAAATACCCTTGTATTATATGGGATCATATAGTAAAATAGTCGCGGTGTATATTTGTATGATTGTATACAATAATTATATGTGCAAGGAGAGTCGGAATGAAACCCTACTGTGAAATGTCTGCGGAAGAGCTGAAAACACTTAAATCTGAGCTTGAAAAGCAATATGAGGATGCTAAAGGCAAAGGGCTTAAGCTCGATATGTCGAGAGGAAAGCCAAGCCCTGCACAGCTTGATCTCTCGGCGGGTTTTCTTGATGCACTGTCTTCTTCGGATTGCCTGAAAAGCGAAAATGGGACAGACACCAGAAACTATGGTGTGATGGACGGTATATCAGAGGCGAAGAAACTTATGGCCGACATAATGGGCGTAAAGCCTGATTCCGTGATAGTCTGCGGAAATGCCAGCCTTAACATAATGTTTGATACAGTGGCCCGTTCCTTTACTCATGGAGTAAACGGCGGAACACCATGGTGTAAGCTTGATAAGGTTAAGTTCCTCTGCCCGGTGCCGGGATATGACAGGCACTTCAGGGTTACAGAGTATTTCGGTATCGAAATGATTACTATTCCAATGACTCCCCAGGGGCCTGATATGGATATGGTGGAAAGCTTTGTAAATCAGGATCCTGCCGTTAAGGGTATCTGGTGTGTCCCCAAGTATTCAAATCCTCAGGGATATTCATACAGCGACGAAACGGTAAGACGTTTCGCAAACCTGGCGCCCGCTGCGGAGGATTTCAGGATTTACTGGGATAATGCCTATGCCATCCATCACCTTTATGAAGAAAAGGAAAGACAGGATGAGCTCCTCGACATTCTTTCCGAATGCGAAAAAGCCGGAAATCCCGATATGGTATACGAGTTTGCTTCTACTTCGAAAGTAACCTATGCCGGCGGAGGTATATCGGCTGTAGCCACATCACCCGCAAACCTCGACTGGATCAAGAAGTCCATGACGGTGCAGACGATCGGATTTGATAAGGTCAATCAGCTCAGGCATGTGAGGTTTTTCAAGGACTTTGAGGGCGTTAAGAAGCACATGATGAAGCATGCGGCCTCCATGAGACCTAAATTCCGCGCTGTTATAGAGGTACTTGAAAAAGAACTGGGCGGTCTGGGCATAGGAAGCTGGACAGATCCGAACGGCGGATACTTCATCTCGTTTGACGCAATGCCGGGATGCGCAAAGGCAATCGTGGCAAAGTGCAAAGAAGCGGGAGTTGTTCTTACCGGTGCGGGAGCCACCTTCCCCTATGGAAAGGATCCTGAGGATAAGAATATAAGGATCGCACCATCGTTCCCTTCACCTGAAGAGATGGCTCAGGCAACCGACCTGTTTGTCCTTTGTGTTAAACTGGTAAGCGTTGAAAAATTACTTGGAGAAGTATAAAATATAAGGCGGTTCCCTTTAGAGGGAGCCGCTTTTTCACCTTATGTAAAAGTTTTCCAAACCATCCTGTAAGGTAAGATGCTATGCGCAGATTTTACCTGTGTACAAAAGAAATGGAATAAAAGTACCGAAAGGAGTCTTATATTATGGAAGAAATAAAGAGACTAAGCCGTGACCTTATAGCTAAGGGTGCAATAATAGATTATTATCAGGATACGATGCAGATACCCAACGGAAACACTGCAAAATGGGATCTCATCGACCACAAAGGAGCTGCAGCTGTTGTGGCTGTGCGGGAGGACGGAAAGCTCCTTATGGTGAGACAGTACCGAAACGCTCTTGAGAGGGAAACAATAGAGATTCCCGCAGGCGGGCTGAATTCAAGACAGGAGCCTACAAAGGATGCGGCAATCAGGGAACTTCGTGAGGAAACCGGATATATTGCGGAAACTGCAGAATTTTTAACTTCAATATATACAACTGTAGCTTTCTGTAATGAAAAGATCGATATTTACCTGGCAGAGGGATTAAAAAGACACGGCGATCAGGATCTTGACGAGGATGAGTATGTTAATGTTGAAGCGTACGACCTGGAAGACCTTATCAAAATGATATATGATGCAAAAATACAGGATTCTAAAACCGTCTGTGGCATAATGCTCTATGCATACAAAAAAGGATTATCATAAAATAGCAATTGATATAAAAAAGGGAAATACCGAAAAAACGCGTTTGAACAAGTCTGATAGGAAAATTCAAGCCCCGGCTATAGAAAAATTTTATTATAAATTTTTTTGAGGAAAATAAATCACCCACAAACATTTGTTTCGACAATATATTGGGTTCGCCAAAAATAACATTTCCGTTATCTTGTGGGAGTAGAAAATTAGTAGAAAATTAGGAGCTTTTATAGTAAAAATTGCCACCTTGCTTTTCTCAAAATACATATCTATAATAGGCTTTGCCGAAAAAAGCTACGGGAATACGAACCGAAGCTTGCGTAAAGAATTACTTGATTATACGGCAAAGGAGTTGTGATAGTTTGAACGCGGAATTGGATTCATTTTTGACTTATCTTGAAGACGAGAAAAAGATGTCCGAAAATACTCGTCTGTCTTATAAGAGAGATCTTCTCAAGCTTCAGCAGTATTGCAGTGGTCTTGCTATTCATGATGCGAGACAGGTCTCTGCAGCAAACCTTAAATCTTATATAGTATATCTTGAGGCAGGAAGCTTTAAGGCTGCTACCATTTCCAGAAATGTGGCTTCAATACATGCATTCTTCCATTATCTTTACAATGAGCATATTGTGGAGAATGATGTGTCGACATGTCTTCAGGCACCCAAGATTGAAAAGCATATTCCCGAGATCATGACTGAGGAAGAGGTGGTAAAACTCCTTTCCCAGCCCAAGACCACCGATGCAAAAGGGATCAGGGACAAGGCTATGCTTGAGCTCCTTTATGCCACCGGCATCCGCGTGTCTGAGCTGATCGGTCTCAAGGTCGGTGATATTGATCTGCAGAAGGATCTGCTTAAGTGCAAGGACCGTGTTATCCCCTTTGGCACCAACGCAAGGGATGCCATGATCAAATATATGGGAGAGGGCAGAGAGGCTCTTCTTAAAGGAAATGAAAGTGATATCCTTTTCCCCAGCTGCCTTGGCGAACCCATGAGCCGTCAGGGGTTCTGGAAGCTGATAAAGGCTTACGGAAAAAAGGCGGGGATCGAGATGGAGATCACTCCCCATACCCTCAGACATTCATTCGCCGCACATATGATGGCGGGAGGAGCTGATGTTCACAGCGTATCGGAAATGCTTGGACACTCGGATATTTATACCACTCAGGTTTATGCGGGCCTTGGCCAGAGCGATCTGAGAAAGGTGTACAGCGAAGCTCATCCCAGAGGATAGTGCTATACAAAGCCTCTAAGATCCGGCGTAGAAAACTGTATTATATCAAAACAGCAGAATAATAAAACAGGAGATAAGATCATCTCCTGTTTTTTGTTACATTCTTATTGATTTTGCTCTTTGCCTTCGACTGGTCTTATCAATGTTATCTGTTATCAAACGGTCTCGGCTATATCGTAGATGAGTCTTTCCGAATCCTCCCATCCCAGACAGGGGTCGGTGATGGATTTTCCGTACACTCCTCCGCCGATCTTCTGGCAGCCTTCCTCTATGTAACTTTCGATCATAAGGCCTTTTACAAGTTTACGAAGATCCGGATTGACCTTGCGGTTGTGGATGATCTCCTTGGCTATCCTTATCTGCTGGTCAAACTGCTTATTGGAATTTGAGTGGTTGGTATCTACTACGCAGGCAGGATTCTTAAGATCCATTTTGTTGTACATATCAAGAAGACGCATCATATCTTCATAATGATAGTTGGGAGTGTTATTTCCGTGTTTGTTTGTAGCTCCTCTTAAGATGGTGTGGGCCAGTTCGTTTCCACTGGTGTTTACTTCCCATCCGCGATATATGAATGAATGGGGATGCTGGGCGGCAAATACGGAATTGAGCATTACGGCGAAATCACCGCTGGTCGGGTTCTTCATTCCGGCGGGAACGTCAAATCCGCTTACGGTAAGCCTGTGCTGCTGATCTTCGACTGAACGCGCGCCGACTGCCACATATGAGAGAAGATCCGACAGATAGCGCCAGTTTTCGGGATACAGCATCTCGTCGGCTGCGGTAAGACCGGTCTCGCTTGCGGCGCGGATGTGCATGTGCCTGATAGCTACCAGTCCTGCTAAGAAGTCTACTTCCTTTTCGGGGTTGGGCTGATGGATCATTCCCTTGTATCCGCCGCCGTTTGTGCGGGGTTTATTTGTATAGATCCTGGGTATCAGGATAAGCTTGTCCTTAACCTTGTCATTTATGGAAGCAAGGCGGTTTACATAATCACAGACCGAATCTTCGTTGTCGGCCGAACAGGGGCCTATTATAACGAGGAATTTGTCGCTTTTTCCGGTTATCACATCCCGTATCTGAGCGTCTCTTTCTTTTTTTGCCCTGACGATATTTTCGGGGAGCGGGTACTGCTCACGTATCTCATCGGGAGTGGGCAGTTTTTTTATGAACTCGAAACTCATTGTTGTCCTTCCTTTTCAGCAAAATTCCTATAAATTATAGTATAATTCAAAATCTCTTGCAATAAGGATTATTTCCGAATGATAACATCTTCTCAAATAATGCTTTTTTTGCCAAAAAATTCTTTTTGGATAAGGTAAATTATGGTATACTGTTGTATGGTTTAGCAGAAAAGCAAAACACAGGAAAGTAAGCGGAATGAAAAACAGTACAAGAAAGAGCATTTTAACGCTTATTGCGCTGATTCTGATCATCCCCAACATCGTTTCAGTGGGTGTCCTTATAAACCAGTCGAAGATGCAGCGGCAGATCGATAAAATAGCTGCCGAGGTCGCGTCCATGCGGATGGATTCTTTCGCCGAAACGGGGAGGATCACCGCTCCCAGGCTTGAGGGAACAAGGCTTGTTGACCTGACGGTTTTTGAAGAACCGATAGATAAGATCTACGCAGATGATGACGTGATCATGGTGGCGGATGTCCCGGATGTGGCTGAAACACAGGAAGCCGGTTATGTCTGGTCCTTTGCATCGGGAGGCAGCCTTGATACACATAAGGTTTATCTCACGTTCGATGACGGACCGAGCAGCCGGACGGATGATATTCTGGATATCCTCGATGAATATGGCGTAAAAGCGACATTCTTTGTTGTGGGCCGTGAAAGCGAAGAAGATTACAGGCTGTACAACAGGATCGTGGATGAAGGTCATACACTCGGAATGCATTCGTACAGCCACAGGTATTCCAAGATCTATTCGAGCGAGGAAGCATTTACAGAGGATCTGGACAAGCTGACGGAGCTGATACAGGATGCCACCGGAGTGACTCCGAAGTATTACAGGTTCCCGGGAGGAAGCTCCAACACCGTAAGCAGTCTGGATATCCACAGATTTATCAATATTCTTGATGAACGCGGAATATCGTATTTTGACTGGAATGTTTCGGTGGGCGATGCCACGGGGATTCCCATATCGGCGGATGCGATCGTATCAAATGCATTGAGCGGCATAGAAGAGAGAGAAAGCACAGTCATTCTGATGCACGACGGGCAGTACAAAAAGGCGACAGTGGATGCTTTGCCCCGTATAATAGAGGCACTTCAGTCGATGGATGATGTGGAGATACTTCCCATCACATCAGAGACGGAGCTGATCAGACATATACAATAACAGATATTTTAGGAGGAACAAAGATGGGTTTTTTCGGTGATCTGAAACAGGATTTATCCCAGGCAGTCAATGAGCTTATTCCCGAAGGAAAAGAAGAAACCGTCGCTGTGGAGGAGGAAGCTTCCGAAGCCGGGAGTTTGACCGCAGAGACAAACGACATTGACCTGGAAAAAATGCTCGATGAGGCTATAGGCAGCGATATCGTATCCGCTGATGAGCCGGCAGCCGATGATACAGGCGCTGAGACTTCGGAAGCAGAATCCGCAGTGGAGGACGCTTTTTCCGATATGGAGAAGAGCGCAGACTTCTCTTTTGCAGAATCAGGATTTGATGGAATTAATGATACAAATGTAAAAGGAGCAGGAAGAAAAATGGACAGTAACACAAATTATTCGGATGAAACATCGGTTATCACCCTTGGCATGACCGTAAACGGTGACATTACCACAGAAGGGTCCCTTGAGATCCTTGGAAATGTCAAAGGAAATATTGACGTAGCAGGAAAGCTCAATATAACAGGCCATGTCACCGGTAATTCCAGGGCTCGCGAAGTATTCGCAGAGAACGCCAAGATCACAGGAGATGTTTCCAGCGAATCTTCCATAAAGATCGGAACAGGAACCGTTATAGTAGGAAATATCACAGGCTTCTCCGCAGCAGTTGCCGGAGCGGTTAAGGGAGACATCGACGTACATGGCCCTGTAATACTTGATTCCTCCGCTATCGTAATGGGAAATATCCGTTCCAAATCCGTGCAGATAAACAACGGTGCTGCGATCGAAGGAAGCGTATCACAGTGCTACGCGGATGTAAGCCCTACATCTTTCTTTGATGATTACAAGCCCGAGACTGTAGGCGGAAAGAAAAGCGGCAGCAAATCTGACAAGAATTAAACCTTAGGAGATTCTTTATGAGAATATTATTAAAGCTCAGTGGTGAAGCTCTTGCCGGTCCCAATAAGATGGGTTTTGACGAGGAGACCGTCAGAAGAGTGGCTCTTCAGGTCAAGAAGCTGGTGGATGACGGAGTCGAGGTAGGTGTTGTCACGGGAGGCGGTAATTTCTGGCGCGGCAGGTCCAGTGAGAATATCGACAGGACTAAAGCGGATCAGATAGGTATGCTTGCTACGGTAATGAACTGTATCTATGTGTCGGAGATCTTCCGAAGCGTAGGAATGATGACAAATGTTCTTACTCCCTTTGAGTGCGGCTCATTTACAAAGCTTTTCTCCAAGGACAGAGCAAACAAGTATTTTGCCCACGGACAGGTCGTATTCTTTGCGGGCGGAACCGGACATCCTTATTTTTCCACCGACACAGGCGTTGTGCTCCGTGCCATAGAGGTTGATGCGGATGTCATTCTTCTGGCCAAGTCCATCGACGGCGTGTATGACTCGGATCCCGCCAAGAATCCGAATGCAGTCAAGTTCGACGAGATCAGTATAGACGAAGTTATCGCCAAGAATCTGCAGGTTGTGGATATGACAGCGTCAATCCTTGCAAGGGACAACAAAATGCCTATGTGGGTATTTGCTCTGGGTGAGGAGAACAGCATAGTAAACGCTCTGAGCGATAATTTCAAGGGCACAAAAGTTACTGTATAACAGCAGGATAAAGCATAGACGGTAAGGCGGAAAGGAAATCAAAATGGACGAAAGAGTAAAGGTCTACGACGATAAAATGGCAAAGGCATTGGAGCACCTTGAGACGGATTTTGCGGCTATAAGAGCAGGCCGTGCAAATCCTCATGTTCTCGATAAGCTTCGTGTCGATTATTACGGAACTCCTTCACCCATCCAGCAGGTGGGAAACGTTACCGTTCCCGAGGCAAGGATCATCCAGATCGCACCCTGGGACAAGAGCCTGTTAAAGGACATCGAAAAGGCAATTCAGGCTTCCGACATAGGAATAAATCCTACAAATGACGGAAACGTTATAAGGCTTGTGTTCCCTGAACTTACAGAGGATCGCCGTAAGGAACTGGTTAAGGAGATAAAGAAGAAGGCAGAGGAAGCAAAGGTTGCGGTAAGAAATGTACGCCGTGACGGAAATGAAGCCTTTAAGAAACTCGGAAAAGGTGAGGTCTCCGAGGATGAAGCCAAGGATCTTGAGGACAGCCTTCAGAAGATCACCGACAAGTATGTCAAGGATATTGACGAGCTTGTTGACGCTAAGACTAAGGAACTTATGACAGTATAGTTATTGTTTGCGGCGTCAAGGGGAGAGTTTTATGGACACTGAGAGAAAAATACCCCGGCATGTCGCGGTGATCCTCGACGGGAACGGCAGGTGGGCCAAAGCCAAGGGCCTTCCCAGAAACGCGGGACACGTAAAGGGCGCGCAGGTCGTCGAGGACATGCTTAAAGTCGTGGATGAGGTGGGCATCAAATATTTTACGGTGTACGCTTTTTCCACCGAAAACTGGAACCGCCCCAAGGACGAGGTGACAGCCCTCATGGGACTTCTTCGTAAATATATGGAAGGAAGCCTCCGAAAGGCGGCCAAAAACAACGTCAGGATCCGGGTGATCGGTGACAGAACAAAGCTTTCTGCCGATATAGTAAAGAGCATCGAGAATCTTGAGAGAGACACGTCCGGAAACACAGGCCTGAACTTTCAGATAGCGATAAACTACGGCGGAAGGGATGAGATCAGACGCGCGGTAGGGAGGATTGCAGAGAAGGTTTCAACCGGGGAGATCACTGCTGAAGAGATAACGGAAGAAACCATTTCAAGTGAGCTTGATACTGCAGACATTCCGGATCCCGATCTTCTGATAAGGACCTGCGGTGAGCAGAGGATATCCAATTTTCTTCTCTGGCAGCTTGCCTACACGGAGTTTTATTTTACGACCGTTCCATGGCCTGACTTTAACCGTGAAGAGCTTGAAAAAGCTATAGATGCCTATAATGGCCGTGAAAGACGTTTCGGAGGACTGACCGGCGGTTCCTGAACGTGATATATATCAGATAGGAGTTTTTTATTTACAGATGTCTATTACCAGATCAATAAGTGCTATTCTGATGCTGGCGCTTGCCTTTGCATTATTCATTTTCGGAGGATATCCGTTGGCAGGAGTCCTTCTGATCATTTCTCTTATAGGGTTTTGGGAACTCAGCAAGGCATTTGCCAATCCCGCACCTGAACCGGGCGCCGAGAGAGTTCCGCTTCCGGCTAAGAAAAAGATCGATTACCTGGATATCATAGGGCTTATCACTGTTGCAATCTACTATGTCGTGATGGTGTTCATGCAGGATGTTGTACACCAGTTTATGGTGGTTGCCTGCTTTGTTATCGCGATTCTTTTTGTATATGTGTTCAGCTTTCCCAAGGTTTCCATCGACAGGATAGCGGCGATAGTTTTTTCGTTCCTGTACTGCCCGGTGATGCTTGGCTTTGTGTACATGACTAGAGAGTCGGAGCCCTACGGAAAGTATCTGATCTGGATGATACTTATCAGTTCATGGGGCTGTGATACCTTTGCTTTTCTGTTCGGGATAGCCTTCGGAAAGAAAAAGATATTCCCGCTGCTTTCTCCCAAGAAATCTCTGGCGGGCTGCATAGGAGGACTTGTCTCCAGCGCGGTCATCGGCGGAATATACGGATACTTCTATGTGATGCCGGCGCTCCGTAAAATGAAGGGCACCGAGGTGGATGATAACCCTTATTTCTTCCTTATTCTCGCTGCTATTTGTCTGGTCGGCGGACTGATCGGAATGCTTGGTGATCTGGTGGCATCCGGGATCAAAAGAAATAAAGGCTTTAAGGATTTTGCAAAGCTCATACCGGGGCACGGGGGAATCATCGATCGCTTTGATTCCACTATTTCCGCGGCTCCTGCCGTGTATGTGCTCTCACTATTACTGATATCCACGCATTGTTAGTATAGAGCAGACATGTTATGAATATGAAAAAAATATCACTTCTCGGATCGACGGGTTCCATCGGAACCCAGGCACTCGAGGTAATTGAAGAATACAGCGACCGGCTTTCGGTAGTCGCTTTGGCGGCGGGAAAGAATGTCGGTCTTATGGAAGAGCAGGTTAGGAAGTACAGGCCTGCTCTTGCCGTTATGTGGTCAGAGGAAGCCGCAAAGGAACTAAAAGTAAGGATTGCGGATACGGACACAAAGGTATCCTCGGGAATGGACGGACTGATAGAGGCGGCCACTGTTTCCGAGGCGGATATTGTGCTTACAGCGGTTGTCGGAATGATAGGAATAAGGCCTACGATTGCCGCCATTGAGGCAGGAAAGGATATTGCGCTTGCCAATAAGGAGACGCTTGTCTGTGCAGGGCATATAATAATGCCGTTGGCTGCCGAAAAGGGCGTTAAAATACTCCCGGTTGACAGCGAGCATTCCGCTATTTTTCAATCGCTTAACGGAGAGAGAAAAAATAAGATATCAAAGATCCTTCTGACAGCTTCCGGCGGGCCCTTCCGTGGCATGGCCCGTGAGCAGCTGAAGGGTAAGACTGTGGAGGATGCGCTTAAGCACCCCAACTGGTCAATGGGGAAAAAGATCACAGTGGACTCTGCTACGCTTGTAAACAAAGGGCTTGAGGTGATGGAGGCAGGGTGGCTTTTTAATGTCCCGGTATCGGATATCGAGGTGGTGGTCCATCCTCAGAGCATACTTCATTCCGCAGTGGAATTTGAGGATGGCGCTGTTATAGGGCAGATGGGACTTCCGGATATGAAGCTGCCGATACAGTATGCCCTTTTTTACCCGGACAGGCTTCCAATGCATGGAAAGAAGCTCAGCTTGTTTGACGTGGGGAGCATGACCTTCGAAAAGCCCGATCCGGATGTATTTGAGGGACTCAAGCTGGCTCTTCGAGCCGCAAATGAGGGCGGCAGTATGCCCACGGTATTTAATGCCGCAAACGAACTGGCAGTGGCCAGATTCCTTGACGGAAAAATAGGGTTCACCGATATTTACGAGATTATCAAAAAGGCGATGAATGCGCACAGGACGATCCAGTCGCCGAACCTTGAGGAGATCCTTGATGCCGAAAGGGAGGTATATGAAGGATGCTGAATACCATAGTCAGCGTTTTATGGTTTCTGATAATATTCTGTATTGTTGTTATTTCCCACGAGATGGGGCATTTTCTCATCGCTAAGGTTAACGGGATACATGTAGTTGAGTTTTTTATAGGCTTTGGTCCCACTCTCATCAAGTGGAATAAAGGCGGAACAAAGTATTCGATAAAGCTCCTTCCTCTCGGAGGTGCCTGCGTATTTGAGGGAGAGGATGACCCTGAGGACACACTGAAAAACGCCGGAAAGGGGAAGTCTGTCTCCGAAAATGCCGCTTATGGGTCAGAAGGCTTCAAGGCAGACGTTGAAAAAACGGAAGGCTCGGAGACGGTAAAATCCGGGCAGGATAAAAAATACGGCAGCTCATTTACCGAGGCAAACGCATGGCGCAGGCTTGCGGTAATAATCGCGGGACCGGTTTTTAATGTGGTGCTGGGATTTATCATCGCATTTATCATGGTCAATCTTATTGCGATCAGGGAACCCGTCGCTACCGAGATCATTCCCGGGGGTGCTGCCGAGGAAGCGGGCCTTATTCCCGGAGACAGGATCATCTCCCTGAATGGACAGAGGATATGCCTTTATGAGGACATAGTGCTTTTCAATGCTTTATCCGACCACAAGAACGTGCTCGTTGTATACGAGAGAGACGGAGAGAGAAAATCTGCGGTTCTTGTACCCAAGTATGATGAGGCAGAGGGCAGATATCTCATAGGTATTGCCAACTCCTCTTTTGTTGAACTAAAAGGGCTTGATGCATTTAAATACACCTGGTATGAAATGCGGTATAATTTCAAGATGACCTACGGCAGCCTGTTCATGCTGGTAAGAGGCAGAGTAAAGACTACCGATGTGTCGGGACCCGTGGGTATCGCAGTCAATGTCGTGGGTGAGACATACGCGCAGACTAAGCAGTACGGGTTTTCGACCGTTCTTGTCAATATGCTGAACATAGCGCTTATGCTCACGGTCAATCTGGGAGTGCTCAATCTGCTCCCGATCCCGGCTCTCGATGGGGGAAGGTTAATATTTATTCTTCTCGAGATAATACGCGGGAAGCCGGTTCCCAGGGAGAAAGAAGCGCTGGTACATTTTATAGGCATGATCTTCTTTATAATACTTATCGTGCTTGTATTCTTTAATGATATCAGGAACATATTTTTTTAGATAAATGATCATTTGAGGTAGTGAATGAATTTTTCCGATAAATACGAAGCCCCTGTACTTGTGGGAGAGGGAAGCTTTGGAAAAGTATACAGATTAAAGGAAAAGGGCGAAGACAAATACGCTGCCCTTAAGGTCCTTAAGGAGAGGGGCATCTGGGAGAAGGAGAAAAAGATGCTCTCTGCAGCGGACCATCCGCTTTTTCCCGCCTATATCGAATCGGGAGAAGAAGATGGTGCTTATTATATTCTGATGGAGTATATTTTCGGAGAGAATCTGGCAGAAGTGCTGGAGCGTAGAAAGGGCTTTAATCAGAGGGAGGCCATGAGAATGGCCCTTAGTGTTGCAGACGGGATAGGCTGGCTGCAGACAAAGGATGATCCGGCTGTTTTCAGAGACCTGAAGGCTGAAAACATCGTAATAACTCCGGAAGGAGAAGTAAGACTGGTCGATTTCGGGTCTGCATGCGGACTGTATGAAAGCGATAATTCGGTAAGCGGCACGAAAGGTGCTTCCGCACCGGAGCAGTTTGAAGGAAATGCGGGACTATCATCCGATGTATATGCATTCGGACGGCTCTTTCATTTTATGCTCACAGGGGTAAATCCTACCAAAAAGGGATCAGACGAAAAGTTCATTCCACTTCAGGATTATGACCGGGAGCTCAGTTACAGCCTGGAACTCCTTATAGAGGACTGTTGCATTGCGGCTCCGGAAGAAAGACTTCCCGATATGTACTGTGTGACAAAACGCATGGTAGAGATCGCAAGCTGCACACCCGGAGCATACAAAAGGCTTGAAAAAGAAGCTGCAAAACTGATAAAGAGCAGAGCGGAAAGAGGAATTGTCTACGAGAAAAATATAAGGTTGTAGAGGGTAGTCACCGGCTGGAAACGGCCGGTCTATCGGAAAAAGAGGGGACATGGAGTACTTTGCATCAGCACTAAAAAAAGGCGCAGCAGGGCCGGTCTTGCTTGAAAAGGCCCTTATCAAAAAAGGGAATATTCCGCTTCTTTTGGCGATCACATGCCATGAAGAAACGCAGGATATAAAAAGCTTTATTCTTGAAGCAGGGGCATGGTTTCAGAATCATGCGGCGCAAAAGCTGAGGAAAAAAGCCACATCCCCGGGAAACGACAGAGAAACTTTATTTGAAGAACTTCTTGAAGAAAAGAAAATTGCCGATTTGCGGGAAAGATCCGAAAAGGGAGAGATATCATTTGCTTTCTGCGCAGGTAACTGTGCACTGATATCGGGGCCTTGCGCCTGTCTGCTTCAGAGCTCTTTTGGCAGGGTGAGTGCGACGGCACTGTTTTATTCCGGAGATGATATCATCATATTGGAAGAAGGCGCGACCCTGGTATTAGCAGGTTCAAAAACCTCCATCACCGATGACAGGGAAAGACTTGAGTGTCTTTTTTTCGCAAGAGATGAGGAGTCTCTTGAAAGGGCATTACGGGAGGTATCAGAGGACCAGACCGACATCGGTATGATCTGCATAAAAACAGGAAGCTCGGTGTAACCGGGATCAGTTGCGGCAGGAACTGATCCGCACTGCTATTTTTGCGCGTGAGATGTATAATATAACCGCGCCGCTTTCTTTGGTAGAAAGAATTACGCAGCCTGCATCCCCGAGCCGGGAGATAACCTCTTTATGAGGGTGACCGTAACGATTATTACGGCCCGCACTTATGAGGGCGAGGTGCGGTGATGCCACCTTTAGAAAATCGGCAGGCGTTGAATATTTCGAGCCATGGTGGGCAACCTTTAGAATTGTTAAAGGTTTGTCCGCCATTATTTTTTGCAGTTCCGAAGTCATGGCTTCCTCCCCGGAGCCCTGTACATCTCCGGTAAGAAGGAGCGTTTTGGACAAATCCCCATAAAAGTCAACGAGTATGCATTCCGACATCTCATTCGGCTCTTCGGCGGAAAAGCTCGCAGTGGGGTGAAGGCATATGAAACGGTTACAGCCGCTTTTCCACTCATCTTCGGCATCCATATAGGAAATGACCACCTGCTTTTTCCCGCATTCCGTAGAAGCAAGGAGAATAAGCTTCATGAAGTTATGTAAACTATCATCACTGACACCGACACTTGAATTATGTAAACCATAGTTGTCTGTATTGCCATCCACGATACGCAGATCCCCCGCGACACATCCCGGCAAAACCACCTCATCGACCTTAAATCCCCAATCATCCCTGTTTTCAAGTATGTCCATCAGCCCGCTCAGATGGTCGGTATCCGGGTGGGAGACAAATGCTGCATCTATATGTGAAAAACCGTAGTATTTAAGTGCCGGTTTCAGCATATACTGCCCGAGAGAATTGTTGGATGATGAACCCCCATCGAATAGATAAACCTCCCGGGCATCCGTATAGTAAATAAAACCATCCCCCTGACCCACATCCAGCATGATAAGGGAGTTTTTGGGAAGGCGGGGCAGCGCCATAAGAAAAACCATCAGAAATACCATTAGGATTACCATAAAAAATGGAGAGAGATTTTTAAAAGCAGGTATAAAGTGTCTCGTTCGAAGGCCTTCGGGAAGTCGGATACAGGATTTTTTACGGCTCAAAAGGGAAGATATGGCACGGAACATCCGGATTCTTTTTTCTTCGTCGGAAAACAGTACAAAAAGCAGCAAAATCGTATAGTACAGGATCACTTCCCACAAAGCAGGCCTCCCCGGGTTCCACATACCGCCGGGCAGCCTGTCGGTAAGGCGGCACAGTACTTCAAACCCTCTTAGGATAAAATATGCGGGAGTGCCCAGTATGCCACCTCCGGGTATGAGCATGGCGATAAGTGCGCTGATCATTAACAGGGACATAGAAGGCAGAATTACAATATTCAGAAAAACGCCATATACCGGCACTTCATAGTAGAACCACAGGATGACGGGCAGGGTTGTGAGAGCGGCGGAAAAACTTGCATTCAGTGATGAGAAAAAAGCTTTGCAGGCCTTGTGAAAATACATAGACGCAAAGCACTCATGCCCCGCCGCCACACCGGGCCGGAGATAGCTTTTTACGCCGCGGGCATAGCTGTAAATCGCCGGCGCCACAAAGCTGATCCCCGCCACAGCGCCGAAAGAAAGAAGAAAACCGCAGCTGAGTATCCTTGACGGAAGAAAAACAGCCAAAAGCGCGCACACAAGCATAAGGCTGGTGGCTCTGTCCGGGGTCCTGGCGCAAACATCCGCTCCCAGCTTTAAAATATACATTCCTATAGCGCGCATTGCCGAAATGCTCATGCCGGTCATTATTCCGTAAATGATAAGTACTGAGGCACCGATCAGCGCCGATACCGGAACAGGTACCCTCAATCTGCGAAGAAGCCCATACAGGCCCATCCCGATGATAGAGACATGAAGAGCGGAAATGGACAGAATATGAGCTATTCCGCAGCGGGTATAAAGCTTTTTGATATCTTCATCAAGCCCCGCACGCTCCCCGAGAAGCAGATCGGCAAGGATCGAAGCCTCCCGCCCGGGGAAAATCGTATACAGCCTTTTTTCAAAGGATTCGCGTGCGGCAGCAAGCCCTTCAGAAAATGCACTTTTTCCGTATGGCCCTGATTCGATTGATGGATCTGAAATCCTCCCGATCATACCAAGCTCCGCATAATAATCCGACATATCAAATTCACCGGGATTGGTTGCGTGCTTAAATGCAGAGAATCTGCCACGCAGACAGACACTGCTTCCCACAGGCAGAAAGCAGGTCAGATCCTCTCTGCTGACAATAACCGTCGCCCTTTTTTTCAGTCCGGGAAGCAGGTCGGATTTCTCATCACAGAAATGTAATTCTTTTAAATAATAGTATTTGGAGTCCCTGCGCGAAACGGTGCCCGAAACATATACCGGCTTACTGTCTGTACCGGAGATTATTTCACTTTTAAACGGATGGGTGAAAACACCTGACAGACCAAGGACGGCAACGACGGCTGTGACACAGAGACACACAAAAAACAGTGGTCTTTTCACAGCATTTTCCCCTTAATCTGCGGTAAAGAATTTAGAATAAAATATAATGATTTACAGCGCCGGAGTCAAGTAGAAAAAAGGGCTGTCTCTTTTGTATAATTTTGCCAAAAAGCCTTGATGATGCGAGTTAAAATTGGTACAATAAAAGCGTTTGGAGCGCATGGTGCGCCGGCAATATTATAACCTTTCGGAGGATAAAAAAATGAGTGGAAAGAAAAAAGGTATTTTCAAAGAATTCAAAGAATTTATCACAAAGGGAAATGTCCTTGACATGGCTGTCGGTATCATCATCGGCGGTGCTTTTACAGCGATAGTAAATTCGCTTGTTGCTGATATTCTTAATCCGTTCATTAATACCATATTCGGAGGATTCAGCTTTGACAGCATGAATCTTACCGTCAAATTTCCGTGGATCACATGGCTCAATGACTATTTCGATGCCGGCATCGAGTATCCTGTTTTTTGCTTCGGAAACTTTATCTCCGCAATAATCACATTCCTCATCACCGCGCTTGCACTTTTCTTACTTATAAAGGGAATCAACGCAATCAGGAATGCTACCAAGAAAAAGCAGGCAGAAGGAAAAGAAGAGCCCACCACAAAGATGTGCCCTTACTGCCGTTCGGAGATCGACATCCAGGCAACCCGTTGCCCTCACTGCACCAGCCAATTATAGTCGACATCATCGCGTACTTTGCGATGATGAGTTAAGCGCGAACGCATTTACGCGCTTAACTTGCGGAGCATCGACGCCGTGCGTGGCGTCCTATGGCACGCGCGGATACCTCAGCCCGACATCATCGCGTACTTTGCGATGATGAGTTAAGCGCGAACGCATTTACGCGCTTAACTTGCGGAGCATCGACGCCGTGCGTGGTGTCCTATGGCACGCACGGATACCTTGTTTTTTTACTTAACCATGAAAAGATATTTCTTCGTGCTCATTGCAGCCCTGGCTTTTATTCTGGCAGGCTGCAGCCGGGCAAACAGTAAAACTGAAGAAGGAATGCAGCAGATCAGCGCATTGCAGTATAGTGATGCGCTGGTGCTTTTTGATGAAGCACAGGAAGCGGGCGAGGATATGCGCCTCATAGCGAGGGGAAGGGGCATTGCCAAACTGGGTCAGGCTGATTACGAAGGAGCCAGGGACAGTTTTCTGGAAGCCCTCTCCCTCAGCGACGGATTCATCAGGGACATTGATTACGATATAAACTATTATCTTGCGGATGCTTATGCCGGGCTGGGTGATTATGAAGCCGCCGAGGCTGTTTATTCTTCGATCATAGACCTTAGGGAAGAATCAAAAGCATATTACCTTAGAGGATGCATGCGCCTTAAGCTGGACATGTTCTCCATGGCGAAGGACGACTTTGACAAAGCGGCATCCATCACACCTGACGATACCGCTCTTGTTATCAAGATATTTATGATGCTTGATGATGCAGGTTATAAAGAAGCCGGGCTAGAGTACATAAGCGGCATTCTTGACGGATCCGAAAAGAACATTTCCGCCCTCGATAAGGGTAAGCTATATTATTACATGGAGGATTACCAGACTGCCGCTGTTTCCCTGGAGGAGGCCAGAAATGCCGATCAGGACAGTGCGGAAGCCACGCTGTATCTGGGCAGATCCTATGAAGCCATAGGCGAGTACAATTATGCATCCAATGTATACGAAAGCTTTCTTGCAAGGAATTCGTCGGAGTGCCTGATATACGATCAGCTTGCCATCTGCAGGATGAAACTCGGGGAATATGCCAAAGCTCTGGACGCCATACAGGCGGGAATGCAGGCAGGAGATCCCTCGGTTATGCGCAGCCTTGCCTTTAACGAGATCGTTGCCTATGAACATCTGGGGGAGTTCAAAAAAGCCCAGGCTCTGATAGGCAGTTATCTTGAGATGTACCCCGAGGATGAAGCCGCCAAACGCGAACAGATATTTCTTCAGACCAGATAGAGAATTGCTGAATTAAAATAGGCGCAAAGCGCCGGATGAGGTATATATAACATGATAGACAGACTCATAGAGAAGATCAGAAAAACCGGAGCACCGATCGTGGTGGGCCTTGACCCCAAGCTTGACTACGTGCCCGGTCACATTCAGAAGAAGGCCTTTGATGAGTACGGAGAGACTCTCGAAGGCGCAGCCGAGGCAATCTGGCAGTACAACAAGGGCATCGTTGATGCGGTTTATGACCTGATCCCGGCTGTTAAACCTCAGATAGCAATGTATGAGCAGTTTGGTATTCCGGGGCTGATCGCATTTAAAAAGACGGTGGATTACTGCAAGGAAAAGGACCTTGTGGTGATAGGCGACATTAAGCGCGGTGATATAGGCTCAACGTCGGAGAGCTACGCAATCGGGCATCTTGGAAAGACAGGAGTGGGATCCGCATCCTTTGCAGGCTTCGATGAGGATTTTGCCACAGTCAATCCCTATCTTGGGTCGGACGGAGTAAAGCCCTTTGTAAAGGTATGCATATCGGATAACAAGGGTATATTCGTGCTGGTTAAGACATCCAATCCCAGCAGCGGAGAATTCCAGGACCGTATAGTGGACGGAAAGCCGCTCTATGAGCTCGTGGGAGAAAAGGTTACTGAGTGGGGATCCGAATGCATCGGTAAAAACGGTTACAGCGCGGTGGGTGCGGTGGTCGGAGCCACTTATCCCGAGCAGGGAAAGATACTCAGAAAAGTAATGCCCAAGAGCTTTATACTCGTTCCGGGGTACGGCGCTCAGGGAGGAAAAGGCGCGGATCTGGTCCACTTCTTTAATGAGGACGGACTCGGAGCCATAATTAATTCCTCAAGAGGAATAATCGCCGCATATAAACAGGAACAGTATGCTTCCTATGGCGAAGCGGGTTATGCGGACGCCTCAAGGGCAGCAGTCCTTGACATGAAGGATGATATAGAAAAGGCGCTTGCGTCAGTCTGAGAGCAAAACTAAAAGCAGTAAAGAGGTATGTATTTATGGATTATGATGTGATAATTATCGGTGCGGGACCGGGAGGAATCTTTTCCGCATATGAGCTCATGAAAAAAGCTCCCAATCTGAAAGTTGCGGTGCTTGAGACAGGATTTCCTCTTGAGGAGAGACACTGCCCCATTGACGGCGATAAAGTTAAGAGCTGCATCAAGTGCAAGACCTGCGCCATAATGAACGGTTTTGGAGGAGCTGGAGCTTTCTCGGACGGAAAATACAATATCACCAACGACTTCGGCGGAACGCTCCACGAATACATAGGGCGCAACAAAGCTCTTGAGCTCATGAATTATGTCGATGGCATCAATATGTCACACGGCGGAGAGAAGACCAAGATGTTCTCCACAGCCGGAAGCGGATTCAAAAAGCTCTGCATGCAGAACAAACTTAAGCTCCTTGATGCTTCCGTAAGACATCTCGGAACCGATATCAATTACATCGTCCTGGGCAAGCTTTATGAAGAGATGAAAGATCATATCGATTTCAAATTCAGATCTCCAGTGGAAGAGGTTGAACCCACTGACGGAGGGTTCAGGATAACCTACGACGGAGGTAAGACTGCCGAGTGCAAGAAATGTATCATCTCTGTCGGAAGAAGCGGAAGCAAATGGATGGAGGGTGTATGTGAAAAGCTTGGAATTCCGACCAGATCAAACAGAGTTGACCTTGGTGTCAGAGTCGAGCTTCCCGCGCCTATCTTTTCACACCTTACGGATGAGCTCTATGAGAGTAAAATAGTATACCGTACAGCAAAATTTGAAGACAGTGTCAGAACCTTCTGCATGAATCCCAACGGCATTGTCGTTAACGAGAATACGAACGGTATAGTTACGGTTAACGGTCACAGCTTCGAGGATCCTTCAAAGAAGACAGATAATACCAACTTTGCACTTCTTGTGGCAAAGCATTTCTCGGAGCCTTTTAAGGACAGTAACGGTTACGGTGAATCAATAGCAAGGCTTTCCAACATGCTTGGCGGAGGCGTTATCGTTCAGCGTTTCGGTGACCTCGAAAGGGGAAGAAGGAGTAATCAGAAGAGGATCAACGAGGGTATGGTACAGCCTACACTCGCAGCCACTCCCGGTGACCTGAGCCTTGTTCTTCCGAAGCGTATACTTGACGGTATCATCGAGATGATCTATGCGCTGGATCGCATCGCTCCGGGAACGGCCAATCCCGACACTCTTCTATATGGTGTGGAGGTTAAATTCTACAACATGGAAGTAAGCTTGAGCGAGCGTCTTGAGTGTAATCATCCGGGCCTTTTCATCATCGGAGACGGCAGTGGTGTGACTCACTCACTTTCACATGCGTCTGCCAGCGGAGTGTATGTAGCCGATATTATCGCTGCGGAAACCTAAAAAAATTACAAAAATATTAAAAAAATATATATTTTTCTGAAAAACTATGTTAGAATGATAACACTTGTGTCAGTTTTGTTTGAAAAGAATTCGATGAGGGCTGATAATGGATAAAGAATCGGAATATCTGATAGAACAAATGAACCGGCACCGGCAGGAGATCGAGCCGCTTGTAAAGTACCTTCCCTGGCTCGAGCAGGCTTCGCCGTCAGCGGCATCCACTATTTACAAGGGAGACGGGCTCGATTCCAACACATCGCTTGCTTTCCCGGTATATGACTCGACACTTATGTCGTTTATAAAGGTTGCTTCAAATTCACCTCTGATGGACAGGAATTACCCTTATGTATTTACCCGCCGGAATATTAAGACTCCGGCAGACGAAAGAAGGGCAATAGAATCTGCCGACTATAAGGATTGGGGGATAATCTGCGGCATCCTGTCAAAATACGTTCTCGGCGGGAGAACCCGTGCAGCTCTGTGGAGCCAGGGTGTGTCGGAGCGGATATTCTATCTGTGTGTAAGCAAAATGCTGGAAATCGTGACACAGTGGAATGCGGAAAGAAATCTTTGAGAAGGAAACGGGGTCTTTAGGATATGGGAGACAAGTCAGTCAGAAAAAAACAGTTTATAATCGATAAAGCAAGAGAAGTATTTGCGGAAAAGGGTTACCGTGCCGTAACGATGAAAGATATCGTTGATGCGTGCGATATCAGCCGCGGCGGACTTTATCTTTACTTTGAAAGCACCAGACAGGTGTTTATGGATGTGCTCAAATCGGATCAGGAGGGTGAGGATGTATTTTCCGGAAAGGTATCCGAGAATTCCACGTCCGCCGAGATACTTGTTCTTTTCCTTGTTGAGCAGAAGAAGGAAATCCTTAAAAAGCGCGGCTCTTTGACAAAAGCCGTGTATGAGTTTTATTTTGAGGAAAGACCCGACCGCAAAGACGACTTCCTCAGAAAGGAAGCCGATGCCACAGTCAAGATCCTCAAGAGAGTGATCGAAGTAGGAGTGGAAAACGGCGAGCTTACATGTGCCGATCCGTCCGAGGCAGCAAAGAGCATTCTTTACACACTCGAGGGATTAAAGGCACTTTCGAACACTGTGGGGATCAGTTCGGAAGCCATCGACAGACAGTTTATATACATCCTCTCCACACTTGGAATCGAGGATGACGGAAACTGATACCTGCCGGAATGCCCACGGGTGGAAAGCAGTATCCCACGTGAGGGGCATCACTATATATCTACAGATCTTTCAAAGGCAGGAGATTTTGCTCCTGCCTTTTTTCTTTACGGGAATGCCCGCAGCATTCCCCGTGATCGGAGACTTATTATATGGTAGAAATTCTTGAAGAATACGAACTTCCCATAGGGGAGAAATACAAGCTGATCCGAAACAGACTCACCCCTTCGTCCGAGATAAATTCTCCGGGAAGGATCTCGATTGTAAGCGGGATCCACGGTGACGAGATAGAAGGCCAGTATGTCTGCTATGAGGTGGCAAGAAGAATAAACGAAAGTCCGGAATCGCTAATGGGGATAGTTGATATTTATCCTGCGCTCAACCCTTTCGGGATCGATATGGCAAGCAAGATAAATCCCCTGTATAAAAGGGATATGAACAGGACCTTCCCCGGATCCGAAAACGGCACACTGGTTGACAGGATGGCCAATGCCGTCATAAGCAACATAGCCGGATCGGATATATGCATTGATATTCACGCCAGTGATATTTTTGTGCGGGAGATCCCACAGGTGCGACTCAGCGAGGAGTTTGCCGAAAACCTGCTTCCCCTTGCCAAGCTCACTAACGCGGATATGATATGGATGAATGCCACAGCCACAGTACATGAATCCACGCTGGCTCATTCTCTCAATTGCCTGGGGGTTCCGACCCTTGTTATCGAAATGGGACAGGGTCATCAGATAAACAAACCCTACGGCGATCAGATAGTGGACGGCATCTTTAATATACTCTGCGAGCTGGGAATGTGGACCGGCCCCAGACCGCGGACACAGCTCCCCGCTATGTCGGGGGACGGATCGGTTGAATTTATCAGAAGCGAGCATGCAGGGATCTATATGCCGCTTACCGAGCATAATCATTTTGTTAAGGCGGGAGAGGTTATAGGAGAACTCATAGATCCCTTTAAGGGCGAGAAGATTCAGGAAATCACTACTTCGGGTTCGGGTCTTCTCTTTACCCAGAGAATCTACCCGGTTGTCAGCGAAGGTGATCTTCTTGCCAGAATTCTTACGGGGGCATTCTGATGGAAACGATAGAAATATTCAAGTTTAATTCCATTTACCGCGATGAGATGAAGGTAAAGGGATATATATTCGGAAACGGGGACAGAAGCGCCGTTATCGTGGGACCGTCCAGAGGAAACGAGAATGAGCAGCTATATATCTGCAGCAGTCTTGTCAGGGTCCTGACAGAGCTGGAAGCTGCGGGAGCTATCTCAAACGAAAAGCAGATCATGGTCATCCCTTCCATCAATCATTATGCCTTTAATCTTGATATGGATTTTTTCGGTGTAAAGAATCTGGATATCAACAGATGCTTTCCCGGAAACGATTACGGTGAGCCTATTTCTAGGCTTGCAGGCGGGCTTTTCCGTGCCATATCGGAATACACCTACATGATACAGTTCACATCATTCTTTGGCCGTTCTGACTGCGTTCCTCATGTGAGAATGATGGCAAACGGTCACGAGAACGTGTCTCTGGCGAATCTTTTCGGTCTTCCGTATGTTGTTGTCAGAAGACCTCAGCCGATAGACACGGCGACTCTTAATTATAATCTGCAAAGGGAGACGGGAAATGCCTTTTCCGTATTTACCAGACAGAAGGAACAGATAGATGAAAAGGATGCCAAGCAGGCCATTTCCGCTGTGCTCAGATTCCTTACCAGAATGGGCATAATAAAATACGAATGCCACTCGGGATATATCTCCCACGTGCTGTATGAGGATGATCTTGTAGAGGTTTATGCGGAACATGCAGGAATCTTCCGCAGGATAGTAAACTGCGGAGATGACGTGAAATACGGCACAGACATGGCGGAGATACTGGATCCTTACGACGGAAGCGTCAGGGAGATCATCAAGGCGTCCACCGACGGCATTGTATTTTTCGCTCATAACGCGGCTCTTATCAACCAGTATGAGCCTGCATTTTCCATGATACACAGACTGCACGAATAAAGCCGGAAAACATAAGAAAGCATGAAAAACGGAAACAGGAACATTATCAGAAGAATATTTCTGGAGCTGGACTACACCCGTATCATTATTATGGATGTGGTTATTGTCGTGTACTGCTTTTTTCTGTGTTTTGACTGCTACAGAAAAGGGGTTCCGTCAATCGGAAACCTGGCACTGTTTGACGCAGTGGCCGTTTTGCTTACTCTGCCGGTATTCTTTGTGCAGAAATTCAGGAAGTTCCCACAGAACAGACTTTTAAAGGTCCTGACTCATGCGGCCATCATTTTTCACTGCCTGGTTTTCTGGAACAGTTTTGCTGTATATTTCTATACCGGAAGCATGGGAGGGACAAGTATTTTTCTTATCTTCATCGCAGCCCCCATCGGTTTTTATTTCTATAATCTTTTTTACGGCTTCCTTTTCTGCAGCATGCTTTTTACAGGAATGGCTGTATATATGTGGACACCGCTTCATGATCTGGGATATGCCTTCCCCGAGATATACAACCGTCTTCCAATAATGTATCTTGTGGAAGTGATAATATGCGCCCTGGCGCAGTACGAGATAGTGAGAGCTCAGGCCAAGACGGAGATGGCTCTCGCAGACGCGGAGGAAGCAAACAGAGCCAAATCGGACTTTCTTTCAAACATGTCACACGAGATCCGCACTCCTATAAATGCTATCCTCGGAATGAACGAAATGATAAAAAGAGAGAGCACCCGGGGAAGGGATGAAATCTTCGACAAAGAAGAGGAATCAAGAGAAACCTTCGGGAATGTCTGCAAGTATTCCCATAATATAGAAAATGCCGGAAATAACCTCCTTTCCATAATCAATGATATTCTTGATTTTTCAAAGATAGAAGCCGGAAAGATCGAGATAGTTGAGGCGGAATACAAGCTGAGCTCGGTTCTTAATGACGTGAGCAATATGATCCTTTTTAAGACCGAGGAAAAGAGGCTTGAGTTTGTAACCGAAGTGGATGAGAATCTTCCTGATGTGCTCTGCGGCGATGAGCTCCGCGTTCGCCAGGTGCTGATTAATATTCTTAATAATGCGGTTAAGTATACCAACGAGGGGAGTATCTGCCTGTCGGTAAAAAGCCTTGAAAAAAGCGAGGGATCAATAACCCTCATCTTTACGGTAAAGGACACCGGGATTGGGATAAAAAAAGAAGATATGGGGAAACTCTGGGGCAAATTCCAGCGGGTTGACCTTAAGAAGAACAGCACTGTGGAAGGAACCGGACTGGGGCTTGCCATAACCCATACCTTCCTTGATATGATGGGCGGAAGCATAAGTGTTGAAAGCATATATGGCAAAGGTTCGTCATTTACAATAATCCTGCCGCAAAAGATCGTCTCCGATGAACCTATCGGGAATTTCCGCGAAAGGCTGGAAAACAGTATACGCAGGATGCATGTCTACGAAGAATCCTTCCGTGCCCCGGATGCGCATATTTTGATCGTGGACGACACCAAGATGAATCTGATGGTTGCAGTCGGCCTGCTAAAGGATACCGGGATGCGGATAGATACTGCTTTAAGCGGCGTGGAAGCGGTAAAGCTTGCAAGGGAAAACACCTATGATGTGATACTTATGGATCAGCGTATGCCCGAGATGGACGGAAGCGTTGCCATGAAGCAGATAAAAGAGGATGAAAGATCCCTTAACCACAGCACACCTTTTATATGCCTTACCGCAGATGCCGTTAACGGAGCAAGAGAGAGATACCTTTCCGAAGGGTTTGACGATTACCTTACCAAGCCCATAGATTACAAGGCCATGGAAAGGATGCTGGTAAGCTATCTTCCGGCAGAAAAAGTAGAGGCTGTTAAGGCTAAAGAAAAGAAAAGCGGCACAAAAGCTTTGGAAGGATCACATCGTGAACCTCCCATCCTTAAGGATGCTGGGATGGATTATAACACAGGGCTTCTGTACTGTCAGGAGGACGAGGACTTTTATAAAACGCTGCTCAGGGAATATGCAAGATCCGCTGCAGAAAAGAAAGATAAGCTGAAGAGTTATATCGATCTGAAGGACTGGCGAAACTATGGTGTGACTGTTCACGCTGTAAAGAGCACATCCAAGACACTGGGGGCAAAGGGGCTTTCGGAGGAAGCTCTTATTCTGGAAAGAGCGGCTAAGGACGGAGATTACGAAAAGATAATAAACGGCCATGACGGCCTTATGGCACATTATGATAAAACCGTAAATGCAATAATAGATTTCCTGAAGGATGAAGGAATATGGAAAAACGATCCGGGTGACCTTTCAGGAGGTGCAGAGATATTCGAATTTTCACCGAAAAGCTGATAATGCCGCCGGGTAAAACCGGCGGTTTACTTTTATTTTAGAAATGTTTATTTTTATTTAATTGCAGTTTTTGACGGATGAATATAAAGTATTATATGTGTTAGCAGTATAATTTGTCCGGAGGTATCGATTGATCATGAACAGATTTACAAACTGGCTCAGAAAGGTTATGTACGGACGCTACGGGCAGGATCAGTTCGGACTCTTCCTCATGGTCCTTGCTCTTGTCATATTTATCGTATCCCTTTTTACTGTGCCCTACGTATATATAGCTGCGATCGCAGTGATCGCATATGAGTATTTCAGAATGTTTTCGCGGAATCATGCGGCAAGATACAAAGAAAACGCATGGTTTCTTAAGAATACCGCATGGGCGCGCAACGGATTTGCAAAGCTTAAGTACAACTTTACGGAAGGCAGAAAATACAAGGTGTTCAAATGCCCCAAATGCGGTCAGAAGCTGCGTGTTCCCAGAGGCAGAGGACGCATTGAGATAAGATGCAGAAAATGTGCGGAGCAGTTTATCAGAAGGTCATAATATGTTTGGATATATCACAATTAACAAGTCAGAAATGAAATTCAAAGAATTTGATATATACCACGCCTACTATTGCGGGCTCTGTCAGAGCCTTTTAAAGAGGTACGGCGCAATGGGGCAGATCACACTCAGCTACGACATGACCTTTGCGGCAATGCTGCTCTCCTCGCTGTACGAACCTGACACTGATTCATCCAAATGTGTCTGCGTGGCACACCCTTTTGAGAGGCATCCCTTCGTCAAAAATGTGGTCATAGATTATGTGGCGGACATGAATGTGCTCCTTACTCTCTATAAATGTGAGGACGACTGGATAGACGACAAAAAAATGTTCAGGGCGTGCTTTGGGTGCATGCTCCGCAAAAAGAGCTTCAAGAAAAGGTGTGTTTACCGGGGAAAGGAAAATCTGATAAAGGATAAACTGGAAAAGATCCATGACCTCGAAAAGGAGGGGTGTACCGACATCGATTTGATGTCAGGGCTCTTTGGGGATATAATGGGCATGATCATGACTCCCCGGGACGATGAATGGAAAGATACTCTTTCGGAACTGGGGTATTATCTTGGCAAATTCATTTATATCCTAGATGCATATGATGATGTTGAAAAGGATATCAAAAAAGGGAAATACAATCCTTTTGTAAAAAGGATAGAAGAGCCTGATTTTGATGAGCAGATAAGAGTCATTCTCACGATGATGATGTCGGAGTGCTGTAAGAGATTTGAAATGCTCCCCATCATAGAAAATGTCGAAATACTACGAAATATACTTTACTCCGGCGTGTGGGAGCGCTATGAAAAGATCCGGACAGAGAGAGAAAAAAAGAAAGAGCAAGCATAAGATATGGATCCCTATGCAGTCCTCGGAGTAGCACGAAACGCTTCGGAGGAAGATATTAAAAAAGCATACAGAAATCTGAGCCGCAGGTACCACCCGGACGCCAATATCAACAATCCGAACAAAGCTCAGGCTGAGGAGAAATTCAAGCAGATACAGAGCGCTTATCAGCAGATAATGAAGGAGCGCACCGAAGGATATTCTGGAGGCTACGGAGGTTACGGAAGCTACGGCTACGGTCAGAGCTCGTCATCCTACGGAAACACCGGAAGTTATTCCGGCAGCAGCCGCGGATTCGAATACGGATATGATGATTTTGGGCCTTTCGGGGCATTCGGAGGCTACAGAAACACCGGCTCACAGACAGGCTATGAGGACGATCCCAGGCTTCGCGCCGCGGGAAATTATATCAGAAGCGGGTATTATAAAGAAGCACGCACCACTCTTGACGGAATGGAAGAAAATCTCAGGAATGCAAGGTGGTATTATTACAGTGCCATCGCCCATTCGGGGCTCAGAAACACGGTTTCGGCGCTGGAACATGCCAAACGTGCGGCAGCGCTTGAACCCAACAATTTTGAATATCGTCAGCTGCTGGAACAGCTCCAGAACGGATCGAGCTGGTATTCACAGAGGCAGTCGTCCTATGGCTATGGTCAGAGCAGAGCAGGAACAATATGCATGAGGATATGTATCGCAAACATGATCCTTAATCTCTGCTGCGGCGGCAGCGGTCTGTGCATGGGAGGTTACGGATGCTGATGCTGACATTTATTGTCTGTCTTTGAAATCAGCAAGAACTATCTTTCCCTGCGCAATTGTTTTTTTGACATCAACTATTCTTTGATTTTCGGAACCTCTGAATTTAAGTCGGAGGTTCTTTTTATCTTTCATAAACTCACCGTCCACGATCACATCCGTGAGATTAATGAGCTCCGCTAGAGCCTCGTGATCGGGAGCGGGAGAGTAATCGGGAAGGATCCGGTTCCTGGGGACATCCTCTGCAGAAGGGACACATTCTGCGCTCCAGATGCCGGCCCGTGCAAAGAGTTCTTCTGTAAGATATCCGGAATAGATCCATATGGTCTTATCGGGATAAAGCTGTTTTATCTTACGCGAAATATCAAGGATGGTTCCCCTGTTTTCGGGCTCCATGGGTTCTCCGCCGAGAAAAGTCATACCGGCCACGTAATCGGGTAAAAGCGCATCCAGTATCTCTTTGGTGTGTGCTTCGGTGTATTCCTCGCCATATTTGAAGTTCCAGGTTTCGGCGTTGAAACACTCCTCGCAGTGATGGGTACATCCGCTCACAAACAGGTTTACTCTCACTCCGGGGCCGTTGGCTATATCATTTTTCTTGATGGTACCGAAATACATGATCCTACCTCAGACACTAAAAATAGTATGGCAAGCAAAACAATACAACAACATATAGTATAATATCATTTTCTGGGATCATTTTTCAATAGCATATTGACAAAAACAGAATGTTAGTATAAACTAACCCTTGGTGAAAATGATAACCATTATCAACAAGAACGAGGTGCCTTTACATGTCTAAAATGGTCACAAATATGCAAAAGGATATAATCGTGCAAAAGCTCAGAGACAGTGGGTGCAGGATAACCAAGCAGAGATTGATGCTGCTTGATATCATACTCGAAGAGGACTGCGCGAGCTGTAAGGAGATTTTTTATAAAGCTTCTAAGATCGATAAGTCTCTCGGTACCGCCACGGTGTACAGAATGATCAATACGCTTGAGGACATAGGTGCCATCAGCCGCAAGAATATGTACCGTGTGGCCTGCGGAGTAGACTGCTGTGCGGAGCGGGCCTGCTCCATCACCCTGGATGACGGGACGGTGCTTGACCTGACCGGTGCTGAGTGGAACAGGATAATCCAGGCTGGGCTTGAGGAAAAGGGCTATATCTCGGGAAAGAAAGTAATCAGTGTGGACGCCAGAAGCTGCGACTGTGCTGCATCGGAGGAAATGAAGAATGCTTAAGATCGGAAGAAATGATCCCTGCTGGTGCGGGAGCGGAAAGAAATACAAGCAGTGTCACGAGGCATTTGATGCCAGGATCAAAAAATACCAGCTGCAAGGCGTGCAGGTTCCCGACCACGAGATAATCAAGACTCCGGAGCAGATCGAGGGGATAAAGAGAAGCTGCAAGATAAATATCCAGATCCTTGATACTCTAGATAAAGAAGTCTGCGAGGGCATGGAGCTCTCCAAGATCAACGACATAGTAAATGAGATAACATATGGCGCGGGAGCGATCCCTGCACCGCTTAATTACGAAGGATATCCCTACAGCGTGTGCACTTCCGTGAACGATCAGGTGTGCCACGGCTTTCCTCACAAGGGAAAGTATCTGCGGGACGGGGATATTGTAAATATCGATTGCTCGACCATACTTGACGGATATTTTTCCGATTCCTCAAGAATGTATTGCATAGGAAATGTGAGCGAAGAAAAAAGAAAGCTGGTCGAGGTGACCAAAGAATCGGTATATGCAGGACTTGAAAAGGTTCAGCCATGGGGACGCCTCGGAGATATGGGCCAGGCGGTGCACGACTATTGTTATGACAGAGGATACACCGTGGTGCGCGAGATAGGCGGTCACGGAGTAGGCCTTGAGTTCCACGAGGATCCATGGGTGGGCTATCATTCCAAGGCGGGGACGGAAATGCTGCTTGTGCCCGGAATGACCTTCACCATTGAACCTATGGTAAACCTCGGAAAAGAAAAGATAAAAACCGATAAGGAAAACGGCTGGGAGGTATCCACCGCCGACGGAATGCCTTCGGCACAGTGGGAGATCATGGTACTTGTCACAGAGGAAGGACACGAAGTGCTCTGCTACTGATAATCTGTATTATAGGAAAATGAGACAGTTATCTGTTGTGTAAATGCTACAGATAACTGTCCTTTTTTTATTGCTTTTTTTAATATTATGAGGGGAGAAAGGGTGGTATAATGAAAATGCCGTGTGACGCGGCTAACAAATACATATGAAAGAAGGTATCGAAATGAAGAAGTATGTTGCTGAATTTATTGGAACAATGACTTTGGTGATCCTTGGCTGCGGGACTGCCATGCTGGTCGGCTGTGACTCCGCAAACGGAGGCGGATACATTCTGACCGCTTTTGCTTTTGGTCTTACGATCGTTGCGATGGCTTACAGCATCGGAAATGTTTCGGGTTGCCACATTAATCCTGCTGTTTCACTCGGAGTACTGATAAACGGCGGCATGGAGATAAAAGATTTTGTCGGCTACATAATAGCTCAGTGCCTGGGAGCATTTGCCGGATCGGGCCTTCTTGCACTTATATTTAACCTCGGCGGAATAACCGATAAGACCGGAGGATTCGGATCAAACGGACTTGCCGGAGTGGGCGGCAGTGCAGTTGCCGGCCTTATCGTCGAGATCGTTCTCACATTCATATTTGTTATGGCCATTTTGGGAGTGACATCATCCAATGCTTCTCACGGTTCCTTTGCAGGCATAGTTATCGGTCTTACGCTTACTGTAGTTCATATTCTTGGAATCGGCCTTACGGGAACCAGTGTTAACCCCGCAAGAAGCATCGGCCCCGCTATAGTGGCAGCCATAAGCGGAAATACGGCTCCCATCGCTTCCGTATGGGTATTTATCGTAGGACCTCTTGTGGGAGCGGCTCTTGCAGCTTTTACTTATAAGGCTATTGAGATCAAGAAAAAATAAAAGGAGAGAGCATAATGTTTTGCACAAAATGCGGTAACGAGTTAAAAGAAGGCAGCAGATTCTGTACAAAATGCGGAGCTCCTGCACCTGTTATACAACAGGCACCCACCCTTGTACAGCCTGCAACTCGGGAAGTTCCGACACCGGAGCCTCAGCCTATACCGACTGAACCTGTATTGCAGCAGGCACAGGCAATGGCCCCGATACCTCAGGCAGCTACGGCTCAGAGACCGAAATCAACTAACGGCGTGATGCTCCCTATGGCTATCATAGCAGCGGTTTTCTGCCTTTTTGCACTGATACATTTTATAAGTTCTATGCCTGTATTCAGGGGAGGTTTAGGATTATTCATTGTACTTAATATTTGCGCGTATATTGTTGGAATAGCGACCGGTATTTTGTCAAAAAAGCAGGCATTTCTTGCAGCCATTCCGTTACCGATACTGATTTTGGCGAATATTGTAGAATTGCCGCTCATGTTTTTAGGACCGGCCCCTGTTCCGAAACTTCTCAGCTATTTAGCCAATCCCAATTATATTAAAATGATTATGAGGCAGCATAAAGGATATGTGGCAGAGTTCATTATTGCTGTGATTTTGCTCGTACTGTTTATTCTTGCTGCAGTTATGAAAAACAAAGCCGGTATTATATTTGGTGCGATATCGGCGGCGGTGGCGGTGATTTTGATAGTAGTTAGTGTTTCATCCCTTATCGGTCCGTCTGTGCGTAACCTAATGGTGATGAAAAATCCAAGGATTCTCTTTTCTGTTTTAAGACAGTACTGGTATTCCTTTTCATGCATTCCGTTCTATACTTCATATATAGTATTGTCAGTCGGAGTGCTTATAAGAAATATCAAAGCTGCAAAAGGAAAGAAAATAGCATAGCCGAGTTGTAAAAGCTAAGCCGGGGAGTTAACCCCGGCTTTATTATTCACTTTATAGGAAAAAACTGCGAGTTTTTCGTGATGCAAATAGTGTTTTATATCGATACATCCACTACTGCGCCTTCCATACCCGATACAGAGGATGCAGCAACCGCTGATGCATCGGGAGTGCTGATATCTATAGATGAGAGCGCTCCGGAGATAGAAACGGGAGAAGAACCGTTCATTGATATGCCGCCGGAGGATGCGGAAGCTGCGACGGAAGCACCTCCTGATTTTTCTCTTTGCAGTTTATCAAAAATGACCTTAAGATATTCCTTATCCGCTTTCGCGATCTCCTTCATCTCATCGGTGCGGTGCTTGGTCTTAAGCATTTCAAAATCCTGTGAATTCATCTTTCCCACAGGGCCTGAGAGCATTTCCATCATGTCGAACTGCTCCATCATTTCCTGCATTTCTTCGGAAATTTCTGTCATAAGTTCAGACATCTGCTCCGACATTTCGGCAGCCAGCTCTTCCTGCATGGCCTGAGCTTCCTCCTGAGCAAGCTCCTGCCGGTATTCTATTTCTGCCTGCATCTGCTCGCGGGCTGCTTCCGCTTCGGCGGCTGCATCTTCTGCTCCCGCCGAGTTTGTGATCTCTTCTTCAGTAAGATCACTTTCGTTTTCGGGATTTTCTTCGGATCTGTTTTCCCTGTTTTCGGCCTTGAGCGCATCCTTCAGTGAAAGCGTTCCGCTTCCGTCATCCGTCACTTCTATCATTTCTTCCTGCTCAAGATGGGCGGCTTTTTTCTTAGCGATGCGTTCCATGGATTTTGCATGGGTGATGGCTGCTTCTATCTCTTCGGCATCGTATTCTCCGCTGGCTTTCAGCCTTTTCAGCCTGAGCACTTCACGCCTTGCTTTTCCCGCGGCAGACTTTGCCGCAGAAGGAGTTTTGCTTCGCATGATCTCGGAGGATACCTTCTTGAAACTGTACTGAAGCTTTTTCGTTGCCAGAGAGGTCTTCTTTTTGTTCGCTCGTGTTTCTCTGATTGATCTCAGATAGTCGGACTGAAGTGCGGTAACAGACTGCGCGGATGTGACGGAAAACCGCTTTGACGGATCGATCGGTTTTTCGGTCTGCGCATTTGCCTTACGTTTTAACAGGGCAGCCTGATATGAGCTCTCTGCTGAGCTTTGAGATTGTTTTTTGTGAGTATACTGCGAACCTGCAGTCAGATCTTTTCCTGCGGGAAAAAGATCTGTTTTAGTGATATTTCCCATAAGCATCCTCCATGACGCCGTCAGGCAAACCGGATATCACGCATCCTTGCGCGAACACAATTATTCATTTCTATATTTCGGCATAAGTTTAGAAAACTTTAGGGGATCGGCATAAAACTTTTGCAGATATATGGTATTTTCTTGCACCTCAATATACCGTCGGGGTATAATAAATCTTGTGTTATAGCATTACAACCGAAGGGAGCATAATTAATGTTTTGCAAACAATGTGGTAACCAACTGGAAGATGGCAGTAAATTCTGCACTGTGTACTGCGGCGTTGCATAGACACCTGCTGTCATTCGGTTCACCTCAAGGGTTTTTCTATTATTTCCTGTATTACGACGTTTTTTCAGCCATCATGGCTTTACTTTACATCATTTCCTGTGCTATAGGTATCGCGACCGGTATGCTTTCAAAAAAACAGCCTGCGCTTCATATCATACCTTTGTCGCTGATGACTGTTGAAAACTTTATTAGTCTGATCCAGGAAATAATTATAGGCACTGATGCTTTCAGAGTTATAGAAGTAATCGCGGAAGAATCCGTAGGTATAACAGCCCTTATATTCTTTTTGATCGCAGCACTTGTCAAAAACAAGGCGGGATCGGTATTTGCCATTTTAAGCGCAAGCGTATTCCTTATCCTTTCCATATGTTCTTTTGTGGGGGTTTTTTTAAACGCAGGGGTGTTTATTATGCTTTCTTACATTGTGATAGCAATCGGTATAGTGGTTCGAAACAGCAGATTGTTAAAGCAAAAGAGGTAAGAATACACTTTTGTCAACAGGAATTCCTGTGCGCGACAGACAGCATTCAAGGCGATAATCTAACCGCCTTTATTAATATTTAGTACCATGCTATAATAGACAAGGAATGGACTAACTTACTTTATATAACGGTCAAACTATGTTTTGGTTGAGTTGGTGGGTATTTTTTTTTGACTAAAACGCGTTCAAGGAGCGAGTTGTGTTTTTTTTAGAAAAAAAGAAAAAAGTTGTCGTAGGAGTGGTTATTTTTTTAAGTGTCCTGGCTGCTCTCAAAACAGTTTTTGTTGGTTTAAATGTTGATGAAGAATATCAGATAACAATGGGATATCGTCTCCTGAGAGGCGAAAAAATGTTTGTGGACATTTGGGATCCGCATCAAACATCCGCATTTTTAACAGAGTTTTTGATGTGGATATATGGTATATTGTTTTCTAAAATGTCCGGCGTGATTGTTTGGGTCAGGGTATGGGGATGTGCAATACACCTTTTTGCCGCCTGGATGATGTACAAAGTGGTCAAAACATTTCTCACGCCGGAATACGCCTTTTATCTGGCAGCACTCTATTTTAATCTGTTGCCTAAAAATTCGATTCTTCCGGACTATTCTATAATGCTGATCTGGTCTCTGACCTTTCTTCTTTCGCATTTATTTTTTCTTGTTTACAAGCAAAAAATATATCATTCTATTTTATGCGGGGTTTGGATGTGTATGATGGTGCTTGCATATCCTTCTGCAGTTTTACTCTTTCCGGTTATTCTGGTTTTCTTTTTGAAGAATAAAAACATAAGATGGTATAATTCTGTACTTTTTTTAGTAGTTTGCGCGGCAGGGGGAAGCCTATATCTTATATATGTCAGCCATTTGACCGGATCAGTTGACAATTTTATCGGCTTGGTTGCAGATATGCTACGGGGCCATTCTAATTATACGGATTTGACAGTTTTATATAAAATCAGTCATTATGCCAAAGAGTTTTTACTTGGTTTTCTTTTGTGCGGCTTGTATTGCCTTTTAGCCAAAATCGTATTAATAATTCTTTCTCGCATCACTAAGAAGCATTCGTCGATTGTACAGTTTATGTTCTTGTCGTTGACAATAGGAATGATTCATCACGTTTTTCATTGGATACTCATGTTGTGGAAATACGAGCATGCATATAATTATGCTTTGTATTTTTTAATAGTTTCTTTTGCGATAGTCACACTGAAGAAGCTTGATATGCCGCAAAAAAGATTTGTGCATATTACTATTGTACTGAGTGTTGTAGAGCTGATCAGTGTTCTTCTTTTGACGGATTTGACGGTCTTTGCGTCCGCAAAATACATGATTCCGGGGATTGTTATAGGCATCTTTGCTATCTTAAAGTTTGCTGAAGGGATAGATACGGAAAACTATAAACGACTTTCGAGACCATTCTTATTATTTATGTGTTTGGTTGCGGTATTTGTCAAAATCTGGCAGTATCCTGGCAGCGCAGGCGTAATGTTCAATGTTTCAAGTGTACGAGGAATTGTAAAGGAAGGTCCAGCCAAGGGAATACTAGCAGAATACATGACGAGCTATATCACAAGTTGTTCCTATGAAGAAATATTGGGTTTAGTCCCGGAAGGGTCTGCATTGTTGATTGTTGACAATAGTTCGTTGGGATATATGTATGAGGATGTTACGGTTTCTTCTTATACTACCATTTGCGATGCTGCTTATAATGATATTCTGCTTGAGTATTGGGATAGACATCCGGAAAAATATCCGGATATCATTGCTGTCAGCTGTTGGTACGGACAACTGCACTGGGATTCGAATAGTTGGATAATGAAATGGATTGAAAATGAATACAGGGCTTCCCAGATTATTGATGGAAAATATTATAGATACTATATAAGGTGAATGGACTGTTAGGGGCAAGATAGTGGGATCCATGCCTGCGGAGTATGATGATGAATTACCAATCCTCAAAAAGTAAAAAAGTAGAGACTACGATATGTGCGATAGTCCTTGGGTGTATACCTTTAATTCTGCCATTTCTATATTGCTTGATTGACGGGGGGTCATTCAGGACTTTGTTTCTTCCGGATTCAGGATGGAATGATGAATTAATGTATTATAAAATGACAGAAGCAATCCTTGATAGAGGTTATCCGGCTGGCTTTTATGGCTTCAATGAATCACATGCGAAAATGCTCTCATTCGCATCATGGAGTCCTTTGCTCCTGCTACAGTGGATACTATATGGGAAATTATTTGGCTGGGGATTGATCAGTCCTTTTATCAGCAACATAGTTGCTGTTTCTTTAGCACTGGTTTTTTTTGCGTTTTTTACTGAAATTGATAAACAGAAAACAATCATAATTGTCCTGTTTTTAGTTGCGTTGAAGCCTTTTCCACGGTATTTGCTTTCCTGCATTCCCGAGCCGGAAATGTTTGCATTAATGATTGTTTATGCCGCTTTGTGCATTCGGGGAATCAAAAAAAAGAGCACAGCAGCTTTATTGTCAGTAATATATATGTGTGTTTGTCTGATGACCTGTATGAGACCATACTTGATAGTACTGTTTTTGATGCCCTTGTATTTGTGGACTAATAATATCAAAAGAAAACGTGAGATAAAGAAATCTTTATTTTTTGTTCCTATCATAGTCACTTCAGGCTTGATTACTGCTACATCTGTTTTGTATGTCTTTATCTCAAAGAACTTTACAGCTGAGTATACTGAAGAACTGTTTTATACAGATTGGATAAGGTCTTTTATTAATGGGGGGCCGATTTATGGATTCACCTATTTCTTTGGTAAGATTTATACTTCGATGTATGCAGTTTATAATATGATTGTGGAAGCGTTTTCTGAAAAGACGTTCTATGCAGCGGGTCTTTATTACTTATTATTCCTGGTTTTCACGGCTGTATTGGCGGGGCACATGGTATACCAAATAGTAAGATATAAATACGATCGAAGTAAGGGAAAAGAAGGATTTGAGTGTATGAAGCCCTGGCTTTTTTTTGAGGGGATATACATTATTTCGATGATAGCGTTCATTCTTGCAGATTTACTTATGTACAGAATAGAACCTGGTGGTAGGCACACGTTGATTTTTATTGTTGGTGCGATAGTACTTTTCCCATTTTTCATTGAAGGGGAAATGCAATGTAAAAAAAATCAAATACCATTGAAAGGTATTCCGTTTATCTTGGCGGGATTAACATTGATACTTTTTTTGCTGAAAGGCAACATCCCGTATGAGTACAAACTCTCATATGCTGATAACAAAAGAATAGAGGAGATGAGCTTATTAAAAGCAGAGCTGTCTGATAAAATGGTATTATCGACAGATATCCCATCCTTTGATAATACCGTTATATGGACATTTGGCAAAGATAATACTTGTTATAGTGAGTATTATGCTATTCCTGCATCATATGGGATTAATCTTGTATATGAAGACATAGTATATAATAACTTTGAAAATCTGCAGAGTCGTTATATTGGAGTGGCTCCCGGGTGTGAATTGGAGAAAATCCTTATGAAGAAAGGGGCTGTATTTCTTGCAGGCGATAGGAATATAAATATCTATAAACTACATTGATACCTTTAACTCAGTGACTGTATAGGACTAGGTTGTCATTAATTTCGAAGAAGGATATTAAGCTATAGTTAGTTGGAAAGTGGGAAATGTTAAAGAATTGCAAAAAAGGGTTGAGTAAAACTGTTGATAAAGATAGATTTGAAAACTTTGTCAGAATAGTGATGATTTTAATTACGATTGGCACATTTATTGCCGCAATTAAGTGCATCTTTGTCGGTCTTCAACGGGACGAAGAATATGCCTTGACTTTGTCGTACCGCCTTATACGTGGAGACAAAATGCTTTCGCAGGTCTGGGATCCACACCAAACATCGGCTTTTCTTTTATCCTTAATTGAATTAGTCTTCATAAAGCTTACAGGGGGTACTACGTACCTTGTTTTATGGTGTAAGATTATCGGTACAGTTATTCATGGTGCGATAGCTTTTTCTCTTTGCAGAGCGCTTTGCGCATTTGTTCCGAGGAGAATATCCTTTATACTCGGAATTATATATTTTGGAATTCTTCCCAAAGACGGTGTAATTCCAGAATTCTCGATTATGATGGCATGGTTTATAACGCTTATAATAATAGTGCTAATAAAGATGCATCTTTCAGAAAATGATAATGTAAAAAATGGAAGATTTGTTTTTCTAAGTATTCTGCTATCATTTTTCTCATTTGGCCTTATACTATCATATCCCACATGCGTAATAGTTGTTCCTTTTGTATACACAATGCTCATAATCGATAAAAAAAAGATTCCTAAAGTAGTGTTAGTTTTGTATCCCACCGCTTTGGTTTTATTGGGATTGCTTTATTTTGGATACCTACTTTCATACATGTCAATTGATACTATTCTATTCAATATTCAAGAAGCATTAAGGGCATGTGGCTCACACAACTATGAGGAAATAAGTAAAGGAACGTTAAATCTTGAAAGCGGAATAGCGTTGGTTGGAATTACAGCGCTGACAGGAACAGTTTCTTTTCTTATTGTGTTTACATATATTGTTGTATTAAAAAGACATAGCTTTAAGTACTTTAAGGATGCATTCTGTGCTGTTTGCCTTACAGCTATTGTTTTAGGAGCGATTGGTCAAGTATTTTTTTATACATTTAGGATATTTGAATATATGCACAGCTACGAACGTGCTTATTATTTTTGGATATTTGCGCTCGCTATGGCTATATTGATAAAACAAATAAAAGAAGATACGAGCAAGCTCCTTTTTGGATTTATAATTATAAATATTTTAGGATTTGTATCGGTTGTTGCTTTGACAAATTTAACAATTTTCACATCAATTCCTTATTGTATCTCAGGTGTTATTATTTCACTTTTGTCTGTCTTTTTATATGCAGATAGAAAGAATCCAAAGCTCCGGAAGGTTGTGGTTATTTCTCTGTTGGCTATTGCCTTTTCGAATAATTACTTTAAAGGTATCACATACTCGTCCAATGATGGTTACAACTGGAATGTTTTGACCGCAAACAAGTTTATCCATTCCGGTGTTGCAAAGGGGATTATTACTGAATATATGACAGGATATATCAACGAAAAAGCGCAAGAAGACTGGGACAAATATATAAAAGAGGGGGATAGCGTCCTGGTATGGGATGTCACTTCTGTTTGCTACTTTAACAAGGACATTGACATTGCGAGCTATACTACAATTTCTACTCCGACATATTACGTTGATTCTCTTGAACAGTATTGGGAGGAGAATCCAGAAAAATATCCGGATGTTATTGCTGTTGCAGTATGGTTTGGAAGTGATTACAGGATGAAGGATTATGATCATTTTTTGGATTGGATTGAGAATGAATATGGGGCGGACAAGGTAATTGAGGAAGATTATTATCGTTATTATATACGTAGGCGGTAATAAAGTGTAAAAGTTTCTATATTGTAGTGAAGGCATCTTTACCCAAGGAAAGCATTTCGCTGGTTCCTAATTGTTTTAATAAAGTATTTAGTGTTGGATAGGGGATTTTATAAAGCCGGAAAGCTTGTCTGTTAAGCCGTTTAGGTGGTAAAATAATAAGTGTATGAATGCTACGGTTAGGGGCGTAGCAAAAGGAGGTTTTCTATGGAGTATAATGTTACATTTAACAGCCTGCCCAAGACACTTGAGGAGCTAAAGGCTCTTCCGGAAGCTGATCTTAAAAAGCCCGAAGGCGTGGCGGCGCTTACCGTTGCCGCTCTTAATGTGTTCCCCGAGAACAGGGAAGAATGCTACAGGATGCTGGACTTTTTAAGAGGTCCGAGGCCTCTTTCCAATATGGAAAAGCAGTTTATCCGTGACCGTTTTATGGATGGTAAGGATTATCTTGCACGCTCATATTTCACGGGAGCAAATCCCGATAATAACTATGAGCCGGGCACTCCTTACACCGTATGGATGAAGGACAGTGCAGCGCCCATCGCAGAGGATGGATATAAGATCATGGATCTTAAGAGCGGCGGAGCCGATTCCACCAGAACAGTGACTCTGAGGAACAAGCCCTCCACAGGTGAATGGTTCCTCTGGGAGCAGATGCTTCTTGCGGGAATAAGGATCCCCACCAGCCAGGATCCATGGGCATAAATACAGGTTATTCGGACGGTACAGAATGAATCCCGGATACAGAAGACACAAAATCTTATATGAGATCATCAAGCCTTTTGCAATGGTGTTTCTCAAGCTGCGGTTTAATTTCAAAAGGGGCAAAATGCAAGACATTAAAGGCCCCTTTATTATTGTGTGCAATCACGTGACCAATCTTGACTTTCTTTTTCTGAGCTGCAGCTTTAAGGAATACATCTATTATGTGGCGAGCGAGCACACCTTCAGAGCCGGGTTTTCATCATGGCTTCTGCGTGCTGTATTCGATCCCATCGGAAGGACCAAGGCCAGCGTGGCTGCCGCCACAGTTATGGAAATGGGGCGCCGTTTGAAAGGCGGACACAGTATAGGTATTTTTGCGGAAGGATTAAGATGCGGCAACGGCGTCACCGATTCCGTCCAGCCGGCCACTGCCAAGGTCTTTAAGATATTTAATGTTCCTGTCATCACCTACCGCCTTCACGGAGGCTACTTCTCACACCCACGCTGGGGTTATACCATGCGAAAAGGGTATATGGAGGGTGAGATCGTAAATATCTACACCCCGGAAATGCTTAAAAAGATGTCTGTGGAAGAATTCGGAGAGGCTATAAACCGCGATCTTTTTGAGGATGCCTATGAATGGAACAGGGACAGACATATCGCATATAAGGGAAGACGGCTTGCCGAGGGACTGGAGTTTGAGCTTGTGGCATGCCCCAAGTGCAAACAGCTTAACAGCTTAAAGTCGCGTGGTGACAGGTTTTGGTGCAGCTGCGGCCTTTCCGGAAAATATGACAAGTACGGAATGCTTTCCGGCGAAGGTTTCGAGTTTGATAATGTGAGAGACTGGGATGCATGGGAGAGAAAATTTATCAATGACCTTCCGAAGGCTGATGATGATACGGTACTTGCCTCCGATGAGGATCAGATCCTTAACCGCTACAGTTCGGAGCATAAAACGGTATGTGTGGACAGGGGAACTCTTTCCATAACCCCCCGGCAGCTGAAGGTCGGAAATACGATTATCCCTATCTCAGAGATATCTCTTTATGATATAATACTTCAGGGTTATCTTCTTTTTACCACAAAAGACGGAAACCATTACGAGATCCATAATAACAAACACAAATTTGCCGGATTTTTGTATTATTTACTGATAAAGAAATACAAGGCTTAGGAGGATGCAAAAATGTCAAGCGGAGGCAGTTTCAGCGATTGCGGGGTATGGTCTTTTGTACTCCTTGCGGCAACTATTCTCGGAAGTATGATAGTTGCAAGCTTTATCAAGAGAAAGATAGGGTTCCTGAACAAATCTCTTGTCCCGGTTTCGGTACTGGGCGGAATAATTTTGCTGATAATCTCTATGATAGTCAAAGCTGTCACAGGGGAATACCTGTTTAATCTTGATATATTCAGTGCAGGGAGCGACAAGAGCGGAATAGAGATCCTTGAGATACTTACCTATCATTGTCTTGCGGTCGGATTCATAGCCATGACATTACGAAAAACAAAGGGCAAGAGCAAAACCCGTACAAGGGATGTTATCAATACCGGTCTGACCACCGTCAGCACGTATCTTGTACAGGCGTTTTTCGGGCTTGTAATAACCACGATTTCCGCAATTTTTTTGCCAAAGCTTCTTAAAGCATCGGGACTTTTACTTGCCTTCGGATACGGTCAGGGTACCGGTCAGGCTCTTAACTACGGAAGCATCTATGAGACATACGGCTTTACCGGAGGAAAGAGCTTTGGACTCACCGTAGCGGCTTTCGGGTTTTTAAGTGCCAGCATTCTCGGAGTCATTTATCTTAACTTCAAAAGAAAAAAAGGCGATCTTGTAGTCAGAAAAGAGCTTAATGAGCTCAATAGAGAGGTTGTAGAGGACGAGGGAGAGATCCCAATGATCGAATCCATCGACAAGATCACCATGGAGATAGCACTTATTGCCATCTGCTATGCGGGAGCCTACGGGATCATGTTCGTTCTGGGGAATCTTGTGGGAGGCCTTAAATCCACGGTCTACGGATTCAATTTCCTCTTCGGCGCACTTATGGGAGTTGTGCTGAAGGCTATAATAGGGCTTCTTCGCAAGACGGGTATCATGAAGAGGGATTACATCAACAATTTCCTCCTGAACCGTATTTCGGGATTTGCCTTTGATATTATGATCGTGGCGGGAATAGGTGCGATTCAGATCGATCTCATTGCAAACTATATAGGAGTGCTCTGCGTCCTCTGCGTGATCGGAGCAATAGTCACATTTATATATATCAAGTTTGTGAGCGACAGGCTTTTCCCCGAATACAAAAACGAGCAGTTCCTTGCCATGTTCGGAATGCTTACGGGTACCGCAAGTACCGGTATCATCCTTCTGCGTGAGGTTGATCCGGAATTTGAAACCCCTGTTTCGGAAAACATTGTTTATCAGAACTTCCCCGCGATAGTATGCGGATTCCCCATCATGCTCCTTGCGTCCTATGCACCCACTTCCGATAAGGCGGTGTATATATGCATGGCTGCAATACTGGGAATATTTGTAGTGTTTAACCTGTTCCTTTTCAGGTCAAAGATATTTAAAAAGAAAGATAAGAAATCATAACAGTGTAAATCTGCTTTCCAAAATAAGGCTTGCCTTATGGGAAAAAGTATGCTATTTTACACTTGATCATAAAAGAAAGGCACACCCTGTGTGTTGGTGAGGAAATGAAGAACTGATAATTTGATTTGGTAATTGCGAACATTAACCGATCGGATCAGCATTTAAATGCGCCGGTCAAAAGGCCCCGTTGGGGTTGTTTGTGTATGCCGGATTGGATTATCGTGTTCATTTGAAGCCACTCACTGCGGGGAAGCGATCCCGGCATATATTTGGTTTTGATTTAGTGCGATTAATCTGCTTTCGGCATCGAAGGCAGATTTTTTTGCATTATGAGATGGTTTGAAAAACCTTCCAATAATGCAAAAAACGCTCCGCGAGGATGCGACTCGCTGTCTTGCCTTATCAGACTGGAGGTGGTGTAATGGCACAGATACAGGTTAGCGATCTTACATTCTGTTATGAAGGAAGCTTTGATGACGTGCTCAGGAATGTAAGTTTCAATATTGATACGGATTGGAAGCTGGGACTTGTGGGCAGAAACGGAAAGGGAAAGACAACGCTTCTTAATCTTTTTATGGGCAGATATGAGTACAAGGGAAGCATAGTGAGCAACACAAGATTTGATTATTTCCCATACTCCGTCACGGATCGGGATAAAGAAAAAACGGCTTCGGAACTGATAGAGGGATGGAAGCCTCAGATCGAGAGCTGGCAGGTCCTTATACAGATGGATCAGCTGGGGATGGACCCGGAATGTCTGTACAGGCCCTTTAAGACACTCAGCTTTGGGGAGAGGACAAGGGTTATGCTGGCTGTGCTTTTTGCAGCCGAAAATGAGTTCCTTTTGGTGGATGAGCCCACCAACCATCTGGACGGAGCCGCAAGGGATATCGTTAAGAAATATCTTGCCTCCAAAAAGGGATTTATTCTCGTTTCCCACGACAGAGATCTGCTTGACGGAGTCTGCGATCACATGCTTGTTTTTAACCGCGAGACCGTGGAGGTCCAAAGCGGAAACTTTTCATCCTGGTGGGAGAATAAAGAAAAGACAGACGCATTCAAAAAGGCGGAAAACGAAAAGCATTTAAAGGAGATAGGAAAGCTTAAGACTGCTGCGGACAGGGCGGAGAGATGGGCCGATAAAAACGAAAGGACCAAGATAGGATTCGACCCCATTAAGGATCATGACAGAAGCATCTCAACCAGATCGTTTATCGGCGCCAAGACTAAAAAGATGCAGTCGAGGGTTAAGTCGCTTGAGATGCGTATAGACCGCGAGATCGAGGAAAAGACGGGACTTTTGCAGGATATAGAGAGAGTGAGAGATCTTAAGATCGCGCCGCTTAAGTATCACAAGGAAGTGCTTATAAACGCCATCGACCTTTCACTCAGATATTCTGATGCGGAAGAATGCCTTTTTGAAGGTCTCAGATTCCAGGTAAAAAGAGGAGAAAGAGTGATCCTTGCGGGAGAGAACGGATGCGGGAAGTCGAGCATATTGCGGGCAGTACTCGAAAAAAACGGCTTTGGGGAAAAGACCGGTTCCGGGGAAGGGCAGGGATCAGGTTCAAAGCTGCTGGTTTCCGGAACCTTTGACGTTGCCTCCGGCCTTGTGATCTCCTATGTCAGTCAGGATACTTCTTTTCTTTCGGGAACCTTGAGGGAGTTCAGCGAAAAGAGAGGAATTGAAGAAAGCCTGTTTCTGACCGTGCTCAGGCAGCTTGACTTCGGCCGCGAGCAGTTCGTAAAGGATATGAAGGACTTTTCCGAAGGACAGAAAAAGAAGGTGCTTATTGCTGCAAGCCTTATCACACCGGCGCATCTTTATATCTGGGATGAACCGCTTAACTACATAGATGTTTTTTCAAGAATGCAGATAGAGAGGCTGATCTTAAAATATGCGCCCACGATGCTGATGGTTGAGCATGATATCAGATTTCAGGAAAAGGTGGCCACACAGATAATAAAAGTATCTTAAAGCATTGCGATCATATTTAAAGATCGGAGATCATTTTATGTCCGGCGGGGTTGACATGGGTGAAGGGAAAGACTATAATCACAATAGAGCAACCGATTGCGCAACTGCTGTTGCGCGGGTTCGGGATCAACTAACCGATCGTGATAAGGAGCAGTTTATGGACAAATTCATTCTAAATGTCATACACCGTCCCGAAATGGTGCCGGAGTATTCGGCTACCGTTACCGGGCAGGGCAAAGAGGAGGATATCGGAGATAAGGTTCTTATCGGAGAATCGCTTGATATCTTCAAGACTCAGCAGCGTCTTGCACATGAAAACGGGCTTAAGGTCACCATCCAGATGACCTACGCTTCACTCTTTAATGATGAGGCTGTAGAGATAGCAAAGCATGATCATGATGAGTTTGGGGACGAGATCGCCCTCTCACTTCTGGGGCTTCCCTGCGAGCAGTTCCGTGAAAAATACAAGACAAAGGACTTCTGCATCTGGATGTTCTCCATGGAGGATAAAAAGAAGATAGTCCGTGACGTATTCGGAAAGTTCAGGGAGCGTTTCGGATTTTATCCCGAATCCACCGGATCCTACTATATGGATGCGGACCTTATCAACTTCATAAAAGCAGAGTACCCCATGGTTAAATGTGCCGTTGCCACCTGCTGGGAGGAAGGCCCGAAGGCATATCACACCTGCAATAATTCCTGGTATACACTTTTTGACGGCGGTCCGTGGGCTCCATGGATCCCTTCGAAACAGAACACCCATGCTCCCGCCGCAAACAGGGAAGAGGACTCGGGGATCGTTGCGATCCCTCATCTTTCAAGGGACCTTATTGCCTGCTACGACGGTAACGGATCAAACTTCGGAACGCATCCTCAGAATGTGCTTCGCGGTATGATCTACGATACCAAGACATGGGAATTCCCCTACCTGTATAATCTTATCGATCAGTACAGGGATCTTGAAAAATACAATAACGGATATGCCTACAACATGATGTTTGTCGGCCCCGGCTGGATGAACAAGGCCGGACGTTGGGAGCAGCCCTATGAGCTTCTTTACAAATCCTACAGTGACGGGTGCAAGTATTACGGTGATCTCAAAAAGCAGGGAAAGCTCATAGATATGACCATGAGCGAGTTTGCGGATCATTACCGCGAGAAGAAAGGCGTAAACGGCGGCAATTACAACGAGCCGGAGTGCGCACTCTGGAGAGACATTCTCTACGGATCGGACAAGCAGCTTTTCTGGTATTGCGACCCCTACATGAGAGCCTGTGTGAATATGGATCAGGGCGGCGCCATCGTGGATCTTCGCCCTTATGCTGCCAAGCTTGAATGGCCTGTGGGAATCGGCACCAAACATGTGCAGGATGCTTCCTATCCCTTCCTTATCCAGGAAAAATACCGTGCGGGATACTTTACCCACTATGCGGGAGCGGGCACTGTCCGCAGCGCAAAGCTTAAGTACAAAGGGGAAGAGGTAGACCTTTGCCTCACTCCCACCCATGCACATTTTTCGGAAGAAGAGATAAACGGAAAGAAAAACCGTATCATCACCCTTGATCCGGTAACGATAGAATTCAGGGATCTCACACTGAAGCTTCAGACCAAAGAGTATTTCGAGGAGGGTTCATCCAATATCCGGATCGAAAGAAATATCCTTGAAATGAGCGATCCTTCCGCAGAGGTTATCATTGACGAATATATGACCGCCTGCTACGGAACGACAGAGTACCCTGAGGATATGACGGGTATCACCCTTAAGGCAGTGGGGGACAGCACGGAAAGCATTGATTATGAGTATCGCTGCCGTGATGCAAAGGTGGAGAATGTGAAGGAAGTGAGTGCAACCATACCCGCAATAGAGACCTTTGTCTCTATGACCACCGATGCTGCGGCCGCCGGATACATCGAAGAAGGATATGCATTCTCCCCTATGTTCAAGCTTGGGATCACAAAAAAGATTTCGGATAAGGAGGTATTCTCGACATGGCTCAACTTGGCAAAGGCAAATTGAATTACCGCTGTCCCTCATGTTTTATGAGAGACCTCGATATAGATATGTTCTACAACAAGGACACAGGCATTTACAGCTGCATAAGATGCCAGTACCGCGGAACGGAAAAGGAAGTGCTTGAATTTAACGAGCTGGTAAGGATCCGCTACGGTGCTATGCATAAGAGGTTTGATAAGTTCGATTTTGACTAGAAGCAATCAGCATCATGTCTTTTATGATGCTGATAGAAAGCGCGATGCATTAACGCGCTTTCTAAGGCGAAGCCATTGCGCAATGCGTTGCGTACTTTGCGACGCATTGTTTCAAAAGAATTAGAAAAAATAAAAAAAGTCCTTGCATTTAGGCGCTCTTTATGATAACATTCTCATTGTTGTTTCGGGGTGTGGCTCAGCTTGGTTAGAGCGCCGTCTTAGGGAGGCGGAGGTCGCGAGTTCGAATCCCGCCACTCCGATTTAGTCCGAAACCTTGTTTGGTCAAGGTTTTCGGACTTTTTTATACCTAAAAACAATAAAACAGCTGATATTTACGATTTATGATATGATGTATTTCAGACATATGACACTTAAATAGTCACGAGAAAAGGAAAACCTATGGTATCCGCAAAAGAAATATCCGGTCGGTTTACGGAGGGAGACGTCAGGTCTGTAGTTTCCCTTGGGCTGGGCAATATCAACGATACTTTTATTGTTGAAACAGGTTCCGGAAAATACGTGCTTCAGCGGCTTCAGAAAAAGATGGATCCTGCGAAGCTGGAATACAATTACGGACTCTATTCAAAAATCTGTGAACGGGAAAACATGCTTTTCCCGATATGGATCAGAGACAGTGGAGGTAAATCTTTCGTTTCGGACTCTGATGGGAACAGCTGGAGAATGTATCCGTATATTGAAGGGGAAATCCTGAGCGCTCCGCTGTCAGAAGCGCAGTGCCATGCCTGCGGGGAAGGGCTGGGAAGGATTCATGCCGCGCTGGAAAAGCTGCCGGAAGCTCCGAAACCTGTATATCCTCACTTGCATGATCTGGGATATTATTACGAACAGTATGTAAACACCATCAGGGGAGACGGCCTTTGCGAGGGCAGCAGGGATGCGGATGTTGAAGAAAAGATCCGCAGAAAAATGGCGGAAATATCGTCTTTCGATACGGGATCAAAGTCGGTTGTTCACGGTGACGCCAAGATCTCTAACATGATCTTCAGAGAAGGAAAAGTGGCTGGATTCCTTGACTGGGATACCGTGATGGAAGGCTCCGTTTCCGAGGAGATCGCAGACTGTATAAGATCTGCATGCATTAAGGACGGAAAGCTTGATATCCGGGGGGCAAAAGCGCTTATGGAAGGATACATAAGCGCTTCCCGCACGGATGAAAATATAACGGATCTTGTTCCGGGAGCATTCGACAAGATATGTTTTGAGCTGGCGCTTAGATACTATACGGATGCCATCTCGGATAATAAACACTTTAAAGAAAAATATCCCGGATACAGGCTGAAGAGGGCGAAAGAACTGCTTCAAAACAAGTGGCCGGAAAACTGAAAATATCCTATGTACACTTTCGGGACCACCGAAAATAAAAGCTATAAAAAACGTGATTCCTCTTTAAGAGGAAAATATATCCCTCAAAATTGATATACTTGACTTATAAAAAGTAATCAAGGGAGGATCACGGATATGAAAAAAACATCAAACATCACAGCGATCATCTGCGGGATACTGACCACATTTCTGGTGATCTGCATTGTCATAGCGGCAGTGCCTGCGGTATGCAGGGCGGGAGAGAGCAGGAACGAGAAGCTGGAGGACGAAGCTTTCAGGGAGTTGGCCGGTGAGTATAAGGCTTCTCTGAGGGATTATCTCGAAGAGAAAGGCTATGAAAATGCCGGAATAACGCTCACTTATATCTCTTTAAAAGACGGGGAGAGGACCTACACCGCGCTGATCCATCATAGAAGGTTTGCATCGCTTTCGGATGCCGAGAAGGATACATTTTCCGAGAGCCTGGAAACGCTGGGACGGGATCTGACAGGCTGTGAAGTGTGCATTGTTTATGATTGAAAAACCATTGAAAATGTCTCGTCTTCGGATGGGACATTTTTGAGTTAAATAATGGAAAAAAACGACGATTTGAGTTATACTGTCTTTAATGTACCCTTTTTTGTGAGAGCCGGTTTAAACAGGCCGGAAATGACGCATCCGGGTAGGGAAGGAAAAGTATGGACATTCCTAAATCACAAGAAATATACAGACATTTTAAAGGGAATATGTACCGCATTCTCAATATCGCAGAGCACACCGAGACGGGCGAAAAGCTGGTTATCTACCAGTCGGTGGATGATGAGAGCAAAATATATGCCAGGCCTCTTGATATGTTTATGAGCACAGTCGACAGGGAGAAGTATCCCGATGCGGAGCAGAGCATGCGCTTTGAGCTTGTTAAGGATGAGTTTGTGCTCGACCCGGAAGTTGATGCGTTTCTTGACAGCACCACTTATGAAGAAAAGCTCAAGATACTCATAGATATGAAGCCGAGGCTCACCGAAGAAAAGGTTACCACCATGGCTTTTGCCGTAGATATCTCTCTTCCCGAAGGGGATGTTAACACCAAGTACGAATCTCTCAAAAAGTCGCTTCTTATAAGGGAGCGCTATGAAGGAAGCAGGCTTCGCAAGTAAATGTCGCAGGCTCAGTGCAGGGAGGCAATTGAATATATTACGTCCCTCAAGGGCGGTAAGATCACGCCGGGGCTCGAGAGGATAGCATCCCTTCTCGAGGCGCTGGGGAACCCGCAGACTGCTGTGCGCATGATCCATGTGGCGGGAACCAACGGCAAAGGGTCCACCCTTTCTTTTATCGCGGAGATACTTAAATCGGCGGGTTATCGTGTCGGAAAGTACACATCACCTGCTGTGCTTGAATATCGGGAAAGGTTTGCGGTCGGAGACAGAAAGATCTCCGAAAAAGACCTTACAGAGGGCGTGGCTCTTATCAGGGAGAAGATCTCCCTCATGGAAAAGGAAAATAAGGAACTCCCTTCCGCTTTTGAAGCAGAAACCGCGCTTGCCTTTTGGTATTTTAAAGAGAAAAAATGCGATTTTGCAGTTATTGAGACCGGCATGGGAGGCCTCCTCGATGCAACTAATGTGATCGAATCTCCCGAGCTTTCGGTCATCGCATCGGTAAGCTTTGATCATATGTCCTTTCTTGGGGACACGCTGGAAAAGATAGCATATCAGAAGGCGGGGATCATCAAGGAAGGCTGCCCTGTGGTATCGGCGCTTCAGCATCCCGAAGCCGCCGGGGTAATAGAAAAAGCAGCGGCCCAAAAGGAAAGCGAGCTAACCGTTGTAAAAGAGGATATGATAGAGGACAAGTCCTCTGCCCACAGCTTTACGCAGACCTTTAATTACGGCGGATACAAGAGATTAAAGCTTTCCGTCACCGGAAAATATCAGCTTAAAAATGCTGCACTGGCTATAGAGGCGGTAAAAGCTTTAAGAAAAAGAGGCTTCACAATAAAAGACAGTGCTGTTTACGAGGGACTTGAGAAAATGCAGATATTTGCAAGGTTTCAGGTCATCTCACAAAAGCCCTGCGCGATCCTTGACGGAGCTCATAACGAGGAGGCAGCCGTAAGGCTCGCTGAGTCGATAGACAGGTATTTTTCCGGGAGACGGATAATATATATCATGGGGATGCTGGGGGATAAGGAAGTTGAAAAAGTGTGCATGCACACTGCCGGAAAAGCAGAATGCATATTTACAGTTACACCGCATAACCCCAGAGCCATGTCGGCAATAGAGCTGGCACAGACAGCGGGAAGATTTAACCAAAATGTGACCGCCGCCGATTCGCTTCAGGAGGCATGCGAGCTCGCCCTGCTTATGGCGGGCAAAGACGGAGTGATCATCATATTCGGATCCCTTTCGTTTCTGGGTGAGATCAGCAAGGTGATCGCCGGGAAGAATAAAAAGTATTGATTTCGGAGCAGCAAAATGGATCAGGAAAAGATTAAACAGGCAATAGAACTTTTGCTCGAAGGGATAGGGGAAGATGTATCCAGAGAGGGACTTAAGGACACTCCCGAGAGGATCGCACGGATGTATGAAGAAATATGCAGCGGTTATGATCAGGACCCTGCGAAGATCCTTTCAAGAGTATTCACCGTTCCGGACAGCGAGATGGTGGTGGAAAAGGATATTACATTTTACTCTCTCTGTGAGCACCATATGATGCCGTTTTTCGGAAAGGCCCATATAGCTTATATCCCCAAGGGAAAAGTGGTTGGAATCAGTAAGCTGGCGCGCACGGTTGAGGTGTTTGCCAAGAGGCTTCAGGTGCAGGAGCGCATGTGCGGACAGATAGCGGACGCTATCATGGACAATCTCTCCCCCGAGGGCGTGATGGTCGTTCTGGAGGCTGAGCACACCTGCATGACAATGCGTGGTGTCAAAAAGCCGGGCTCCAAGACAGTCACTGTTGCGACAAGAGGAGCTTTTGCGGTAAGGGACGATCTGCGGGAGCAGTTCTATTCACTCCTTAAAATGGGCTGACGCTGCATCACCCGCATTATTTGGTTTTGTAAAATACTAATCTGGAGGTTTCGGACATGATAATCGGCGGAAAAGAGTTTGATACCGAGAATAAAAGCTTTATTATGGGCGTGCTGAACGTAACACCCGATTCTTTCTCTGACGGAGGCCGCTTTTACAGCAAAAGGACCGGCGGAAGGCTCCTTTCGGCAGATCCCACCGGCACCAGACAGACAGAGGACAGGTATTACATCAACCGGGAAGCCGCGCTTGATCACGTAGAGAGAATGATATATGAGGGAGCGGATATCATCGACATAGGCGGAGAGTCCACCAGGCCCGGTTACCAGATGGTCTCATACGCAAGGGAGATAGAAAGGGTGGTCCCCATCATAGAGGACATCAAGGCTAATTTTGATATTCCTCTTTCTCTTGACACATATAAGCCCGAGGTGGCAAAGGCCGGTATCGAAGCCGGAATAGATATGATAAATGACATCTGGGGGCTTAAATATGACGAGAGAATGGCTAAGGTCATAGCCGAGAGCGGTGTTCCCTGTGTGCTCATGCACAACCGCGAAAAGATAGATTATAACGATTTTGTCGAAGACGTGATATCTGACCTTAAGGAAACGCTCGATATCGCCGAAAAGGCCGGTATTTCAAAGGATAAGATAATCATAGATCCCGGCATCGGATTTGCAAAAAGCTATGAGCAGAATCTTGAGATCATGGACAGACTTGATGAATTGTGCAAGCTCGATTATCCCGTTCTTCTTGGAAGCAGCAGGAAGTCCGTGATCGGCCTTACACTCGATCTGCAGGAAGATGAGAGAGTGGAGGGAACGATTGCCACCACGGTAATAGGAAGAATGCGCGGTGCAAGATTTTTCAGAGTACATGATGTAATGGAAAATCTGAGAGCTCTCAAGATGACAGAAGCGATCATGAACAGGGGCAAATAAAAAGGCCGGACGAGCCGGCCGTGATCTAAAAGGATAAATATCAGTCCTCCCGTATTATTCTCGGAAGAAGCTTGAGCGTGTAATATGCGCACAGACCTGTGAAAAGACCGGTCAGTATGGCAGAGATCCCGAGATAAGGGGTGTAGACGATGACATTTATGACCTTGGTGAGGAAATAAGCTATCACAAGCTGCCCTGCATTATGGAATAAAGCTCCGAATATGGCAGTTACAAAGATAGCCTTGCCGCTTAGAAACCTGTTTATGACGAATTCTATCGCGAGGCAGAGCACTCCGCCGGCAGCGGAATAAAGCAAGGTGACACCGTTTCCGAAAAGAAGTGCAGAGAGAAGTATACGTACAGTCAGTACCAATGCAGCCTCACCTACACCGAATCTTCTGAGGACCACAAGTGTAATGATATTGGCAAGTCCCAGCTTGATCCCGGGAATGGGGAATGGATTGGGAATAAGGCTCTCAAGCCCGTATATTCCGAGAGCGAGCGCCGCAAAAAGCGCAAGGATGGCAAGCTTTTTAGTACGCGATTGCATCGTATTCGCCTCCTTCCGTGGTATTCTCGATAATGATCATTAACTTGTTGGGGAGACAGATAACCGGAATGTGCGACTTTGAAGCCGACCCCTGTTTGACACAGAGCTTATGAGGGCAGCTTGCGTCTGAAAAGTATATATCGTGATCCTTGATGGTTATGGTGTTGGAGGCTCCCTTGTTACCGGTGATAACAAAGCTGTTATCCCTCGCATTATCGAGATCGATCCTCATCATTTCGCGGCCGTTCTGGTATATCACAGCATAGCGGGTGCTGTTTTCGGAAAGCCGTTTCTGCTCATTGCGTGATTTGATGGGACGTATGATGAATATGCAGGCAATGCAAATAAGCGCGATGATATCGATGATAACAGCGAGAATAAAAATCCTGCGTTTGATAAGCTTTTTAGCTGAAGGATCGCTATTTGATTTTTCTTTTGTTTCGGTGCTCATAACAAGAGTATACCAAATATGAAGGCGAATGTAATATCTTTTTTTTATAAATTTAAATGTACAGCGGAAAATTGTACCGACAATTGCTGCAGAGCATGGGAACTTCCCGTGGATGAGGAGACCTACGAAAGATACCTTGAGAAGAAAAATCTTGAGGGGCTGAAGCTCCGGCTCAGCGTTAAGAAGGACGGGAAAGGCGGAAGAATCCTGCGGATGCCCTTCGGGAAATGCCCTCACCTTTCAAAAGAAAGGCTTTGCTCTCTTCAGTGCAAAGGGGATGAGTGCCTGATGCCGAAGGTGTGCAGGCTTTTCCCCAGATACACGGTATCCTACGGAAGCACCGGGATAGGAATGATAGACCTCGCCTGCAGGGAGGCCACAAGGCTGTTTCTGGAACAGGAAGGAAGGTTATCTCTTATCCCCGCGCAGGAGAGTCTGGAGATTTACTGGGAAATAGAAGAGGCAGACGATTCCTTTGAGGAGGCTCTTCTTACAGACCTCGAGCTTATCCTCGATGAACTGTGGAAAGAGGATGATTCGGCAACGGAGGAAAAAGAAAGAAGAATATTTACCCATATCTATATTGAACATCTCGACCTTGTGCGGGGTGAGACGGAGAGCATTGGTAAAGCGGGATTTTCTTACGAATACCTTGAACAGACCCATCCGGATGAGATTCCCTTTTTGCTCAAAGAAAGATCAAAGGCTGTATACAGCGGTGATATGTTTATCCCCTCGGGGTTTATCAACAATATCATTTATTCCGAGTTTGAAGAGGGATATCTGATCCTGTATCACCGGAGCGCTTTAAAGCTTATCAATGCATTCAAGAAGAAATACGGAAAGCTGTATGAGAAGGATGCGGATGCATTCTTTATGGAAAAGTGGAAGGAGCTTACCGGAAAATATGAATGGCTTGAAGGGAAATTCAAGAGTTATTTATCTTACAAGCTTCAGATGAATTACCCCGGAGCGGGTATTGATTATTATATTATAGAACCCGTGCTTATGGCCATGGTAAGTGCGGAGATCCTGAGGATGTTCATCATCACTCATACGCAGATGGGTAATGACCTTAATATGAATGACCTTTCCGGACTTATCTGTGAATGTGAAAGGCTCACAAGCCATAATATACCATTCACTAAACGCGTGATGGAAAGAGCCAGGAAGGAGCTTTTCTGATAGATATACCTATAGAGATAATAAGAAGCTCGAGACGTACTCTGGGGCTTGAGATAAAACCGGGCGGGAGAGTGATTGTGAGGGCCCCCCTAAGATGCCCTGATGCAGAAATACAAAGGTTTGTTAATGAGCATGAAACGTGGCTCATAAAGCACCTTAAAAAGATGAAGGAAGCGGAGGATAATCTTCCCTCGGATCCGCTTACCAACGAGGAGATAAATGCACTGGCGGATGAGGCCATGATTGTTATACCGCAAAGATGTGCATATTACGCGGATCTTCTCGGAGTCACATACGGAAGGATCACCATACGTAATCAGACTACAAGATGGGGAAGCTGCACAAGAGACGGGAATCTAAACTTTAACTGCCTTCTAATGCTTGCGCCTCCCGAGGTGCTTGACAGTGTGGTGGTGCACGAGCTGTGCCACAGGCTTGAAATGAACCACTCAAAGAGATTCTATGATAAAATATACAGTGTATTCCCCGATTACAAAAAATGGGATAAGTGGCTTAAGACAAACGGGGATGCACTGATGAGGAGAATGCTTTAATGTATCAGCACAGGATTCAGTACTACGAAACAGACAAAATGCTCGTAACGCACCACTCAAATTATATAAGGTGGATGGAGGAGGCAAGGGTCGACTTTCTCGATAAGATCGGCTGGTCGTATCTTAAACTTGAGGAACTGGGGATCATCTCACCGGTGATATCGGTTGACGGTAAATACAAAAAAAGCACAACCTTCGGGGATGTTGTCAACATAGATGTAAAGATACAGGAATTCAAAGGTGTAAAGCTTAAGCTTATATATGAAGTGACCGATCAGAACGGAGTGAATGTTTTTGAAGGTCATTCGGAACACTGCTTTTTGACTCGTGAAGGTAAACCGATGATGATACGGGTAACGTATCCTGATTTTTACAATGCGATAATGGAGGCCTATGAAAAACAGTGATTACAGGGTGATACGCATCCGCGAACTCGAAGTATTTGCACACCACGGTGTTTATTCGGAAGAAACCGAAAACGGTCAGAAATTCTATATAAACGCCGAACTGGAACTGGAAACGGACAAAGGCGATGTCCTTTCGGACGAGATCAAGGACACCGTGAACTATGCGGATATCTGCGTTTTTCTGACAGAGTTTATGCAGGAAAACACCTGCAAGCTACTGGAGCGGATAACCGAGATGCTCTGCCGCGAGCTGCTGATCAGATTCACTATGCTTAAAAGCGTGGAGATCGAGGTCAGAAAGCCGGAAGCGCCCATAGATCTTCCTTTTGAGTCCATCTCGGTGGTACGAAAGCTGTCGCGCCATACCGCTTATCTCTCCATCGGTTCCAACATGGGAGACAAGCAGGAGCATTTTGACAGAGCTCTTGCCGCACTTGATTCCAAGGATCACACAAGGCTTATCTGCGAATCGGAAAGGCTTGTGACAGAGCCCTATGGATTCAAGCAGCAGGATAATTTCATTAACAGCGCCGTGATAGTGGAGACGATCCTTTCACCTCATGAGCTGCTGGACTTTCTGCATACCATCGAGAAGGAGGAGGGCAGGGAGAGAACGCTCCACTGGGGACCGAGGACCCTTGACATCGATATCATCTTCTATGATGACCTTGTGATGAGCGACTCAACCCTTACCATACCTCATGTGGATATGCAGAACAGGCTCTTTGTGCTGGAGCCGCTTGCCAAGATCGCGGGATATTACAGGCATCCCATCTTTAACGAGACGGTTTCGGAGCTGCTTGATTATCTGAAAGACAATGAGGATACGCCGGAGGATTGATCACCGCGCGGAATATACCTGACAGGGAGGGTAAAAAGGTGAATGATGATCTTAAAAAACAGATAAATGATAAGCTTCCGCCGGATGAGGAGCTTTTTGAGCTTGCGGACCTGTTTAAAGTGTTCGGGGATCCCACGAGGCTTAAGATACTTAATGCGCTTCTCTGCTCGGAGCTGTGCGTTCAGGATATCGCGGATGTGATCGGAATGAGCGAATCGGCAGTGTCGCATCAGCTGCGCGTTCTTAAGCAGATGGATCTTGTTAAGAACCGCCGCGAAGGGAAGACAATATTTTATTCACCTGCCGACTCACATATAGTAACCATTTTAAATACGGGTATTGAACATATTGAGGAATGATCATTATGAAAAATAACCTTTATGATCCCAAATACTATGTGAACCGCGAGATCAGCTGGGTACAGTTCGATCACCGTGTTCTGAATGAGGCAAAAAATAAAAGAGTCCCTCTTTTCGAGAGATTGAAATTCATGAGCATCGTATCATCCAATATGGATGAATTCTTTATGGTGCGCGTGGCATCTCTCATCGATATGATCCGTGCGGATTATGACAAAAAAGATATTGCCGGCATGAAGCCCAAGAAGCAGCTCGAGGCACTTCTTGAGGAAATACATCTGCTTTCCACCGAGCAGTACAATGCTTTCAACAGATCTTTGGTTCCTGCTCTTCGCGAGAAGGCGGGGCTTGAGATAGTAAGGCATCACGAGGACCTCTCGAAAGAGGAAATGCTCTTTGTGGATTCTTATTTTTCGGAGACGGTCTATCCCGTGCTCACTCCCATGGCGGTGGACTCCTCGAGACCTTTCCCGCTTATCAGAAACAAGACATTGAATATCGCGGCTCTGCTCATGAAAAAGGGAGGAGCGGGCGAGATCGAATACGCCACCGTACAGGTCCCGGCCGTGCTTGACAGAATAGTGCTCCTGCCCAAAAAGGGACCGGGGCAGAGAGTGATCTTTCTCGAGGAAGTGATAGAGCGCAATATATCAAAGCTCTTTCTTCACTATGACGTGGTGTGCGCGCATCCTTACCGTATCACCAGAAACGGCGACCTTACCATACAGGAAGATGATGCGGAGGATCTTTTAAAAGAGATTGAAAAGCAGGTTAAGAAACGTCAGAGAGGCGAAGCCATAAGGCTCGGCGTCGAGGATGAGATGGATAAAAGGCTCCTCAAATTCCTCAAAAAGGAGCTCAAGATAGAGGACAACGAGGTTTTTAAGATCGACGGACCTCTTGATCTTACAGTGTGCATGAAGCTGTATGCGCTTCCGGGATATGATGAATTCCGGGAGGAAAAGCATGTACCCGCCCCTGTTCCGGAGTTCGAAAAAGGGGATGACATCTTCTCGGTAATAAGAGACGGAGATGTGATGATACACCACCCTTATCAGAGCTTTACCCCTGTGGTGGACTTTATACGTCAGGCAGCGGCAGATCCGAAGGTTCTGGCCATCAAACAGACACTTTACAGGGTGAGCGGTAATTCTCCCATCATAGCAGCCCTTGAGCAGGCAGCACAGAATGACAAGCAGGTTACGGTGCTTGTTGAGCTTAAGGCACGTTTTGACGAGGAAAATAATATAGAGTGGGCCCGCCAGCTTGAGAAAGCCGGAGTGCATGTAATCTACGGGCTTGTGGGACTCAAGACTCACAGCAAGATAACCCTTGTGGTGCGTATGGAAGAGGATGGCATACGGAGATACGTGCATCTGGGAACGGGTAACTACAATGACGCGACTGCCAAGCTTTATACCGACATAGGTCTTTTTACCTGTGATGAAAAGATAGGTGAAGATGCCACTGCGGTATTCAACATGCTTTCGGGTTATTCCGAGCCTGAAAAATGGAATGACCTGATCCTTGCGCCGCTCTGGTTAAAGGACAGATTCCTCGAACTTATTTCCCGTGAAGCAGTGAACGCAAAGGCGGGAAAGAAAGCCTGCATTATCGCCAAGATGAATTCGCTCTGCGATCCCGACATCATCGCCGCACTTTATGCGGCCAGCAGAGCCGGAGTAAAGATAGACCTTATAGTAAGAGGCATATGCTCGCTTAAAGTCGGTATCCCCGGCGTGAGCGAGAATATATCCGTGCGCTCCATAGTGGGAGAATTCCTGGAACACAGCCGCATATTCTATTTTGAAAACGGCGGAAACCCGGAATATTACTGCGGAAGTGCCGACTGGATGCCTAGAAACCTCGAGAGACGTGTCGAGATAGTATTTCCGATAAAGAATAAGCAGCATCAGGCAGAGCTTCGCCATATCCTGGACACCGAGCTTATGGATAATCTCGGGGCTTCCATACTTCAGCCTAACAGCTCCCAGTATTTAAAGCAGGACAGACGCGGCAAAAAGACGATCAATTCCCAGGAGATATTTGCCCGGGAGGCAGTTGAAAAGTACGAGAATGCCTTTCCTCAAAGGCAGGAGAACAGCAGACGGTTTGTGCCTGTAACTCATTCACCGGTGGAAGAGGATATCATCAAACCGGCAAAGAAGAGAAAGAAGAAATAAAAAGTGAAAAAGAGCAATACTAAGACAATAATCATAGCGGTGGCAGTGATCGTTGCGATCCTTGCGGTGGTGGCTGTCGTGGTCATTTTTTCCAGCCGTTCCGAGAAGGTTGCGCCAAACCCTGCGGGAACCGTGGGTAACAGTGCGGGCAATATCAATAACGGCGGACTCTTTGCTGAGAGCGAAGGAAAGGTTTATTTTGCGAACGCATTCGACAACGACACCCTTTATTGCATGAATTCCGACGAAACTGATGTCCATAAGATCTCATCGGCGGTTGTGAGCAATCTACTGGTGGGAGGCGGATATCTGTACTATTTCCAGCGCGGAGAGTCGGGAGAAACCGGTCTGGGAGGAATACGTGCTCCTCATGCGTTTAACCGCTGTCATACCGACGGAAGCAAGGCTACATCCCTGATAAGAGAAGTGATCACTTCCGGGCAGCTTGTGGATAATACGCTGTATCTCCTGGGAGCAGGGGATGAAGGCCCTTACTTTTTCAGGATCGGTACGGACGGAGAGAATTATGAGAAACTGGCAGATTATATAGTCAAGCCGGCTGCGGCATATGCAGGCTCAATTTACTATAATTCCACAGTAGGCAATCACTACCTTAACAGGCTTGATACTTCCAGTGGGTTTACCACAGTATTGCTGGAGGAAAATGTCTGGGAACCTGCCTACTATAACGGATATATTTATTACATGGATCCGGCTAACGATTACCAGCTAAGAAGATACAACCTTACGGACGGGAGCATCGAGATACTCACCAAAGATAAAGTGGAATTCTTTAATGTGGGAGACGGCTTTATCTATTATCAGCGCATGGGATCAAATGCGGGCCTGTGCTGCATGAATCTGGACGGGAGCGGAGCGTTCCTGCTCTCGGGAGGGGAATATAAAGATATAAATATCACATCAAGATATGTGTATTTCAGGGATTATTTCGAGGAGGGCACCATATACCATACCTCGCCCGGCTCGGGAAGCTATGATCTGTTTACTGCGGCCAGGGATGCAGTAAAATAAGCTTATTAGATCATTAAGCCGTCGATCAAGGAATCAAGTCGTTGCATAGTACGCAACGACTTGCGCAATGGCTTCGCCTTCGCCGGCTTATTAGATCGTTAAGCCGTCGATCATCGCCTCAAAGTACGAGGCGATGATTGCTATAGACTCATATGTGCGCCGAGCAGATAGTCGATGAACTGCTGGGCGGTTCTGCCGCTTAAGCCACCATGGGTGAGCTCCCATTTGTTTGCCTCGGCAAGAAGGTCTTCTTCGGGCAGCAGTATTCCGTTTCTCGAAGCAAGGGATCTGACGATTTCCTCGAACTGTTTTTTGTCAGGAGATCCGAAATATATAGTCACACCGAATCTGTATGCCAGAGACAGCTTTTCCTGTACTGTGTCTCCTGTATGCAGATCTTCTCTTATTTCTTCCTTATCGGCAGTGGTTTCTCTTATGAGATGACGCCTGTTTGAAGTGGCGTAGATAAGCACGTTTTTGGGGCGCTTTTCCAGGCCGCCTTCTATCACGGCTTTGAGGTATTTATATTCGATCTCAAAGTCCTCGAATGAAAGATCATCCATATAGATTATAAACTTATAATTCCTCTTTTTGATCTGGGCGATAACATCATTGAGATCCTGGAACTGATGCTTGTAGATCTCGATCACGCGAAGGCCCCGTTCATAGTATTCGTTTGCGATAGCCTTTATGCATGAGGATTTACCTGTTCCGGCATCGCCGTACAGCAGGCAGTTGTTGGCCTTTAAGCCCATCACAAAGGATTCCGTATTATTCTTTAATTTCCTTTTGGCAGTCTCGTAACCCACCAGATCGTCCAGCTTTACATGAGCGATATTAAGGATGGGAACGATATGTACTCCCGCATCGTCGTGCATTACGCGGAAGGATTTGTGCAGACCGAATTTGCCCACACCGTAATCTTTATAGAACTGCGTGAGCACAGCTTTCATGGCCTCGGGATCTTCGGCTTTGGCCAGATCCTCCGCAAGCTCGCATATTCTTCCGCAGATACGGGTGTTGTATACTTTGCTTTCACGGGTGCTTGCCTCGTAATCAAGAGCAAGCGCAAAATCCGGCACGTCAAGCTTATCCATTACCGGATGGAAATCGAAGTCGAAGAGCTCTTTGAATATCTCGATATCGTGGAGCGCAGCGCGGTTGATGGTACCGGTGATCTCACCTTTTATCTCGCATCCGCAGCTGTAGCTGTTTTCGTTATTTACCAGCAGATTTGCCAGATAAGTATGCCAGAGATTCCCATGGAAGCCATAGCTCCCCGCCTCCTCTATGAGCCTGTGCAGGCAGTCGTAGAAAAGGATCTTGAGCTCCGAAATATCTCTTTCCGGGTCATCATATCCGGACATGAGATCAGCCATGTCACTGAGCAGCTGTCCGTCTTCGAAATCCCTGTAAACTATAAGTTCCTTTACGCGCATGGTTTCCACCCCTTCCGGTGATCAACAAAGTTAATGTCAGTAGTTTCCGAGTATACGCAGATTGCGAGCGTCATCGCGAAGGCCCCTCAGTGCGTTTTTAACCGAGGGCTGAGCGAGGTTTCCGTCAAAGTCTATGAAAAATCTGTATTCCCAGTCTCTTCCTTCTATGGGACGGCTCTCTATCTTAGTCATGTTGATATCATTGTATATAAAGTGTCCCAGCATATCGTAAAGTGAGCCGCTCTCATGTGGAACCTCAAAGCAGATGCTGATCTTCCCGGCGTCTTTTCTGAAAATCTTTCTGTTTGTTACTATTATGAACCTGGTGGAGTTTTCGCCGGTATTATTTATTCCCTTTTTGATGATATCAAGGCCGTAGAGCTTTGCAGCAAGTTCGCTGGCTATGGCGGCTTTGGTGATATCCTTTTCCGCTGCCACATGTTTTGCGGCAAAAGCATTATTCTGCATGCTTATCTGTTGCCAGGGATGATCCCCGAGGTATCTCGATGACTGCATGAGCGACTGCGGATGGGAATATACCGTTTTTATATCGGACTCTTTCGCACCGGGCATACCCATGAGGCAATGCTCTATCTTGATGATCTGTTCGCCCACGATGAAGTTTTCAAATTCCGCAAGCAGGTCATATATCTCGCTGACGATGCCTGCGGTTGAATTCTCGATGGGAAGAACTGCAAAGTCGGCGCTGCCTTCATCTATAGCACACATTGCATCACGGAATGAATCAACGTGGAAAGAGCTCACATCGTCGCCGAAAAATGTCTGCATCGCTATCTGAGAATAAGCACCTTCCGCACCCTGGAAAACTACGCGGATCTTATCTTCCAGAAGATCATCCACCTCGATAAATGAGAGCCTTCCGAGGCTTCCGTGCTCGGAGAGGATGCGGTACTGAAGCTTCCTGCTCATGGACATTAACTGTACGAACAGTTCTTTCACTCCGTGAGCGTTAAAATCGTTTGATGCAAGGGAGGAAACCTTTAAAAGCTTTTCCTGTTCCCTCTGTTTGTCAAAGACCTTTTTACCGGTCTGAATCTTATATTCTGCGACCTGAGTGCAAAGCTCCATTCTTTTTTCATAGAGCTTAACGATCTCCTCGTCGACCTCGTCAAGCTTCCCTCTTAATTCAAGCAAATCCATTTCTGCAGATACCTCACATAGCTGTTTTAAAATAACCCGCCTGAGCGCCTGCCTGCTTATCTCTATAGCAGGTATCCGAAAGCCCTAGCGTAGTTAGAACTATGATACCCCAATTTTATCTTGATAGCAAGATTCCAGAGATTTATAATGTGAATGATACAAGGGTCAAAAGTCAAAAATGCGAGTCATGCTTGCATGAACGCGCAATTTTGACTTATTGACCCGAACAAACATGAGCAAGTAGCAATTTCCTGTGAAACAGGAAATTAGCGGATTGCGAATGGTTGTAGGATTGCGAGAGTTGCAACGCAACGAAGCAATCCGTTGTATCATTCATGGATCATAGCAAGATCAAAAATGCGAGTCATGCTCGCATGAACGAGCATTAAGATGAGGTGTTTCTATGAAAATATATCTTGCTTCGGGATCGCCGAGAAGGCGTGAACTGCTCACGCAGATAGGAATAGAATATGAGGTGCTTGTAAGCGAGGTAGACGAGAACTGCGGTATCACGGATCCCGCCGGACTCGTTGAAGAGCTCTCTAAAAGAAAGGCTCTGGCCGTAGCGGAAAAGCTTAAGGCAGATAATAAAAAAGAGTACATGGTCATAGGTGCCGATACCGTCGTGGCGTTGGACGGAATAATACTCGGAAAGCCCGAGGATAATGAAGATGCTTTAAGGATGCTTGAGCGCCTCAGCGGAAGGTCACATGAGGTGTTTACCGGAGTTACGATAGTATGCGAGGATGGGACTTCCGTAACATTTCACGAATGCACGAAGGTTACATTCTTTGATATGACACGTGAAGAGATAGAAGAGTATGTTGCAACGGGTGATCCTCTCGATAAAGCCGGCGCATACGGGATCCAGGGATTCTGCGCAAGGTATATCAAAGGGATAGATGGGGATTACAATAATGTGGTAGGCCTTCCTGTGGGGAGGCTGTATCAGGAACTGAAGAAAGGAACGCTGCTGTAGTTAAGCGAAGAAAAATAATTAAAGCTGCAGGTTATTTGCCTGCAGCTTTTTTAAGATCAGTCCAAACATTATCGGGTATATAAAGGCTTCCGTATCCCGTGCCCATATCAAGGCCGGGCTTGTTTTCTCCGTGGAAATCACTTCCTCCGCTTATCGCCAGGCCATGCTTTGATGCCAGCGAGCGAATATATCTCTCATCGGAAAGAGTGTGAGTACAGTAAAGAGCTTCGATCCCTATAAGACCGGCTTCTTTCATCTCACATATCAGTCTTTCCAGCTCATCATTTTCAAACTCATAGCTCACAGGGTGAGCCAGCACCGGTATTCCGTCCGCCGAAAGCGCCATCTCAACCGCCTGTACGGGAGTGATCTTTTCTCTCGGAACATATCCGGGGCATCCTGGGCTTAAGTATCTGTCGAAGGCCTCTTTTGTTGTCTTAACATATCCGTATTCGATCAGATATTTTGCAAAATGCGCCCTTGTAAGAACGCAGTCGGGGAACATTTCCAACATTCTCGCATAGGTTATCCCTATTCCGAGGGAAGCCAGCTTTTGGCACATCTTCTCGTTTCTTCCGTCGCGGGAATCGATGAAATCTGTAAGCTTGGAAATAAACGAAGGCTTTTTGTGGTTTATGGAAAGTGCCACCACATGTACGTCCCGCCCACCCCATTCTGTTGAGAATTCGATACCCGGGATCACTTCGGGAACAACAGGAGAATCACTTCCTTCCGCCGCTATGGCTGTTTTCGGAAAGGAAACAGTTCCGCTTTTGATGCTTGCCGCATAAGATGTGGCCTCATCAATTCCGTCGATCGTATCATGATCGGTAAGGGCAAATGTCGACAGGCCCTTTTCCATTGCATGAACCACCAGTTCGGAAGGTGTCAGCGTACCGTCGGATTTGGTTGAATGATTATGAAGATCTATCATCCTTAATGCTCCTTATCAAAAAAACTTCTCAGTTTTCATCTTCCTCAATGTTAGCAGTAAATACCATACGCTTTCTTGCCATTTCATCGCTTGCAAGATACTCGTCATAGGTAGTGATCTTGTCGATCATCTGGCCTCCGGGAAGGATCTCGATTATGCGGTTTGCGGTGGTCTCCACAAACTGATGGTCACGGCAGGCAAAAAGCGCCACACCCGGGAACTTGATCAGGCCGTTATTAAGCGCAGTGATGGATTCCATGTCGAGATGGTTGGTGGGCTCATCGAGAATAAGGCAGTTGGCCTGCTGGATCATCATCTTTGAAAGAAGACAGCGCACCTTTTCTCCTCCGGAAAGAACCTTTACTTTCTTAACTCCGTCCTCGCCGGGGAAGAGCATACGTCCGAGGAATCCGCGCACATAGGTCACATCCTTTACGGGTGAGTAGCCTGTGAGCCATTCGGTTATAGTCATGTCGTTGTCAAATTCTGCGGTGTAATCCTTGGGGAAATATGCCTGTGATGTGGTAACGCCCCATTTATAGGTTCCCTCATCCGGCTCGAGCTCACCCGCAAGAATCTGGAAAAGAGTGGTCTTTGCAAACTCGTTTCCGCCTACAAATGCGATCTTATCTTCATGTCCCATTACAAATGAAATATTGTCCAGAACCTTTTCTCCGTTGATGGTTTTTGAAATACCATCAACCATAAGCACTTCGTTTCCGATCTCACGCTCGGGCTTGAAATCGATGTAAGGGTATTTTCTGCTTGAAGGTCTCATCTCATCGAGCTGAATCTTCTCAAGGGCACGCTTACGCGATGTAGCCTGTTTTGATTTGGAAGCGTTTGCGGAGAAGCGGGAAATGAATTCCTGGAGTTCCTTGATCTGCTCCTCTTTCTTCTTGTTTGCTTCCTTCATCTGACGGATCATCAGCTGGCTGGATTCGTACCAGAAATCATAGTTTCCGGCGTAGAGCTGTATCTTTCCGTAGTCGATGTCCGCGATATGAGTGCACACTCTGTTAAGGAAATATCTGTCGTGGCTGACCACGATAACCGTGTTTTCAAAATCGATAAGGAAGTCCTCAAGCCATCCGATAGCATCGAGATCGAGGTGGTTGGTAGGCTCGTCGAGAAGCAGAATATCCGGATTTCCGAAAAGTGCTTTTGCAAGAAGTACTTTCACCTTGAGTGATCCCTCAAGCTCGGACATCTGGCTGTAATGGTATTCGGTGGAAATTCCGAGACCGTTTAAGAGCATTGCTGCGTTGCTCTCGGCTTCCCATCCGTCCATCTCCGCAAATTCGCCTTCAAGCTCGCTGGCACGGATACCGTCTTCCTCGGAAAAATCTTCCTTTGCATAGATGGCATCTTTTTCCTTCATTACCTGATACAGCCTCTCATTTCCCATGATGACCGTATCCATTACGTTATATGAGTCATACTTGAAGTGATCCTGCTCGAGTACCGAAAGCCTCTGGCCCGGAGTGATAGCGATCTCACCGCTTGAAGTGTCGAGGGCGCCGGAGAGAATTTTAAGAAATGTTGATTTTCCGGCTCCGTTTGCACCTATAAGACCGTAGCAGTTTCCTTCTGTGAATTTGATGTTTACGTCCTCAAAGAGGGCTTTTTTACCTACACGGTATGTTACATTATTTGCACTTATCATTATTCCTATACCTCATAAAAAACATGGGTGATCCCCTTAGGGCACAACAATTCATTATATATGTAGACATACCGCAAACGCAAGCAAAATATGAGAAAAGTAAAGGGAAATTGACAGAAAATCAAAAGGGCGACAGATGGAAAAGTTTTTTTGCAAGTTCGTGAAAAATATTATATAATAAATTCGTTAAGTTTTTTGAATTTTTGGTCAAATTTACGGAGTTCGATAATCAACTCACGATACCAAAGAGATTATAGTCTGAAGGACTATAAACGGGAGGATTAAAAATGGTATGTTCTGTTTGCGGAACCGAGCTTAAACCCGGTGATAAATTTTGTTTTGCCTGCGGCACATCAGTGGCTGCTATGAATGCTGCAGCGGGAGTGCAGCCCGAGGCGCCTGCGGCTCCTCAGCCTCAGGAAGCTCCGATCCCTACGGCAGCTCCGATTCAGGAAACACAGATTCCTACGGCAGCTCCGGTTCAGGAAACATCGATCCCCAATGTGGATCCGATCCCGGAAATACAGATCCCTACAGCCGCACCTATACAGCAGGAGCAACCTGTCTATACGCAGCAGGTGTACGCAGAGCCCGATACGCAGGCACAGCCGGTTTATGCGCAATCTGAAGTACAGGCGCAGCAGGTTCAGACGATGTATATTCCGCTGGATGCAAACGGTCAGCCCATACCCAATGCACAGCCCATATATGCACAGCCCGGCATGCAGGGTCAGACCGCATATCAGCCTCCTGTCTATAACCAGCAGGCGCCCTTTTTTGTGTCACCCGCACCTGCGGCGGATATTCCGGGGGCAAAGACAGTGCTTATTCTCGGTATAGTGGCGCTGTGTCTGGCAATCAGTTTCTTCTTCTCTGTAGGAGGAATCGTGTGCGGAGCGATCGCGCTTTCACAGGCCGCAAAGATACTCAGGACATACGGTGTCATCCCGGACAAAGTCAGGATCGGAAAGAATCTCGGCAAGGCAGGGCTTATAGTGGGAATCGTATTCTCGGTATTTTCTGTTTTCGTGAATATTGCTACGATCTCGGCAGTGATAGATGAATTTTTTTAATGAGGGGAAGTTGTATTTGTAACCGGCAATGAAAAAACAGTCAGAAAAGAGTAAGGGGAAAAAGGCCCTTAAGATAATAATCATCATTGTGGCATTTTTGCTTGTTTCAAATGCCATAGCTACCAAACCGATATATGACATGATATTCGGCAGGAGCGACAAAGAAAGCTACGATTTTAACAAAGAAGATTTTAAAGATATCACAGAGTCAAGAGAGACAATAGATATTGCCGAGGGACGAGAGACTATCAGGGCATATTTTTATGATGTGCCCGAGGAAAAAGGCCTTATCCTTATCGCTCCAGGCCTTAATTCCGGGGCGGATATGTACATACCGATGTCGGCATATTTTAATGACGAAGGATATGATGTTTTTGCATTTGATCCCTATGGATGTGACGGAAGCGGCGGAAAGTCACAGAAAGGGTTCTCGCAGGAATCTGTCGATCTTGATGTCTGTCTTGATTATGTAAGTGAACACTACCCGGAAGAGGATATTTATCTTTTCGGTCACAGCAGAGGCGGATATTCGGTATGCTGTGCGGACAAAGAGGGCAGAAACATCAAAGCCGTATGCTCCGTTTCCGGGCTTAACAGTGCAATGGAAGCCGTAATGGGGCTTTCCTCCACTTACGTGGGGAAAGTGGCTTACGCTAATTACCTCAATCTGATGCTTTATCAGATGATGCTCTTCGGAAAGGATCTCACACTTCAGAGAGCGGATAGGATTATAGGGTCGGAGGATACACCGGTTCTTATCGTGCAGGGATCCGAAGATAAAAGATCACCCGCGGATAAGTACTCGATCTATTCCCATAGGGAAGCGATCACAAGAAGCGGTGTAAGCTTTATTTTAAAGACGGAAGAAGGAAAATGCGGCCATACCGATATCATGTTTGACGAAAACGGAAAATATGGCCTTAACGAAGAACTGATGCAGGAAGTTTTATCATTCTTCGGAGAATGATAAGGACGTCCGGAAATAAAAGGCCACAGTAATAGCTGCAGATCGCGGCTTTATGCAGGAGATTATCAATGGACGGGATCAATTCCGCAAAAACAGAATCAGGACTATATGCGCCGGGAGCCAGGATCCTTGTAGTCGATGACAACAGCATGAACTGCAAGCTTGTTAAATCGCTTCTGAAAAAGACGGGGATAGAAGTTGCGGAAGCTTTCAGCGGTCAGGAGGCTCTTTCAAGGACCGGAAGCGAAAAGTTTGATGTGATCCTTATGGATCATATGATGCCTGGCATGGACGGGATCGAGGCGTTCAGGAAGATACGCGCACAGGATGGCCCAAACAGGACTGCTCCGGTGATAGCACTCACGGCAAATCCGGATACAGATGCCAGGGAGCTTTACACAAAGGAAGGCTTTTCCTGCTTTCTTAAAAAGCCGGTAAAACCTGCACATCTGGAACAGGTGCTTGCGGATTTCCTTCCGGAAGATCTGGTGGAAAGATACAGCCCGGAGCAGAAAAAGGAGGAGGGATTTAATCCCGAGGATCACTCCATAGAGGGGCTTGACTGGGATTTTGCCAAGATCCACTTTACCGACAAAGACACCATGCTTGAAACGATAAACAATTTCAGGCTGATGATAAGGCGCGATTCGGGCAGGCTGCAGGCTTTCTACGAAGAGTTCAAGTACATGAACACCGCGTCGCCGGAAGATTATGTGATGTCCGAATACAGGGTACTCGTGCACAGTATGAAGAGCTCTGCTACGCTGGTTGGGATCATTCCGCTTTCCGGGCTTGCATTTCTCCTTGAAAAGGCGGCATCGGCAGGGGATCTTGAAACCATCAGGGCACTTCACGATGTGTTTATCAGGAACTGGAATTCATATGAAGAAAAGCTGGCACCGCTGTTTGAAAAGGAAAATGAGCAGGGCGGGGCAGAATTTGACAAGGAGGTATTTATCGGGCATCTCGACAAGCTTATGGATGCTTCTGAAATGCTCGACGTAGATACAATGGACCCGGAGGCAAAGGCGATAATGGGTACGAGCCTTCCCTGGGACGGAAAAGAAGATGTTCAGACGCTACTTGGGGCAGTAGCGGCTCTGGATATAGTAGCGATCAATTCCGCCGCTGTTAAGCTTAAGGCGGAAGCAGAAAAAATGTAGTGGTCAGGGGGTGACCGAAAATGAGCAATGTATTGTATCAGATGCCGAAAGGCATGGAGGGGTACGCGCAGATCCTTGAAGGAGCGGTAAAAACGCTTAAGCCGTATCTCGGGGAGGCAGCCAAGGTCGGGGATATTAAACTTGTCAACACTTTCCCGGTCAGTTACGGAGCCAATCAGATCATAGAGGGAGAAAAGAAGATTCTCTGTGCGCTTCTTGAGAAGAACGGTGGTCTGCTCTTTGCGGCGGGCAATTTTGCGGGCGAGAATTTCAGAGCTATCGACGAAGAGGATGCGCTTGATGCCGCGGGCGAGCTTCTCAACTATATCAGTGGTTCATACGCTGCTGATCTTAGCATGAACGGGACGCAGTGTGAATTGTTACCCCCGGATTACGGAAATGTTGATGTTTCTTACAAGCCCAAACAGCTCTGCAGTGCAGAGATCAGATCGGGTGAAAAGAAAGTAGACTTTCTGATCGGCGTGTTAGGGTAAAAAAGGAGGAGCACACATATGGCAGGGATATTGATAGTAGATGATTCAAAGACATCCAGAAAGGTGCTCAGGGAGCTCCTCGAGGATAACGGATATACAATAGTAGGTGAAGCACTTAACGGAGAGGAAGCTTTCAAGATGTACAAAGAGCTTCGCCCCGATCTTGTCACCATGGACATAACAATGCCCAAGATGGACGGCATCGAGAGCCTCAGTCTTATCAGACATGAGGATGAGAATGCAAAGGTTATAATGATCACTGCGGCAGGTCAGAGGGAGAAGATGGTAGAGGCGCTGAAGCGCGGAGCGGAAGATTTCCTCACAAAGCCTTTTGATTCTGACAGGGTGCTTGAAACCATAAAAGAAGTGCTTGACAGTTAGCTTTTTTTGAGTTATTATTCTTATCGTTGCGGCGGAGAGTGCTCCGTCGCACGAGAAGCGATTGGACTACAAATCGCCGCAAATTACGCAGCGATTTGCGCGATACTTCGTATGAAATTGCGTCCTAAGGCGTAACGCAATTTCATCAGCTTCGTAAAGTACACGAAGCTGATCGCTTATATGTGCGCGTAGCTCAGCTGGATAGAGCGTCTGACTACGGATCAGAAGGTCGGGAGTTCGAATCTTCTCGCGCACGCGTTTATAGAATGAGGTGGGGTTAAATAACCCCGCCTCATTCTATGTTCGGGTCCGGATCGGACCCGAACGAGTTCGGTCTTCGCTTCGCTACGGTCCGCGCAAAACTGGTCTTCATTTCATTACGGTCCGCGCAGACCAAACGTCCCCCGGACGTTTTGCGCCGTCCACCGGACGTCATGCGCCTTCTCGCGCACGCGTCCGTTAATCGAACGAGTTCGGTCTTCGCTCCGCTACGGTCCGCGCAGGGCGGTTTTTATATGCAGGGTCATACAGACTCTGCTATTTTTCTCTATGGGAATGGTTATGAAAGAATACAAAAACTATATTTTTGATCTGTACGGAACACTTCTTGATATCTCAACGGATGAGCGCAAGCCCTCTTTATGGAAGCTGCTTGCGGAGCAGTTTAACGTCTATGGGTGCAACTGGACCGGAAAGGCGTTATCTGAAGCTTTTTGGCGCGAAGATTTCGAGGAGAGGCAAAGATACAGAAGGGAAAAGAAAACAGAACACCCCGAGATAAAGCTTGAGAATGTGTTTGCAAGGCTCTTTTTCGAGACTCCGGGATCGCATAAATCGGCCGCGATGATAGGAGGAACCCCTGTGGATGAGCTTCGAGCGATGTATGCTGGGAAAGATAAAGAAAAGGCTTTGAAGATAGTAGCGGAAAGTGAGTTTATTTTCTGTATGCTGAACCTTTTCCGGGTCCATTCAAGGAAGCTTATGCGTCCGTATAAAAACACGATCTCGACTTTGGAAAAGCTTAAAGCGGATGGTAAGGGAGTATATCTTCTTTCTAATGCACAGAGAATATTTACATATCCCGAAATAGAGCAGAGCGGTATACTTCCGTATTTTGATGCGATTTATATCTCTTCGGACCTTGAGATGATGAAACCCCAGAAGGAATTCATGGAAGCACTTCTTAAGGGGGAGAAGCTGAAGAAATCCGAATGCGTTATGGTCGGGAACGATCCGGACAGTGATTTCAGGGTGGCGGTCAGAAACGGAATGGACTGTATCCTTTTGAACACATGGAATTGGCCCGCGCAGAAGATCAAAAAGATTACAAGTGAGATAATAAAAGCCGAAGGAGCGGACAAAAAACTTGCGCCGCAGGTAATTATGAGCGGAGATATCGGAGAGATTCTATACAAGGATAAATAATTATAGTAAAATAAAAAGGCTATATATTTACATCGGTTTACCTGGGAGGAATACTTATGTACAGACCTGCGATCGCACCTATGGGATGGAACAGCTGGGATTGTTACGGGGCGGCTGTTACCGAAAAAGAAGTAAGACAAAATGCAGAGTTTATGGCTGAAAACCTTAAAGAATACGGCTGGGAATATGTTGTTGTGGACATCCAGTGGTATGAGCCCGGAGCAACTTCACATGAATACAGACCCTTTGCGGATCTGTGCATGGATGAATATGGAAGGCTTATGCCCGCGCCCAACAGATTCCCTTCCGCGGCGGACGGAAAAGGATTTGCACTTCTTGCCGAGTATGTTCATTCTCTTGGGCTCAAATTCGGTATTCATATTATGAGGGGAATACCGCGTCAGGCGGTACATAAAAATCTTCCCATTCTCGGTACCGATAAAACGGCCCGCGATGCGGCAAGATTCAACAGTATCTGCGTATGGAATCCCGACATGTACGGGACCACTCCCGATGAGAACGGCAGGGCTTATTATGATTCCATATTTAAGCTTTATGCCGAGTGGGGAGTAGATTTTATCAAGTGTGACGATATCTGCAGGGAGCTTCCTCATGAGGAAAAGGAGATGATCATGCTCTCCGAGGCCCTTCAGAACTGCGGAAGAGATATGGTGCTTTCACTCTCGCCGGGCCCTGCTCTGCTTGAAAAGTCCGAGCTTTATAAGAAGGTCGCAAACATGTGGCGCATAACGGATGATTTCTGGGATGAGTGGGATCTTCTGTATGCGATGTTTGAGAGAGCGGAAAAATGGAGCATCCATGCAGGGGCAGGTCACTATCCCGACGCGGATATGCTTCCCATCGGACCGTTAAAGCAGGATTATGACAAGAATAACAGAACCAAATTTACCAAGGATGAGCAGATCACAATGATGACTCTCTGGAGCATCATGCGTTCACCTCTTATGATAGGCGGGGAGATGACCGGATTTGACGAGTTTACCATGGGCCTTATCACCAATGAGGGCATCCTCAGGATGCACAGGGATTCACGTCATGCTCATCAGGTGCTCCGCACGGATGTGGACGGAAATGAGTTTATCGTGTGGACAGCCATATCAAGCGAAGGCGGAATGTATGTTGCATTATTCAATGCGGGGGATTCCGATGGCGAGATAAAGCTTCCGCTGGATGAACTTGAGATATCGGGGCCTGTTCCCGCTACCGAGCTTTGGAGCGGACAGACAGGAGATTTCACCGAAAGCATTACCGCTGCTATTCCTTCCCACGGAGCGATGGCATTCTACATTCACGAATAGGATTTATGAAAACATTTGAGATAATCGCGCCATGCCATTTCGGCATGGAGTCGGTATTAAAAAGAGAAATAACGGATCTCGGATATGATGTCAGTTCGGTAACGGACGGAAGAGTTTCCTTCACGGGAGATTACGACGCGGTGTGCCGTGCAAACATATTCCTTCGCTCCGCGGAAAGAATACTGATAAGCATAGGAACTTTCCGCGCGGAGAGTTTTGAGGAGCTCTTTCAGGGAACAAAGGATCTTCCGTGGGAAGAATGGATCCCGAAGGACGGAAAATTCTGGGTGGCCAAGGCTGCCAGCGTAAAATCAAAATTGTTTTCCCCTTCCGATATCCAGTCGATCATGAAAAAGGCCATGGTCGAGAGACTTAAAGAAGTATACGGGATAAACTGGTTTGAAGAAAGCGGAGAATCCTTCCCGCTCAGAGTATTTATCCTGAAGGACGAAGTGACGGTAGGGCTTGATACCACGGGAGAATCCCTTCATAAAAGGGGTTACCGCAAGCTCACAGCCAAGGCTCCCATAGCGGAGAACCTGGCAGCAGGCCTTATAATGCTTACCCCATGGCGGGGAGACCGGATACTTGTGGATCCTTTTTGCGGGAGCGGAACAATACCCATCGAGGCTGCTATGATGGCCGCCAATATGGCGCCCGGAATGAACCGCAGCTTTACTGCCGAAAAATGGACACATGTAATTCCGAAAAAAATGTGGTATGATGCGGTAAGCGAAGCTCAGGAACTTGTTGATACCAATATCGAAACGGATATACAGGGATACGACCTTGATGACGAGATGGTAAAGATATCCAGAGAAAATGCGCGTCTTGCCGGAGTGGAAAAGCTGATACATTTTCAGAAAAGAGATGCAGCAATGCTCAGCCATCCCAAAAAATATGGATTTATCATAACAAATCCGCCTTATGGCGAAAGGCTTTCCGATAAGGATGAGATGCCCGCTCTGTATCGTATGATCGGGGAAAGATATGCTCTTCTCGATTCATGGAGCATGTTCCTTATCACCTCATACGAAAATGCCGAAAGGGACATCGGACGAAAAGCCGACAAGAACCGAAAGATATACAACGGAATGATGAAGACATATTTTTATCAGTTCCTTGGCCCCAAGCCGCCAAAAGCCGGAAATCACAAAGAATAACAGAACGTCGGAAAAATGACCTTAAGATACGGAGAAGAAATAAGCACAACACAGGAAGATGAATACGAAAGGCCATGGTATAAAAGCACTGTGGAATTCGTTTTATTGTTGTGCATATTTTTACTTGTCTGCGCCGGGACAGCGTACCGTTCGATGACCAAGACCGTTGAAATAGATGAAGAGATCACCGAAGATATTTATTCCGGAGCCTTCGATCAGGAAGTTACCACTGACTGGACCGTGATGAATACTAAAAGCATTACGGGAAGCGAAAGCTTTATAGTGCCGCTCCCTATGACGGCTGTGTCGAACGGTATCTCCGTCGAAAACTATTATCAGGATCATACACTCTTTGTCAGAATAAAGGGTTCAAGAGCCGGCAATTTTGAAAACACCGGTATAGAGGGCGCAGTAGACCATATAGTAAGCGCGGCCTACAGAGAATATTCCGGTGAGCTTCACATATCGCTTCTTATGGATGGCGTGTGGGATTACGATATTTCAAAGGAAAGCGGAAAGCTTGTGATCACTCCGTACAAGGCACATGACCGGTATGATAAGGTGATCCTTCTTGTCCCCGCATACGATATGAGGGATGCGGATGATGTTACTGCCAGAGTGGCGGAGAGCGCCATCAGTCTGCTGGCGGAAGCTGAGTCTGCGACGGATCAGAATCCTTTATCGGGAGAAGAAAAAACATCTTCCGAAAAGGTAACGGCAAGGATTTATTCCGCCCGAACCCCGGGGAATGCGAGAACAGAAGAAGAGATATTTGCACTAATCAGGGACTGCGAAGCTGACGCGGTGGTATTTCTGGAACTGTCAGAGAGCACTGATCCGCAGGATTATGGAATGAGAGCGGTATATAATGATGAATACTTTCTGCCGGGGATAAACAATGCCTTGGTGGCGGAGACTTTTTTGCGCAATATCGCAGTTTCTGCCAGTGATAAGGCCACATCCATAGACGGAGCGCAGGCGGATGATATTCTGAAAATGATCGAGAAACCTTCGGCACGTATCAGCATAGGTTTCCTGACAAACGAAAAGGAATACGGATTCCTGAAAGACGAAAGATACAGGAAAAAGATAGCGGAAGGTATAATAAATGCGATAAAAGAGGTATGTGAGAATTGAGACTTGTATTTGCAACCGGTAATCAGGGAAAAATGAGGGAGATCAGGGATATAATGTCCGACTCCGGATACGAGATAGTATCCATGAAGGAAGCAGGAGTGAATCCCGAAATAGAGGAAGACGGGAAAACATTTGAGGAAAACGCTATGATAAAGGCAAGGGCTGTTTCAAAGCTCCTCCCGGATGATCTTGTTCTTGCCGACGATTCGGGGCTTGAAGTGGATGCGCTTGGCGGTGAGCCCGGAATATACTCCGCAAGATATCTCGGTCATGATACGCCTTACAGCGTGAAGAATGCCGATATAATCAGACGCCTTGAGGGGAAAGAAGGAGCGGAGCGCAGCGCCAGATTCGTCTGTGCCATCGCAGCGGTCTTTCCCGACGGAAAGGAAAAATGTGTCAGGGCTACTATAGAAGGGCAGATCGGTTTTGAGGAAAAAGGAGAGCACGGGTTCGGATTCGATCCTATATTCTATGTCCCCGAGCTTGGGTGTACCACGGCGGAGATCCCCGAATCGGAGAAGAATAAGATCAGCCACAGAGGAAAAGCCCTGAAACTTATGAAGGAAGAGCTTAAGAAAGCATGAAAGTACTTATCGTAAGCGATACACACAGAAGTAATGCCAATTATTTCAAGGTATTGGAGCTTGTAAAACCGGATATGGTGATCCATTGCGGCGATATCGAGGGCAGCGAAGTGGCGATCTCACAGGCAGCCCAGTGTCCCGTTTATATGGTGAGCGGAAACAACGATTTCTTTACGGAGCTTCCGCCCGAGGTGGAACTGTCCATCGGAAAGTATAAATGCCTTATCACTCATGGTCACAGGTATCATGTCTCCATGGGGCCGGAGCTTATAATGGATGAGGCGAGAGCCAGAGGCTTTGATGTGGTTATTTACGGCCACACCCATAAGCCTGAGGTGAGATTTGAAGGCGGTGTTTACGCTGTAAATCCCGGATCTCTTTCCTATCCGCGCCAGGAAGGAAGAAGACCTTCATATATGCTGATGGAGATTGACAGATTCGGTGAGGTGCACTTTACGATAGCATATCTGTAAGGTGCAGCCGAATATGGCAGAGTATGCAGGAATCCTTTCCACACCACCATCTTAAGGAAGCCGGTAACATGAGGCTTAACGATGTAGATGTTTAACTGATAATGGAAAACGAAAAAAGTAAGAATAACACAAAGAAAACGAATGGCACAGAAGGTTTAGTGCGAATAGTTAAAAATCTGATACCCACAATTATTTGGATCGCGGCGGGTATCTTTTTTTTCGTGTATGCACTTGTGGCGCGCCGCGCAGGGAGCGGTACGAATTTTTATCTGGTATGGGCCTTTCTGGGAGCTGTATGCATATTGATGGAAGTGTTCAGAAGGATAAAACTCTGGCAGAAGCTTCCGAAGTGGTTGAAGATAGGGGTAATCGCACTCTTCTCGGCCGGGATTGCCTTATTTTTGTTCATCGAAGGTTTTATAATCAGCGGATTTGCCGCCAAGGGTGAGCCGGATCTTGATTATGTGATCGTTCTCGGGGCTCAGGTCAGAAGCAGCGGCCCAAGCGTGGTGCTCAAATACCGGCTTGACAGGGCGTATGAGTACCTATCGGAGAATCCGGACACAATTGCTATCTGCACCGGCGGGCAGGGACCTAACGAGCCGCAGCCGGAAGGCAGCGCCATGAAGGATTATCTGGTCAAAAAGGGAATCGAAGCTGACAGGATAATAGCTGAGGAAAAATCCACCAACACGATCCAGAATATACTTTACAGTTATGAATTCCTTGATCCCGAAAATGATCATATAGGAATAATAACCAATAATTTTCATGTGTTCCGAGGCACATCCATAGCCAGAAAACAGGGCGGTAAGCATGTGGTCGGCATAGCGGCCGATTCGCATGTCGTATACCTCCTTACCAACATGACGCGGGAGTGCATAGGAGTTATAAAGGATACCTTGCTGGGGAATATGTAGGTCTGAAATCCGAAAGCTAAATACGAGGTGTTTTAGTTGACTTTCATTTGAAAAAATGTAATAATATCACTTGCCGTTTCGGGGTGTAGGTCATTGGTAGACTGCCACATTTGGGATGTGGAGGCAGTGGGTTCGATTCCCGCCACCCCG
>DFKZ01000020.1 GCA_002373975.1 Lachnospiraceae bacterium UBA3632 | reverse complement strand
AGCATACTGATTGGAATAAATCAATCTATCAGGTATTTCTTTCCATTCATCTTTCTGATCAAGTTATCCGCATCTTCGATCTTCATGCGATGACAGATATCACCAAGGATATAAACTGTATCATTTTGTCGAACCACGGAATTGTAATTCTGAAGGAGTACTCTGAAATATTTTAACATTTTCCGCCGGAAAGATGGAAAATATGAAAACAGTGTTTTATAATTTCAGGAGGATATTGAGCCGGGGGTAAAAACCCTGATGGCCGCACGGATCGTCATATGAGGTACGATGCGGATCCGCCGTGCCTAAGAAATAAGGAGATCAGATGAGAAAGCAAAACATAAAGATATTCAGTATTATTTTGAGCTGCGCGCTCCTTGCAGGCGCGGTATGCGGATGTGCCGGAAAGCCTAAGACCGAAACAGTCGAAGAAACAGAAACCGGAGCGGCTGAGATAACCGTCGATGTCAGTGCCGGAGACAATTCCTTGGAAGTCATTGATATAGTTAAGAACGCAGACTATGCATTCGTTCCCGAGGAGATAATGTTCATCTCGGGTGTCAGGTATCTTGCGGAGCATCCGGGAACCTCATATACGCTGAAGGATCTGGACGGTGATATGGTCTCTGAGCTTTTTATCAGGGACGGTGATGCCGTATCTGCCTATGCCTATGATGAGACCGCCGACCTTGCTGTAAAATCCGATAAATTTGACAGTGAGATCGAAGCGGTTACAGGTGATGAAAGCACTATCTGGGTCGATTCCTCGCAGTGGGCCGACGGAGACATTTACGGAGTTGCCGGACAAATGGAGGATCCTGGAGTAAAGAATGACTTTTATATCTCAACAAACTATGAGAATCTTCAAAACGCTTCGGTCAGTAATCAGGGTGACTGCATCTCCTTTGCTTTCAGAGGAAATTCCATTTCGGAAGACATGAAAAAAATGTTCAGTGACCACGATTCCTACAAGGGCGATGACATTGAGCGGGTCCGCACATATTATGATATTGCGACAAACTGGGACAAGCGTGAAGAAGAAGGCGTTACACCGGTAAAAAAATATCTTGACGCTATAGAAAATATCGGCTCGATAAGTGCGCTCAGCGATTATCTCGCAGATCCGTCAAAGGATCCCTTCAGTATCTTTTTCACCTTCCGCACGACTCTTGATCTTACTGATACCTCCCACTGGATCGCAACTGTCCAGGGAGATAATTTTTCAATACTTCCAAGGATATACAACCATTCGGAGGAAAGCGAGCTTGAAGAGCTTCGCGGCGAGTACGATGCCGTCGTAAGAGAGATCCTCGAGCGATCGGGATATTCTTCGGCAGATGCGGACAGGATACTCAGTGAGTGCTACGAGATTGAGAACACGCTCCTTGAAGCCTGCTGGCCGAGCGAAGATGATGACGAAAACGACGAGCTTCTCACTCCGATGCCTTTGGCAGAAATAGACGCTAAATGCGAGAACTTCCCTATCGGAAGGATACTTGGGGCGTACGGAGTAAAGCAGGGCTGTATCAACGCCGACTATCCGCGATATATAAGGACTCTCGATTCACTCTATACCGAAGAAAATCTTTCAAAGCTTAAATCATACTGCATCGTGCATACGGCATACGAAGCAGGCTCATATCTCGATCTTGAGACCAAGAATGCTTATTATACCAAAACCGGAATGGAAGGTTATTCAAAGGAAGATCTGAACGAACTATATGAGGCAGAATTACTCTCCGGCAGAGGCATTATGGGCGTTGCTATTGAAAATGCCTACATGACATATTTTGTGGATGATGAAGAAAGAGCCGATATCACAAAGATTGCCAATGATATCAAAGATACGTTCCGTGAGATAATAGAGAGTCAGGAGTGGATGTCGGAAGAAGGAAAGAAGGCCTGCACGGAAAAGCTCGACAAAATGGAGTTCAACATTCTTAAGCCCGATGCCTTTATCGACAGTTCGTATCTCGGCGTAGATCCGGGACTGAATTATCTTGATGCTTATGCTGCTCTCACTGTAAACACAAGAAAGCATATGGGCGGGCTTGTGGGAAGCGAGCGCATCCGGGGAGACTGGCGCTATGATATCCAGACGGAGGTTACGACCACAGTCGATAACTGCTTCTACTACGGAGCATTCAATCAGTTCTTTATCCTTGACGGATTTATAAATGACTATACATACAGGCTCGATATGAGCTATGAGGAAAAGCTCGGACGACTCGGGGAGATAATAGGCCACGAGCTCACTCACGGCTTTGACCCCAACGGCATACAGTACGACAAGGACGGAAATATGGTCGTGTCGGAGGAGAATCCTTTCGGATGGATGCCCGAAGAAGATTACAAGGCATATACCGAAAGAGCACAGAGACTCTCCGATTATTTCAGCACATTTACACCCTATCCCTATAACAGATGCGACGGAAATATCTACAGAGGAGAAGCCGCGGCAGATATCGCGGGTATGCGGATCGGCCTTAAGATGGCTTCAAATTATGAAGGCTTTGACTACGATTTGTATTTCAGATGCCATTCACAGCTTTGGGCAAAGCAGTCAACGCTTATAGTTGAGCAGGGAGATATATTCAACGAGCATCCGCTGAATTACCTGAGGGTCAATGCGACATGCCAGCAGTTCCCCGAATTCTACGAAACCTATGGGATCAGCGAAGGCGACGGGATGTACCTTGCCGAAGAAGACAGGATAAGTATCTGGTGATCCGTAAAGAAGCTTAAAGATCAACTTCAGAAATTGTACTGCATGAAATTACCGTTATGCTTAAATCCGTATGATTCATACAGCTTTACGCCCATATCCGAAGCTGTGATATAGATAGTTCCGCAGCCGTAGTCCTTTGCCTCTTTTACTACTCTGTCAAGCAGCTGCGTTGCGATTCCAAGCCGTCTATAGTTCGGATCGGTATACATGCTGGACAAGATACCAACTTTTCCCGAAGGGCACGTGAAATATGGAGGTTTTTCCGCAAAGGACATGCCACTTGTTCCGACTATCTTATCCCCGTCAAATGCAAGCCATGAAACATAGGTACCTGCAGCCATGTTCTTTTTATAAAAATTCGACAGAGTAGCTTCAAGGTCTACACCTTCAGGAACCGTTTTGCCCACTGATGTGTATTCCTCCGTCAGCTGGTCTATTCTCATTTTTATTACTCTGCTTAATTCATTCTCCGTCAGTTTTTTATATGCGATATCCATCTTAACCTCCGTAAACTATAATCCGTGGCGGAATCATCCCAATGCGATCAACGGAGCCCGCTTTTTAATAAAAAAGGAAAAGATGATGATGCCTGAACCTGCTACCGTTTTTCACTTCTTATCCTTCCTGTATAAAAGGAAATACGCTCCGAAGAATACCGCGAAGCCAAAGACTGCGACGATGATTTCTGTCATCACCGGCGTCAGTTCTATCACTCCCGCCATATTTAGTCCCATCACTCCGTCCATCGCTGTATGGATCAGTATCGCCACGGGATACAGCCAGAATTTCTTTTTGTCTTTGCACGCATAGAATACCAGCATCGAAGCACCAATATGAAACATAACGGCAAATATGCGCTCCAGAACACCCAGAGCAAGATCTCCCACCGAGAAAGCCGCCAGCTGCGCCGCTACTGCATAACCCTGCTCTACTTGATCAGGTGCCTGCGCCGCCATCTGCGCTATAAGGTTTCCGAATGCTCCGGTATTGATCATTACAGCATAGGAGATATTGGTGATATAAGTAACCCCCAGCACGAACATAACTTCAAATCCGCCGTGTCCGATGCCGTGTGATATTCCCGTTTCACGGTTCTTCCTGTTTCTGAGTACGGTCTTAAATGCCACCAGGCGCCCGGTCTCTTCAAATACCCCGGGGAACAATCCTACGATCAATGCCCACAAAACAGGCCTTGCATTTATGAACTTGGCTGCCGCATGCTCTGGCAGGCCCATCTGCCCCGGGAAAACCAGAATATTCTGCAGGGGCTTTTCGAGTATGATGGCGAATAAAAGAAAGGTTGCCGCTCCTATGAGTACGGTGGTGAATCTTTCTTTTTTCTTTACAGTCCAGATTATGGCTATGATAACCGGCACAAACAAAAAGATCAGTACTCCGAGGACCATAAGTCCCATCTGGGCATTTCCCACTTTTGCAAATTCCATAACATCGTTCCTCCTATGTACATTAACTGTAACCGTCAGATACCCGATCAGTGCTTTTCCTTATCTTTCCAGCCAAAATTCCATCGGCCTTCCGTCCCGGCTGTTATCGCAAAGCCAGAGGTTAAACTTTCCGGGTTCGCTTTCCCACTTTTCTTCCGCGGTCCAGAAGCGTAGCATTTCCTCATTGATATCGAAGCGGACTTCCGCTTCCTCTCCGGGCTCCAGGGATATCTTCCTGAAACCGCTCAGTTCCCTTACAGGGCGGACGCGGCTTCCCGTGACATCCCTTATATAGAGCTGAACTGTCGTATCGCCCTTCATTTTTCCTGTATTTCTGACTGTCACGGAAGCTGTCAGCGTTTCCCCTGCGGACATTCTTTCCGCACTCAGCTTAGGCTCACCGTATTCAAAAGCGGTATATGAAAGTCCGTACCCGAAGGGATAAAGCGCTCCGTTCTCACAGTCAAGGTATCTCGAAGTGTATTCTGAGGGGCCGTTTTCCGGCTTGGGGCGTCCAGTAGCATACATATCGTAATGCAGCGGTTCCTGACCCACGGTATAAGGGAAGCTGACAGGAAGCCTTCCCGAGGGAGATACTTTTCCGGACAGAACATCCATCACCCCGTTTCCGCCTTCGGTACCGGGCAGCCAGCAAACCATAAGGGCATCCGAAAGCTCTACTGCTTCCTTTAATTCAAGGGGTCTTCCCGTAAATATAAGTGTTACTATTCTTTTGCCTGTTTTTTCGATCTCATCCAACAGTCTGAGCTGCACTTCCGGCAGCTTAAGGCTTGCCTTGCTTGTTGCCTCTCCCGACTGGGTGCTGTCCTCTCCGAGGCACAGTACCACGGTATCCGCCCACTCTGCGGTTTCAACAGCTTCCTTAAGGAGCCTGTCATTTTCCTCCTGCCAATTATCTACATGGCAGACCCCTCTTGCAGTCACCGCATCCTGATCCATCATGGTGCATCCTTCGGCACATTTGATGCTTCCCTCATCATAAGCTGACGATGCAGCTTCAAATACGGTCACTGTATTTTCATCTTCACCGGAAAATGCCCACGAGCTCTGCAGTCTTTTTGTGTTGGCATAGGGGCCTATAAAAGCATTCTTTTCTTTTCGAAGGGGTAATGCTTTTCCCTTATTCTCGAGAAGCACCAGGCTTTGTGCTGCAGTCTTTCTTGCCAACTGCCTGCTCTCCTCATTTATCTTCGCCCCTTCTTCCATATCGATCCCTCTGAAGGGATCCTCAAACAGTCCGAGATCGTTTTTCATGTTAAGGACCCTGAGAACCGCCTCGTCAAGCATCTTTTCCGAAACCGCTCCGCTTTTAACAAGTTCTTCAAGGTTTCCGCTGTAACATCCGGAAGTCATATCAATATCAACGCCTGCCATCATAGCCTTGTAAGCGGCATCTTTCTGATCCTCCGCAAATCCGTGATTGATCATTTCTCCCACAGCTGCCCAGTCGGATATAAGCACTCCCTTAAAGCCAAACTCCTCCCTTAGTATCTTTTTCATAAGGAATCTGTTCCCGGTAGCGGGAATACCGTTTATGGTATTAAAAGAGGTCATCACCATCGCAGGATTCTTCTTAACAGCTTCACCGTATGCGCGAAGATAATGCTCTCTCAGAGTATGCTCCGAAAGCTCGGTGTTATTGTAATCCCTTCCGCCTTCAGCTGCGCCGTAGGCGGCAAAGTGCTTGACACAGGCCGCAATATGATCCGGATCTTTCAGATCATCGCCCTGATATCCCTCGACCATAGCTGCAGCCATGCAGGAATTCAGGTATTTATCCTCACCGGTTGATTCCATTATCCTGCCCCATCTGGCATCCCGGCACAGATCCGCCATGGGTGAAAATGTGGCATGTATACCGTCTGCCGATGCTTCCCGTGCCTGCATGGCAGCTCCCGCTTTTACCGCTTCCGGATCAAAAGTGGCTCCCTGTCCCAGAGGGCAGGGAAGTACCGTTTTATGCCCGTGTATGACATCCAGCATAAACATGAGAGGGATATGATGAGGATGTTCTTTCATGTACTTTTCCTGGATCTTTTTTATCCTTTTACTGCCCCACACGCCCAGTGTGCTTCCGGCAAGCTGTTTTACCTTTTCGTTTGCCTGCCCCCTTGTCACTCCGGTTATCTCGGCATCTGCCTCGTACTCCGATCCGGGGATCTGTACCAGCTGCATCACTTTTTCTTCAAGTGACATATCATTTAACAGAGCTTCAAGTGCCTTATTGTCCATATGATCCTCCATTGCTTCCGATAAAAAAAGATTTCTCCGACGTTTAAAGCATGTGTACGCCCTTTACCACGCCGGCGAAATCCTCAACACTGTTCAAAGCTGAACAGCTTTTTATTATATTCTTCTTTTAGAATTCCGTACCACTTCCATCCTACGTGTTTCCCATCGATAATAAAGTGGTCTCTGAACTCGCCCTCATATTTAAAACCGCTCTTTTCATACAGTTTGATTGCCGGTATATTGTTTGAATACACACTTAAATAAACCCTGTGTATACCGATCTCGTTAAATGCTTTATCCAGTATGAGTCCCGTCGCCAAAAAAGCTGCACCCGAACCCTGTGCCTGCTTTCTGGTGATTATAGCATACTCAGCGGTGGCATTTTCCATATCCAGATTCTTAAGGCTTACGGTTCCCAGATACTGATCTGTCTCATCATCCGCGATGGCGTAATGCAGATTCTCACCCGTAGTGTATGGCTTTCCCGTGCGCGCTTTATTTATAAAGCTGACCGCATCCTCAAGCGTTAAATCCATCATTCGTTTTTTTAATCCCTTTTGGACTTCGGAATCATGCAAACATTCCAGCATAAGTGGAGCATCGTTTTCCCGTAATTCTCTCAACTTAATCATTTGATTTCTCTTTCCGCTCGTATTTATCCTCGATGATATAGGGTGGTCTGTTTCGTGAGGCATCGAAAGATCTCCATAAATATTCACCGAGTATTCCCATGGACAACATTGTTATTCCGAAGCTTAACAGATTAAATATAAGCAATGTCGTATAACCGCTTACGGGAATATTTCCAGTGAGCTTTGCAACAAACACAAAAATAGCCCACAAAATCCCTATGGCAAATGAAAGGAAGCCGACAATTTCCAATATTCTGATAGGCAGTGTCGAAAAGCTGAACAAAGTATCGGATACAAGTCTGATCTTCTTTTTTAACGTCCATTTACTTGTTCCGATCTCTCTTGCTTTTCTTTTGTAATATACGATGCCGGTCCTGAATCCGCTCCAGAGGATCTGCCCTGTAATTGCAGAGTTCTTTTCATCCAATCCTTCGAGAACATCTATAGCCTTTCTGTCCAAAAGGTATATATCAAAACCGTTTTTAGGCATATTGGGAAGAGATGTTTTCCTCACCAGCCAGTAGTATAGATTTGCAAACCCTACTGTTGACTTTTTTTCATCTCTTTCCTCCCGGCACGCAAGCACCACGTTGTTGCCGTTTTTCCAGCTCTCGATCATATCAAGAATCAGTTCCGTCGGCTCCTGAAGATCTGCCGCCTTTATCACGGCGCAATCTCCCGTGGAATTTGATAAGCCGCATAAACAAGCCGCATGTGAACCAAAGTTTCTCGAAAGTGATATCGGTACTATATGAGGATCATTCCCGGCCAGCTCGCAGATCACATCGTAGCTGCGATCCCTTGAGCCATCGTTCACCATTATGATCTCATAATCGTAATCTATCTTATCAATAAATTTCTCTTTCAGATCGGCGTACAACGGACGTAAATTGTCTTCGTTGTAATAAACCGGAATAATTATCGATACTTTCATCTTTCAATGTCTCCATTATGGATTCTGCGGATATTCTTTTATGTAAAAGACCTCTATTATACTATCTGATATTGCTGCTTTTTTCAAGTTCTCATACCCGTAATATCGTTTATGACTTCACCTGCTATTATAAGTCCCACAACCGAGGGCACGAAGGCATTAGACCCCGGTATATCCCTTCGCTGCGTGCACTTTCTGGCCGTTCCCGGAGGGCAGATGCAATTTGTCCGGCAGCTTATTGACATATCTTCCAAGGGTCTTATGGGTTTTTCCTTTGAATATACCACCTTCAGGGAATCGATCCCTCTCTTTTTGCACTCATGCCGCATTACCTTGGCAAGTGGACAAACTGAGGTCTGATAGATATCCGCCACCTCAAACATTGAAGGGTTGATCTTGTTTCCCGCTCCCATGGATGAGATCACAGGCACTCCTGCTCTCTTCGCCTTTTCTATGATCGCCAGCTTTCCGGTAACCGTATCAATGGCGTCCACCACATAATCATATTCGGTAAAAACAAACTGATCTTCCGTTTCCGGCAA
>DFKZ01000085.1 GCA_002373975.1 Lachnospiraceae bacterium UBA3632 | reverse complement strand
ACTTGAAACGCGAAGTCCGTCACTGGGATAAGTAATTTATCTTATCCAGCATAAACTCAAGTATCTTCTGTTCGTCGCGGTCAAAATCCTGCTTATTGACCCATATCGCATCCTTCTCGCGCTTAAACCATGTGATCTGCCTCTTTGCAAAATGCCTGGTCTGCAGCTTGATCTGATACACCGCTTCCTCAAGCGTACATTCTCCGTAAAGATGATCCATTATCTGCCTGTATCCGAGAGACTGCATGCTTACAGCGCTCCTGGGTACGCCGGCATCATACAAAGCCCTGACCTCATCCAAAAGCCCTGCATCCATCATCTTATCGACTCTTTCATCGATCCTCTTATATACGATCTCCCTCTCATCATTTAAAACAAAATACCTGTGATCGAAAACAGAAGGCCTTTCTGTCTGGGCTTTGTTATGGTCCGAGATTCTGCCTCCCGTCACCTTATAAAACTCCAGGGCACGGATCACCCTTTTTACATTTCCTGTCGGAATTGAATCCGCTGCCTCCGGATCAACGCTTTTCAGCATATCATGTAAAGCTTTGGAGCCGTTTTCTCTCACGTATTCCGAAAGCTCCCGGCGATAAGCTTCATCAGCCGCACCTTCGGAAAAGTCAACATCTTTAAGCACTGCCTGAATATAAAATCCTGTGCCGCCTGCCAGAATAGGGATTTTTCCCGCAGTATAGATCTTATCCAACGCTTCATAAACAAGATCCTTAAACACCGCCACATTAAAATCGTCTTCAGGATCCAGAATATCAATAAGATGATGAGGAACTCCCTGCATTTCATCTTTCGTGATCTTGGCAGAACCGATATTAAGTCCTCTGTAAACCTGCACCGAATCGGCCGAGATAACTTCTCCCGACAATTCTTTGGCGAGTTTTATGGAAAAATTCGTTTTTCCGACTGCGGTTGGTCCCGCAATGATTATCAAAGGTTTTTTCAATCAACGATCCTCTTAAATTTCTTTTCAAGCTCGCTTCTTGTCATAACGATGATAGTGGGCCTTCCATGAGGACAATTGTAGGGATTATCAAGGGTAAGAAGCTCATCTATGAGAGCATTGATCTCCTTATCCGAGAGCTTGTCTCCGCCCTTTATCGAAGCTTTACAGGACATGCCCGCTATCTTTTCTTCTATTGCCAGATAGCTGCCCCTGCTGTTTCCTTCGGCGAGTTCATCAAGCACATTTAAAAAGAGTTCCCTTTCCGAATGACCGTAGAGATCTATGGGAACTGCGCGAAGCGCATATTCGGATCCGCCGAAATTCTCTATTTCAAAACCTAGAGATGCAAAAGCATCCGCATTCTGTTTATACACGTTCTCTTCTGCGGCTGACAGAGATACGATTACAGGCGGTAAAAGCGTCTGCGACAGGATCTCCTTATTGCGGAATCTCTTCATCATACGCTCATAGTTAACCTTTTCATGTGCGGCATGCTGATCTATTATCATCAGTTTTGATTCATACTGGATGAGCCAGAATGTGTCAAAAACCTGTCCGATAATGCGGAATTTAGGTCTGTTTTCTTCGGACAGTATCTTATCTTCATACAGGTCCCCCTGATGATAAACAGGTGCATATACAGGTTCGGGGGATCTTACGGATGAAGGCTGAGAATCTGAGGTGGACTTAATGTAATTCTCCCTTTTATCGGCTTTATCATCAAAGAAATCATCGTTTTCTATGACAGGATCCGCTTCTTTTACGGTTTCAGATACAGCTTTATAATCTGCAAGAGGTATATTATCTTCCCGTTTTACCATAAAAGGCTCAGGGTTCTTATCACTTCTTGCTTCTTCTATAGATTCCTTTTCTGCCTTTTTGATCTCGGAGGGTTTATCCAGCACGTGACCCGGGATCATTTCATTGCTTTTTAATGTATCATATATGGCAGAGGATAAATCCGCGAAAAAGCCGTGGCCGTCCGAAAATCTCACGTCCATCTTGGTGGGATGAACATTTACATCAACATTCTCGGGAAGTGTATCTATCATCAGAAAACATACGGGGAATTTGTGAAGCATCAGATACTCTCTGAATCCCTCTTCTATCGCCTTTGCCACGATATCGCTTCTGATATATCGTCCGTTTATGAAATATACTTCAAAATTACGGTTTGACCTCACCTGCTCGGGCTTTCCCAGATATCCGCCAATATGCAGTCCGCCTCTTTGAAGGTCTATAGGAACAATGGCTCCTGCCAGTTCTCTTCCGTAGATCCTGTATATAACTTCCTTAAGATCACCGTTCCCCGATGTGTGGAACCTTGTCTGTGATCCTACAGTAAACTGAAATGCTACCTGCGGATGAGACATGGCAAGATGCTCCATGAGGTCAGATACATATCCTGCTTCGGTGGTTATCGACTTAAGGAATTTCTTTCTTACCGGAGTGTTATAAAACAGGTTTCTTACAAAAAAAGTGGTCCCTGTGGGGGCACCCACTTCCTCATAACCGCTCTCTACCGCGCCCTCCAGAATCAGCCTTGCACCGGTAAGATCGCTTTCTCTTTTGGTTATTACCTCCAGCACAGATACTGCTGCAATGCTGGATAATGCTTCGCCTCTGAAGCCGAGGCTTTTTACTCCGGCAAGGTCCTCGGAGCTGCTTATCTTACTGGTGGCATGTCTTAAAAATGCTGTCCTTAATTCATCCTTCGGAATACCGCATCCGTTATCGCTTACGCGTATGTAGGATATACCGCCGTCTTTGATCTCGACAGTAATGGCATTTGCACCTGCATCAATGGAGTTTTCAACCAGCTCCTTAACGACGCTTGCCGGCCTTTCAACCACTTCACCTGCGGCTATCTTATCGATTGTCTCGTTATCAAGAACTCTTATTGGCATATTCTGTCCCTTATTTCTTCGTAAAACTATAGCGATTGTTTATCTTGTTCTGAAGCCTATAAAGTGTATTGAGCGCATCCAGCGGAGTAAGGGTGGAAATATCAATCGATGCAAGTTCTTCCAGCACATCCTCATCGGATACGGTTTCGAAAAAGCTCATCTGTCCGAGATCTACATCATCAGGTTTTGCCACCCTCTTTGTCCTGCCCGATTCGGAAGAACCGCTTACGGATATCGCCTGGATCTTTTCAGTAATATCATTATCCGATAGCTGCTCAGCAATCTCTTTGGCACGGTCTATCACCATATCCGGAACGCCTGCAAGCTTTGCCACCTGTATTCCGTAGCTTCTGTCTGCGCCGCCTTTTATTATCTTTCTCAAAAAGACGATATCATCACCCGATTCGCGCACCGCAATGCAATAATTGTTTACATTGCTTATTTTACCCTCAAGCTCGGTAAGCTCATGATAATGAGTGGCAAACAGGGTTCTGGCTCCGAGTATATTGGTGTTGCTTATATGCTCTATCACGGCCCACGCTATTGAAAGACCGTCAAATGTGGAGGTTCCTCTTCCGATCTCATCAAGAATAAGCAGGCTCTTGGGCGTAGCATTCCTAAGGATATTTGAAACCTCATTCATCTCCACCATAAAGGTTGACTGACCGCTTGCCAGATCGTCCGACGCTCCCACCCGGGTAAATATCCTGTCCACTATACCGATATCTGCCGATGATGCGGGTACAAAGCATCCGATCTGTGCCATGAGTACTATCAGGGCGCTCTGCCTCATATATGTGGATTTGCCGGCCATATTGGGGCCGGTAATAATACTGATACAATTATTCTTTGTGTCAAGATATGTGTCATTTTCGACAAACAGACCACCCTTAAGCATCTGCTCAACTACCGGGTGACGGCCGCTTTTGATGTTTATAACGCCTTTGTCATTAAGTTTTGGTCTGACATATCTGTTTTTTTCGGACACAAAAGCAAGGCTTGAGAGCATATCAAGCCATGCGATCGCTTTGGCGGATCTTTGTATCCTTTCGATCTCGGAACTGATTGAGTCTCTTATTTCGCAGAAAATATCATGCTCAAGACGGAGCAGTTTTTCTTCGGAATTAAGTATCTCGTCTTCAAGCTCATGCAGCCTGTCGGTGGTAAAGCGCTCCGCATTTGTAAGAGTCTGTCTTCTGATAAAATAATCCGGAACTTGATCCTTGAAGGAATTTGTCACTTCAAAGTAATATCCGAAGGCGCGATTATACTTTATGCGCAGATTTTTTATCCCGGTCTTTTGTCTTTCCTCCTCCTCGTACTCTGCAAGCCAGTTTTTTCCCTCATTCTTGGCGCTTCTTAGCCTGTCTGTCTCATCATCGAATCCGTCCCGGATTATACCGCCGTCATGAACGGAAAGCGGCGCATCATCGCTTATGGATCTTTCTATCAGTCCGGTGATATCCTCAAGCGGATCGATATCTTCATCGATCCTTTTAAGAAGCTCACTGCTTAAATCTTTAAGTGCGATCTTTATGGGCGGAAGCATTGAAAGCGAACTCTTGAATGCAAGAAGATCTCTCGGATTGGCTGATTTGATGGCAACTTTTCCAAGCAGTCTTTCAAGGTCGTATATTGGATTCAGGTATTCCCGTATCTCGTCTCTTGAAATGGAATTGGTATTTAGATCATCTATGGCATCAAGCCTCAGATTCATCTCTGAAATATCGATGAGTGGCTGCTCGATGGTGTTTCGAAGAAGCCTTCCGCCCATGGCAGTCTTGGTCTTATCAAGCACCCAGAGAAGCGATCCTCTTTTCTGTTTTTCACGCAAGGTCTCTGTAAGCTCCAGATTCCTTCTTGTAGCCGAATCTATGAGCATGAATCTTCCGTAAATGTAAGGTGTGATATGCGTAATATGATTAAGCTCGGTCTTTTGGGTATCATACAGATACTTTAAAAGCGCACCTGCTGCTATGATCCCGTAGGGAAAATCTATAATTCCAAGACCTTCCAGTGATCCGGTATGAAAATGCTTTTTAAGCATCTCGGTACAAAACGCATCGTCAAAAAAGTGTCCGTCAAGGGTCGTTACGGGTACGTGGAATCTCTCTTTTATCTCGCTTACAAAATCCCCTCTGAGTAAAAAAGCTTCATTGCAGGCGATCTCGCTGGGCTCGAACTTGGCTATCTCGTCGCGAAGCTTGGAAAGATCCTCTATCTCTGTAAGATAAAAATCACCGGTAAGTACATCTGCTATCGCTACGCCTATCATATTATCGGAGTAAAAAACACCGAAGCAGTAATTATTCTTCTCGGAATCAAGGCTCTGAATATTAGTGTTGGTTCCGGGTGTCACGATTCTTATGACTTCACGCTTTACAAGCCCTTTGGCAAGCTTGGGATCTTCCACCTGCTCGCAGATTGCCACCTTAAAGCCTCTTGAGACAAGCTTCGGCAGATATGAATCCACCGCATGATAAGGAATGCCGCACATCGGGGCACGTTCCTCAAGGCCGCAGTTTTTGCCTGTAAGCGTAAGCTCCAGCTCTTTTGATACTATTTCGGCATCATCAAAAAACATCTCGTAAAAATCGCCGAGACGGTAAAACAGGATGCAGTCTTTGTACTCTTCTTTGGTCTCAAAGTACTTTTGCATCATGGGAGATAATTTTTTGATTTCTTCAGCACTGATCATTTAAGTAACCTTTGTAACTATACCTGTTCACCCAGATAATAAAATCCCCTGCACTCGTTAAGCTTAACATTTATCAGTGAGCCTACAAGGCTGTGATCTCCGGGAAAATGAACGATCACGTTGTTGGACAGTCTCCCCGTTAAAAGTGAAGGATCGTTTTCATTTACTTCCTCCACAAGAGCCTCCATAATTCTTCCCTCAAATCGTGAACTCTGCTTTTTAGCATATTTCTGAACTTCCGCAAGCACTCTGTCAAACTGCTCGTGAGCCTGCTTATCGTCTACCTGATCCGGCATTGAGGCGGCAGGCGTTCCCGTTCTTTTGGAATAGATGAATGTAAAAGCATTATCATATTCCACCATGCGGATAACATCTATCGTTTCATCCACATCTTCCGGAGTCTCTCCGGGGAATCCCACGATTATATCGGTGGTGATGGAAACATCGGGGATCCGGGCTCTTATCTTAGCCGCAAGGGCAAGATACTTTTCTTTGTCATAACAGCGGTTCATGGCTTTAAGTATCCTTGATGAACCTGACTGAAGAGGCAGATGTATATGCCTGCATATCTTTTTTGAATCTCTTATCGTTTCTATCAGCTCGTCGGACAGATCCTTGGGATGTGAAGTCATAAACCGGATCCGCTTTATACCGCCTATCTTTTCGATCTCTCTTAAAAGAGCGGGGAAGGAAATATCTTCCTCGAGTCCCTTTCCGTAAGAATTGACATTTTGCCCAAGGAGCATAACCTCTATAACGCCCTGGGACGCCAGGTTTTCAATCTCCCTGATTATATCTTTGGGTTCACGGCTTCTTTCCCTGCCTCGCACATATGGCACTATGCAATAAGTGCAGAAATTATTGCAGCCAAACATGATATTTACCCCTGATTTAAAGGGATACTTTCTTGATACAGGAAGGTCTTCCTCGATCTTATCAGGTTCCTTCCAGATATCTATTATCTGTCTGTCCTGCTCCAGAACATCAGCAAGGTATTCCGGGAATCTGTAAAGATTATGTGTGCCGAAGATCAGATCCACAAATCTGTAACTGGTCTTTATCTTTTCGATCACCGAAGGCTCCTGCATCATGCATCCGCAAAGTGCGATCTTCATGTGTGGGTTCTTTTTCTTGAATCCGCCGCACACTCCAAGCCTGCCGTACACTCTCTGATTGGCGTTATCACGCACGGTACAGGTATTATAAATAACAAAATCCGCGGACTCCTCTTCAACAAGTAAAAAGCCTGCCTGTATCAAGATACCGGTAAGCTTTTCGGAATCGCGCGCATTCATCTGACAACCGAATGTCACAACACAGGCGGTGGGAACACGTCCGAGCTTATCAGTGAGGATACGCACCTGTTCCCGCGCCCTTTCAATATTCTTTTCCGTAGAAGAACCCGTCATTTATCTTTCATCTCCCATAAAGAACAGGGCTATGAGACTGGGACCTGTATGAGCGCCGATAACGGGACTCAGATTGTTGATCATAAAATTCTCATATCCGAAACGTTCTTTGATCATGTCTCTGAGGGCTTCAGCGTCTTCAAGGCAGTCACCGTGGTTGATCATGATCATCTCTTTATTCTGCTCCCTGTAGCTTCCCATCTTTTCATCCATGGTATCTACAAGCCAGTTCAGTGCTTTCTTTCTGCCTCTTACCTTGTCAACGGAGATAAGCCTTCCCTCGTAATTGACATGAAGCATGGGCTTTATTGCAGCGAGTGTGCCGATAAGAGCACTTGTCTTGCTCACTCTTCCGCCTCTCCAGAGATCAAACAGATTATCAACCGTGAAAAGATGCACAAAATTTAGCTTATGAGACTCGGCAAAGTCGGCAACCTTCCTCATATCGGCACCTTCCTGCTTCATCTTGTTGCAGTAGTACAAAAGCAGTCCCTGACCCATGGCGGCACAAAGCGAATCAACAACTATTATCTTCTTCCCGGGATGCTCATCCATTATCTCTTCGGCTGCTATCCTTCCGCTGTTAACGGTACCTGACAGGCCGGAAGTAAATGCGATATACAGAATCTCGTCATAGTCCTCGATAAACTCAAGGAAAAACTCCTTGGCCTGAAGGGGAGTTATCTGCGATGTCGTGGGCTTAGCTCCGTCTCTCATCATCTGATAAAACACAGTCGGAGAAATATCCTTATCGCGGCCCCATACAACCTCACCGTCAATAAGACAGGAAAGGTTAACAACTCCTATATCATTTTCTTCATAAAAGCTCTTGGGCATATCCGCCGAGCTGTCGGTTACAAGCTTCCACATCTTACGATCCTCCGATTATTTTTTCTTCCCCTCAGCCTTTAAAATATTACCATAAACTACGGATTTTCACAATTAAAACAAGCCTATTTGAACAATTCTTTTTGCACAAAAATTTCCGTTTTAAAAGGATTTATTTTGACGTGCTTCCGAATCCGCCGTTCCTTACTCCGTCCGCATCATCATCCTCGGTGATGCCATACTGCATGAAAATACCCTGAGCAAAAGCATCTCCTGCTTTAAGTTCAACAGTTTTGCCCTCATTGGAATCATTCATCATCTTGACAAAGATATGCCCCTCATTGTCCGATCCGTAATAGTCGCTGTCTATAACTCCGACAGTATTATTAAGCTGGAAACGGAACTTAAACCCAAGGCCGCTCCTTGGAAAAACAAAAAGAGCATAATCCTCATTGATACGGCATCTTATGCCTGTGGGGATCTTTATGGATTCACCGGGTTTTAAGGATAAAGCAAAGGGTGTATGAATATCATACCCTGCGGAATATGCTGTGGCTCTTTTGGGAAGGATTATGCTTTCATACATGGATCTTACGTCATCATCGGAAAAACCCATGCCGTCCATCCCCGCTTTAAACTGATCAAATGATACCTTTTCAAACTTTGCAACTGCCTTCATTGATTTTTCTCCTTAGATCGATAACTCTCTGATTGGTGCTTCCCGCCCATTCATATTTGTTGTCCTTTAAGCTTTCTACATACTTTCCGTCCACAAGCACATCGATATATTCCATATGTTCAAGGCCGGCTATATCTTCGTAAGTATATCCGGTATAGCACCAGATCGTTTTGGAAGGAAACTTCTCCCTTACCTCTTTCAGCAGGCTGAGCACTTCGGATCTGTTCCCCGGAAAAAGAGGATCTCCCCCCGATAACGTAAGTCCGCTGATATACTCTCTTCTCAGAATATCAAACAGTTCCTCTTTTGCTTTATCGTCAAATAAAAGTCCGTCATCAGGATCCCAGGTGACCGGATTCTGACATCCCGGGCACGCATGTTCACAACCCGAAAGCCAAAGTACGGCCCTCAGTCCGTCGCCGTTTTTCATATCATCTTTTGTAATATCATGATATCTCATACTACATTGATTTCCGTTCAGCTATCTCCGCCATTTTAGCGGCGTTAAGTCTTGTGTCACCGTGCACGCGGGAATAGGATAAATAACCGTTCATCCTGTCTATCTTTGTGAGATTTCTGCTTCCGCATTTGGGACATACATCCATCTCAAGCTCTTCATGCCCGCAGTCATCGCAATATGCAAGTGACATGTTCACGCCTTCATAAAAGCCCATATCCATAGCACGCCTTATAAGCGTTCTTATAGCTTCGTAATTATAGCTTATAGGATATTTGACATACTGAATCTTACCGCCGTTGAAATAATCCCAGAATCTCTTTTCATAATCCTGCTTTTCGATCGGCGTGATATCTTCCGTGACATGACAGTGGAAACTGTTTGACACATAAGGTCTGTCGGAAACGCCTTCAACTATGCCGTAAAGGTTCCTGAACTGTGTAACCTGAAGTCCGCAAAGATTTTCGGCCGGTGTTCCGTATATAGCGTAGAGCTTACCGTCCTCTTCCTTGAATTTCGCGATCTTTTCGTTGATATACTTCATCACTTCGAGGGCAAACTCACCGTCCTCAACAAGCGATCTGCCATTGTAAAGCTCCTGAAGTTCATTAAGCGCCGTTATTCCAAAAGATGCCGTCGCCGCTTTAAGTATAGGCTTTATCTTGTCATGCAGTCCCAGTTTTCCGCCGTAAAATCCTCCCTCGCAATATGCCAGAGGGTTGGTGGAAGCCGTCATCTCTCCAAGATAATCGTAAGTGCGAAGATGTATTCTTCTTATCATCTCGAGATAATAATCCAGCACCTCATAGAAATCTTTATTTTCCTTCCTGGACTTTGCCAGGATCATCGGAAGATGCAATGATACAACGCCTATGTTAAACCGCCCGATAAATACCGGCTCATCTTCTTCATCGGCCGGATGCAGCCCTCCTCTTTTAAAATAAGGCGAAAGGAAGGCTCTGCAGCCCATGGGTGAGATAACCTGCCCATATTTTTTATAGATCGAAGGCACATACCCCTCTCCCGTTAAAGAGAGCCAGTCGGGATACATACTCTTGGCCGAGCACTGTACTCCGGCTTCGAATACATCCTCAAGCGGCCCGCCTTTTCCGTGGAGCTTTTCGTCATACAAAAAGACGATCTTTGGAAACAGCACCGGCTTCTTAAAGCCCTTCTTTCCCTGTCCTTTCTTCCTTACCTCAAGCATCATGATGGATGCAAGCTTTTCGAAACGGCTCTGTCCGAGGCCTATAGTCATGGTGATAAAAGGATAATCGCCTCTGCTTGAAGCCACTGTATTAAACTTATATTCCCAACCCTGGAATCCCTGCTCAAACTCCTTTGTAATATCTTCGAGGGCTGTTCTGTCCGCTGTCTCATCATCGATACCCAGCCTCTGGTATTTCAGGTAGTATTTGTTAAAAGATTTCTCCGCGTAAGGCTTTAATATCTTATCCACGCAGGAAATGGTAAAACCGCCATACTGCTGACTGGCAGCCGACAGGATGATATCTCCCATTACGTCAAAGGCTACATCCAGCGTCTTCGGCTCATTATACCAGACATTCCCCATCTCAAATCCGCCGCTCAGCACATTTTCGATATCAAAAAGACAGCAGTTCATGGTGTCACGCCTGGCTGACATATCATGTATATAGATATATCCGTCATTATTGGCCTGTATCTCTTCCTGAGTCATAAAGAATTTCTGATAGAGCTGACGGTTCAGTTCGTTGAAGATAAGGCTTCTTCTGGTCGATACCAGAGCCGAGTCGGTATTGGAATTTTCCTTATCACCGATATACATGATGGACTGACTCTTCCGGTACACGTCATCCAGCATATGGATAAAGTCCTGCTTATAATTCCTGTAATCCCTGTAGCTTTTTGCCACTTCGGGATGAACGGATTCAAGCGCACCTTCAACAATATTATGCATCAAAGGAATGTGGATCTCGGTATCGCCGGAATCATCCACTCTTTTTATGACATATCTGCAGATATTCTCCTTGTCCTCTTCGGAAAAAGTGACCATTGCGCGAAAGGCACTTTTCTGAACGGCATTTATAACCTTCTGCACATCAAAAGGCACTTTACTGCCGTCTTTCTTAATGACAAATACATTCTTTGAAGGCTTGTATTTTTCGCTATATTCCATGAAATCGTCCTCTAAAAAATGGTTTACATAATTATTTCAGCACATCACTGTTTGAAATTATGTCAACCGCTTCTTTGATCACATCAACCGGAAGAACCAACGCAAATCTGACGTGTCCCTTGCCTAAATCCCCGAAACTGCTACCGGGAGTACAAAGCACACCGGTCTTTTCAAATAGATCCATAACAAAGGCAACATCATCATCTCCGTATTTTGCAGGGATGGCTGTCCATGCAAACATTGTGCCCTGGCTTCTCTCAAAATTCCAACCTATCTCTGTTAACCCGTCACAGAGTGCATTTCTTCTTTCTTCATACTCTTTGCACTGATCCAGCACGCACTTGTCATCGCCGGTAAGAGCCGCGATGGCACCGTACTGAACAGGAAGAAAGATACCGTAATCTATCTGTGATCTGAACCTCTTAAACACTGCCACAAAATCCTTATTACCCACAACAAAGCTCATTCTGGCTCCGGTGTAATTAAAGGATTTGGAAAGAGAATAAAACTCAACGCAGCACTCTTTTGCCCCTTCATAAGAAAGAATGGATCTGCCTTTCTTTCCGTCGTAAACTATATCCGAATAAGCGTTGTCGTGAATGATAAAGATCTCATTTTCCTTCGCCCACTTTATAAGCTCTTCGTAGAAGGAATCGGGAGCACATTTACATACAGGATTTAATGGATATGATACTATTATCGCCTTCGCCCTGTCTGCGGCAGGTGCGTTCTTTCCATGCTTCACAGCTATCTCGTTAAGATCGGGAAGATAGCCTTTCTCCTCGTAAAGCCTGTAAGGTACTATTTTAGCCCCTGCAAGGGAAGGTCCTATTGAAAAGATAGGATAACCGGGATCGGGCACAAGCACTACATCTCCGGGATTAACTATAGCAAAGGCTATATGAGTTATTCCCTCCTGTGAGCCGTATACACTCATGATCTCATCATCATTAAGCTCTACTCCGTATCTTTTTCTGTATCTTTCTTCCACGGCCTTTGTCAGCTCGGGAATGTCCCTTAGAGAATACTTGTAGTTCTCAGGTATTTTGGCAGCTTCGCAAAAAGCGTCCACTATATGCTGCGGCGGTTTGAAATCGGGGGTTCCCACCGAAAAGTTAAACACTCTTTTTCCTGCTTTTTCCCTTTCAAGCTTTTTTTCGTTAAGTACCTGAAAGATCCCTTCTTCGTAATCTTTCATTCTGTCTGCAAACTTAATGTTCATTTCTACACCTTTTCTTAATTACTTTGATTCTTTATTATGGATCTCAGCCATTTGATATAATCGTCTCTCACATTATCGGGAGCATGTATGCTGCATTCCGGGCCGAGACCGCACAGCCAGCCATACAGCTGTCCGCTCACCACCACATTGGTCCTTACTCTGAACCTTCCCTCAGAGCATTTTGAGATGGCTATATCTTTACCGAATCTGTCGATAACAACGCCGACAAGTCTCTCCGGAAACTCAAATGTCACTGCTTCCGTCTCACCGCCCATCATGCCGAACGTCATATCTGAATAAGTGGTCAGATCTATCTTGGAAAACTCTTTAGAGCCTTTTCTCTTATCCGGGAGTATAGATACATTTGACATCTTATCCACACGAAAATGCTTTATCTGCGAAGCTTCGTCATCATATCCGACAAGATAATAGTTTTCGTCTTTCCAGATAAGCGCCCATGGGCTTATAACACGCTTCTCGCGCCCTTTTGAAACAAGCTCTTTTCTTGTATTCCATACGAGGTATGTAAATAAAATGGGATGGTTTTCCTGAATGGCGCTCTGTATCTCGTCCACAATGTAGAAAATCGATTCGTTTTCGGATTTTATCCTTCCGGATACATGTACCTGCCTGTTTAATTTGGCCGCATCATATATACTTGTTAGAGAACCAAGCTTTTTAATAAGATCACGGGATTTCTTTCCGGTAATGAATTTCGAAGACTGTATCGCATCAACCAGCAGCTTAAGCTCCGGTAGCTCAAAATCGCGGGATATGAGTCTCCATCCGCCGCCGGTTCTCGTAGGTTCCTGCTCGATATCGTATCCAAGCTCCCTCAGTGTTGATATATCGGAATACAGAGTTTTACGGTCGGCTGATACCTCAAGCTCATTCAGCTTTTCGATTATCTGTGCAGTAGTGATCGAATGGTTTTCGTCCGTATACCTTTCAAGTATTCGCAGTATGTATATAAGTTTTGTTTTCTGTCCGACCAGTTTAGCCATAACGCTCCGAATGATTAAAAACAACCTCCCAGGCAGGCGCTGAAGAATAAATCCTCAATGCATGCAAGAGAGGTGTAAATAAAAATACACTTTATGAAAGCACAGGTCACGCATCCTCGCCTGCACCTTTTTCATTTAACTCTTCGGATGCTTTCTTTTTATCAACGCTCTTTCTGATGATCCTTCCGACAATAAAGCCTACTGCGGCAACAGCCACAATGATCAGAAGCGTAATAAAATATTTGAGAAACTCGCTTACAAATAATCCAAAATTTACCATTTTTGTTCCTCCTGCATCAAGATTCAGTATATATCTTTTATCCTTTTGAGTCAAGTTTAACTGCCTCTATCGATGCTTCCTCGGTAATGCATTCCGGATATCCGAAAACCTTTAGAAGCTTGATCGCGTTGCGCGTCTGGGCTTTGCCTGGCTTTAAGAGATAATCAAATTTCACGCTCTCCTCCGAAACGGTCTCGCTGAAATGGTAATTTTCAAACATTCCATCCATTTTATCCGCAAGCTCTCCGTCATGGGTGGCGGCAAAGCATAATGCATTTTTCCCCGAAAGGTATTCAAGGATCACACCCGATGCGCTGATCCTCTCAACTGTATTGGTACCCCTCAGCACTTCATCCACAAAGCATAAAAGCGGCTTATCGGGATCAAGAGCATCGATTATCCTTTTAAGAGATCTTATTTCAACTATAAAATAACTCTCTCCGCCGAGAAGGTTGTCTTTTAAAGCAATTGAAGAATATATCACGTAAACCGGTGCCGAATATTCTTTGGCACAGGCGGTATAAATAGTCTGAGCCAGGATCGCATTTACGGCTATCATCCTTAAAAATGTCGATTTACCCGAAGCGTTGGACCCTGTAAGAAGTATACCTTTATACGTATCTATGGAATTGTCCACATGCTTCTCGATCAGCGGATGATAGCCTTCCCTTACAGTCAAGCCTATGCTTGACCTTTCGGAAGCGTTAAACACCTTAAAACAGGGCTTGCAATAAAAATCAAGGGACTTTCTGAAATCACCCACACTGACAGCGGCATCTAATTTGCCGAAAAGATAATACAACCACTTTATGTCTTCTTTTCTGCCGCTCATTTTACCGATAAGAAGCTGATACTGTATCAGGTCGATATGAAATATCATATTCAGATAATTTAGCATAACATCCATGGGGCTTCCCGATGATCCTGCGCTTCTTCCGGATATAGAAAGATACTTTCCCTTCGATTTAACAGATCTTAAAAATGGTATCAACTCCTCAATACGTTTATTTTCATCCTTTAAGAAATCAAATGAACGATTGCTTAAATATATTGCTTCGGACGAAAGCCTTATAACAAATCCAAGAGTGTATAAAAGATCTTCCATTTCACTTCTCATCCTGAAATAAGAAACAATATTATATATGAGAAGTACAAACACAAGTCCGGCTCCTATCATCGGACTGATATTGTCTATAAAGATCAAAACTATTGCGGGAATATACAGAAAGTCTGCTATAAGATGAATAACGGGAAACCGGCCCTTTTTATCTGTAATAAGCTCCAGCTGATCCAGGGGAGATATTTCTCCCGCATATCCCAGCCTGAAAAGGGACATCATAACATCCCCCATAACGGAGCTGTCTTTTTCGATACTGTCTGCTAATCGGTCGATCTCTTTCGCATTGGAGGTATTGCCCGTATCATGCAAGAGGTAATAGAGATACTCCTCTCCCGCAGCGGACTTAGTGTGATCGATGCGCTCAAATACGGCATCCATATCGAGATCGCTCCAGGTGATCTCATCCACAGAATCCTTAATATTTGCTCTCTTCAGGATTCCGTCAAGATGAGCTTTACCATGGGTGTATTCTTTTTTCCTTTTTGTGCCGTAATCCTTGATAAAAGAATCATAAACCATGCGGCGCCTGTTTCTCTCAAGGATGATCCCCCGGATATAAAGCGCCGCAATAAGTACGATCAAGATTAACAGAATGATGTATTTCATCAGATATGCTCCAAAGATAAGCAAGTGTAAGAATGATCACATAAAGCAATCAGAGCCGAAGCTCTCGGGAAGTAACTCTTCAAGCCTGAACTCTTTGAAGTCCTCTCCCGATATGGCTACATAAACCTTAAAATCCTTTTTACAAAATTCTGCCATGACCTGTCTGCAGATCCCGCAGGGAAAAGCATACTCTACGGGTTTCTCCCCGCGTTTATAACCGATAACGGCTATGGCCGTAAAATCCTTTTCACCCTCGCTCACCGCCTTGAATATGGCAGTTCTTTCCGCGCAGTTGGTTGCTCCGTAAGATGAATTCTCAATATTGCATCCGGTATAAATCCTGCCGGAGGCGGTAAGAAGAGCCGCCCCGACACAATACCCGGAATAAGGGGAATAAGCCATATCCGAAGCCAAAAGAGCTTCATTTATAAGTTTTGCTTTAATACCTAAATCAGAACTGTTCAACTCTTACCCCTTACATAGTTTTGATAACTTCCGAAACAAGCCTTGTAAACTTGGGAGCGGCTTCATCGGCTGCAGCCTGAACTTCTTCATGTGAAAGCGGATTCTTGGATATTCCGGCAGCAAGATTGCAGATGCATGATATTCCGCAGACCTTTACCGCATAATGCTTTGCTACAATAGCTTCGACGACGGTACTCATACCCACTGCACTTACACCCATCGCCTTGAGCATTCTGATCTCGGCGGGCGTTTCATAGGAAGGTCCCGTAAGCTGGCAGTAAACACCGCTCTCTAAAGGAATATCATTCTCATAGGATATCTTAAGTATTTTATCCCTTATGCCTTTATCATATACTTCAGACATATCCGGGAATCTCGGGCCTGCCGAATCATCATTTGGTCCGATCAAGGGATTTGGAACAAATACTGATATATGATCGGTTATCAGCATCAGATCGCCTGCGGAAAATCCTTCTCCGAGACCGCCTGCCGCATTGGTAAGAAAAAGAGTTTTAATTCCCATTCTTATCATCAGCTTGATAGGAAGCACTACATCCGAGATATCATATCCCTCGTAATAATGAACTCTTCCTTTCATGCAAACAACGGGCACTCCCCCGAGATATCCGAAAATAAATTTCCCGTCATGCCCCGGAACGGTAGATACCGGGAAGCCGTCGATCTCGCTGTAGGGAAGCTCATACTCCACATTGATCTCCTTGGCGAAATCTCCCAGGCCCGAGCCAAGCACAAGACCTACTCTGGGTTCAAAATCCGTCTTTGCCCTGGCAGCCTCGAATACTCTGTCAAGCTTTTCCAATACAATGTTTTCTGCCATATGATTCTCCTTGAAATCTATTTAGTATATAACCTTCTTGAAACTCTTTTTGCCGCGTTTTACAAGCATTCCGTCCCCTGAGAATGCATCCTTGTCATAAAGAGTCTTAACATCCGTTACCTTCTCGTCGTTAACAGTCACACCGCCCTGTTCAACCGCACGTCTTGCATCGCTTCTTGAAGGGCAGAGTCCGCTTGAAACAAGTACCTGCAGAATATCAACCTTTCCGTCTCTGAAATCTTCATCCTTAAGTGAAACGGAAGGTACGTCCTCAAGAGCTCCGGCGCCTCCAAACAGCGCCTGGGCACCCGCCTCGGCCTTTTTGGCCTCCTCCTCACCGTGTACAAGAGTTGTGAGTTCTCTGGCAAGTATCGTCTTAGCCTCATTAAGCTGGCTGCCCTCCCACTTACACATCTCTTCGATCTGTTCAATGGGAAGGAAAGTGAGCATCCTTATGCATTTAAGCACATCGGCGTCAGATACGTTTCTCCAGTACTGGAAGAACTCGTAAGGAGTGGTCTTATTGGCATCAAGCCATACTGCATTACCGGCAGTTTTACCCATCTTCTTGCCCTGAGAATCGGTAAGAAGTGTAATGGTCATTGCATGTGCATCCTTGCCAAGCTTACGTCTTATAAGCTCTGTACCGCCAAGCATATTGCTCCACTGATCATCACCGCCGAATTCAAGATTGCAGTTGTATTTCTGGAACATGTAGTAAAAATCGTAGGACTGCATGATCATGTAGTT
>DFKZ01000041.1:944-21049 GCA_002373975.1 Lachnospiraceae bacterium UBA3632 | reverse complement strand
AAGCATTTATGGACAAGGATTTTCTGCTTCAGTCGGAATGTGCAAAGAAGCTTTTCCACGATTATGCGGAAAAAATGCCGGTGCTGGATTATCACTGCCACATTAATCCCAAGGAGATAGCTCAGGACAGGCAGTTTGATAATATCACCCAGGTATGGCTTGGCGGAGACCACTATAAATGGCGCTTTATGCGTTCATGCGGAGTCGATGAAAAGTTCATTACGGGAGATGCATCCGATAAGGAGAAGTTCCTTAAATGGGCAGAATGTCTTGGAAAGGCCATCGGCAATCCTCTTTATCACTGGTCACATCTGGAGCTTCAGAGATACTTCGGATACACCGGTGCACTCAGCGCAAAGACGGCCGAGGAAGTGTGGGAGCTTTGCAACAAAAAGCTTGCAGAGCCTTCAATGTCTGTAAGAAATATTATAAAGCAGTCGGGAGTTACTCTTATCTGTACTACGGATGATCCCATCGACACACTCGAATGGCATAAGGTCATCAGGGAAGATAAATCGTTTGAAACAAAGGTCCTTCCCGCATGGCGCCCCGACAAGGCGATGAATCTTGAAAAGCCCGATTATGTTGATTATGTTAAAAAGCTTGCGGAGGTAAGCGGGATAACTATCCGTTCGTTTGTGGATCTTAAGAAGGCACTTGTCAAGAGAATGGATTATTTTGCGGAGAACGGATGTATCGTTTCCGATCATGCTCTTGAGTATGTAATGTATGAGCCCGCAGATGACGAGGAACTTGAAGCGATCTTCAGAAAAGCTCTTATCAAGGATCCTATCAGCCGCAAGGAAGAGATGCAGTTTAAGACTGCCTTCATGACTTTTGTGGCAGGCGAATACACAAAGCGCGACTGGGTAATGCAGCTTCATTACGGATGTAAGAGAGACAACAATACTCCTATGTACGAGAAGCTGGGGCCCGATACCGGATATGACTGTATAAACAATTATGCTCCTTCATCACAGACAGCAGATTTTCTCAACAATCTGATCAAAAAGGATTCGCTTCCCAGAACGATCCTTTACAGTCTGAATCCGAATGATAATCAGGCTATAGGAACTATCCTGGGATGTTTCCAGAACAGTGATGCGGTTGCGAAGATCCAGCAGGGAAGTGCATGGTGGTTCAATGATCACAAGGTCGGTATGCAGGATCAGATGACTTCACTTGCAAATCTGGGTAATCTGTCAGGATTTGTGGGAATGCTTACGGATTCAAGGAGCTTCCTTTCATACACAAGGCACGAGTATTTCAGACGTATACTCTGCAATCTGCTTGGAACATGGGTTGAGAACGGAGAGTTCCCGGAGGACTACGATATCCTTGGCGAGATCGTGAAGGATATATCTTATAATAACGCGGTAAGGTACTTCAAGTTCAATATGCTTGAAACTCAATGACTTATTCAGAAAAAGCAAGTACGTGCAAATGCTATGCTGAGAGCAATGTGTCTGAGGCCGGCACTTACTGAGAACGAGTGAAACGAAGTTCGAAGTTAGTACCGCTGCTCGAAGACCCATAGCTGCGAAGCGGTGCTCGAAGCATACATTTGTGCGTGCTTGCGTAACTAAAAGATAAATATAAAGAATTATAAAATCTTAGAATAAACAAGGAGAAAGAAAATGAATTTAAATCTCAGACCTGCAGAAGAATGCACCTACGATGCGGTATCACTCGGAGAAGTTATGCTCCGACTCGATCCCGGTGAAGGAAGGATCAGAACTGCCAGATATTTCAGAGCATGGGAAGGCGGCGGAGAATATAACGTGGTAAGAGGCCTCAGAAGATGCTTCGGCTTAAAGACCGCAGTCATCACCGCTTTTGCCGATAATGAAGTCGGAAAGCTCATGGAAGATTTCATTCTTCAGGGCGGTGTAGACACATCACTTATCAAGTGGATGCCCACTGACGGAATCGGACGCGTATGCAGAAACGGACTCAATTTTACAGAGAGAGGCTTCGGCATCAGAGGTGCGGTAGGATGCTCCGACAGAGCAAATACAGCTATTTCAAAAGCTACTCCCGCTGATTTTGATTTTGATCACATCTTCGGAGAGCTTGGCGTTAGATGGCTTCACACAGGCGGTATCTACGCAGCACTTTCCGAGCAGTCATGCGAGACAGTGCTTGAGGCTATCAAGACCGCAAAGAAGTACGGCACAATAGTTTCTTACGACCTCAATTACCGCCCTTCAATGTGGAGCGCTATAGGCGGTCAGGCCAAGGCTCAGGAAGTAAATAAAGAGATCGCGAAATACGTCGATGTAATGATCGGAAACGAGGAAGACTTCACTGCATGCCTCGGTTTCGAGATCGAAGGAAATGATGCAAACCTCAAGACTCTTAATCTTGACGGATACAAGAAGATGATCAACGAAGCTGCCAAGACATATCCCAATTTCAAGGCAGTCGCTACCACACTGCGCCAGGTTAAGACAGCTACGGTTAATGACTGGAGCGCTATCTGCTGGGCTGACGGCGAGATATACAAGGCTAAGCAGTATGACGGACTCGAGATCATGGACCGCGTAGGCGGAGGAGATTCATTTGCATCCGGCCTTGTTTACGGCCTTATGACCACCGGCGATGCAAAGCTTGCTGTTGAATACGGTGCAGCGCACGGCGCACTTGCAATGACCACTCCCGGAGATACCACCATGGCATCCAAGAAGGAAGTTGAAGCGCTTATGGGCGGAGCGGGAGCAAGAGTTCAGAGATAGAATTGGCAGCTGTCTTTTTCCGCATGAGAGTATTGTCGGAAACATTTGTATTTTATGCAAAATAGTAGTATTATTAAATAGTCTGAGCCGGGATGTTTTAGACACCCCGGCTCATCTGCCCCCTAAACTGTGAAAAAAGGTTAGAGATATGGCTTCAAAGACTATTGAAAAAAGCGAGATAATCGTAAGCTCATCCCAGAATAACGATATGCTCTTTCTCATTACGGAAGGAGAGGTCATGGCATCGGCTCCGGGCATCAAGATGACACTTACCAAGGGCGATGTCATAGGATGCATGGAGGTGGGATTTGACGCGCATTTTTTCAGCTACATGGCTAGCGAAGATACTACCATCATTCCGATCCCACTCGACAGCTTCTTTGCGATGCTTCAGAAAAAGAATGATTTTTCTGCATACATATACAAGAGTGCCATCAGACAGATCCTTGAATGCAGCGATCAGCTTTTTAAGAATATTGGAGAGGCTAAAGGAGTATACACTCTTGCTGTGGAATACTATGAATTCTACAGATCGCTTTGCGTAAAAGTTGGGGTTAATCCGACTCCTCTTGACGGATTGTTCACTCAGGGCGAGATGGTGGATGATACCGATGTCAGCGAACATATCAAGGGTTATTACAACGATATTTCAACCGTTATAACCGACGGAAGAAAAGTATCGCCCGAATTTCTTGATGTATTCATACGCAAGCTTTCAAGGGATTCGAGAGCGGTTGTGCTTGGATCAAAAAAGGTGTTTGCTTATCTTGCCACAATAGGCCATTATCTTCTTGATGAACCGGGAAAAGATCTTTACGGGATTCTTACGGACAGCTATTTCAGCACGGCATTTTCGGCCGTATCGGATCAGATATTATCCAAGATTCAGGAACTTGAGAGCTTTTTGAACAAAAAGCTTTATATAAATGCGAACAGGTACTTTGAGAGAACTTCCGCTTTTGAGATGAAGATCGAGAGGGCAAAGCTCCGCGAGGATCATTCCGAGGATGAGAAGGAAATATTCAAGCTTCTCGAGAATTCCGTGGATCAGATCCTTGATTTCGGAGGATTTGACGAAAAGACGGTCAATGATTTCAAGTCGCTCCTTATTTCCTACAAGAATCTGGCAGATCCCAGAGGACAGGATGATGCCAGCAGGCATATAAGGCTTGATATTACCAACTATTTCTATAAATTCTATGAAGCCGTGGCACTTAAAGTGCTGAAGGGACATCCGCCCACAAAGGTGATACTGATGTTCCTTGAATTCGGATATATGGACGAGGAACTCTGCACCAAAGAGGATCTTTTCTATCTGTACGAAAAAGCCGGCAGCGGATACACAGCACCCCATGACGGAGTGTTTACGTTCTTTGAATGGCTTGAGGCTATATACAACGGACAGAGGCTTCCCAGCAAGAATGATTTCGATATTGATTACGAAGCCTTTGTGCATGAGCAGAAGGTTAAGAATCAGATCACTGCCGAGCAGGAAAAGAAGGCTATGAATGACCGTGAGGCCATGGTCAAGTATGAGCTTAAGAACATGTTCCTTACCGCCAATAAGGTTACATTCGGACTTATCACCATTTTCTGCCCGGTGTTTAACAGCGTTAACGTCATGAAGACACTTCCGGATGATCTTGTGACGGCGGGAAGGACTCTGGAGTGCCTGGAAGCGGTTAGAAAACTGGACTTCCAGCTGTTCTACAGAGACACGGTGTATTCAAACGAAAAAGCCGGGATCAAGGGAGAGTATATCAATTTTGAGATGCTTCCCGACTTTATACTTCTGCCCAATGTGGGAACCAGATCTCTTTTCTGGCAGGAGATACAGGGAAGAGCAAGAAATACACATTCACGTTTTATGCTTCCGGTATTCGATCTGGAAGATATAAAGGTTCAGATGCTGCACATGTGCGGTGAGTATCGCTGGGAGATGTGCAAGAGAGTGCAGGGTGCGAGATGGAATGATGTCACGGATCCTTCACTTACCAGCGAATACTTTGACTTTGCACAGTTTTACAGGAAAAACCATGACCTTACTCCGGATGCAAAGGAAAAGATAAAGCTGCAGCTTCAGAGGGCAAAGAACAGCTTCAAAGAAATGTTTGTCATGGATTATATGGTATGGGTGGCATACGAGAGCGACGGATCGCCGAGGCTTAATAAGGTGGCCAGGACCATTTTTTCAAAGTATTGTCCTTTCCCTGCGCAGGTGAGAGCAAAGCTTGCACAGAACCCCTCGTTCAAAGATCATATCGAATATTACGAAAAGCACCAGGCTCAGAAGATCCACAGGTTCGAGAACATCATCCAAAAGACAAAGAACCTTGGCGTACCCGTTCCGAGCGAGATCGAAGGTGAACTTGAATACATGAAGGCCTGATAATTATCCGTAAAGATCAGGATCGGAGAGATCAAAATGAAAGTAGTACTTGAAAACCTTACTAAAAAATTTCCCAGCCGCGATAAAAAGCACCCTGAAGATGTTATTGCGGTAAAGGATTTTGATTATACCGTAAAAGACGGTACGCTTGTCGGGCTGCTGGGCCCTTCGGGATGCGGAAAGAGCACCACACTCAATCTTATAAGCGGGCTTGAAAAGCCTACAGTGGGAAAGATATATTTCGGAGATGATGATGTCACAAAGATCCCTCCGGAGAACAGAGGGATCGGTCTTGTTTTCCAGAATTATGCTCTGTATCCCCATCTTACGGTAAGGCAGAATATTCTTTTTCCTCTTCAGAATCTTAAAGGAAAAGACAAAATGACAAAGCAGGCCATGGAGACAGCGGCCCTTAATGTTGCAAAGCTCGTACAGATAGAAAATCTCATGGAGAGAAGACCTGCCGAGCTTTCGGGAGGCCAGCAGCAGCGCGTTGCCATAGCAAGAGCACTTGTTAAAATGCCTAAGGTACTTCTTCTTGACGAGCCGCTTTCAAACCTCGATGCAAGGCTCAGGCTTCAGACAAGAGAAGAGATAAGACGTATCCAGAAAGAGACGAAGATAACGACTATTTTCGTTACACACGATCAGGAAGAAGCAATGAGTATCTGCGATGAGATCGTGGTAATGAAGGATGGCGTTGTGCATCAGACCGGCGCTCCCCAGAGCGTGTATGATGATCCTAAGAATCTGTTTGTAGCCAAATTCCTCGGAATGCCCCAGATAAACGTGTTTGAGGGTGAGGTTAAAGCCGGAAAGCTCGTGATAGGGAAAGAAGAAGTGCTGGATGTAAAGGGCGTAAGAGACGGAAAGGTTTATGTCGGAATAAGGCCGGAAGGCTTTAAGCCGGCAGACGACGGAGCTTTCAGCGCCGAGCTCGAAAGAGTGGAGATACTTGGCCGTGATATAAGCGTGATCTGCAAGAGCGATCTTTCCCAGAGCGGAATGATCCGCGCCATCGTAAGCTCCGAGAATCTCATAGATACGACAAAGAGTACGGTAAGCTTTAACCTTAATCCTTCAAAGGTATTTTTATTCGACGATAAGAGCGAAGAGAGATTATTTTAAAGACAGGATCGTTAACTGGAATGGGATCAACTGCAAAGAATAATTTAAAAGCTTTATTATATCTGCTTCCGGCGGTTTTGTTCCTGGGAGTGTTCATGGTCTATCCTCTGATAGACGTATTTGTCTATTCATTTGAGGAGGGCTATAATTCCGCTTCACAGACATCTTTCGGTATCGGCGGATTCAACTATTCCTATGTGCTTCATGACCCATATTTTCTGCAGGCACTTAAGAACACACTGATACTTGTGGCTATTACAGTTCCCACATCAACAATACTTTCGCTTCTTATATCGCTGGGATTAAATACCATCACCAAGCTTAAAGAGCTTTTCCAGACGATTTATTTTCTTCCTTATGTGACAAATACTCTGGCTGTTGGCCTTGTATTTATGATACTTTTCAAAAAGACTGCTTACACCGATGGTATGATAAATTTCCTGATCAAGGCTTTCGGAGGTAATTCCGTCGACTTTATCGAGGGTCCTTACTGGGCCAAGATGATGGTGCTCTGTATTTACACCGTCTGGATAGTAATGCCCTTTAAGGTGCTGGTGCTTACAAGCTCGCTTGCCAGCGTCAATCCGGTTTATTACAGCGCCGCACGTGTGGATGGAACGCCGCCTCACAGGATATTTTTCCGCATTACGCTTCCGATGATCTCACCTATGATCTTTTATCTGGTAATCACGGGATTCATCGGTGCATTCAAAGCTTACAGCGATGCGGTGGCACTGTTCGGAACGGACCTTAATGTGGCCGAAATGAACACTATAGTAGGATACGTTTACGATATGCTGTACGGTGACAGCGGCGGATATCCTTCCTATGCATCGGCGGCAGCGATCATCCTGTTTGCGATAGTGCTTACAATCACGGTCATCAACATGCTTGTGCGCAATCGCAGGCTCAGGTACGTTGAATAGATCCGGACTGCTGCATAGCATGTCCGATACAGGCAAAAGATATGGAAAACAACACAGACTATAACGATCTCGGAAAAGACATCATCGTAAAAAGAATAATATCCAGGACAATAACCTACATACTGCTTGCATTATGGGGGCTTATTGTTCTTTTTCCTTTTTACTGGATGATACTTACATCCTTTAAGAGTTACAGTTCATATAACTCGGAATTTGTTCCGAAGTTTTATATAGCTTCACCGACTTTTCAGAATTATATCGATGCATTCACAACGGTATCTCTCGGAAGATATCTGCTTAACACCGCGCTCTTTACGATCGTTACCACCACCGTGATGCTGATCGTTACCATACTTGCGGCATTTGCGTTTGCAAGGCTTAAGTTCACCGGAAAGAATATAATCTTTATCCTTTTCCTTGCTCTTATGATGATCCCTAATGAGCTTGTTATAATCACCAATTTTGTGACCATCACCAATCTTGATCTGAGAAACAGCTTCCCGGGCCTGATACTTCCATCGGTGGCATCGGTGTTTTACATTTATCTGCTGAAGGAGAATTTTGAAGCCATACCGGATAATCTTTACTACGCCGCAAAGGTGGACGGCACCAGCGATTTTAAGTATCTTTACAAGGTGATGGTCCCCATAGCAAGGCCCACCATCGTTACGATAATCATACTTAAAGTAATAGAGTGCTGGAACTCTTATGTATGGCCCAGGCTGATTACGGATGATCCCAATTTCTTCCTTGTGTCGAACGGCATTCAGGAGATCAGGGAAAACGGCTTCGGAAGAGAGAATATCCCTGCGATGATGGCTGCCGTGGTGGTTATCTCCCTGCCTCTTATCGTGCTGTTCCTGGTGTTCAGAAAGACGGTTATGTCCGGAGTATCGAGAGGGGGTACAAAGGGATGATCGCTTTAAAAAAAATAGCATACGCCGCTGCGGCATTTTTAGCCTGCGGGTTAATGCTGACGGGATGCCACGGGTCCAAAGAAAAATCAGCCTTCGAGCTTCCGGAGCAGTTTGACGAATCAAAAAAGATTGAAATAGTTTTCTGGGCAAAGAATGATACCAACAAAGCTCAGACAGATATTTACAAAAAGGCCGCGGATGATTTTTCAAAAATATATCCGAACGTGACCGTAAACATCAGGTTTTATACGGATTACGGCAAGATCTATAATGATGTTATCACCAATATTTCAACGGGAACCACACCGAATGTGTGCATCACTTATCCCGATCATATTGCGACATATCTGACGGGAACAAACCAGGTACTTGCTCTCGGCGATCTGATCGATGATAAGCGGTACGGACTCGGAGGCAGTGAGGTTAAATTCGATGCTCCCACCCGTGACGAGGTTGTAACAAAATATCTTGATGAATGCCGTATCGGAGGAGCGCTTTACGCAGTTCCCTATATGCGATCTACAGAGGCTTTATACGTCAACAAGACCTATGTCGAAAAGCTGGGATATGAGCTTCCGGATGAGATCACTTGGGACTTTATCTGGGAAGTGGCCGATGCGGCTACGGAAAAGGATGAAAGCGGAAACTATAAGGTGAGCGGTCAGAATGTAATGATACCGTTTATCTATAAGTCCACCGACAATATGATGATCCAGATGCTGCGCCAAAAAGGTGCCGAATACACCACGGATTACGGAAAGGTGCTCCTTTTTAACGACGACACAAAGGGAATCCTTCTGGATATTGCGGAGCATGTAAAGAAGGGATCGTTTTCGACCTTTAAGATATCAAGTTATCCGGCCAATTTTCTGAATGCGGGCCAATGTATCTTCGCCATAGATTCAACCGCCGGAGCCACCTGGATGGGACCGCAGGCACCGCTTTCCGATATATGCGCGGATGATATTGAGAGTGATATCGAAGTGGTGGTCAGAAAGATCCCACAGATGGATCCTTCCGATCCGAAGATGATCTCCCAGGGGCCTTCCATATGTATCTTTAATAAGGACGATCCTCAGGAAGTGCTTGCATCATGGCTCTTTACGCAGTACCTTCTCTCAAATGACACTCAGATAGCCTATGCCGAAACGGAAGGATACGTGCCGGTTACGCTGAAGGCACAGCAGAGCGAGGAGTATAAGGATTATCTGGCAAGAAGAGGAGAGGATAACGATAAGTATTACTATATCAAGATAGATGCCACCAAAATGCTTCTTGATAATATCGACAAAACCTTTATCACGCCTGTGTTTAACGGCTCTGCATCTGTGAGGGACGCAGCCGGACAGCTTATAGAAAATACCACAAAATCCGTAAGAAGAAGTCAGACAGTAGATGACGAATACGTAAAAAAGTTGTATGATGATATAGAGGCGTTGTACAGACTGGATCAGCTGGGAGCATCTATTGATCCGTCAAATGCTTCAAAGGCAGATCTGGGGCCCCTCCCTTCGGGAGCAAAGGCGCTGATCATCTCGCTGGGAGCCGTATGGACCCTCATCCTTTTATATCTCTTATATGTCGAGATAAAGAAAAGACGCACGAAAAAGAAGTAAGAAGGCAATAACCAACCAGGTAAACGGGAAGTATTATTGGGAGAACGGGATGGAAAGTAAAGTATTTGCTATTCTGGTCGATAAGGAAACAGCTGAAGAGGAGAATGCCCTCTTAAGTGAGCTGTCCGAAAAAATCAAAAATCACGGATGCGAAAGCATGGTACTTCCCCCTGTAGAGCGTCTGACCGACGAAGAAGCCGCAGGTATCTTAAGAAGGATCATAACGGGCGGAATCGTCTGTGCGGGAAAGAACATCAATAAAGAATATAAAACCGTGGTACCCGGAACAGAGTCTCTTTCTGATGTTGAGAAAGAAGAGCTCGCCGCCGTTAACAAGATCCTTGACGGCAATCTTCTCACCTATCATTTTCAGCCTATCATAAGCGCCGAGACCGGAGAGATATTTGCATACGAAGCGCTTATGAGATCTACGCTTGAAGGCATCGACATAAGCCCATATAAGCTTCTTAAGTATGCCGAGATGACGGGCAGGCTCGGAGATGTAGAGAAGGCCACTTTTATTAATGTGACCGGTACTATAGATGAAAGATCGGATGAGATCAAGGACAGACTTGTTTTCATCAACAGTATACCCGGAGCCAAGCTTTTATCGGATGATTATGTTGATATCGAGTCAGCACTTTTAGAGCATAAGGGCCATGTGGTCGTTGAGATCACGGAGCAGACAGAGGCAGAGGATGCTGCACTTCGCGCCATCAAGAAGCGTTACGACAGCATGGGAATCGGCCTTGCACTCGATGATTACGGAACGGGTTATTCCAATGTTATCAATCTGCTAAAGTACATGCCTTCGTATGTAAAGATAGACAGAAGCCTTCTTGAGAATATAGATGAATATCCCAAGAAGCAGAGATTTGTGCGCGAGATAATCGAGTTCTGCCACGACAATAACATCTATGCTCTTGCAGAGGGCGTAGAGACAGCCAAGGAAATGCGCGCGGTGATCCGAATGGGCGTTGACCTGATCCAGGGATTCTATACCGCAAGGCCTTCCGAGGAGATAGTCGATACCCTTGATTATGATATCGTGAGAGAGATCCGCAGATATCAGGAAGAGTACAAGGTTGGCAAAAAGCAGCCTATCTACGTTCCTGACGGTATGGGACGCCTCAATCTTTCCTCCATAGAAAAGATAGGTTACAGCTGTATCATGATCGGAAATGAAGGAACTGAGCTTGAGGATATCGTTATTTCCGGATACAGAAAGCTTAAAATAAATGCATATATGGAGATCAAGTCCAATTACAAAGGACGAATCACCCTCGAGAATGTAAACCTTGTGGGTGAGCAGGGAAAGCCCTGCGTAGCCATAGGAGAAAACTGCGACGTAACCTTTATCCTTAAGGGTGATAACCACTTTGAAAAAGGCGGAATACTCGTTCCGGAAAGCTCAAAGCTTAAGATTGAAGGCGCCGGTAATCTCAATATATTTCTTGACGGTGTTTGCCCTTACGGTATCGGAAATGATCTCGAGAGCGGTAACGGCGATCTTGTATTTGAGCAGGACGGAGTTATTGCCATAGAGACTAAGGGCAATAACGGCGTATGTATAGGCTCAGGCAAGGGCGGAAAGATAGCCCTCAACAGAGGAAAGTATAATCTGGCCCTCAACTGCGGCGAAGGAGTGGGAGTCGGAAGCTTTTACAGCGATCAGAGCATTCATATCAGCAACTGCGAATTTGAGATAGAGCTTGCGGTTACAAAGGGCGTAGGAATCGGATCGGTAGATAATAAAGCAAAGATATCTGCCACCAATTCTTCCGTTAAATGCAGCATTGAAGGAACGGAAGTGGTCGGATACGGTACTCTTAACGGAGAGCAGTGCGACATACATTTCTATGATACCAGCATCTACTGTGATATGAGAGGCGATTATATCACTGCCATCGCAGCACTTCACGGCGAGACGATCTATCATCAGGATAGAGCATCCGTAAGGCTCACCGGCAGCGGATCCCATGCTCTGGCTTTCGGAAGCAGTGATGCCGACTGTGATACGATCATCTATATCGAGGATTCCGATACGGGAGTTGACATCAACACTGCCTGCCAGAGAGATACTTATGCAAAGGATGAGAATATACATATCCGCCATGGTAAGAACCGCTTTATTATCAACGGATATCCCTACAAGCATAAGGTGGTCTACGACTGATGATCCGGCGGTATCATCCCGACTTGGATAATTATTTAACAAAACGAAACTCAGTAGCCACGATATTTTTATATATTGTGGCTATTGCTATTATAGGAAAATAGGTTATAATACAATTGTTCTTTTTTAATCGGGACAGTTTGCGCAGCGCTGAAACAGCCCGCAGCAAGGCTTCCCGGGGTTTATGACTGCACCCGGCAGTCAGAGAGGAGAAATTATTATGAAAAAGAGAATTGCAAGTGCTGTTCTTGCATCTGCTATGGCATTTTGCCTTGCAGGATGTACCGGAACCGCTCCCGCTGCAGACAAGGTCCAGGAAGCTGTAAACGACGTTGTTGAGAGCACTGTGGAAGAGGTTAAGGATCAGGTTGAAGATGTAGCAGAAACTGTAAGCGATGTTGCCGATGAAGTGGCTGAGGAAGTTGCAGATACTACCGATGACGGCGTTATGACTTATCAGGAGTACGCAGAGGCTGCTCTTGAGTCTGAAGTTACCATCGTTACTTATGTTCAGGCTCATCAGTCATGGTGGGATGGCAAGCTTACCGTTTATACCCAGGATCAGGACGGAGGATACTTCCTCTATGAGCTCCCTGTAACTGAGGAAGATGCCGAGAAGTTTGTTCCCGGAACCAAGATCAAAGTTACCGGTTACAAGTCAGAGTGGTCAGGCGAAATTGAGATCACCGATGCTACATATGAGTTTGTAGATGATGGGGATACCTTCATTGCTGAGCCCAAGGATATCACCGATAAGCTCGGAACCGACGATCTTATCAACTATATGAACCAGAAAGTTGCTTTCAATGGCTTTACCGTAGTAGCAAGACCTTCCGGAAATGCTTTCGATTACAAGTATGATAATTCCGGAAGCCATGATGAGAACAGCGACCTTTACTTCGATGTTCAGGATTCTATGGGCAATGTATACACCTTCACCGTTGAGTCTTATCTTTGCGGAAATGATAGTGATGTATACGCTGCAGTAGAAGGCCTCAATGTTGGCGATGTTATCGATTGCGAAGGTTTCCTTTACTGGTATGAGGGTGCTAACCCCCACATCACAGGCCTTGGCGTAAAGACCAACTAATATAATTTAAAGCATAACAAAAGCGGTCCGCATGGGCCGCTTTTTTGATTGTATAAGTATATGGTTTTGTGTAAGCATATAATGGTAAAGCAGCTGCAGAGCTTTCGGCTGCAGTTTTTGCTTAATGCATCAGGTTGTGGGCTTTCTGAGCGGACATTTTGAGAGGCTCACCCTGTCGGCGAGTATCTTTAATCCGGCATCTGTCAGATAATCCTGAAGAATGGGAAGTGACTGGGGAGATGCAGGGCCGATGGTTATCCTGTCCACAAGGCTGGATATCCTGATCCCGAGCTTCGCACAGAGTTCATTCAGATCGAGGGGATAGTACTTTTTGATACGGTCCCATGCGATGTGGTATTTGGGTTTAACAGCGGCTTCCTCGGCAGAGAAGGGTGTGTAGATAAGGCGCACTTCATTCTCGGATGTAAAGGAAGGATGCTTAAACGCCGCGGATGATATCCAGGCCTCATTCATCAGCTTTCTAATTTCGGTCTGTTCGCCCTCAAAAGAGGAGAGATCACTCATCACATCGGTAAAACTCTTTATCAGTTCGTGTCCCTCTACGGTATCCTGATAATAAACCTTTTTAAGCGAAACAGAGCTTTCGTCCTCCACAAGCCGTTCAAGCAGATCCTTATGAAAGGCTATGCACACGCCCTGGCCGCCTTTTGCGTATCTTTCCCACTGGGCCGCATCATCGGGGTACTCCGAAAAGCACGCCGCATATGCGGAGTAGTGGAATTCCTCGGCAAACTCCTTTTTAAAGAATTCTTTTGCAAGAGAAAACTGTTTATCCAGACCGGCTGTTTTTAAGTCTACCAGCACATTGTCCCTCAGACCGTTTACAAAAAGCCTCATTTCAGAGGTGTCGTTCATATTCAGAATGTTGTTGAGCCTGAGCTCAGCATTTCCGACAATTCCGTTAAGCGCGTTAAAATCCGTGTAATGATATAAAAGCATATAAATAACCTCCGTAGATTAATATATCACAAACGATGATAAATGGCACTTTTATTCTTTGTTTATTGATTAAAGGCAGTTTGATGTAGTATTATTTAAAAGATGCATGTTCGGAACCGCAGAATACATATCTACAGAAAGATCCGAAGAGGAAAGAAATGCTTTTAGAAAGATTTTATCCCGACAGGGAGGAAGATTCGGCATATGGTCTTCCCTACGAAGAATTATATAAAGAGGGCTACAGAGGTATACTGTTCGATATAGACAATACCCTGGTACCCCACGGAGCGCCTGCTACCAGGAAGGCTATAGCACTTTTCAGGAAGCTTCATGCCATAGGCTTTAAAACGGTGATCATATCAAACAATAAGGAAACCCGTGTTAAGCCGTTCGCCGATGCGGTGAGCTCAAGATATCTCTTTAAGGCGGGAAAGCCCGGCAAAAAGGGCTATGAAAAGGCTATGAAGATAATGAAGACGGTCCCGGAGAACACTATGTTTGTAGGAGATCAGCTCTTTACAGATGTGTGGGGAGCCAAAAAGGCCGGAATCCTTACTTATCTTACCAAGCCCATACATCCGAAAGAAGAGATACAGATTATCCTTAAGAGACTGCTTGAAAAGATAGTATTATTCTTTTATCACAGAAGTAAAAGGTGAGTAATATATGAACATCAACGGAAATACAAGGCTGCTCGGTGTGATCGGAAATCCGGTGGAACACACAATGTCGCCTGTAATACATAATAACCTGGCGGATATTCTCGGCGATAATTTTGCCTACGCCCCTTTCAGAGTGGAAAAAGAAAATGTGGGTGATGCCGTAAGGGGTGCATATGCCCTGAACATGCTGGGTATGAATGTGACTGTACCCCACAAGAGCGCAGTGATCCCTTTCCTTAAGGAAATAGATCCTCTCGCGGAGCGTATAGGAGCAGTCAATACGCTTGTAAGGTGTGAAGGCGGGTTCAAGGGCTATAATACCGATATGCCCGGGCTCTTAAGAGCCATGAAATATGACGGCGTGGATTTTGTGGGAGAGGATGTGATCATCCTCGGAGCGGGCGGTGTGGCCAGAGCCGTGGCAATGATGCTGCTTGAGAATGGGGCAGGGCATATATACATACTTAACAGGTCTGTGGAGAAAGCAAAAGCGATAGCGGATGAATTGAATGGTTTACATAATTCAGTCAGCTACCACGACTTGCAGAGTTATGTAAACTTACCTGATAAAAAATACATTGTGATACAGGCCACGAGTGTCGGAATGCTGCCGAATACTGAAGAGGCAGTGATAGAAGACGAAAAGTTTTACGATATGGTGAGCGTGGGATACGATATCGTGTTTAATCCCCTTGAAACAAAGTTTATGAAGCTGTGCAAAAAGGCCGGGGCGGATGCCTTCGGAGGATTAAGGATGCTTCTTTATCAGGGGATAATAGCGTATGAACTATGGAAATCATCAATGGCTTGCCCCGGTGAAGGTGCTTCTTCCGTTACTGTAGGCGATGATATCGCTGAGAGAATATATGACATGATGATAAGCGCAATGCAGGCAAACAGATGAGCAAAAAGAAAAAAGGCGAAAATGTAATACTGATCGGCTTTATGGGAAGCGGGAAAACCACGATGGGAATAAGGCTTTCATATAAACTTCAGATACCTGTGGAGGATACCGACAAGATCATCGAAACCATGGAGGGAATGAAGACAAGCGAGATTTTTGCCGAAAAGGGTGAGGCATATTTCAGAAAGAAAGAGACTCAGCTGCTTGAGAGCATCTCGGCTTCATCTTCCAGAAAGATATATTCCCTTGGCGGCGGGACTCCGATGCTTCCGCAGAATCAGGGGCTTATCTGCAAATGCGGGAAGGTGATATATCTTCGCGCAAAAGCTGAAACCATCTATGACCGTCTGAAAAACGATACTTCGCGTCCGCTGCTTCAATGTGAAGATCCGGCTGAGCGAATACGCAGCCTTTTGGAAATGAGAGATCCGATTTATATGAGATGTGCGGATTTCGTTGTGGAAGTTGATGAGTGCGACCAGGCAGAAGTGCTCACTAAGATACTTGAGTACTTAAATGCCGAAAATAATCCGACATCGGAGCAATAGATACATATTGACCGGGATATTGAAAATAACGCCGGTGATTTAAAAGTATATTAAAAGTATATATTAAGTAGAATAAGAGGCAAAAAAATGAATAACGTACTAGTGATCAACGGACCAAATCTTAATTTTCTTGGTATTCGTGAAAAGAATATATACGGAACGGAGGATTATGATCATCTTGTTAAGATGATAGAAGACGACGCAGCAGAGCGGGGGATCGAGGTTGAGGTGTTCCAGTCAAACCATGAGGGTGATATCATCGACCGCATTCAGCAGGCATATTTTGACGAGACTGATGCCATAGTGATAAACCCCGGTGCGTACACACATTACAGCTATGCAATACATGATGCTCTGGCATCGGTGACCATGCCCAAGTGCGAGATACATATATCAGATATCACAGCCAGGGAAGATTTCAGAAAAATATCCGTCACGGCGCCCGCCTGTGATAAACAGATCTACGGACAGGGGCTTAAGGGATACATACTGGCAATTGATTTTGTGCTGTCCATGCTTTCAAATACCTGAATGCATAAATTTGGTAAATTTATTGTTGATTGTTTATCAATATTTTGTTAAAATCATAAAGAATTGTGACTAAAACCGCATAGGAGGATTTTGAGATGGCTGAAATTACGGCTGGAGATATCAGGAATGGCGTTACTTTCGAATATGACGGTAAGGTATTCCAGGTTCTTGAATTTTTACATGTTAAGCCCGGTAAGGGAGCTGCATTTGTTCGCGTTAAGATGAAGGACGTTAAGAACGGCGGTGTAAGAGAATTAACCTTTAACCCTGTTCAGAAGTTCACTCTTGCTACCATCGAAAAGAAGAAGATGCAGTATCTTTACAAGAATGATGATATGTTTGTTTTCATGGATAGTGAGACATATGAGCAGATTGAGCTTTCCGAGAGTGATATCGGAGACGCTATGAAGTTTGTTCTTGAGAATATGGAATGCACCATGCTTTCACACAATGGTCAGATCTTCTCGGTTGAGCCTCCGATGTTTGTAGAGCTCAAGATCACCGAGACAGAGCCCGGACTTCGCGGCGATACCGCTACGAACGTTACAAAGCCTGCAAAGGTTGAGTCCGGAGCAGAGATCCGCGTTCCCATCTTCATCAACGAAGGTGATGTTATCAAGATCGACACAAGAACAGGCGAGTATCTCGGAAGAGCATAAGCTTCATTTATCTTTTACAGACCGATAGAGCGTATCAGATTTGGTACGCTCTTTTTGTTTTGCGAAAAAGCGAAACAATATGCTGTTTTGTAGCTTAAAACTATAGTCAGGCCGAGGGGCCGGAAAGGGTATTATGTCTGTAAAAGAATTTGCCGATAAGGCGAGAAAGGCCGTCCAGGAGGTACTGGGCGATGAATATTTTGTTGATACCGGGGAGAATCTGAAACTGAATGAAACAAGGCTTTGGAGCATAAATATACATTCAAAGAGCAGGAATATCACGCCGGTCATATTTCTGGATTCATTTTATCAGGAATATGAAGAAGGAAAAAGCTTTGGAGATATCGTTAACAGTATAATAAGCATCTATTGGGAACATGTCCCCAAAAGTGATATCGATCTTTCATACATCACCGAATATGAAAAAGTAAAGGATAAGATCTGTCTGAGGCTTTGCAACATGGAGCGCAACAGCGAGCTTCTCAAGGATTCGGTATATATTCCTTTTCTTGATCTGGCTATTCTTTTTTATATCAGTTTCGAGCAGTGTGATATGGGAAAGGGTATGATCAGGGTAAGAACGGAATACCTTGAAAAATGGGATGTTTCAACCGAAAAGCTTATGAAGGACGCCATGGAAAACAGCAAAAAGGATGTTGAACTCAAAGTGCTGCAGTTCTGGGGTTATCCTATGTATGTTATGTCAAATAAAAGCCTTTCGGGAGGAGCTTCCTCCATGCTTTATCCCGATGCACTTGAGGATTTTGCCGATAAGAATGAGGCAAATGTATTTGTGATCCCAAGCTCCATACATGAAATAATACTTATACCCGATAAGGATAACGACGAGCAGGGAAGCGAAGAATGGATAAGAAAGACCTCCGAGCTTCGAAACATCATATGTATGGTCAATCGGGAGGAAGTAAGTGCTGATGAGGTTCTGTCAGACAATCTGTATTATTTTGACCGCAGTCAGAAAAAGATAAAGATCGTATAAAAATTTGCGTTTCTAAGGCATATATGGTAATATAGACGACAGTGTAATAAAGTTGTAACAATTTTGCGGCCGTAGTCTAACGGATAGAACGAAGGCCTCCGACGCCTTTAATGCAGGTTCGATTCCTGTCGGCCGCAGCTTTCGTTACCGCTTTAATATATGATTTTTGCAGATTACTAATTCTTTAAAAGGAAATAAGTCAGAACGATATGATAGGTGATATTGCTAAAAAGGTAGGTAAATTCATACTTAAGTACAGTAAGTACTTTTTCCCGGGATTTGCACTGATCGTAGCAGCGGTGATCGTGTTTGTTGCAATGAAGTACAGAGCAAAGGAAGAGGAAGCCAAAAGGATCGCGGAGGAGGAGCTGGCTCAGCAGCTTGAGGAAGAAGTGATCCTCGAGGATGCGGAAGTACCGCTTGAGGATTCATCCGATGAAGCTCTCCGGCAGCTTGTGGACAATTATTTCGCATGCCTTTCCGAGGGCGATATGGCTACTTTGCAGACGCTCCGCGACAGCCTTGACGAAGCTGAGAGCTTCAGACTTGAGGAGCAGTCAAAGTATCTTTCCTACTCCGTTGAGAATGTCTACAGTCAGACCGGTCCCGAAGAGGGAACTTACATTGCCTATGCTTACTATATGGTAGTGTTTGACGAATTTCCGACTATAAGTCTTCCCGCATACAGCGGCTTTTATGTAAAGACAAGGGAGACAGGCGAGTTCTATATAGTAAAGGGTGAGCTTTCCGATAAGGAAAACGAGTATATTTCCAAGGTTGCTTCACAGGATGATGTTAAGGAACTCAACAACAAAGTTAATGTTGAGTACAATGATATTATCATCGAACACCCCGAGATACTTGATTACCTTGTTGAACTTGATACCACCGTAAGTACCGCAGTGGGAGAAAAGATCGCAGAGATAAATCAGACAATAGAAGCCCAGAAGCAGGCTGAAGAGGAAGAAAAGAAGGCTGCCGAGGGTGAGACCGAGGAAATACCTGCCGAGGATGTGGTGCAGTATGCCACAGCCACCACAAGAGTTAATGTCCGGGCTTCGGACAGCGCTCAGGCCGAAAGGGTCGGAGAAGCCATGCAGGGTGAGAAATTCGAAGTGGTGGAAGTGCTTCTTAACGGCTGGACCAAGATCATTTTCAATGACAGGGAAGCCTTTATTAAATCAGAGTATCTTTCGATGGTTCAGAGTGCGGATAGTTATCCTACCATCGGTATGGCCACAGCAAAGAGCGAGGTTAATGTAAGAAGCCTTCCCGATGTTAATTCCGAAAAGGTCGGCGCACTTGTAACAGGCGATCAGCTGGAACTTGTGGCTGTCGAGGACGGCTGGTGTACCGTTAAGTTTGAAGGCACCATAGCCTATGTGAACGCAGATTTCATAGATTATACGGTTTTTGACTAAATTTACCGATGTAAAGCGTTGAACTGCTAAATTATTTATCTAATTTGCTGATGAAATGTTTTTATAATTGATATATTATATTATTGTTGAGCCAAAGAGGGCACAGGTTATTTCCTGCGCCCTTTTTTGCATAAAAAAGTAATCAAAATTATTTTTATACAAGGAGGATCTAAAATGTCATACGTTGATGAAGTTTACGAGCGTGTAGTAGCGCAGAACCCTTCACAGCCCGAGTTCCATCAGGCGGTTAAGGAGGTACTCGAGTCCCTCAGAGTGGTTATCGAGGCTGATGAGGAGAAGTTCCGCAGAGAAGCACTTCTTGAGAGGATCACCACTCCCGAGAGACAGCTCCTTTTCCGTGTTCCCTGGGTAGATGACAAGGGACAGGTACAGGTAAACAACGGATACAGAGTACAGTTCAACTCTGCGATCGGACCTTACAAGGG
>DFKZ01000041.1:0-861 GCA_002373975.1 Lachnospiraceae bacterium UBA3632 | reverse complement strand
ACCTTGGTATCATCAAGTTCCTTGGATTTGAGCAGATCTTTAAGAACTCACTTACCGGACTTCCTATCGGCGGCGGTAAGGGTGGTTCCGATTTCGATCCCAAGGGCAAGTCAGACAGAGAGATAATGGCATTCTGTCAGAGCTTCATCACCGAGCTTTATAAATATATCGGCGCAGACACCGATGTACCTGCAGGAGATATCGGAACAGGCGCAAGAGAGATCGGATTCATGTATGGTCAGTACAAGAGACTTACAGGCCTCTATGAGGGCGTTCTTACCGGTAAGGGACTTTCCTACGGCGGATCACTTGCAAGAACAGAAGCTACCGGTTACGGACTTCTTTACATGACTCAGGAAATGCTTAAGTCAAACGGCATCGATATCAAGGGCAAGACCTGCGCTGTTTCCGGATCAGGAAACGTTGCTATCTATGCTATTCAGAAGGCACAGCAGCTTGGCGCTAAGCCCGTTACCTGCTCTGATTCCACCGGTTGGATCTATGATCCCGAGGGAATCGATGTTGCACTGCTTAAAGAAGTTAAGGAAGTTAAGCGTGCAAGACTAACCGAGTATGCAGCAGCCCGTCCTTCAGCTGAGTATCATGACAAGGCTAAGGAAGGCACCAATCAGTGGACCGTTAAGGTTGACATCGCACTTCCATGCGCAACTCAGAACGAGCTTAACCTCGATGATGCCAAGACTCTGGTTGCTAACGGCGTATTCGCAGTAGCAGAGGGAGCAAACATGCCTACCACTATGGAAGCTACCGAGTACTTCCAGAAGAACGGCGTTCTGTTCTGCCCCGGCAAAGCATCCAACGCAGGTGGTGTTGCAACATCAGCTCTTGAGATGAGCCAGA
>DFKZ01000087.1:2699-2843 GCA_002373975.1 Lachnospiraceae bacterium UBA3632 | reverse complement strand
TAAACCAATGAGTTCGGCGGCATAGATGACCGGACAGCAGGCATAGTTTTTTCAGTAAGAAGAATCATGTCGCGAAGAGAGATCATGCGTCCCCAGGGACCATTATGGAGAGGGAAGAATGTTATACATAGGTATTGACCTTGG
>DFKZ01000087.1:1307-2575 GCA_002373975.1 Lachnospiraceae bacterium UBA3632 | reverse complement strand
CTGCGCCTATCCTCATCCCGGCTGGTCAGAGCAGGATCCTGCGCTTTGGTATGAAAACACTGTTGAGGGACTGAAGGAACTCCTTAAAGAGACAGACAGGAGTGAGGTCGCAGGGATCGGCATCGCAGGGCAGATGCACGGACTTGTGCTTCTTGACAACAACGATAATGTTCTCCGTCCGGCCATACTCTGGAATGACGGGCGAAGTTCAAAGGAAAATGATCATCTGAATGATCGTATCGGCAGGGAGCAGATCTCAAAGTATACAGGAAATATTTCATTCACAGGCTTTACAGCGTCAAAGCTTCTTTGGGTGAAAAACAATGAGCCCGCGGTCTTTTCAAGGATCAAAAGGATAATGCTTCCGAAGGATTTTCTTGCCTACCGCCTGACAGGCATAAGCGTCACTGATTATTCAGATGCTTCGGGAATGCTTCTTCTTGATGTGAAAAACCGGCGCTGGTCCCCTGAGATGCTTGATATATGCAGTGTCAAAGAGGATATGCTGCCGCATCTTCATGAAAGCTATGAGGTCATCGGGACGCTCGCAAAAGAAGCCGCAGAAGAACTTGATCTAAAAGTGTCAGTGAAGGTCGTTGCGGGAGCAGGAGACAATGCTGCCTCGGCAGTTGGCACCGGCACAGTGGGAGATGGAAAATGCAATCTTTCACTTGGCACCAGCGGCACTCTTTTCATATCATCAAAAAAATTCCTTATGGATAAACATAATGCTCTCCATGCCTTCGCCCATGCTGACGGTCATTATCATCTGATGGGATGTATACTTTCCGCGGCAGCCTGCAACAAATGGTGGATGGATGATATTCTAAGAACCAAAGATTATGCGGCGGAGCAGCAGGGGATAGGAGAAGAACTCCTTGGAAATAATCGTGTCTTCTTTCTTCCTTACCTCATGGGAGAGCGCTCTCCGCATAATGATCCCAAAGCCAGAGCCGCATTTATCGGGATGTCAATGGACACTCAAAGAGAATATTTGACGGCCGCCGTGCTTGAGGGAGTTGCCTTTGCGCTTCGTGACTGCATGGAGATAGCCCGCTCACTGGGACTTGATATTGAGCGCTCAACGATCGTTGGGGGCGGTGCAAAAAGTCCTCTTTGGAAGAAAATGATCGCAAATATAATGGATATAAGTCTTGATGTGCCGGAAAATGAGGAAGGACCGTCACTTGGCGCTGCAATGCTTTCTGCTGTCGGCTGCGGCGCATACAAGGATGTAAATGAGGCAGCGGAACACATAGTGAAAGTAA
>DFKZ01000087.1:0-1109 GCA_002373975.1 Lachnospiraceae bacterium UBA3632 | reverse complement strand
ATAGTCGCCGTGAGCCGGGATTGCTTCCCGGAGACTCTGTCAGTGAACAGAAGAAAGGCTCTGGTCGCAGCCTATAAGGAAAGGTTTGATGAAGAAGACATTTATGAGTGCCCCATATGTATTGTGGAAAGCGAGATCCATATGGTGCAGGCCCTTTCGGATATTAAGAAGGCTGGCTGCAATGCCTTGTGCGTATATCTTGGAAATTTCGGGCCGGAAATATCGGAGACCCTTCTTGCAAAACATTTTGAAGGGCCGAAGATGTTTATAGCGGCTGCTGAGGAATCACAAAATGACCTTGTTCAGGGCAGAGGCGACGCATTTTGCGGGATGCTGAATGCAAGCTACAATCTCGCTCTTCGCTCGGTAAAAGCCTATATTCCGGAATATCCCGTTGGAGACGCGCAGGAATGCGCCGAAATGATCCATGATTTTCTTCCGATAGCAAGAGCAGTAATAGGCCTTTCCAATCTGAAAATAATATCCTTTGGCCCGAGACCTCTTAACTTCCTCGCCTGCAATGCGCCCATACAGCAGCTTTACAACCTGGGAGTGGAGATCGAGGAGAATTCCGAGCTTGATCTTTTCTCGGCATATAAAAAGCATGAAAACGACAAAAGGATCCCGGACGTTGTAAAGGATATGGAAAATGAGCTTCTGAGCGGAAACAAAAAGCCCGAAATCCTTGCAAAGCTTGCGCAGTATGAGCTCACACTTCTGGACTGGATAGAGGAGCACAAGGGCTACAGAGAGTATGTTGCCATAGCAGGAAAATGCTGGCCCGCTTTTCAGACCGAGTTTCGCTTTGTACCCTGCTATGTAAACAGCCGGCTTACCGGAAGGGGGATACCCGTTTCCTGCGAGGTGGATATATACGGATGTCTTTCAGAATACATCGGAACCTGTGTAAGCGAAGACATCGTCACCCTTCTTGATATCAACAATTCAGTTCCCAAGGATATGTACAAAGAGTCTATAGAAGGAAAATTTGATTACAAACTCACGGATACCTTTATGGGCTTCCATTGCGGAAATACATGTTCAAAGAAGCTTTCAGCCTGTGAAATGAAAAACCAGATGATAATGGCGCGTTCGCTTCCCGAGGAGGT
>DFKZ01000101.1:1240-8339 GCA_002373975.1 Lachnospiraceae bacterium UBA3632 | reverse complement strand
AGTAAAACTGCTGCCGCAGGGCCGACCGCGCTAAAAACCACAGTTACTCCGCAAGAATCCGGCAGTAAGAAAGCCCTTCCCGTGAGCATGCCCAGACGTCATACATCTTCATCTCCCCGGGAAAAAGCGTCTGCTTTCTTTAAAGACTTTACAGGACGTTTTGACGGTATATCCCTTAACCTGAATACGATAGCACTTGCAACATCAGTATTGGCTGCAGTGCTGTTCCTGTTCATCGGATATGTCTCGATTTCGGTATTTCGCGACCGCAATGCTTCGGGCAAAGACCTGCGCGCCGCAGCTGAATCCTCTGTCTCTTCCTCAGAGGAAGAACTGCCTGAATACTGTCCAAGGCTCACTCTCATTACACATTCCGTTACTATGAAAGCCGGTGATCATTTCTCGCCGCTGGACTATATCGGCACAATGTCTGATGATACAGATACACTGGAGACTCTCTCCCAAAATATTATGCTTATCGGTTTCGATCAACTTGATGAGACAAAAAAAGGCACGTATAAGCTGGGATATTATGTATTGGATTCAGATGACAATCGGTCCAATGTCGAATACCTCGACATTACCGTTCACTGAATACCCTTATGATTTCTGAATATCTCTGATCATACGGGAATTTCATACGTACAACGAAAGAAAGGAGCTGTCGCGTCAGCTCCTTTTTTCTACTTTTTCAGATCTTTCGAATTGTAAAGGTACTTGACCATCATCCCGCGGGTGCAGGACTGCGGATCCCTGAATGTCTTATCCGGATATCCTTTTGCCAGATTGTTCTCTGTCATCCAGATAATCGCCTTGCGATAGGACGGCGTGAGCGCATCCTTGTACGGATTCGTTGTCGTTTTCGGTTCCTTCCAGCCCAGATATCTCCATATAAAAGTACATATCTGTCCTCTGGTACAGGGCTTATTCGGTCTGAATTCTTTATATGCCGGATACCCGATTGCAATATTCTTCTGTGCTGCCCACAATATTGCATTATAATACGGATGTGATTTGGGAACGTCAATGAACTTCATGGCACCGCTTGTAGGCTTCGGCTTACCTGCCATCCTCCATAAGAACTGAACAGCATGACCTCTTGTACACGCGTCATTTATCCCAAAGATATGGGTGCCGGTATAGCCCTTCGTAATTCCGTTTTCAACCGCCCAGCAGATAGCTGTATAATATGGATGAGCAGGATCACGAACATCCTCAAAGGGATATATATTGAACCTATAGTTCGCAGTTTCTGTATAATTGCCGATACCTTTGACAACGATCGTCCCATTTCCCGGTCTCACGTTATTTTGATAGCTTAATGTGTAATCTTTCCCCTCCGTCAGATTGACATTATCAACAGAGTATTTTGAAAATTTGGGTTTGCACTCGGCTCCGCTGTAGTAGTAGAATGGCGGTTCGATTGCAAATCCGGTCGTTATCGCAATCGATCTTTTTGTCACAGTGACTTTACATGTTGACGCTTTATCACCCATTTGCAATGTTATGACCGCCGTTCCCAGCTTGTTGGCTTTAACATTTCCATAAGAAGAAACAGAGCACACTGAAGGATCGGAAGACGACCACACAGCCTTTCTGGATGTGGCATTCTCCGGCGTCAGCTCATAATACAGCGACTGTGATCTGCCATACTCGAGTTTTAAACTCGTTTTCTTTAATTGAACTTTCTCCAGCGGGACCAATTCAAAAAAACTCACCGTATACGCTATCGTCCCTTCAGCCGTCCCCGCTATTTTTACACTGAATTTATCTCCGGGCTCATATGTGACGCCATTCGGTTTAAAAGTGACAATGCTGTCGTCACCTTTGGAGCACGAAAAATACCCGGAATTAATATCTATAGTTTTTGTGCTCCCCGAGAACGTCCAGGTCTGATTATCCCGGGTGCGCACAAGGGTCACTTTTACTTTCGCGATATCATTGATTTTGACTCCGGAGACTGACCACGGATCAGAATCTGAAAAATAATCTAAAGGCATGTTCCGGGCGGGCCATGCGACTTTTGTCACCGAAGAAGCTGCGCTGGCATCGTTAATATAAGCCGTATAGTATTTACCGACCGCGCCGAATCCGACTTTGCCAAGATTCGGTTCAAGAAATGCCGAGCGGTTAGGTAAAAATGGTCGGGATAGTACACTGTTGTCCCTGATCCATGTGAGTGCTGCGGAGCCCAGCGTCGAGGCGCCATAGTTGAGGTTTGAGTTCTGTGCCCCTGAATATCCCTTATTATATAGGGTGGATGTCATTCCGGATGGTTTTTTGGGCGCACTGCTGAGTTCGCCATTTACCGCGAGAAGAAGGGCTGCTGCCTGCGCTTTCTGCGTATATGTAGAGTTAAGCTTTACTTTATAATCCAGCCCAGCTATGTAGCGGAAATTATTAAGCATCGCAAGAGCGTTCTTCAATGATTCATCGCTGAGCACTCCGGCTGCATACGATCCGGAGGCCGTGTCAGGTTTTGTCGTGTAACTTACGGGAGCCTTCTCATCGGTCCCGCTGGCAAGCACGAACTTTCGGATAGCTGCCTGCGTGCGGGATGCCGCATCAAGACTGACGGAAGCTCCGACAAGCTCGTCTTCTTTGGCCAGAGTATCATCCACCGACTCTACCGACTCTGATTCACTTGTATAATCCGAGGTCTCTGCAGCTTTCTCTACATCATCCTCAGTCAAAACATCCGGCTGAATTATGCAGCTTTCGTCACCCGTCTCACCAGGAGAATTCGTTTCAAGGTCAGGCGCAATATCAAATTCCCAATCCTGAAAATCTTCTGATTCTGCCGAATCAGTGGATTCAATCATTGGCACATCGGCCTCATTTTCTTCATTAAATACATCCTCTGGCACTATCGGATTTTCGGCTGCGACCTCTGCATCACCGATGATATCTGATTCTGTCAGGCTTTCAGGATACTCTGCGCCTATCGCCGTACTATTAATCGCGCATATCAGGGATGCGCATACTAAAATCGAAATAATTCTTTTTTTCATTGTTACTCCTCACAGATAATACATGGTGCGATAATCAAGAACGTCTCAGTGTTCTTGCCACGCCGCGCTGAGTGCGAAGCACCTTCATCATCGCAATTATTATACACTCTTGAGCACAAGTTATAACAATCAGAGGTCCGACCCGGCAGGCATCTCATGAGTTTCGAGCATATAGTGTATATTATATATAAACACGGAAGCGACAGATAAAAATCCTGACGAATAAACCCTTTTTCAGGATAAGATGCACTCGCTGCACACAATTGAGATTATATCTCATTAGCATTGTCTAACCCCCGTACGCTGTGATAGATTAAAACCATAGTAAAAAAGCAGGAAATTGAAAAACATATCACGCAGGTAAAAGCGTGTGATGTTTTAAATTGCCTGTGGCAATAAACGCAGAAAGGAGATTTTGTAATGGCAAACAAATACGCAGGCACAAAGACTGAAAAGAATCTGTTGGAGGCATTTGCAGGCGAATCCCAGGCCCGCAACAAATATACATATTTCGCGTCTCAGGCCAAAAAAGCCGGCTATGAGCAGATTTCAGCCATCTTCCTTGAGACAGCCGATCAGGAGAAGGAACACGCCAAGATGTGGTTCAAAGAGCTCGGTGGAATCGGATCTGTTGAGGAGAACCTTGCGGCAGCTGCCTCCGGTGAGAACGAGGAGTGGACAGACATGTACGTCCGCATGGCTAAAGAAGCTGAGGAAGAAGGCTTTGCCGATCTCGCAGAGAAGTTCCTGCTCGTCGCCGGTGTTGAGAAGCGCCACGAGGAAAGATACCGTCAGATCCTCGCCAACCTTCTGGCTTCGAAGACCTATGTTGCTGACGATGAGACCCAGGAGTGGAAGTGCCGCAACTGCGGTGCAGTTATCATCGGCAAGGAAGCGCCGGAAATCTGCCCGGTATGTGCTCATCCGAAGTCTTACTTTGAGAGAAGGGCTACGAATTATTAATTACTCTCTTTAGATAGAATCAGGGGCTGTCGCATTAGACAGCCCCTTTGATTTCAGCTGATCACTCTCATAATCAGAAAAGACACTATCCCCAATGCTGCGAAGGTTCCTCCTACACCTATAAATACTTTCGGTAAAAACGACACATTTTCCGCCGGAACATAGTATTCCCTGATGTTGTCCGGATTATAGTACAGCTCCACATTTTGACCTTCTTCAAAAATCTTCTTCTCATTTCCGATTTTGCTCCGAACCGTGATTTCCTCTCCTTTCGCCCAATAAGAAAAAACAGGAAACCATGAACGATATGAGTCGGTTCCGGCTGATAGATTCACCTCGCGATTCATCTCCGTGACAACAGCTTCTGTTCTCGCAGTACATACAGCTGCCTTTTTATCAATTACGGATTTAAAGCCTATACCCAGACCTATGAATATCGTACCGAGAAACAAAAAAGCTGTAATCAGTATTGGAAACACAATTGTATTATTCACCTTTTTCACTCCCTGTTATTTCAAAACAAATCGGATGTTGTAAGCCGCGGTCTCCGGTTTTTATCTCTCTCAATCCTTATCCGGAACAATCTGTCCGTCAACAACTTTCAGCTTGCCAAGTTTGTCCAATACATTGTGACGAAATGCCATCTCCTCTGTATCCTGAAAACCGATAAAGAATATAGTCTCAATATCCTCCCTGTTAAAGAAAAAGATATGGTCAGAATCCATGATTCCTTCCGGGTAATAGCATGCTGTGTAATCATAGATAACGTCTGAACCGCCCTGGCAGCTTACTCTCCCGCAAATCATCAATCTCTTTTCTCCGCCCTTCAGCAACACGATAGAACCTACTGGCAATAAATCTTTATACATAATAATCTCCTCTCTGTTTTTCACTTTTCAGTCTGTTAGTTTACTTATTCGCTCACTACCATCCCCACTTAAAACCGGTCCAGTCGATTTTAAATTCCAATTCAGCTCCTACACCAACACCAATACCAATATTTCCTCCAACGCTTCCTTTAACAGCATGACCGCCTATCGAAGCTCCTGCGCCTCCTGCTTTTCCAGATAGGCCTATGTCTATCTTTATTCCAAATATTGTAAAGCCGCCCTTCACTTTTCCCTGCGCCACATAGGCTTCTGCTTTTGCCTCTGCAGATACACCATATCCCGTAAGTACTGTTCCGTCATCTTCTTTATAAGTGACTTTTCCGATCCCGAGTTCTCCTTTTGCTTTACCGCTCAAGAGACTGCCCTCAGCCGAGGCATGAACATTTGTATTATCACTACCGACCTGTGCCTTAGCCTCGCCGGTGGCTGCCGCTCCTTCTAAACTGCCTTTTATGCTGAGTTGCGGTGCAAGCTTTCCGTTCTTAAAAAGCGTCGCTCCTACTGATCCCTCGGCTTTTACCTGTCCGACGGTACCTCCGAGACTTGCCGATGTTGCTCCCACACTGCCACTGATTTTTCCCTTCGCTACATGAGCCTCCCCTGAAATACTTGCATCGAAAAGACTGACACTGTCTAGTTTCTTGTCTTTATATTTTACTCCTGAAGTGAATTTATGATTCCAGGATGCACCACCGAGTTCTCCCGATAATTCAGCTTCAGTCTTTGTTCCCCATTTCGTAGTTGAAAAAACAATTGACCCTTCTTTCCACGAAACAGCGTTGTCTTTAGCGGACTCAGCTTTGACTTCTTTAAAATGCTCTGCGCCGTTTTCGCCGTCTTTTGAACCGATTCCTCCATTTTCCGGGGATTCTACGCTGAAAACAGTTTCACCGATAATATTGTTTTCGGTATTTTTATAACAGAGTGATATCTGTCTGAGAGTATCGGCAAGACTGTCTGCACTGTTCTTTTGTAATTCGATGTCGTCAGATATCTTTTTCAAGGTATCATTAACCATCCCCACATATGAACCGTTCAAAAACGCATCGGCATTTATATGATTAATTTCCTGATAAATCCCGCCTATATTGCTGCCAATCCGGGCGAGAGTTCCGATACATGAATCGATCCTATCAGGTTTTACACAAAAATAAGACATGTCAATCCCCCAAAATTGTAAATCGCAATCTCTGATTTCACCCGTTCACACTTAATCCGACGTTTACATTATAACAGAGGATGTTCATTATTCACTATTTTTTGACAAGCGACATGTTTTCTTGATAAATGGCATGTATACACTATTTTATCCAAAAAAGAGGAGTGCCCCGGTGGAAATCCACCGGGGCAATTATTATGAAAAATTGTCGTGAGGCTTGCTCACGTGGTTGTCATTTATCTTGTACGATTATAATAGCACCAAAATATGAACAAACTATGAACAAGCCAAACTTTTTTGTACTTTTTTCACAATTATTCACTTCAGCATTTTTATTTATTGTTGATATTCACAATGTCCGAGTGATATGCTGCTTCATAGATTCTGGGTCATTACCTGTTCCCAAGGCTTGCAAGCAGTTCCTTCAGGAACTGGATTAGCCTTGCGAGAAGCCCCTGGGCCTCTTCTTTCGTGATTCCGTAGTCCGAAAGGCTGAAGCCTCTCTGCTGCAGTTCACTATAGATGCCCCTGGCCTGCTCCGCGAGATTGTCCGCGTCAAGGTCGAGCGCTGACAACTTCTCCATCAGGTCAAGAATAAGCTGGCGATCCTCTTCGGACAGAGAGATCTCAAGCTTCCCGGCTACTTCGTCAATCGCGTTGTTGATATCTTCATCTGTTTTCAGATCATTTTCCGCAACGACCTGTTTCAAAGCTGCAATAATCTCAGCCGCCTCCTCAGAATCACCGAGAGATTCGGCAAGCTCACCGGTTTTTACCAACTCATCCGTGGCGCTGTCGATCAGCTCCGGGGAGATGGGAGTCCCGTGCATCTGCGAGTAAGCCTTCATTGCACCGACAAGCGCGGCTGTACCAGAGATCGGTGACGGTCCGGCAACGACAACGGATGCATTCTTCATACCTGCTGTCGCCAGTGCGTTCTCATACATAGCCGGTGTGACATACGTGATATTGTGGACCTCCACAGTGATGCCGTGACCTTTGCCCTCCTCTAAAACTTTGCAGGATGACAGGGCTCTGGTGCCGATCACGCTCGAGCTTACGTAAGAATCAAGATA
>DFKZ01000101.1:0-1148 GCA_002373975.1 Lachnospiraceae bacterium UBA3632 | reverse complement strand
GCATTTGTAACTGTCACAACAGTGTCATGGGTAAGATCGCTCTCTGTAATACCAAGCAGTTTCAGTACTGTTGCCCTCTGCTCACTGTTCAGATCCGCCCCGAGTGCTACATATGGAAGCTGGTCTGATGCAAATGCCGGCTGCGCGCCCATAATGAGGGCAGCGGACATGCCGAGGGCTAATGCAATTTTTCTCAGTTTCATGTTTTATACTCTCCTTTCCTTTACAGGAATTCCTGAAGTTCAGCCTCGTTTGCGAGACTTCGACTGGAATTCTATTCAGCAAAGCTGAAATCATCCAACACCATATATACACTTCAGGTCACCATATAATATCACATTATGCCGTTTATGTTTCTTAAAGTTTCGTGAACATCGTCAGACAATAATATGTAAAATCATTAATAATCCATTAAAACTTCCCGCATCTTTGTTCTTACACAATTGCCTCAATCAAAAACGCACTGGCATTCCTGCCATGCCGTTCAAGGCACGAACCCGAAGAGCCTTGAAAAATCTCAACACTAAAAAAGCCAGCCTATCCTATGAAGAGGGTCAGCTGGCAAACATTCTGGATTTCATACATTCTCACGAACTAAACGGCTGCTTTGTCCCTGAAACAGATTACTGCGAAGAAGAAATCATGCTTCTCCTTGAACAGGTGCGGGTCCTCGAGCAGGGGTATGTGGTTTCGTTTAAAGTCGGGAAAACAATTGAAGTATATGAGGATACATGATAAATCTTATCTTACATCTACATTTATGTACAGAGATCGTAGACAGATGCGCCTGTTCGGGAAATCCGACCGGCGTTCTTTATATCTTTATATATTTCATGTTAATCGCCACGCTGCTCTATCTCTTCATACGTAATAGCAATACTGTCGAAACAGCGCAGGGAACCAACAGTAATAATTCTGCAGCGCCATACCCGGCAACCGTTGCCGCAACACTGGCGCCGCCCTTTAAAACGGTAACCGGGAAAGCGGCCGCTATATCATTAATCGCATGCAGCACAATTACTGAGTATATGTTACCTGAGCGAAGGTAAATAACCGATAATAGAGAGCCCATGACTAAAGCGTTAACGAGCAATACTGCCGCGCCGGGCAGCCCGGAAATCATAATATTGCGGAAGTGGGCCATCGAA
>DFKZ01000111.1 GCA_002373975.1 Lachnospiraceae bacterium UBA3632 | reverse complement strand
CCGCGTTATATTTATATTATAATTTTTCGTTATAGATATTTGTTTAGGAAATCCGTGTTTTTATTACGGAGGTATTACCATGAAAAAGCAGGTATTAGGTATAGTTCTTTCCATGATCATGATGCTCTCGTTTACTGCATGCGGATCAGAAAAAGAAACAGGTCCCATCAATTCAAATGATAAAAAGCAGGAAACTTTTGTAGTCGAAAGTGAGCCGGAGATCAAGGAAGAATCTGAAGAAGAGATAAAAGAAGAACAGCCGGAAGAGTCTGAGGAGGAAGCGGCAGCAAGGGCTTTAGAGGAAGCTGCCGAGCAGGCCAAAGCGAAATATCAGGAAGGGCTGGATTACTGGTTTGCGATCAACGGGCGCGAATACGATATGGAAAAGGCGAGAAACGCCTTTCAGGAATCAGCTGACGGAGGTTATGCCGATGCTTTGTGCTGGCTGGCTGTAATTGCCAGATACAGCGTGGACCCCGATAAGTGGGAAAAGGTCGCTGACTATGTTGATCAGGCAGTGGATGAAGGTTCCTCATTGGGACTGTACTATCTGGGATTTTATCATCAAAAAGGAAAAGGTTTTGAACAGGATTACGCAAAAGCATATGACTATTACATGCAGGCAGCGGATGCGGGATGCCTTATGGGATATGTCGGGCTTGAAGAACTTTACAGAGTAGGATCCGGTGTGGAGGCTGACGGAGCAAAAGCCATAGAGTATGCCGAAAAAGCTATAGACAGTGATGACTGGTGGACAAGGAACAGCGCCAGATATGCTATAGGGACGGTATATTTGTATGGGGCCGAGGGAATTGAAAAGGATTTTGAGAAGGCAAAGGAATGGCTCCTGCCCTCTGCGGAAGATGAGTATGTATATGCAGTTCAAGGAATGGGAACTCTGTACGAGGTTTTTATGGAAGGAGAAGACTATCTGGAGAAGGCATTTGAATGGTACGAAAAAGCTGCGGAGCATGGCAATATGTATTCATACGGTTGCAATTATGCCTACGGGGTGACGCTGGAACAGGATATTCCCCGCGCGATAGAGATATTCAAGGAAAGTGAAAATGGCGGAAGGCAGGCAAATGAATGCCTTGCTTACGTGGCATATCTTTATTACAAGGGAAACGGAGTGGAAAAAGACACAGACCTTGCGAAAGAATATGCCCTCAAGGCAATAGATGCCGACAGCGGCGCAACCGAATCACCCAATTACGGGACCGGTCTGGCAAAAGCGATCCTGGAGAAACTTGGCGATTAAGTGGAGAAGGTTATGGATATTTCGGGAATTCTTGAAGCAGAAGATAAATTATTTGAGCAAAACCGTGCCGGGGAAGTGGAAGAACTTCTTATCGGGGCCATAAGCGTGGCGGCGGACGAGGGCGACGGCGGAGCTTTATTGCAGCTTTTAAACGAACTGATAGGATACTACAGAGAATCATCCCGCTTTGAGGATGCTTATAAGGTGGCGGATGAGATATATTCCGTGGCATCGAGGATACTTCCGGAAGAATCGGTTCCCTTTGCTACCTCTCTTTTAAACATAGCCACGGCATACAGAACAGGCGGAAGGCTCGACGACGCTGCAGATATATACAGGAGAGTCGAAAAGATATACGATAAATTACTCGAGCCCGGCGATCCCCTGATGGCAAGCCTTTATAATAACGAGTCGCTTCTTTATCAGGAAGCAGGCGATTTCGAGAAGGCTGCGGAGCTTCTTGAAAAGGCGATCAAGATCGTTTCGGCAAACGGCAGGGAATACGAAGAGGCCGTATCCAGAGCGAATCTTGCGGCCACATGCATGAGGATAGACAGGCTTGATGAGGGATATGAAAATGCCGCAAAGGCAATAAAAATCTTTGAGAGTCTTAACGTTTTCGACGGACATTTTGCCGCAGCGGTATCCGCAATCGGAAGCTATCACTATATCAGACATGAGTATGAACAGGCGGCGCAGGCTTTCAAAAGCGCTATGGATGTGATGGAAGCATCGCTGGGTAAAAACGCTTATTATGAGAGATTGAAAGCCAATTACGACGAGTGTCTGAAGGAACTTGAAAACGGTGGGAAAGCACATTCTTCAGACGCAGGAAAAGGAAGGGCCGGAGCTGAAGGGGAAGAGTCCGCAAGAGGTGAGGAGTCCGTTAGAGGCCTCGACATCTGCCGTGGATATTACGAGGAAATTGTCGTACCCGCACTTGAAAAAGAGTTCCCTGAGCTGAAAGATAAAATGGCCATAGGCCTTGTGGGAGAAGGCTCAGACTGCTACGGATATGACGATGAGATTTCAAGAGACCACGACTGGGGTCCCGAAGTCTGCATCTTTGTAACTGATGAAACTTACGAAAAGAACGGAAAGAAACTCGAAGAATTTTATGAGAAACTTCCGGGTGAATACAAGGGATTTAAGCGCGCGCAGACTGTAAGTGGAAGCGGGCGAAGGGGCATCATAAAGATTTCCGATTTCTGCAGAAAGCACCTCGGAGTGTGGAGTGCGGAATATGAGGATACCGGGAAACTCGCGGAGATCAGAAACGATATAGATTGGACATCAGTATCCGACGCGTCTTTATCGGCATTTGTTAACGGAGAAATATGGGCGGATTCCGAAGGCATTATCACATCACTTAGGAACGAGATTTCAAAGGGATTTCCCGAGAATGTTCTATACAGAAAACTTGCCCAGGCCTGTGCGGAGTTTTCGCAGGCCGGACAATATAATTATTTAAGATGCGCACAGAGAGGCGATTATGTCACATCACTTATAATGAAGGGCGATGCGCTGAGGGCTGCCGCAAAGATTATTTATTATTCCGAAAATGCATTTCCGCCTCACGATAAATGGCTTTTCAAGGGAGTTTCGAATCTGAGCGGAAGAGGCGCGGTTCTCGATGAAATGATCGCACTCACCACTCTCTCGAAACGCTCGGACAGCGCGGCAGAAGAGCTGACGGAAACAGCGGGAATATTCGAAAATATCGGCGCAAATCTTGCGATGCTTTTATATGCAAGTGATATTATAAGCGACACGGATTCGTATCTCGACCATCACACCGAAGAACTGATGATGAAGAGCCTTTTTAGCACAGAGAGCGACGAAGAGCTTACAATGATGATCGCCAAGGCAGAGTTTGCTGCATTTGACAAGGTTCAGAATGAGGGTGGAAGAGCCTCGTGCCAGAACGACTGGCCCACATTCGGGATCATGCGAAGAAGCCAGTATCTCACATGGAACCGCACGATGCTGCTTCAGTATCTGTACGACTTTGAAAGGGAAACAAAGCTGGGTCACAACCTTATCACCGAAAAGTACGGTCGCATGATGGAGAGCACAGCGCCGGAAAGGTATGAGGAGATCAAGGATAATTTTCCGCCACATACTGAGGAGCAGAAGGCTATCATCGAGGAAATATGCCGCATTCAGGTGGGCTGGATGGAGGAATTCTGCGAGCAGTATCCGCATCTTGCAGGCAAAGCAAGAAGTGTCCACACCTACGATGACAGCAGCTACAATACGTCCTACGAGACTTATCTTCGCGGTGAGATCGGGACATACTCTGATAAAATGCTGCAGCTCTATACCAAATTTATCATAGAGCTGGCGCAGGAGGGGAAGAATCTGGCGAGGATGACCATGGAGAACAGCTGCAGGCTCTACGGGTATGAGAGCCTTGAGGCTGCGGAAGGACAGATTGATGGAAAATAAGAAAACGGCTCTTGTCACGGGAGCCTCAAGGGGAATAGGAGAAGCTGTCGCACGCAGGCTTGCGCAGGCCGGTTACGATCTGGTGCTGACATGCTCCGCATCCATGGATGCGCTTGGAAAAATAGCAGATGACATTAAGGGCAAATATGGTGTAAACTGTATTTGCAGGAGCTGTGATGCGGGCAGCAGCGCAGATACGGCAAAGCTTTTTGAGGATGTTTTCGGAGATGGAAAAAGAAGCCTTGATCTTCTTGTAAATAACGCCGGAATATCCTATGTCGGGCTCCTTCATGAAATGAGCGACGAAGATTGGGAAAAAGTTATGTCAACTAATCTTTTTGGCGTATTTTATAACTGCAGACAAGCTGTTCCCCTTATGCTTAAAAATGGGAGCGGAAGGATAATCAACATTTCATCCGTGTGGGGTAACGCCGGGGCTTCCATGGAGGCTGCGTACAGCGCCTCGAAGGGGGGCGTAAACAGCCTGACAAAAGCGCTGGCAAAGGAGCTCGCACCATCAAATATAGCGGTAAATGCCATTGCCTGCGGTATGATAGACACCGAAATGAACAGCTGCTTTTCCGAGGAAGAAAAAGCTGCGGTTATAAATGAGATACCCGCAGACAGGATCGGAACGCCCGAAGAAGTGGCGGATCTTGTCCTTAAGGTGGCGGAAGCACCTTTATATATGACCGCCCAGGTGATCACTATAGACGGCGGATGGATGTAAGGAGACAGATAGACCAGGTGTACGCTAAGATCATTTTTACATTACTCAATATCATAGCCATAGTTGTTATGTTCTTTACACAAAGGGCTGTCAAAAAGGTGAAGGCTGTCTATATGAGATGGCTTTCCAAGACTATGCTCTTTGCTACTGTTTCGATCATAGCCAATATTTTTATTGCATTCTCGGTTCATCCAGTGATGGCACAGATCGCATACTGTTTCTACTTTTCATCCATCGACTGGACGATCATGTTCCTCGGAGGATTTGTAAGCATTTATACGGGACATGACAGGATCAGGGATACTATCGGCATCCCCATGCGGGTGATCCTGATCCTGGATACGCTGTCTATTTTTCTTAATATCGTATTCGGACATATGTTTGAGGTCACAGAGCAATACAGCAAAACGGGCGTGGTATTTTATCTGACCAGCCCGCATCCTCTTTTCAATGTCCATCTTACGCTGGATTATCTTATGATAATCCTGATGTTTGTATTCCTCTTCATGAAGATCGCCAAAAGTTACAGCTATTATCTGAACAGATATATTTCTATCCTTTCCGTAGTTACTTTTATTGTGCTGCTTAATGTGGTATACATGCTTTTTTCGCTCCCTCTTGACATATCGGTGCTCTTTTATCCCATCGGCGTAGTGATGATATATTATTTTGCCGAAAAGAGAGTGCCACGTGCGATCCGAAGTTCCGTTATGCGAAATGCCGTGCAGGTAATGTCGGAGGGGCTCATCCTGTTCGATATCGAAGGGCATTGCCTCTACACCAATCATTTTGTGTCGGATTATTTCGGATTTGATATGGAGAGTTTTGACCTCTCAAAGGAACCGCTGAACTCTATTCTCGGCGGACAAACGATCACTGAAGCGAAACCTTTCTCGACAGAATATGTGAGAGAGAAGGACGGGCATGAAGAGCATTTTGTTATCACTTTCAACAAGTTCTTCGATAAGAAAA
>DFKZ01000009.1:476-18366 GCA_002373975.1 Lachnospiraceae bacterium UBA3632 | reverse complement strand
GAGTATAATTCTCGGAGAGTTTAGGATTTATTGTTATCCCTTATATTCAAGAATGTTATCTGATACGGGAAGCTTGAAATAGAGCTCCGCATACTGCCTGGGGGTTATTTCCTCGATATAGTTCTGCAGGAAATTCTTCTTACATCCCGCACGCCTTACTATATCCACCGACTTGTTGTAGGCTACGGCAGCTTCCAGGGCCGTCTCGTAGGTTCCTATATGGAAATAGCCGTTTAGATGTATACGCGCATGAAATTTGCCCCTTGCACCGGGTCTTACCCCGTGGTAGGAGTTAAGTACCTTAAGGTTCTGCCTCCTGAAGTCCAGGCTGTCCCCATTCATAAACTTATAATCCACACCCTCCACCGCATAAGGACGGATACCGTAGCGGGTATAGAGCGTAATCTGTGAGCCGTAGTCGGATACAAACAGATGCCCGCCCCTCTGCATTATCTTATGTGCGGAAAAGTAGAAGAGATCGTCCATATCGAACTTCAATACCTTATCGGGCGAGAGATAATAGCTGAACATCTTCTGGCCGATATAGATCGGAGTCCCGATATATATATCATTATCTCTGAAATTAAGAAGCACCACCCACTTTTCAAAATCCAGAGGACTCTCATTGGTGTAATCCTCCAGTCTTGAGTTGGGCTGCGCCAGAAGAAGACGTCCCATGCGGTACGCCTGATGGGCCTGCTCGGCGGTGTCATAGCTGCCCAGGGATATGTGTTTTGTCTTGTAAGTCAGAGAAGACCGATAGAAGGGGGTGCCGTTTTTTCTCACCGCCGGGAACACTCCCTCGGGATTCTTTGACTTTTTCATCTCTGTTTTACTCATAATTGCATTATAATATTATATTTGAAATATGTAAACCATTTCCGAGACTATTTTATTCTTTTTCATGAGATTATTTATATATTTACTGATCCTTTTTTGAAAAACACATAATTATTTGAAAAACACATAATAATTGTAGATTTAATTGCGTTAGAAGGGGCAGGAATATGGTATTATTAGTACAGTCCGAACGGCAGAAAGTTTAATGCGTCACGCCGTGGAAGAGTATATGGGAAAGTTCCCATGACCCGATATACAAAAGACCGGAAAACGAAAACAGATACGAGCAAATTTATGAATAAAGAAATGAATAAGGACATGAATAAACAAATGAACCGGGATACCGAAACAGATTCGAATAATAAGCTGTCAGATAAAAGATCGGCAAAATGCAAGCACTCCGAGGAAAGAAAAGCCCTGAGGGAAGAAAGAAAGCGCGATCTGGAAAACTACAGGCAGAGGAGAAGAGAAAACGTCATCTGGTTTCTTATGAACTTCTTTGACAGGCTCAGCTGGAAGAATCTGGATAAGACAGAAAGGGCAGGCAGGATATTCAGAGACTGTATGATCATTCTGGCCGCTGCCGTTTCTTCTGTGCTCTATTATTTCTGCTTTGCGGCAGGTCTTTCATTTACGATCCTGCCTGCAATACTTTTTTCCGCATATCTTATTCCTGTTGCATTTATCATAGTGCTGTACGGTTTTGACGGCGGTATAGGAAGTTTTACCATTTTACTGATAGCCGCTCTTATTATGCAGCCAAGTAATGTATATCTGCTGTTCTTACATCTGGTTTTGATCTATTGTGTGTGGATCGTCAGAAAGAACAGAAAGTGCATTACATGGGGATCGACAATTATCTGCTCGATAGTAATGGGGCTTATCCTGTCCGGAACATATTATTCCGTGTTTGTGATGGTCGGGCGTGCAAGCTTTAGAGGCATGAATGTGTTACCGGTTTTGTTCCACACCGGGAGCGTGCTGCCCCAGAGCTTTCTTATCTGCATTTTCCTACATTTGTTCAGAACGGTCTTTTCCGATAAAACAAAGATAAGACTGGGAGTCATAGACAGAGATATTGATTTCAAAAGTGAGTTTATCAGTCTGAGGAAAGGAAAAAAGCAGGCCGGAATAAGCGAGAAGCTTTTTATCGTGCTTCTGATCGAAGCAGCAGTTCTCGGCGTGGCCGCAGCCGGGTTTGCCAACAGCCTGATTCCTGATCTTTCGGATGTTATCTCTTATGCAAATCCGGAATCCTCAGCACTTTTGAAGGAGCAGGATAATGCAGATTTAGAAATCTATGCTGCGAATGATGATGTGCCGGAATCTGATGATGCGCCGAAATATGATGATAATGCAATAGAGATGGCCAACCATTTCCTTGATGACTTCGGATTTGACGAGACCTATGCTATCGCCAGAATAGACGGGCAGAGGGACAGATTTAAATATAACGAACAGGGTGTATCCTTTGACCTGAAGCTGATCATGATGCTTCTGTGTGCCATCCATCCCATCGTTATCTTTGCAAATGCGCTTGTGCAGCTTATGTTTGTAAAGCCGGTGGAGCAGATGACAGGGGTCATGAAGGGCTTTTCTTCCGATCCGGAGAGCAGGATAAAGACAGGCCATGAACTTGCAAATCTCGGGATCAGAACGGGAGATGAGATAGAGGAGCTCTTCGGAGCCTTATACGACACCGTAAGAGAGCTCAACGGCTATATCGATAAGATAAAAGAAGAACAGCAGCTTCGCGAAGACCTGCGCGTTGCAAAGGCCGCAAGCGAGGCCAAAAGCAATTTCCTCTCAAACGTTTCCCACGAGATCAGAACACCTATCAATGCGGTGCTTGGCCTTGATGAGATGATCATCCGCGAAAGTAGCGAAAAACAGATCAAAAAGTATGCCGCGGATATTAAGAATTCCGGAAAGACTCTGCTTGCTCTTATAAACGACCTGCTTGATTTTTCCAAGATTGAAGCCGGAAAGATGGATATCATCCCCGTGGAGTACGAGCTCAGCTCGGTGATAAACGATCTGATAAATATGGTCTCATCCAAGGCGGCTGAAAAGGGCCTTCAGCTTAAAGTGGATGTGGCGAAGGATATACCTCATGTCCTGTATGGTGATGAGATAAGGGTGAAGCAGTGCATCCTCAATATTCTTAATAATGCCGTGAAATATACCCATGAGGGAAGCGTCACTTTACGCCTTACCGGACGCCGTATATCGGAAGAAGAGGTGGCGCTGAGAGTAAATGTCATAGATACCGGCATAGGAATCAAGGAGGAAGATCTCTCAAAGCTGTTTTCACCCTTTGAGCGTATTGAGGAATCGAGAAACCGCACAATAGAGGGAACCGGCCTTGGTATGAGCATAGTTAAGCAGCTTCTTGACATGATGGGAAGCCGGCTGGAAGTAAAGAGTGTGTACGGAGAGGGATCGGATTTCTCGTTTGAGGTCGTTCAGAAGATAGTAAACGACGAGCCAATAGGAAATTTCAACGAGACATATGAAAAATCTCTCGAAAATGCGGATGCCTACGCGGTAAGCTTTAAGGCACCCGAGGCAAAGATACTGGTGGTTGATGATACGCCGATGAATCTTACCGTCATAAAGGGACTCCTTAAGGAAACAGAGGTTGTGACGGATACCGCAACAAGCGGATTTCAGTGCATCGAGCTTATTAAAAAGAATAAATACGACATCATATTCATGGACCAGAGAATGCCTGAGATGGACGGAACGGAGACTCTTGGCAGGATTAAAGCCATGACAGATGCCGAAAATGCCAGCTTTGGCGCTCCCGTTATCTGTCTTACGGCCAATGTGGTTTCCGGAGCGAGGGAGATTTTCCTTAAAGCCGGGTTTGCGGATTATCTGAGCAAGCCAATAAATGCCGTAAAGCTTGAGAAGATGATAGCTTCGTATCTTCCGAAGGAAAAGGTGAGGATATTATCCGAAGAGGAGAAAGAGGCTATACGGGAGGCAGAAAGAGAAAAGACGGAGAATTCCCAGGGAGAAGGGTCTGTTGATACGGCAGAAGCTTCGGAGCTTGAGAAATTCATGCGCTCCGCTCCCGGACTTGACTATGATGCAGCCCTCAAAAACTGCATGAAGGAAGATATACTGAAGGAAGCCCTGCATGATTACTATGTTGCTCTTGAAAACGGCCCCGATAAAATAGAGGGCTTTATGAGAGATAAGGACATAAGGAATTATACGGTAACCGTGCATGCGCTTAAAAGCTCATCACGCCTTATAGGGGCACTTGAACTGAGCGAGCTGGCGGCTCACCTTGAAAAATGCGGCGATGAAGGAGATATGGAGTCCATAGAAAAAGAGACTCCCGTCCTTCTTGAAAAGTACAGGGCATACAGGGGAATTCTTTCGCCCCTGTATGAAAATGCTGATGAAAACAAAGAAGATGCCCCGATCATAAGCGATGAAGCTCTTGCCGAGGCGTATATGGGTATAAAGGAAGCCGCACAGGCCTTTGATTTTGACACTGCCGATGAGATAGTTCTGATGCTTAAGGATTACAGCTTCCCTGATGATAAAAAAGAGCGGTTCGAAAAGGTGTGCAGCCTCGTTACTTCACTTGACAGAGATGCTCTTTTAGAATTACTATAAAGTGTAATGCTTCCCTATGATTATTCCTTTGCGGGAAGGCGGCGCAAAGCGCCTGAAGAGGTGAATTATGGATAAAACAGTTCTTATCATAGGCGAAACCGGCGGTTTTATGGTTAATGCCATAATAAACGGTCTGAAGAAGGAAGGATATGAGATCCTTCCCTGTGAGACGAAGATAAATGCTCTGAACAAGATCGAAAACCTGCCGAAGCTTGCCGTTTTATATCTTGATTCCGATATAACGGCCCAGACGGATTTCCTTGTATTTCTGAGAGATACCGTGGTGGAAAAAGAGATAAATCTTTTTGTCATAGGCAGTATCGATGATTTTGAAGACATAAAAGGCATTTTTACCGCAGATATCCCATTCGAAAAACTGATAAGACCTTTAAATGTAAAAGACCTTGCGGTAAAGCTTGATAAGGCGTACGAAACAGGGAGCAAGGCTGAGGAGAGAAAGAAGATCCTGGTGGTGGATGATGACCCCACCATGCTGCGCATGATAAAGGGCCTTTTATCGGACAAGTATCACGTATTTGTGGTTAATTCCGGGATGAATGCCATCACTTTTCTGGCCACAAATAAAGTGGATCTTATTCTGCTGGATTACGAGATGCCGGTCATAAGCGGAGCGAAGGTGCTTGAAATGATAAGGAGCGAGGTATCCACCGAATCGATACCGGTAATGTTCCTTACATCCAAGAACGATAAAGAAAGCGTTATGAAAGTGCTGGCATTAAAACCTGAAAAATATCTCTTAAAGACTATGCCCCCGCAGGATTGGATAAGAGATATAGATGAGTTTTTCGAACATCACTGATTAAGGAGGAGAAGGAATGTACAGGGACGGAAAGATCTTAGTTGGAAAAACCGCAAAAGGAGAGGAAGTATTCCTGCTTCCAAAGATGGCCAACCGCCACGGACTTATAGCAGGTGCAACGGGAACAGGAAAGACGATCACTCTTAAAGTGCTGGCGGAATCCTTCAGTGACGCCGGCGTTCCGGTTTTCTTTGCCGATGTAAAGGGGGACCTCGCCGGATGCTGCGAGAGCGGCGTGATAAATGAAAAGATCGCGGAAAGACTTGAAAAGCTCGGAATCTCACAGGAAGAATTTACCGCTAAGAAATATCCCGTAAACTTCTGGGATGTATACGGAAAGGCGGGAATGCCTCTTCGTACCACTATTACCGAGATGGGCCCCATTCTCCTTGCAAGGATCCTTGGGCTTACGGAAGTACAGACAGATCTTCTTACCATAGCATTCAAGATCGCCGACGATCAGGGAATGCTCCTTATCGATACAAAAGACTTAAAGGCTATGCTCCAGTATATCGGCGATAACTCTCAGGAGCTTTCGATGGAATACGGCAATATCACCAAGCAGAGCCTTGCGGTTATAATCCGATCGGTTGTGGCACTCGAGACAGAGGGCGCCGATCAGTTCTTCGGAGAGCCTGCTCTTTCCATCAGCGACTGGATCACCAGAGATCCCGACGGAAAGGGGACCATTCAGATCCTCGACTGCCAGGAGCTTGTAAACAATCCTACAATGTACGCTACATTCCTTCTCTGGATGATGTCGGAGCTTTTTGAGAATCTCCCCGAGGTTGGAGATCTTGAAAGGCCGAGGATGGTATTCTTCTTTGATGAAGCACATCTTCTTTTCAAAGACGCCCCCAAGACGCTCCTTACCAAGATAGAGCAGGTGGTAAAGCTTATCCGTTCCAAGGGCGTCGGAGTATATTTCATCACTCAGAGCCCCGGAGATATTCCGGACGGTGTGCTGGCTCAGCTCGGAAACAAAGTGCAGCATGCCCTCCATGCATATACCCCCGCAGAGCAGAAGGCAGTTAAGGCGGCTGCGCAGTCATATCGCGAGAATCCGGAATTTGATACATACGACACGATCATGGAACTTCAGACAGGTGAAGCTGTGGTTTCCATGCTGGATGAGGAAGGCGTTCCCGGCGTGGTAAAACGTACCACCATACTTCCGCCTCAGAGCCTGATGGGAGGTATCACTCCGGATGTGAGACAGCGCGAGATAAATGCGAATATTCTTTACACAAAGTATGTTGATTATTTTGACAGGGATTCCGCATACGAGTTCCTTCAGAGAAGAAATATAGAGCTCGCCGAAGCTGCCGAGGCCGAGAAGCAGAGGATAGCAGAGGAAAAGGAAGCCGAGAAGCAGAGGATCGCTGAAGAAAAGCAGGCTGAAAAGGAGCGCATTGCCGCGGAAAAAGCTGCTGAGAAGGAACGTATTGCAGCAGAGAAAGCAGCCGAGAAAGAGGAACTTGCAAGGATAAAGGCCGAGGAGAAGGCCGCACTTGCGGAACAGAAGGCTCTTGAAAAGGCGCAGCTTGCAGCGCAGAAGGAAGCCGAAAAGAAAGCGCTGGCCAAACAGAAGGCTGTAAAGGGCGCGGCAAAGAGTATTGCTTCCACTACGGCGGGAACTGTAGGACGTCAGCTCGGAAAGAGCCTGGGAAGTGCAGGCGGATCTTTCGGAAAGACGCTGGGAGGAAATGTGGGAGCGTCGCTTGGGCGCGGCATAATCGGAACGCTTTTCAAGTTATAATTCAAACTACGGTTACTTTCCATATGTGTATGTATCCGGCACCGCCTTTCGGCTATGGGTCTTCGAAGCAGCGGTACTAAACTCAAACTTCGCTTACGCTCGTTTTCGTTAAGTGCCGGCCTCAGACACATTGCCGGATTACATAGCACATATGTAAAGCAACCTGTTTATACTAAACCATGTAGGAGATATGAAAAAATGAACATTATGTACAGCAGCACCAGGGGACATGGAGGAAAGATCACGGCTTCGCAGGCTATTCTTAAAGGGCTTGCGGAGGATGGGGGATTGTTTGTTCCCGACAGGATCCCGGAGCTTGATGTGAGCCTTGGGGATCTTTCAAAGATGAGCTACCGGCAGGTGGCTTATGAGGTAATGAAGCTGTTCCTTACGGACTTTACTAAAGAGGAACTTAAGACATGTATCGACAGGGCGTACGATTCAAAGTTCGATGTGCCCGAAATAGCACCTCTTAAGTATGCGGACGGAGCCTATTATCTCGAGCTTTTCCACGGTGCTACCATCGCATTTAAGGATATGGCTCTTTCGATCCTCCCCCATCTTATGATCACATCTGCAAGAAAGAATGACATCAAGGATGAGATAGTCATTCTTACAGCCACAAGCGGAGATACCGGAAAGGCCGCACTTGCGGGATTTGCCGATGTTGCGGGAACCAGGATCATCGTATTCTACCCCAAAAACGGAGTAAGCCCGATCCAGGAAAAGCAGATGGTCACCCAGAAGGGGGCAAATACGCTTGTGGTCGGCATAAAAGGAAATTTTGACGATGCCCAGACCGGCGTTAAGAAAATGTTCGGTGACAAGGAGCTTGAGAAGGAACTGGGTGAAAAAGGCTTCAGGTTTTCATCTGCCAACTCCATCAACATCGGACGTCTTGTTCCTCAGATCGTTTACTATGTTTATTCTTATGCTCAGCTTTTAAAGGATGGGAAGATCAAGGACGGCGAGGCCATCAATATTGTTGTTCCCACCGGTAATTTCGGAAATATTCTGGCAGCATTTTATGCCAAGAATATGGGACTTCCCGTTGCCAAGCTCATATGTGCATCCAATACCAACAAGGTGCTCTATGATTTCTTTGAAAGCGGAGATTATGACAGAAACAGAGAGTTTCATCTGACCAGCTCTCCCTCGATGGATATCCTTATCTCATCCAATCTTGAGAGACTTATCTACCGTATTGCGGGCAACGATCCAGCCAGAAATAACGAGCTTATGGCAGATCTTTCTTCTAAAGGAGTTTATTCCATCACTGATGAGGAGAGAAAGGGGCTTAAGGATTTCTACGGCGGATTTGCAGATGAAAAAGAGACCGCTGAGGAGATCGCAAGAGTATATAAAGATTGCGGATATGTGATCGATACTCATACAGCGGTTGCTTCTTACGTATACAGAAAGTATGCCGAAAAGACAGGTGACAAGGCTGTGACGGTCATTGCATCCACCGCAAGTCCCTTTAAGTTTACCAGAAGCGTAATGAACGCTATAGATCCCAAATATGATGCGATGGATGATTTTGCACTTGTGGATGAGCTTTCAAAGATCGCAAAGGTGAAGGTTCCAAATGCCGTTGAGGAGATAAGGAGCGCACCGGTCATTCATGATCATGTATGCGAGATAAACGAGATGCCGAATGTGGTACGCAACTTCTTAAAATAAGCCTTCCACTTGAAGGAAGGGTGTCTGCGAAGCCGAAGGATGAGGTGTTATATGACCAACGAAGAAATGCTTTCCCATGTGGATCACACGCTCTTAAAGCCCTTTGCCAAGTGGGAAGATATTAAAACACTCTGCGAAGAGGCTATAAGATTTAAATGTGCGAGTGTGTGCATTCCTCCCTGTTACATAGCGAGAGTGCATAAAGCTTTCCCGGATCTGAATATCTGTACGGTGGTGGGATTCCCACTGGGCTACAGCGTTACGGAAAGCAAGATCGCTGAGACAAAAAAGGCAATCGAAGACGGAGCAAATGAGATCGATATGGTGGTCAATATTTCCGATGTAAAAAACGGAAGATACGACGCTGTTGAAGAAGAGATCTATAAGCTAAAAGAAGCATGTGGCGATAAGATCCTTAAGGTTATAATAGAGACCTGCTATCTTACAGAGGATGAAAAGATCGCCATGTGCAAAGCTGTCACAAATGCGGGTGCCGATTATATCAAAACTTCCACGGGCTTCGGAACCGGCGGTGCGACCTTTGAGGATATCGAGCTTTTCAAAAAGCACATCGGCCCGGATGTAAAGATCAAGGCAGCCGGAGGAGTGTCAACCCTCGAGGATCTTGAGAAGTTTATCGGACTCGGTTGTGACCGCGTAGGTACATCAAGGGCGGTAGGGCTTATAAGTGAATCCTGAAGGATATAAACAGCATGCAAGCAAAATAACGAATATGAACATAAAAAAAGCATATAAGCAAAACAGCGGATCTGAACGCTGATAAACCGAACAAAACAGATTCAGGAGGATATAAGTATGTCTGATTTCATGAACGAAGAATCATTACCTTCAAAGTTCAGACCCCTCGGACCGTGGAAGTATTTCTGGCTTGAGGTATTGTTTTCAATCCCTGTGGTGGGATTCATTTTTGCCATTATATTTGCCCTTGGCGGAGGCGGAAATGTCAACCTCAGGAATTATGCGCGCTCAAAATTCTGCGTGCTCATACTCGCATTTATCATATGCGGTATCGTATTTTTGATCGCTTTCTTTAACGGTGCATTTGCCTATTTTGGAGGCTGATCGGAAAGACATAATACAGTTGTAAAAAAGTAATAAACAGGAAGTGCGATATGTATAACGATAAGATCAGGGGTCGTCTGGAAAGCTTAAGGGCGGCCATGAAAAGAGAGGGCATTGATTATTACCTCTTTGTGACAGCTGATTTTCACGGATCGGAATATGTCTGTGACTATTTCAAAGCTCGTGAATATTTCAGCGGATTTAACGGATCCAACGGTGATCTGCTTGTGTGGAAGGATGGCGCGGCTCTCTGGACAGACGGAAGATATTTTCTTCAGGCATCGGAGCAGTTAGAGGGCACCGGAATAGTGCTTATGAAGATGGGGATGAAAGGTGTCCCTACTGTTGAAGGCTTTCTGGAGGAGCACATGCTCCCCGGCGAAAAGCTTGGCTTTGACGGAAGATGCATTCCTTTAGGGCGCGGAAGAGAGCTTGAGGAAGTTTGTGAAAAGGCTGAAAAAAAGGCATGCGCGGATGCCGGGAATCCCGTTAAAGCGGGGATCGTATTAACGGATATCGCAGAGGGAGTGTGGGCAGACAGGCCTGCCCTTCCCGCAAACAAGGCTTGGCTCCTCTCAAAAGAAAACACCGGTGAATCAAGGGCGGAGAGGCTCTCGAGAGTCAGAGCCGACATGAAAAAGAAAGGCGCCCGGATGCTCCTTCTTTCAAGTCTTGATGATATCGCATGGCTGTTTCTTTTAAGGGGAGGAGATATTGACTTTAATCCTGTTGTTCTCTCTTATGCGCTGATCCGCGATAATGAAGCAGTGCTTTACGTCAACAGATCGGTGATACCTGATGAAGTAAGAGATGAGCTGGAAAAGGACGGGGTTGAATTAAAGGATTACGACCGGATATACAGTGATCTGGAGTCGCCGGCCGGCAGATCGGATGCAGATGCTTTATCTGCGGGAAAATCTCTGATAGATCCGGATCACATTTCGTATACACTGTATAATTCACTTGAGAAGGGATCATCAAAAGAGGATATTATCGAAGATAAATGCCCTGTCATTTTGATGAAATCCCGAAAGACTCCGGAGGAGACAGAGTTTGAGAGAAAGGCTCATATCCTCGACGGAGCTGCGGTAACAAAGCTTATATACCGGCTGCACCTTCTTCGCGAAAGCGGGGAATTCAAATCCGGAAAGAAAAAGGTTACGGAGCTCGAGGTAGCGGATATCCTTCTCGGCCTAAGGAAAGAGATGGAGGGATTCCTCGACCAGAGCTTTGCTCCCATAATTGCCACGGGAGCACATGGAGCCATCATCCATTATGAACCGGATGAAAAGAGCAATGCGGTTATAGAAAAAGACAGCTTTCTTCTGATGGACACAGGCGGACAGTATATGTCCGGCACTACGGATATCACCCGCACGGTAATGATGGGGGAAGCGTCGGAAGAAGAAAAGAGGCTTTATACGGCGGTACTTGTGGGAAATCTGAGGCTTGCCGACGCGGTGTTCCCCGAGGGTATAACAGGGCAGAATCTCGATATTATTGCCAGAATGCCGCTCTTTGAACTGGGCGCGGACTATCGCCACGGAACCGGCCACGGAGTGGGCTTTTTACTGAATGTACATGAGGGACCTCAGAGTATTAACAGAAGCGCTGCGGGAAGAAAGCTGACGGCTGCTTTTGAGGAGGGCATGATCACTTCCGATGAACCGGGAGTATATCTTGACGGAAAGTTCGGGATCAGGCTCGAAAATATGATGGTATGCCTTCCTGCGCACAAGCTGGAAAAGAAAAGCGTATCAAAAATGAATCCGGATTATGAAGCCGATTACGGCCCGTTCTACGGATTTGAAACCCTCACCATGGTGCCTTTTGACAGGCGCAGCATCGATCCGGATCTTATGACGGATAAGGATAAAGAGCTTCTGAATGCCTATCACGAAAAGGTAAAGGATAAGATAACTCCTTACCTTACGGAAGAAGAAGCAAAATGGCTTTCGCAGGAGACTGCGCCGATAGATTAAGACTGATCAAAACGGAGGATTTCTTTATGGCTTATAAGATACTGCTTACGGGATTGAATGTCCGGGTGATGAGAGGCTTTTTCGAAGACGGAAATTTGGATTTCGATCCCGTAGGATGTCAGTCCATCGAAGAAGATATCGAAAAGCATATTAATCATTTTGCCCCCGAGGCTCTGGTTTATTGTATGTTGGATGAAGCGACCGATATTATGAAAAATGTGTCGGAAGCGATCAAAAGACAGCCGCAGGTCAAGCTGATACTTGTGGGAAGCAGTTATGAGATCGAGAATTTCGAAAGCGCCTGCGATGCAAAGATTGCCTTTAAGGCCGATAATGCATCCACTTCGGCTCAGGCGCAGAAAGCTGTATCGGATTTTCTGTCCGGAAAGGAAACTGTGAGCACTTCGGAAGAAGAGACCTCAGCCGGCGGCTCTTCATCATGGGATGATATACTTGCACAGATAGATGACGAGATAGAAGACGGAGGCGAGCTCGCACCTGCTGAAAGTAATGCATCTGCTGAAAGTGCAGCGCCGGTTGAGGAAAAGGCGCCGACTCCTGCCCCTGCCCCGGCACCCGCTCAAACACAGGCACCCACGCAGGCTGCAGATTCCAACAAGAGACACATCCTGATCATCGATGACGATCCTCTTATGCTCAAGATCATAAAGGATTACCTGCATGATGACTATGAGATAGCCACCGCCAAGGGCGGAAAGCTCGCATATAAATTTCTGGAGAAAAAACGCACCGATCTTATTCTTCTCGATTACGAAATGCCTGAGGAAAAGGGACCGGAAGTGTTTGTCAACATCAGAAAGATGCCCGGAATGCAGAGCGTGCCTATTGTATTCATGACAGGCGTTAAAGATAAAGAGCGTGTTATGGAAGTGGTAAAGCTTAAGCCCCAGGGATATATTTCCAAGCCTGTGAGCTATGACTCACTCATGGCCATGGTAAACAAGGTGTTTAAATAGTTTACGCTATAGTTCCATTTTTTTATAGCTTATTCAAGATTAGTCATACAGGAGTTGTAATCAGTTTTATTATGTTTTATGTTTCGGAGGTTTAAAACTTATGAAGTTTAAAAAGGTTGGGATCTTTCTCATGGTTGCCTCGATGTGCGCTTTTCTGGCAGGCTGCAAGGGCGGTAAGTTACCCGATAAAGAAATAGTATTAAAGGCCGGTTTTTCTACCGGTGCATCTGATCCGAGAGTGATCTCCACCGAGCTTTTCAAGGAAGAAGTGGAAAAAGCGACGGATGGGAGGATCAAGATAGAGATCTACCCCGACAGTCAGCTCGGAGCGGATTCGGATCTGATAAAAGGTGTCGTAAACGGAGAAGTGGATATTACAGCATCCAGCGCGGGTAATTTTGCGATGTATGATACCAATGTGGGGATATCCGCAATGCCCTTTTTATTTGATGGATTCGACGAAGCCTGGAATTTTGTAGACGGGGAACTGGAAGAAACTGCGGAAAAGAATCTTCCCGATTTCAATATCAAGGTGCTTGCGCATTATGATAACGGCTTCAGATGCGTAACCACATCCGAGAGCTTCGGCCCCATTAATTCGGTGTCGGATATGAACGGCCTGAATATACGCACTCCCGAGAATCAGATAGTGATGGAGACGATGCTTCTTCTTGATGCGAAACCCAAAGTGCTTCCCTTTGATGAACTGAAGGATGCGCTTGCAAAGGGCGAATTCGATGCCCAGGAAAACCCGATCCCTGTCATCTACAATAACGGGCTTTACGAGGTCCAGAAGAATCTTGCCATCACAAATCACAGCTATGATGTTATGCTTTTTGTGATCAGACAGGATGTATGGGATGATCTGTCGGAGGCAGATAAAAAGATTCTTCATGACGCGGCTCTCAAAGCCCAGAAGAAAGACAGAGAGCTTATACGTAAACAGACTGAAGATTTTATTTCAGCTCTTGAGGATGCCGGAATGAATATAACTTATCCCGACCTTGATGAGTTTAAGGATGCCACATCAGAAGCTTTTGATATTTTTAAGGACAGCTACGATGCAGAGCTGCTGAGTAAAGTACTTAACTGAGCAGGATAAGAACAGATTTCACGATGGGAATGACGGAATATGATACTTAGAGTTGTATTCATTTTATGTGCTGTCATAGCACTTATATGCCTGGCTTTCGGATTTGCGGTCAAGAGACGTAATTACGGTTTCCTGATCACGACTGCTCTACTTATAGCGTGCGATATCGCGTGCTTTTTTGTCACGGGCGATTACGGAATTTCCCGGATTAAGAATTATCTTTCGATCTATTATGTCTGTCATGCACTTATTTATTTTTCAACACTTCTTACAGTGATCATAATGAGCGGCGGGAAGAAGGTATATACTTTTCTTGTTCCGGCCGGTATTATAAGTCTTTATCAAATTGCGATAATCATCAGCAATTATTTCAGATTCTTAAATAATAAACCGATAGTTTTTTCCAAAAGGATCATGTTCGGATCCACATGGTGGGTTGCGGAAAAGTCTGAAAAGAGCAAAGCGATTTTTGGCTTTGGAGCCTACAGAGGGTTACTGTATATCACAGCATTGATCATTATCGTAACCCTGATCATGGGACTGGTACACACAGCCAAAGTATTCAGAACAAGATACTATGTGCTGATAGGTGTACAGATCGCTTTTTCCGTTCTCGAATTTTTTTCACACAAAAACAGATGGCCTGCATGGATGCTTTGCATTGTTATGACGCCGATCTGTGTAGGGATGCTTTATATTATCGTCTTTTATCCCAACAGAAAACTGCGCGATTGGTCGCTTATGCGGTTTGCAAATGAGATGAGTGACGGTTTTATTCTTTATAACGGATTTGACGATCCACTTTATATGAATGATGTATTGAAGGATACCTTATCGGAAGAGATGATAGATCACTTCCGTAACAAGAAGAATCTTGATGAGTGGATAAGCCACACTGTTGATATCGACGGTATCGAGAGCATAGCATATGAAAACGAAAACAGTATAGTCTATTACAAGGCTCAGAAGATTGAACTGAAGGAAAAAGATCATTACATCGGTACCATCTACATTCTTCACAACACCACGGATTCAGTGCTCAGGCTCACCGCTATGCAGGAGGCAAATGAAGAACTTGAGCATGCGGCCAAGATGAAATCCGATTTCCTTGCAAATATGAGCCACGAGATACGCACGCCCATGAATGCTGTAATCGGAATGGCAGAGATCGCAATGCGAGAGGAACTGCCGCCGAATGTGATGGATTATCTGATCCAGATACAGGTGGCAGGAAGAAACCTGCTTAACATCATAAACGATATTCTTGATTTCTCCAAGATTGAAGCCGGAAAGATGGAGATCGTAGAGGAACCTTACGAGCCTCTTTCCGAGATAAATGATATATCAAATATGCTTGTGACGAGAATAGGAGACAAGCCTATAGAGCTGTTTGTTGCAAGTGATACAAGTGTACCCCACGCCCTTTTGGGCGATGCCATGCGCATCCGTCAGGTCATCATCAATATTGCAAACAATGCGATCAAATTTACCCGTGAAGGTTATGTGTACATGAGCATAACCTGCGAAAAGCAGGATGATGAAAATGTGGTGCTCACCTATCATATAGTGGATACGGGACAGGGAATAAAGCCGGAAGATCTGGGAAAACTCTTTACCAGCTTCCAGCAGCTTGACTCAAAGCGAAACCGTAATGTGGAAGGTACAGGCCTCGGCCTTGCGATCTCGCAGAGGCTCATTCATGCCATGGGCGGCGAGATAGGCCTCACAAGCGAATATGGAAAAGGATCGGATTTCTGGTTCACCATCCCTCAGAAGGTGGTAGATCCCGCGATTGAACTTGTGGTAAGAGAAGCTTCCGAAAAGTTTGCATATTGTGTTGATGAAAAGAGTGCGATGCAGGATCTTTTCCTGAGGGAAATGGATAAACTGGGTATAGCAAGTCGCGCTATAGCTTCGCTTGAGGAATATAAGCCTTCAGGAAAGAAGGATTATGTATTTTTCAGAAAGGAGCTGTATGATGAGAGCATAGAAGCTTTTCTTGATGCGCATCCCGGAGTTATGGGTATGATCCTGGTGGATTTCGATTCGGATTTTATAAGCAGAAAATCCAACCTCAGGGTAATGAGACGGCCGGAGACAACTCTTAATCTTGTTATGCTGCTTAATAATGAAAAGATCAGAGAAAGGGATGATTCCACGAAGGCATATGTGGTTGATTACACTGCTCCGGGTGCCAAGATCCTGATAGTCGATGATAATGAGATAAATATCAAGATAGCGGAGGGACTTCTTGCACCCATAAAAGCAAAATGCTACGGGGCACTCAGCGGTAAGAAGGCTATCGAGATGCTTTCAAAAGAATCATTTGATGTAATCCTGATGGATCACATGATGCCCGAGATGGACGGTATGGAGACTACCAAGATCATAAGAGAGATGATCCCTTCGGCTAAAGACACCCCGATCATTGCTCTTACAGCCAATGCACTTGAAGGCGTAAAGGAAATGTTTATCAAGGGCGGTATGAACGATTTCGTGGCTAAACCCATAGATGTGAGGGTACTTGTTTCAAAGCTCAGGGATTATATCCCTTCGGACAAGATAAAAAAAGGTGCGGCGGAAGAAATAGTGCAGGAAAGCACGGAAACTCTGAGGATAGCTGATCTGGATACCGAGCAGGCTATATCGATGGTTGGAGACGGGTCTATCTACAGGATGATATTAAAGGAGTACTATCGCGTCATCAAAACAAAAGCAGACCGGATAAAAGCGTGCTTTGATACGCAGGACTGGGATGATTATACGATAAATGTGCATGCTTTAAAGAGTGCATCCAGGCAGATCGGAGCAACAGAGCTTGCTGATATGGCGGCCGCTCTGGAAAAGGCGGGAAATGACAGGAATATCGGCTTTATCACAGAGCGCACGGGGCCTGCGATTGAAAAGTATCTTTCCTATGAACCGATCCTTGCGGAGTTGTTTTCCGAAGAAGAGGATGAAGACCTGTCGGATAAACCGGCGGCAGACAAAGGGTTTCTTACGGAATTGCTTGAGAGCATCCCCGGGATAGCAGACAATCTTGACATTGACGGCCTGGAAGAGGTGACCGGGAAGATCAGGAGCTACAGCTATCCCGAGGATCAAAAAGAATTCCCAACAAAGCTCAAAGAGGCATGCGAAGACATGGACTTCGACCTGGCAGTCATGGTCGCGGATGAGTGGAAGCAGCTGATAGGGTGATACCTGACAGGTGTCCATAATGATAGAAAAGTTCATTTTTTTGCAGGGATGTTGAGCTGCGGTATATTGACAATTTCCAAGTGTTTGCTAAAATATAATAAGGGTATTTTTTCGTCCGTGAAAAGTTAACCGGGGAACCTTTTGGTCTGTTATCTTTTCCGGCGTCAAAAATATACAGAAACAGAGAAAGGATGAAACAAATGAAGAACATTGATCTAAGTCAGTATGGCATCACCGGTGCCACAGAAATCATCTACAACCCTTCGTACGAGTTTCTTTTCGAAGAGGAGACAAAGCCTGATCTTACGGGGTATGATAAGGGACAGCTTACCGAGCTCGATGCAGTTAACGTTATGACCGGTATTTATACAGGACGTTCTCCCAAAGACAAATTCATCGTAGACGATGCTAAGTCTCACGATACCGTATGGTGGACCACACCTGAGTATCCCAACGACAACCATCCTGCAAGCCAGGCTGCATGGGATGCATGCAAGAAGCTTGCGGTTGACGAGCTTTCAAACAAGAGACTCTTTGTTGTTGACGCATTCTGCGGCGCTAACAAGGACACCAGAATGGCAGTTCGTTTCATAATGGAAGTTGCATGGCAGGCTCATTTCGTAAGAAATATGTTCATCAAGCCCACACCGGAGGAAGAGGCTTCCTTCGAGCCCAACTTCGTAGTATACACCGCTTCCAAGGCAAAGGTTGACAATTACAAAGAGCTCGGCCTCAATTCCGAGACAGCAGTTCTTTTCAACGTTACAAGCCGCGAGCAGGTTATCCTTAACACCTGGTACGGCGGAGAGATGAAGAAGG
>DFKZ01000009.1:236-414 GCA_002373975.1 Lachnospiraceae bacterium UBA3632 | reverse complement strand
AGGGTATGTTCTCAATGCAGAACTATTTCCTTCCTCTTCAGGGAATGGCTTCCATGCACTGCTCCGCAAATACCGATATGGAAGGAAAGCACACCGCTATCTTCTTCGGTCTTTCAGGAACAGGTAAGACAACACTTTCAACCGATCCCAAGAGACTCCTCATCGGTGATGACGAGCA
>DFKZ01000009.1:0-175 GCA_002373975.1 Lachnospiraceae bacterium UBA3632 | reverse complement strand
GAGCACGGCTGGGATGACAACGGAGTATTCAACCTTGAGGGCGGATGCTACGCTAAGGTTATCAACCTCTCCAAGGAGAACGAGCCCGACATCTACGGCGCTATCAAGAGAGATGCTCTTCTTGAGAATGTTACCGTTGATGCAGCAGGAAAGATCGATTTCGCTGACAAGAGCG
>DFKZ01000102.1 GCA_002373975.1 Lachnospiraceae bacterium UBA3632 | reverse complement strand
GATATCTAATGTAGAAGAAATGGATTGAAGCCACAAATATCAATTGTTGGATTTGACATAGAATAAAAGTGCTTTTTGAGAGTCGTGTAGCAGCGGCTCTCTTTTTATGCCCTGAGGGAGGTGAGACGGTTGTATCCTGTGAGCGATGCATTCCTGCAGGCGGTGCAGGAGAACACACGGAAATATTATTGGACGGGGAAGATCACTACGAAGAACGGCGTGGTGTATGACTTCGGGGCAGAGGATATCGTTAAGGGGAGCGGATATATTTCTGCTCAGTGCTGCGGAAGTACAGAGATCGAGCTGGGAACGGTGTATGCGGCTGAGATGGGAGTGACGCTGTTTTCTGATATTGACCGGTATACGCTGGAAGATGCGCTGGTAGAGGTTTTCTATCATTTGAGGATATCAAAGAGTCGGAGCAGCGGTGATCTGGATCTCGATTATGATCAGGAGGTTGAGGTTGATGGTATTTATGAAACGATCCCGATGGGCGTTTTCGAGGTGTCGGAGGCAAACAGAACGGTAAAGTGCCTGGAACTGAAAGCCTATGACTATATGCTTAGGTTCGAGAAGGATTTTAACGGATTTGAGACTGTCGGTAAGGCGTATGATTTTATCCATCTTTGCTGTGAGGCGTGTCATGTGGAGTTTGCGCTGACTCAGGAAGAAGTGGAGGCGATGCCGAATGGTGCTACAGAACTTTCCATTTATACGGACAATGATATCGAGACCTACCGGGACGTGCTCTATTATGTGGGGCAGGTGCTTGGTGGGTTTTTCTGTATCAACCGTGAAGGTGTGCTGGAACTGAGGAAGTACGGCACTGATCCGGTGATGGAGATTGCCGGGAGACATCGGTTCTCTTCAAGCTTCTCTGATTTCATAACCAGATATACGGCTGTTTCGTCAACGAATATGCGGACGGAGATCGCTGAGTATTATCATCTGGATCCGGATAACGGGCTGACTATGAATCTGGGCGTGAATCCGCTTTTGCAGTTTGGACTTGATGAGACAAGGCGGCAGTTATGCACGAATATCCTGAATGATATCGCTGTTATAGACTATGTACCGTTTGATTCGGATACCATCGGGAATCCGGCGCTGGATGTGGGCGATGTGCTGACCTTTATCGGTGGTCAGGCTGACAGGAATAAGATCAGCGCGATCACTTCTATGCAGATCAACATGTATGGAAAGCAGAAGCTTAAAGGTGTTGGAAAGAATCCGAGACTGGCTCAGGCGAAGAGTAAGAACGATAAGAACATATCGGGATTACTTTCGCAGATCGAGGCAGGGAAGATCGGGATCCATACTTTTACGAATGCCTCTGTTTTTACGGTGGGATCACAGGATACAAAGATCATTTCGATTGAGTTTGCGACATCTGAAGATAATCACGCTCAGTTCTTTGGGCAGGTAATCGTAAATGTTAATGCGGATGCGGTCACAAAGACGGCAACGGCAAGCGGTGATGTGGTTATCCCGTCTGTTGCGGTTGATGAGCCGGAGCCACTGGATCCTGATAATCCGGAGGTAATCGGTAATACGGAGGAGCAGACGGTGGCTGTATCGCTTCCGGTATCGTGGTCAGAAGACGGTGTTGCAGTGGTTACTTTTACCTTTGAGTTCAACGATGAAATGATCACGGTGCATCAGCCGGTGGAGACCTGGCATTCAGGAAAGCATACGATCCTTTTGTATTATCCGATTGAGAACGTGATCGCCAATTATACCAATACCTTTAATGTTTATATGAAGGTGACAGGCGGTACCGGCACGGTTGATACTGGGTGGTGTGTGGCTTCTGTTTCCGGTCAGAGCATGGGGGCAAGTGCTGCATGGGATGGCACGATCACAATCGAGGAATACATCGAGAAGGTTGGAATCAGCGGAGGTCTGCAGCTTAAGCAGGTGGCTGACAGCGTTACCTTTAAGATCGATGAGCTGGTTCAGAGAAGCTACAGTGATGTGGTTGTTGGCAGGACGGCTCTGGCTGCATTTGCGATGCCAGTTGATGTAAGCGGCAGTAATACGCCGACAGTATAAGGAGGGTGACATGATTTTACACGGTGAAATGGTCATAGAACTGACCGATGAGAATACGGGCACGGTGGAGACGATCCGTGAGACCAACATGATCACGAATGCCGTCAATCATATTTTGGGATTGAATCCGATGGGGGTCTTTTACAAGACCTCCGGACAGTATGATGAGATGATGGTATGGAATGATTATCTTCTGCCGATATGCCCAAATATGATAGGTGGGATCCTGCTTTATCCTTCAGCACTTACGGAGAATGCGAATAACATTTTTCCTTCAACGGCTGTACTTCCGGTTGCTTATGCATCGAATGATGTGAATGCAACGGCGGACACAGCCAGGGGAAGCATGAATCTTGTAGAGAGTAAGGCGTTGGATGATGGATATAAGTTTGTATGGGAGTTTACGCCGTCACAGGGTAATGGAACCATTGCGGCGGTGGCACTTACTTCTGCAAAGGGTGGCAATGCAGTATATGGTAGCGCAGTTAATTCAACGGCAGGGTATCTGAAACTTCGAGAAGTTAAACTGGACACCCAGACGAATGATGAGCTTGCGCTGTTGTATTCGGCTGTTGAGGTGGACTTTGAAAATAATGTGATGTATTCGCTGAGATTTGTGGATTCATCCGTTATCGTAAGAAAGCTGAGATTGCCGGTATTTACCTTGGGTCTGAATGATAAGCTGGACGATACGACGGTTACGGTACTGGAAGAGAATACGATCCATTGCAGCGTTTTTTCATTTACTACAGGATATACGCCTTATGGAGACTTCATTGACGGGCATGACGGATACTGGTACGGATTTTCCAATTCGGCTAATTCCTCAGGCGATGCCACGATGAAATGGATCAAGATAAAGAAGGATGACCTGACCTTTACTGAAGGTACATGGACGTTGACCAACGCCCACTTGAAGGCAATCGGTTCTTTTAAAATCGATACCTATGTGAACAGGGCGGTAAGGGGTGTGATTCGAAATGGATATCTGTATTTGGTCAATTATGATGAAGATGGAATTTATAAGATCAATCTCAGCAATGTTACGGATATCACACTGATATCCTTTGGTTTTACATCGGAGTACCGGACGTTGAGCGGTTCATCGACAAGCCAGTGCTACATGACGCTGATCAATGATCTTATCATCGGTTATGATTTTATTGTCACTGCAAATGATACGGTAATCCAAATTGCCGGGTCTTCGAGGTTCCCGTATATTGGAACGCCGATGTTCCAGTATAAGGAATTCCTGACATGCTTTGGCGGCAACTACGGAACGGATCTTCAGACAACCTGGCTACTCATGCCGTATCTGGCATCCATCAATAACCTGTCGCAGGCTATCGTGAAGAATGCGGATAAGACAATGAAGATCACGTACACGCTGACGGAGCAGGAACCTACACAGAATGCGTGATGATTATGAATATGGTGCTTTATGGCGGCGGTTTCCGAAAGGAGCCGCCTATTTTAATGCGAAGGAGGGCATGGCGATGAAGGAATTTTGGAATGTGATTCAGGTTGCGTTTGCGGCTGTCGGAGGATGGCTGGGTTACTTTTTGGGAGGTTGTGACGGTTTGCTCATAGCGTTGGTGGTTTTTGTGGCTGTCGATTACGCCACGGGTGTAATGTGTGCGGTCGCGGATAAGAAGCTGTCCAGCGAAGTGGGATTCAAAGGGATTTGTCGTAAGGTGCTGATCTTTTTGCTTGTAGGGATTGCGAATGTGCTGGATGCAGAGGTATTGAAAACAGGATCCGTGCTGAGAACGGCGGTGATCTTCTTCTATCTGAGCAATGAAGGGATTTCGCTTTTGGAGAACGCGGGGCATCTGGGCTTACCTATCCCGGAAAAGATGAAAAAGGTTTTGGAGCAGCTGCATGATCGGAGCAAGAAGGAAGGTGAGGATGATGAAGTACAGTGATAAGAATAAGCCAATTATCTGCATGATGACGCAGAGTACCTGCTATAAGGGTACGAAGAAGATGGCGGTGAAGGGCGTGCTCTGGCATAGCACCGGTGCGAATAATCCGACGATCAAGAGATATGTCCAGCCGGATGACAATGCGGCGGACAGGGATGCGATGATAAAGCTGATAGGGAAGAACGCCTACGGGAATGACTGGAATCATAGTTCGGTACAGGCCGGGCTTAATGCCTGGATCGGGAAGCTGGCTGACGGCAGCGTTGCGGCGGTTCAGACTATGCCGTGGGATTTTAGGCCGTGGGGGTGTGGTTCCGGTAGTAAGGGTTCCTGCAACAACGGCTGGATCCAGTTCGAGATCTGTGAAGATGGGCTGAATGATGCGGAGTATTTTGCAAAGGTGTATAAGGAGGCCTGCGAACTGACTGCCTATCTCTGTCAGATGTTCGGGATTGACCCGAATGGTAGTGTGAACATGAACGGCGTGAAGGTTCCCACGATCCTCTGTCATGCAGATTCTCATAAGCTTGGGCTGGGGAGCAATCATGGGGATGTGCTTCACTGGTTACCTAAGTTTGGAAAGAGCATGGATACCGTGAGAGCGGATGTGGCAGCTCTTATGGGTGCAGTTCCGTCAGATGATGTGCCGGTGGCTGATAAGGTTGATAATCCTGAAAAGACCATCTGGGATTATCTTATGAGGAAGATTGGGAATGCCTACGGCGTTGCCGGGCTTATGGGAAATCTTTATGCAGAATCAGGACTGAGAGCGAATAATCTTCAGAACAGTTATGAGAAGAAGCTGAATATCACGGATGCCGAATATACACGACTTGTTGATGAAAATGCTTATCCTGATTTTGTAAGGGATAAGGCCGGATACGGTCTGGCTCAGTGGACTTTTTGGAGCAGAAAGGAAGCTCTTCTTAAGTTTGCAAGGGATAAAGGAAAGAGCATCGGAGACCTTCAGATGCAGTTGGATTTCCTGTGGAAGGAGCTTAATATAGGATACCAGGCGGCGATGATTGTGCTGCAGAATGCTGAGAATGTTAGGGAGGCATCGGATGCGGTGTTGTTATGGTATGAGAGACCTGCTGATCAGAGTGATGCAGTACAGAAGAAGCGTGCTGGGTACGGGCAGGGTTATTATGAGAAGTATGCTGGTGATGGCAAGTTACCTGCATCCGGCGGGATGAGTAATGCAGATTGTCCGTTTCTTGTGAGGGTTACGGCAAAGGATCTGAGGATACGGAAAGGAAATGGTACCAATACGGCATGGACAGGGAAGTATGTTCCGCCGGGAGTGTATACGATTGTGGAAGTGAAAGCCGGTAAAGGCTCTAAGGCTGGATGGGGAAGGCTGAAGAGCGGAGCTGGGTGGATTGCTCTGTCGTATACGAAGAAAGTTTAATATGATTTGAGGGTGTGCCCGTGGTTATCGGTGATGAGCCGATGACTGCGGGCTTTTTTTTTGTTGAGAAAAGAATTTCACTACAAAAAAACCGTCGTTCACTACAAGTCAGTGAATTATGTTTTGCAGGAAACCGATATAATAATGATAAGGGGAAATGTCCCCGTGAAAGGATTTTATGTATGAAAATAGCTGTATGTGACGACGACAAAAAGATCAGAGAACAGATATCCTCGATGATTAAAAGGCAAGCACCAGATTCTGATATCTGCCAATATGCTTCCGGAGAGGATATGATTTCTACAGGCATAGATCATGATATTTATTTTCTGGATATCGAGATGGGAAATGTTTCCGGGATTGAGCTTGCTAAACGTATCCGCAAAAGTCAGGAGAAGTCCGGGAAGCGGAGCATCATTATCTTCATTACCGGATTCAGGGAGTATATGGAAGATGCATTTGATGTTAATGCTTTCCACTATCTTGTGAAACCAATCAACGAAGATAAGTTCAAAGAGGTGTTCAAAAGGGCGGAGAAGGAAGTCAAAACATTAGAAGAATACAATGATAAGTACATCATCGTTAAGGATGGAGAAACCAGAAAAAAGCTGTTTCTTAAGGCGATTCAGTATGTTGAGAGCAGTGACCGAAAGGTTGTCTTTCATATGGATGATGGAATGACCGAGACCTATGCCAGAATGTATGATCTTGAAAATGTACTCGGAGATTCTTTTTTCAGGTGTCACAGGGGGTATCTTGTCAATCTTGAAAAGGTGACGGCATACTCTGCGAATAGTATTCAGGTTCTTAACGGTGACAGTATTATGCTTGCTGAGAAGAAGTATACGGATTTTGTTAAGGCATATCTTCGTTATGCAAAGAACGGGGGTATCGTGAATGTTTAATTTCTATTTCTTATCATTACCTTTATATATTTCGGAAGCTATAGCAAGCGGACTCTTCAATCAGAACATACTTAATTCAAGATATTCCAAGCGGGTGACTGTAATCCTATGGACGATCATATACCTGGGCGTGGATATCGTGCTAAATGAGTGGCTTGAAATTGATAATGATGTAATAGGTGTTGTGGCAAATCTTGCATTACTTTTCGCATTACAATCAGTCTTTTTCAAATGGGATTATAAAAAGCAGATTTTTGTTGCCTTAAGTTTTTCTGCTGGAAGAAAGCTGACAAGATACATTATTAGCGTGCTTTACAGTCTTATATCATCATTATCAGGTGGTTTTGTTGAAAGCATGATCGTTTCTGCTGAAGAAATGACTTTAGAAAGAGCAAGGCTGATAACATATGTGTACCTGGGCATTCAGTGTTTTATTTGTGTGGCTGCATATGTTGCAATAATCAGTATTTATTTGAGGATACTGAGCAGGAAATATAAATACAGGGGATATGAGCCAAGCATAGCGGAGAGCGTTTTCATACTGTTCCCTTGTGTTACAGCGATATGTGTATCTATCACACTACGAATTCTGGTGGTGAAAGCTGCCGAAGGTATGTCTGCATTGGTCTATGAGCAGGCACCGGAGGCTATGTTCTGGGTCATAGTAATATGTGTGCTTTTGATGGGGTCTATTATTGCAACTATGATACTGTTCCAGTATCTGATCGAGCGAAATGAAGAAAGCAGGAAGCAGATAATACTTGAAAAACAGGTAGAACAGCTCCATAGAGAGATTTCTGATATTGAAGAAATCTATACGGATCTTAGGGGAATGAAGCATGATATGCGAAACCATCTGAACAACATTGTGCAGTATGTGAATAGCTGTGGCAATGCGGATATAAAGGAGATAGACGGATACATTGGACAGATAGAGGATGCGGTTGACAGATTAGACTTCTCTTCAAAAAGCGGAAATCCGATTACCGATATCATCATTTATCAACGACAGCAGGAAGCCGGAAAATATGGAATATCCTTTGTTGCTGATTTTGTGGCTCCTACTGCTGAGCAGATCGATATATATGATATCGCTGTTATTCTTAATAATGCGCTTGATAATGCTTTTGAGGCATGTCGATGTATGAATGGAAGCAGGGAGGTTATGCTTCGGTCTTATATGAAAGGGACGCTGTTCTTCATCGAGGTTGAAAATGATTTTGACGGCGGTGTGACGCTGGATAAAGATACGGGGCTGCCTGTGACAAACAAAAAGAACAAACGTCTTCATGGTATAGGTCTTTCCAATATCCAGAAGTGTGCACGGAAGTATATGGGGGATGTGGATATTGAGATGAGGTCAGATGGAGGCAGGAAGAAGTTTTTGCTGACTGTGATGCTGAGTGGGAAGATTTCACTGCAAAAATGACGTCGTTCATGCAAAGGATGTTATTATTCGGAAGTATTCCAACGATAATATAGGCAAAGGGAGATTGTTTTCAAATCTGCCTTGGGAAAATGATCAAGAGAGGTGATGGCTATGTCTATGAAGATTGGAGATTATACAGGAATCAGTACCGGTTATCAGAATAACAATACAAGTAAAACCGGAAAGTATAATAATGTTCGGGAGTATTCGAGTTATTTGACACAAAAGTTCGGGTGTCTGACTCCTGGAAAGAATGCAGCTGTTTCGGTAACAGGTGGATTGATGCGAAAAGCTATGGCTGATGAGAAAACAGGAGCATGGCTAGAGAGGGAATTAGGTAAAGCAACGGATTATATAGAGGCAGCTCAGAAGTCTGCTATTGCACATGGCTCAACACTCAAATCGGTATCTATAGAATTTGGCGAAGAGTATAGCACCATGACAACGGTAGTTGTAACGGATGGGGGCGGAACTGATTCAGAAATTGATAAGTGGCTTGAGAAGATCAAAGAGAAAAGGGATGAACAGAAAGCTGCAGATAAGAAACTTGAACAGAAAAGGGCAGAATCTAAGAACATGGAGATGGCCCCGTATAAGATGGAACTGAAGGGAAAGGATATGGCTGATCTGACAAATCAGTTTGCAATGAAGCTATCTATGCAGGCTGGGGTGTCGGCTCTGGGGGGATTTGATGTGAAAGCGTAAAATCATAGGAGACGGTTTATATGAAATGCGACGATGCCGATATAATATACAGAAAACTATATAAAGGCTAAGGAGAGCATCTGTAATCAAGGGATTGATAAATACCTGTTTACAGGTGCTTTTATATAATGACAGAATATAAATACAATATACCGCTCGGACCTTTCCGGGGAGCGGTGCAGCTCTGACTGACAGATGAGCTGCGGAAAGGAGAACTAATGACAATAGGTGGATTGGGAACATATGGCTCTATTTATGATGTACGGGTAAATCAGTCGACAAAAGCAAAGAATACAGCATCGAGTGATTTTTCAAAAACAATGGATTCAGCAGCGGAAATGTCAACTGTCCGTAGCAGAGAATCTGTACGTGAATCAGTAGTCACAAGACATACAGAATATACAGATCCTGAAACAAATGAAAAGGTTCCTGTTGATATAAGATATACGACTTCTTATTCAAAAGATGGAATTGTATGTGGAAAGAGGTCTGATGTTGGCGGGAAGCTATCTGCGAGAGAACTCTGGAGCCTATCTTTTGAATCTCCTGGCGATTATAAAAAAGTTCAAGATTTTTTGAAAAGCTTTTCAAATGATGAGAGATTGACATTTGCAACACAGGAATCCTTCTGGAAGGATTTTCTGCAGGATGATTTTGATATCGAAGGTTTTCGTGAATTTTACGATTCTACTGATAATGGCAGAATTGATATAGAGAAAGCTATGTCTGAAGGTAGAACGTTGAGGGAAACCTTAACAGCACAGAATGCTGAGTATCTGAACAATAGTCATTTTGTCGGAAAAGTGTATTCAGAAGAAGAACTTCAGCCATCGTGGTATAAAAACGGAAAGATTCAGATCAATGAAGTCTATGACGCATCTGTTCCGAGAGAAACAAGAATAACTTCTACGATTAGTTCGGAGAGAACACAGCAGATGGGAAATAATATGACTCTGGTGGATATGTGGAAATCACGATATCCAGGTGCAAAATATCATGTTATGGATGCGTCCGGTATTTCACAGGGAATATGGGAACGAAATGATTTTCCGTATGAAAGATTCTTTGAAGATGAAGTGGATGGATCAGTTTTGGAGTGGCAGCCTTCAGGTAAAGATTCTGAAATGTCTGATGCGTCAGTACAGTCAAGGCTGAATTCAACACTGGGGAAAAAGGCTATTGTAGTACCGCCGGAATTAGAAGAAAAAATGAAGAAAGATCCTGAATTGGCCGAGAAGGTGATGGGAAAAGTTGAAAGTTTTATTCAGAATCATCCTACAAGACCGGGGAGGGTGTTATCATATCTGATTGCACTAGATGAAAATGGTGATATAGCGCATTTTCGTGTAACAGGTGGAGGCGGACATATATCAGGACCGTCTGAGGCAGATTTGCGTCAATTTGAAGAGGAACAGAAGGCTAAAAGAGAGAAAAAGGTTCAGCAGGAAAAAGAAAACAGGGAATATAGTCTGAAGGTTGCCGAGGAGAGAAAGCGTTTACAGGAGGAAATCTACCACAAACAGAGTGTAGAAACGGTCCTTCAGGAGCAAATGCTTTCAAACACAAAAATGTCTGGGATAATTTCAGCGTATGAAGCCGGAACAATTGCCGGTGACGGGTTATTATAAAATTCGCTTCAGTGAATATAACATTACCGCTCGGACCTTTTCGGGGAGCGGTGTAGCCCTGAATGACAGATGGGCTGCGGGAAGTGATCTTAATACTTATATGATTGGAGTATTGCATATGAGAGTTAATGGAAATTCAAATCTGATAAACCTATTTCCAAATCAGAGATTAAAATCTAAACAATCAACGAAAAAGACGATATCATCGGGAATAAGAGATAGTTATGTCCACGGTACCGATTATACATCTGGTGTCTATTCTGCGAATAGTGGGTCGAAGCGTAATAGGATCACTTCTTCTGTTTTGGACAAGATTAATTTCAATTATCTGGATATTATGAAGCGAAAGTGCGATAAGCAATTCAGCTTTGTTATAGGTGGAAAAGAGTATCTTAAAAGCGAGTTGCCAGCAGTAAGTGCTGATAGGTGTGAAGAGATTAAAGCCGTCAATAATACTGTTGATTTTTCCAATGGCCGGTATTACAAGTATACTGAAAAGGATGGACGGGTTCATACATTTACATGCACGAATGATCATGTAGATCAGCCGTATTCGGATCTCGTTTCCGGACGACAGAGTGATGACAGCTATCAGGTTGCTAAGTTTTGGAATATGCTTTCGAGGGATGGGACATATTTGAGTTTGTATTATTCCAAAGAGAAGCAGGAGCAATTTCTTAATGATGCCGGAATTACAAAAGGATTCTTTACGGTAAAAACGGGAGACCATAAGCAGGAATACTATTATTCACATGGGAACGCCGGGGTTGCAGTTCGTAAATTTGAATATGACGCAACATATGATATGCTCGCAAAGAGGGGAACGGCTCTGTTTAATGAATATGAGGTTGGTTCGATTTTTAAGATTGGCGGCAAAGAATACGCATTAAATGAGCAACGAAAATTAGACATCCCTTATGGGGAAGACATTTTTGATATAGAGTTTCCGAAGCAAATGTAGGGGGAATAGTGTGCTTGTGATTAACTGTGGGTCGTTACGGGAAGGATAATGATTACGGAATGTTGAAGCATGAATTTGGAATGATGATGGCGGATCCGGAGCCGGGACAGATATTTGAAGAGTATGAGCCGGAAAAGTATGACTGCATCGCAGTTGACGATGAGTATGTTCAGGAAGTGGCTGAGAAGCTGGCAAGAGTCAGTGTTTATTGGCACGGCTTGGACAGACCTGAGTCGGGGCTGACGTATCATGGAATCACACTAATCCCGCCAGAGTCGATTGAGGAAGTGATAGAAGCGGTCAAGGATGTTCCCGAAATGAGGCGGCTGATGGAAATGTTGGTGGTCGCAGAGAGGGAGCGGAAGTTTGTGATACATTTTGGGGTGTAGAATGATGTGAGGTAAGGTGCCCGTGGTTGTCGGTGAGAGCCGATGGCTACGGGATTTTTTATGCTTAAAAATATTTTTTGAAAAAACTAATCAAATCGAATGTGTTTTTCGTTTTAATATATAGAGTGATCACTTAGGAGAACAAGAATTACATGAAAGACGATTTATTGATAAAGCGGATCCGCGCCGGGGATGAGGACGCTGCGGAGGAACTGGTACGAAAGTTTTATGCTCAGGTCATGAGATTCTGCAGATGGCAATGCGGTAACAATGATCTGGCTGAGGATCTGACGCAGGAAACATTTCTCAAGGTATTCAAGAGCCTTGATCAATACAGAAACAGAGGGCACTTTAAGGCATGGCTTTTCTGTGTTGCGAGAAGTGTATGTATTGATGAACTTCGGAAAGATCGAATCGAATATGAACCGGACATAGATATCAGCGAAATTGGTGACGAATATGACGGTATCAGGCATGTGGAGGATGAGGATGAACTTTACAGGCTACTGTCTGGGTTGCCCGACGAACAAAAAGAAGCGATCATCCTTCATTACATGGAAGGCTTCTCTTATCGCGAGATAGGAGAAATCTTGAATATTCCGTATAGAACTGTGCAAAGCAGGGTGAATCTGGCCAGAAAAACGTTGCGCAAGAAAGGGGAATACAGATGAGAGTAAATCAAATAAAGAAATGCCTTAGTTCATACGAGGGAACAGAGAATACACAAAAGATGGAAGAGACCATTGCCGAATGCCGGAGGATTACAAGAGAAAATGCTGCTGCATCAAGGCCACGAAGCAGTTTTCTGGATTTTTTATCTGAGGTTTTACGCATGAATGGGAAGATCATATTGGGCGGACAGATGGTTACATTAGTCATCATATGTCTGATCATTCAGATGGTGAGCGATTATCCAAAACTGATCCCTGTTTTTATTCCATTTTTTATCCTTGCCGCACTTCCGGTTTTGTTCCGGGCAGAGATCAACCATATGAGTGAGATAGAACTTGCGACAAGAAATTCATATGCGCAGCTGCTTCTTGCCAGACTGATAATCATTGGTGCGGCAGATATCATATGTTTTACATTGTTGCTGGCTGTAGAAATCTGTTGTTTCCGGTCAGGACTGGGATTGTTAAACCTGATACTATATGTGTTTGTTCCTTATATGCTATGCGTAACGGCAATGTTAAGGATGATACGAAGCGGAAAGGGGAAGATTATCAGTTCAGCTATGGTGGCGCTCACAGCAAGTTTTTTATGGGGCATTACAGCGTTTGCCATACCGGGACTGTATGTGGGTTCAGCAGTAGGCGTATGGATGATCTGCTTTATTGTATTTGGAGTCTTTTTTATTCGCGAGATGGAGTATCTTATCTCGTATGTTAAGGAGGGAAAAATATATGGTTTTGTCGCTTGATCGACTGACAAAGACATTTGGGAGCAAAATCGCAGTTGACCATTTAAGTGCCACGCTACAACCTGGAGTTTATGGGCTTTTGGGAGCAAACGGTGCAGGTAAAACGACATTGATGCGGATGATCTGCGCGATTTTAGAACCAAGCAGCGGAGAAGTGTTGCTGGATGGGCAGAATGTGTCGGATATGGGGGCTGATTATAGGGATCTTTTGGGATATTTGCCGCAGGACTTTGGATACTATCCGAGTTATACAGCGAAAGATTATCTGGAATATATTGCTGTTCTGAAGGGAATTCCAAGACATGCAGCAACAGCGAAAATAAAGGAGCTGCTGAATGTGGTGGGACTTTCTGAAGTTTCAAAGAAGAAAATCAGGACTTTTTCTGGGGGAATGAAACAGAGGCTGGGTATAGCACAGGCGCTGCTTAATGATCCGAAAATACTGATCCTTGATGAACCGACAGCAGGCTTGGATCCAAAGGAAAGGGTGAGATTCCGTAATCTCTTATCTTCACTTGCAAATGACAGAATCGTTATTCTATCCACACATATTGTCTCTGATGTTGAAGCTATCGCAGACATAGTTTTTGTGATGAAACAGGGAAATTTCGTTTCGCAGGGGAGCATTCGGGAGCTGGTGAAAGAGGCACAGGGACATGTATGGGAGATAGCCGTGAATCCTTCAGAAACGGGAAGATGGGAAGAGCAAATGACAGTTGCTAACTTAAGGAGAGAGGATGACAAGACAATACTCAGGATAATCAGTGAAAACTCTCCCTCTGAATCCGCAACTTGCGTCCCGGCAACACTGGAAGACCTGTATTTATACCATTTCCCGACAGAAAGGAGCGAATAAAAATGGAAATCTTCCTAGCAGAACATAAAAAACTGTGGAGCAAAAAGTATGTAAGGATCAGCGTGCTTTTATGCTTTGTATATATGATTATTTTTGCCGGAATACTTCAATTTCAGTGGTTCACCTTTGGCAGCCCTAAGGATGTTACAAGCGCGTTCGGGAACCACTTTGACGGGTATGAGGTGATACGGGAGCGACAGGAATATGCCGAGCAATTCCACGGAGTGCTGACGGATGAAACTTTATCGGATATGGTATCGGATTACCAGAGTATAGAGAAGAACGGATCATATGATGAAACCAAGAAAACGGATTGGAGCGTAAAGACATCCTGGCTGGAAACCCTATTTCCGGAACTGAAACAATCTGACACGTATTTATTAATGTTGAGTTATGTGGATCCAGAAAAACTGACGGACATATATGAGCGGCGGAATAAAGCAATTGAAGCATTCATGGATGCTTCAGGGATTGAAGGTGATGAGAAAGAATACCTGTTATCTATGAATGAAAAGGTTGAGATTCCGTTTTCATACGTCTGGACGGAAGGCTGGAGAACCGTTCTGGGGGATTCGCTTCCGGATTTTGGATTGATGATCGCAATCGTGCTAGTCGTCTGTCTGGCGCCGATGTTTTCAGGTGAATGGCAGACCAAAACCGGAGCAATGATACTAACGATGAAGCAGGGGTGGAGGAAAGATGCTCTTGCAAAGTTGGCTGTGGGCTTTTCTTTTACGATAGAGATATTCCTGCTCATTGCTATTCCGAATATCATTGTTCAGATGGTTTATTTGGGGGCATCTGGATGGGATGCACCAATTCAGTGTATAAAGATGATCGCGATCGCACCGATGAATATGGTTCAAGCAGAGATTTATGAGTACTTGTTTGCTTTATTTGGAACGTTGGGATTTGCTGGGCTGGTAATGCTGATCTCATCACTGTCGAAAAATGATTTGCTGTCTATCGTCGGCGGATTTGCCTTGTTATTTGTACCGATGGTGATATCTGAGTATCTGCCATATACCCTGCAGCTTATAGTAAGTCTCATACCGATGGCAGGAAGTTCTGCTGACATATTCAGAATGAATACCCTGAATATATTTGGAAAAGCTGTGTGGTTGCCATATGTCGAGCTTTGGACACCATTGATTTTTATGATTGCATGTATCCCTGTCACAGTCTCTCGTTGGGCAAAGATACAAAAAAGCTGAACAGCGGCAGAAGACGTAGCAGAAGGAAAAATCGAAGGATAAGAGCAATCTGGACTGGATTGATTGTGCTCTTATGCGTTTTTCTGGTCGCACATGTAATACATTGCTATGAAGGAGATTCTCTGGACTATGATGGAGATACTGACAGGGATGCGGTTGTTGAGACAGAGGATATTCCGTGGAATCTTATACTGGTAAACAAATGGAATCCGTTACCGGATGATTTCGACATTGAATTTACACTGTTGTCCAACGGTCAGAGGGTGGATAGCAGGATTTATCCCGATCTGCAGTCAATGTTTGACGATGCCAGGGAAGAAGGTGTCTTCCCGGTTGTAAGAGAAGGCTTCAGAACCCATGAGGAACAAGTAGAGGTTTTTGAAGATAAAGTCGCTGCTTTTATGCGTGAGGGATATCGAAGAAGGAAAGCAGAGGAAATGGCCGAGCAATGGGTCGCAATTCCGGGAACCAGCGAACATGAATTAGGCTTGGCAGTAGATATCAATGCTGATAAGGAGCGATCAAGCAACGAAGAGGTTTATAATTGGCTGGCGGAAAATGCTTGGAGATATGGGTTTATCCTCAGGTATCCGCAGGGTAAAGAGGATATTACCGAGATTGATTATGAACCGTGGCATTACAGGTATGTAGGGAAGGAGGTTGCAAAACAGATCTATGAGGAAGGGATTACGCTGGAAGAATATGTTGGGAAAAGGTATTAAGGACCTATAAGAATCAGACGGCGGAAGAGGATGAATACTTGGCGGAGAGCTTGGCAGCGGAATTTGACCGGATTTCTTTTTCGAAAGAGGAAAAGGAGAGGATATTTCGGAGAGTAAAGGGGCGGTGGAAGGTATAAAAATATAGCTCTGTTCGAAGAATTTATAGAGATATTATAGTTGATTATTACGTTTCATAGAAACACAGGCGTTGTCCGTATTTTGGATAATGCCTGTATTATTTTTGATTATTTCGGATTTTGCTCAAAAAAACAGGCTCCAAAACTCCTTATGGCAGTGGGAACGGAAATAACTCACATGAAAGGAGACCTGTATGGATTTGAAAAAAACGGAGTTGCCCTGGTGGCAGAAGTACACACTCACATTAAACGAGGCTTCGGAGTATTTCGGAATTGGCTATAAGAAGCTGAAACTCTTTGTTCAGGAACATTCTGATGAAGATTTTGTTCTCTGGAATGGCAATAGAGCTCTAATCAAGCGTGAACAGTTCGAGAAATACATGGACAGCCAGATGAATGTGATCTGACCGGAGATTTTTTTCAAATAAGGGTGGTAAAAGAGCCGTGTCTGTGATAGACTATTGATACATAGTCGGATACATGCTATGTAGTCTACGAAAAATAGTATCCAGAATATGGCTCTCCGAACAGAAAGGAGACGATGTTTAATGAGCGAAAAGAGACGCGATAGTAAAAATCGCATTCTTCGCACAGGAGAGAGCCAGGAAGCGGATGGTCGCTATAAGTTCAGATACATCGACGCCAACGGGAAGCGCAAGTCAGTGTACAGTTGGAGATTGGTGGCGACAGATAGCATACCAGCCGGAAAAAGAGACAATGCACCTTTACGGGATCAGGAGAAGGCCATCAATCGAGATATTGATGATGACATTATCCCTGACGGCGGAGGAATGACAGTGCTTCAGCTGACCAAGAAGTATATTGCAACGAAGACTGGTGTGAAGCACACGACAAGAGCAGGTTACGGAACAGTGATCAGACTGCTGGAGAGAGATCCGTTCGGAGCCAAGAGAATTGACAAAGTGAGACTCTCGGATGCCAAAGAATGGCTGATAAGGCTTCAGCAGGGAGACAAGAAGAGTTTTTCGACGATCCATACCATCAGGGGTGTGGTGAGACCGGCTTTTCAGATGGCTGTGGACGATGATCTTTTAAGGAAGAATCCGTTTGAGTTTCAGATGGTGTCCGTTCTTGTCAATGATACCGCTACTCGTGAAGCCATTACAAGAAAACAGGAAAGAACGTTCCTTGATTTTATCAAAAACGATTCGCACTACTGCCGGTATTATGACGGGATGTACATCCTGTTCAAGACGGGGATGCGTATATCGGAGTTTACAGGGCTGACGGTTCATGATCTGGATATGGAGAACAGAACCATCAATATTGACCATCAGCTTCAGAAGACCGGGACATTGGTTTACATTGATACTACAAAAACCTATGCCGGTACGAGAGTGATTCCGATGCAGGATGATGTGTATGAAGCATTTGAGCGCATTCTTGCCAGAAGACCGAAGATGAAGGTGGAGCCTATGATTGATGGGTACTCCGGATTCCTTTGCTTCG
>DFKZ01000112.1:21500-73824 GCA_002373975.1 Lachnospiraceae bacterium UBA3632 | reverse complement strand
AAGGTCTGTTACTATTGTTTTATTAAATTCTTTCAGGATAAGACAGTTTACCTCTTGGAGGATAATCTGCTTTGCCCTTGGACACGTTAATTACTCAAGCTCAATTGTACATTAACATATTTGTTAATGTTTTGATTCTAAATCCTATATTTTACGCTATTTACCACGTTCTTAAACAAACAGGTATCAAAAAGGTATCACGGAAATATTTACATGTTCCTGGTTTTCTCGTATGCCCACTCCATATATAGCGGTACCATCCTAAACAGGAAGCTGTTCTCCATCAGTTCCACGATCAGCTCCTGAATCGTAAAGGGCTGATATCCGTAACCGCTGATCTCCTCCACATAGTGATCAAGCTTATCCTTCTTTATCGCTCTGAAAAACTTCTTTGTGTCCTTATTTGTGGCACACAGACGCTTTAGATAATCTTCTGCCTTGTCAAAATCGCCCCGTTTAAAGTATAGAACCGAGAGTGGAAGCAGCATCTGTGTTTCCTCATAGCCGTCGTATCTCTTATGAAGTTCCAAAGCGGGCTCTTCCTGCTCAAGGAAAGCATAAACATGCATCAAGCTGTAACGGACACCAAGATTATCATTTTCAGACAATCTGATCATTTCTTCATATTCTCTGGCCGCAAGACTCATCATCCCGGCTTCTGCCATGAACTCCGCATATCTATTAAGGAGTCTCATGTATGGTCTTGTTTCCAAAATCCCCCAGTACTCGCCAATACTGTTTTCATCCATAAAGCCTTTCTTTTCCATAAGCTTTGCACCATTTTTGACAGCTTCAGAAAGTTTCTGATAATACTCCCATGTACTATCATCCTCTATCAGATCAAGAGAAGCACTAACGGCATCCATATTGTCGGGCTCCAATTCCAATGCCTTCTTTATGTATTTTTCCGCCTGAGCTTTAGTCGGAGCTTCTTCTGCCAATTCTAGATAATCATCAGCCGTTTTAGCAGTTTTCTCTGTAATTCTTCCCGGAAGATTACTATTATAATCTTCTGTAAATTTTTGAAGAAGTCCGTTTACATCGTCCATGGTCATATCTTCCGCACCATTTTCATCCAGAAACTGATGCATGGCTTTTAACGCTTTTTCTGACTCCCTGCTCATTTTCTAATCCTCCACATCATCCACATAAACTACTCACTATTGGCATCTCAATCCGCAAAAAGCTCCGGTTCGTTTTCGATCAGATCCTCCGCAAGATATTTGTAATCCATATTCTCTATGCCATATTGACCGGCTTGTATCTGTTCGGAAAGCCTGCTTTTATAATATATATCCATCGCCTTGCGCCGTGAGATGTTCTTTCGTTTACCTTTACCAGATCGCATAGCCTTCCTGACAGCCCAACGCTCCGCCTGCTTTGGAAACGATGTCACATAGAAACCTTTTCCAAAGTCCAGATACTTCTTGGAATGAGTCACATCAGGATTCCGTATTTCAAGAATACCGCCATGGTATACTGTCATATCCTCACACCTCTTTCACCCATCATTTCCGTGATATCCTCTACCAGATACTTACTTCCAAGCGTATGAAGCGTATCATAGCAGGGCAGGATATAACCATCTATGGCATCCGCCTCGGATAGTTTTCCATATACCTTTGACGGAGAAATGTGCCATGCCTCCGATAACTGATATAATAAAAATGTCACGAATGATATCTCATTTTTCTCCAGCATCTTCTTACCTGCTTTCATCCCGTATTTAATGATGTTGGGGTCAAAAGCCCCCCTGAAACTAAAAGGTGATTTAAAAGCCTTTTCAAGGTCTGTTACTATTGTTTTATTATATTCTTTCAGGATAAGACAGTTTACCTCTTGGAGAATAATCTGCTTTGCCCTATGACACCGGTATCACTCCATCTCTATCGTTCCCGGCGGTTTGGAAGTCAGATCGTAGAACACTCTGTTCACCCCTCTGACTTCGTTGATGATCCTGCTCATTACGGTTTGAAGCACTTCGAATGGGATGTCTGCAGCCTCTGCGGTCATGAAGTCGACAGTCTTGACTGCGCGCAGAGCGATAGCGTAATCGTAGGTTCTTTCATCTCCCATTACGCCGACAGAACGAACGTTGGTGAGTGCGGCAAAATACTGATCCGGCATCCACAGGGGATTGAACTCATGCTCGCGGCTGAACAGTTCATCCACCGAAAGCCCCTCTTTTGATTCTCCAAAGCGTCCTGAAAGATTCTCCTTCTTCCACTCCTCTGCTGCTTTGGCCACTTCCTCACGGTAGATTGCATCAGCATCCTGCGTCATCTTAACCTTTTCGGCGGTGATATCACCGAGGATCCTTACTCCCAGTCCCGGACCGGGGAAGGGCTGACGGAATACAAGCTCTGCCGGAATGCCAAGTTCCAGACCGACCTTTCGCACCTCATCTTTAAACAGATCCCTGAGCGGCTCGATTATTTCCTTAAAATCCACATGCTCGGGAAGGCCGCCCACATTATGGTGCGACTTGATCACGGCAGACTCTCCGCCCAGGCCCGATTCGACCACATCGGGATAGATGGTTCCCTGTGCCAGGAAATCCACCGCTCCTATCTTTTTGGCCTCTTCTTCGAATACGCGGATGAATTCCTCTCCGATTATCTTCCTCTTTCGCTCCGGCTCATCCACTCCTGCCAGCTTGATATAATACCTTTCCGCGGCGTTTACACGCACGAAATTAAGATCAAACCTGCCGCCTTTGCCGAATACCGCTTCAACCTCATCGCCCTCATTCTTTCGAAGGAGCCCATGATCCACAAACACGCAGGTGAGCTGCTTTCCGATGGCATGGGAAAGAAGCGCGGCCGCAACAGATGAATCTACTCCGCCGGAAAGAGCAAGAAGCACCTTTCCGTTTCCGACCTTTTTGCGGATACTCTCGATGGAATCGCGCACAAAGGTATCCATCCTCCAGTCACCCTTGCATCCACAGATCCCGCGTACAAAGTTGTAAAGCATCTTCGATCCTTCGGGAGTGTGAAGAACCTCCGGATGGAACTGTATCCCGTATAGATTTCTCGAAACATCCTCCATTGCCGCAACAGGCGTTGAGGAAGTGTGTGCAACCGAAGTAAATCCCGGAGCCAGCTTTGAGATATAATCAAAATGACTCATCCAGCAGGATGTTTTGGCGTTCACCTTCTGAAGAGACAACGCGTAAGGGAGCGAGCTTCCCTCCCCTCCGAACAGTGCGGATTTTGTGTCCACTTCCAGCTCGGTCTTTCCGTATTCCCTGAAATCAGCCCTTTCAACCTTCCCCCCCAGCACGTGGCTCATAAGCTGCGCGCCGTAGCAAAGCCCCAGCACCGGTACTCCCAGTTCAAAAAGCTCCGGAGAACATGTCGCAGCCCCTTCTTCATAGCAGCTCGACGGTCCACCTGTCAATATTATCCCCTTGGGGTCCATTTCCTTTATCTTTTCAAGAGGCGTCCTGTATGAATAGATCTCGCAATAAACATTGCACTCACGGACTCTCCTTGCGACCAGCTGATTATACTGGCCTCCAAAGTCAATTACTATTACTTTTTCCATTCTTTTAAGCCAACTCCCATCGTTGTAATAAAATGCCGGGTGATCAGCATCCAGAATCTGAAATCAAAAAACTTGCGCCCTTTCGAAATCCTGTCTGTTTTATGGCCTTGCATTATTTCAATACCTGACCGTTTTCACAATCTTACCATTTTCCGGATCCTTACCACTCTTTTGATACAACCTGATTTCTGCCGTGCTCCTTTCCGAAGTAAAGGTTCTCGTCCGCCTGCTGAATCAGCTTCTCAATCTTATATCCCGGCTTGTACGTGGTCGTTCCCAGAGTCATGGTGAACCGGATCTCATGCCCGTCTTTTTCGATCACGTTCTCCTCGATTCTGGAACGGATCCTCTCGGCTACAGAGACCGCATCCTCACGGTTTCCGATTATCAGCACCAGAAACTCCTCTCCGCCCCAGCGGCAGATCGAATCTCCGTCCCTCACACTGCTCCTGAAAATATCCGCCACCACTTTAAGTGCTTCGTCTCCGAAATCGTGGCCGTAAGTGTCGTTGATCCTTTTGAAAAAGTCTATATCACCCATAAGGAGCGAAAAGATCGTCCCCTTGCTCTTGGCCAGCTCGTATGCAGTTTCCAGCTTCTTCTCCATGCTGCGCCTGTTTATAAGCCCCGTAAGCGGATCCTCGCTCGCCACGATGTCAAGCTCCTGGTTCTTCTCTGTCATGGAAAGCATCGAATACCTTTTCTCGAGATTGAAAAGGTGGGACATGGCACCGACCATAAAAATGGACAGGATCGAATTGTACAGGAACAACAAATGCGTTACCGATGCCTCAAGTTCAAACCTCGGAGCCACCTTTATGCTGAGCACGTAACAGCCCGCAAAAAGCGCCATCGCACCCAGTGTAGCAAAAAGCGGGGGTGTGACCGACCTTTTAAGATCGTCATTGATAAGGTTCAGGAAAAAGAAAAGCGGAACTATGGCGAACACATACATGAAAAAGCCGACATCCCATCCCAGCATCAAAGTACCGAAGATGACCTGGACCCCGATCTCGATGAATGTCATGATATAGCCGCTGTAAATGCTTCCCGATCTGACGATCTTGTAAATATAAAGATAATAGGCCACCACGATCATGTTGTAGACCGTCATTGGCCATATCCTTAGACTCAGAAACATTATGAGCATGATGAAATGCACTATCGTGATGCCGATAGAAACGATTTCAAGCTTTGTCTGCTGAGATACTATCTCTTTGCCGAATATAATGTTTTTAAACGTTTTGAACCAGCTCATAGACAGTATTTTACCATAACAAAATGCCTATTAAAAGAAATCAGAAAAAAAATCACAAAATATGCACTTTTTTTGTATTTTCCTATTGTATTGTTGTAAAAAGTATGGTAAATTGGAAGTACATAAAAAAAGGTGGATTGGTAGCTTTATATCCACGTAAGCTTTGATCAAAGGGAGAAAAGGATTTTCCCTCAAAGCTTTAACGCCGGCTCAGGCGTCACACATTTCAAGGAAGAAAGGAGGTTGTGGCAATGAGTGCTGTTCGTGATACAATTCTCAACAACTACTTGCAGGCTTATCAGCCGAGTATTACGCGTTATGATTCCCACAAAAAGAGCGAACTGCGCAATACTTACAATTCCATTGTCAAATTAAATAAAGAATCTCCTTGGTATCTTCCTGTGACCAATAAGGACACACAGGCTTATGCCGTGAGCCTTAAAGAAAATGCCCGCGAACTGAGAAGTGAGATTGCAGAGCTTGGCGGCCTTGAAGAAAACGGTCTGATCAGCGGTAAGAGCGCATATTCCTCAGACGGAAATGTAGTATCCGCTCTGTATATCGGTGATGAAAAAAATTCCGATTCAGCAGAATCATTTGAGATAGAAGTCAAATCCCTTGCAACCGCTCAGGAAAACGAGGGTAATTCACTTCCCAACGCTCCTGTCGCACTTCCCGAAGCAACCTACTCCTTCGACGTGGGCATCAACGGAATGAATTACGAATTCCAGTTTGCTATTTCCGAAGGTGAGACGAATAAGGATGTACAGGAAAGACTTGCAAGGTTGATCAACAACTCCGGTATAGGGCTTTCCGCAGAAGTTGTGGAAAAGGGCGATCAGACCTCCCTTAAGGTATTATCCGAAGCCACCGGTATCCCTCGCGGAAGAGAAAGGATCTTCCAGATATCCGATGAGCGCACCAGTAAGGAAAAGGGAGCCGTTGATTACTTCGGGCTCGGCAATGTCGTAACCGAACCTGAGAACGCCAAATTCCTTATAAACGGCGAAGAAAGAGAGACCAACTCCAACCACTTTACAGTCGGCAAGATGTATGAGCTCGAGCTCAAGGGGATCAGCAAAGAGGGTGAGCCCGCTACCGTCGGAATGAAGACCAATTCCGAAACGGTTACGGATAACCTTGAAAAGCTTGTAGGAAGTTACAACAATTTCCTCAAGGCCGTAAGCACATACACAAACGCGCAGGCTCGCAGCAAGCAGCTTGCAGGCGAGGTAAAAGGCATCGGATCCTACTACGGAAGATTACTCAGTGACGTGGGAGTAGGCATCGGAGAAGACGGTACCCTTTCAGTCGACAAAGATAAGCTTAAGGAATCTGCCGAAGAATCCGGCGATCTGTCCGCTACGTTCAGCGCCCTAAAGGATTTTTCAAATTCGCTGCTCAGAAAGAGCAACCAGGTAGCGCTCAACCCTATGGAATATGTGCAGCGTACCATCGTAGCCTACAAGAACCCCGGACATAACTTCGCAAGCCCTTACAACACCAGCTCCTACTCGGGAATGATGTTCAATTTCTTCTGTTAATAAGATTCTTCTTTTAATAAATGATAAGTTGATAAACTCCAAACTCCAAAAAAATCACCTGTGGAAATCCACAGGTGATTTTTTTGATGCCTGTTCTTCACTTCACTACGCACCAGCTCAAATACAGCCACAATGGCGTTTATCACCAATTCAAATGTCCATTTTCAGATTATCGATTAACCGTTTTTTTCCATGTTTTGACCGTCTGTCCTATAAGAAGTTCTTTCATGGGATTAAGATCCTGACTTTCATCCCACGCTTCTAAAGCCTTCATATACTCATTCCTGTCTTCTTCATGAATGGTAATTACCGGATGATCATGGCAAACCAGAAAATAATTCATAAGGAGCCTGCCTACACGGCCGTTTCCGTCAGCAAATGGATGTATATTTTCAAATTTTGCATGGAAGAAAGCCGCAGCGGTAAGAGCATCCTTGTTTTCGACCGAACCGATGTCTGTCAAAAGCTCGCATATCTCATCCTTAACATCTTCCGGGGGAGCTCCTACTTCATGTATTCCGGTAACATAATCTCCTATCTTATACTCCCCCGGTCTCTCCCCATGCATATACCTTCTTTCATCATATGTTCCCACCGTTAAAGCATACTGGAACTCTTTTATAAGACTCTCATCTATTTTTTGCTTTTCATCAAAAGCTTTTAGAAACAGTTCCCATCCTCTTTTTGCATTCTGAAGAGCAAATAACGAATACACATCACCTGTATAATTGGCTACACGTCCATGCTCAAAAATCTCACGGGTATCATGGAACGAAACAGTAGGGATCTCCAGCTTCGTAGTATTATACGCCAACGTTACAGCTTGTCCATTTACTACAGCGTCAAGATCCGTGCTGCTTTGTATTCTCTTTTCAGTCCAAAATGTACGGATCCTATTATACATAAAAACCATGCCTCACTGTTGAGCGCCTCGATCTTTTTTCGCCTTAATTCTTTTCAAAAAATCAGAAGCGTTATCCCCGTTTAATTCATTTCTGTATTTTTCCTGAGCTTCTACGAGAATTGTTTTGTTCTCAGCTTCTTCTTTAACAGTTTTATAATATAATTCTTCAAGGCTTCCCGAAGATAAAAGCGACTCAAGCACTGCCAATTTTTCAGTCTCTATATCCTCATTATATAAATCTTTATATATGGTTGCAATCTTTTCCTTTGTAACTGTATGCCCTGATTCCTCGCACTCTTTCATAATGCCGACAATATCGGATATGTCATGTTTATACTCCCTGAATGAGCGCAATTTCATGGCAACAAGACATTCCCCTTCAATAGTTCTCACATCAAGACATCCGCAAAACGTTTTGTAGTGCTTTCCATACTTTATAAGCTTATCACTGTATGATGAAGTCTTTTTAAAATCGTCATTCAGCCAGTCTTTTTCCAAACCATTTTCATCCGCAACTTTGGCTATAACATCTTTTATATATGACGCTGCAAGTATGATAGAGTCTATATCTGTTGTTTGCCCGCGAAATCCATAATTGACCACTATCGATGATCCCCCGACCAATACCAGTTCCGCCTTAGTATTCTTCCGGTTGTGTTTTTTGTAGCCTTTAGCTACAAGATAAAGATAGTGATCCAGGTTTTCCCTGTTAAACTCAAACGACATCAGTCAACTCCTTCTCGATAATATTGTATTTATAAAAAAACTTGCCAACAGGATGTTCGCTGCATTCCTTTATCGCTTTATCAAAGTAATCTTTTTCACCGATTCTATCGAGAATACGTATGCTTTGAGGGATAAGAGGGTCTTTTAGTTTTTGATTTCTGATCTCATCGTAATCCTTAGGTGGATCAACATCGTACTTATCCGCTATAAAATCCATGATCGCCATCATATACAGAGCTTTTGCGCGCCAGTTTTTATTCCACAGATTATTGATCATATCGCTTTCTATCATTATTTCGCAAAAGCGATAATCATCCCCCACATACTTATATTCGTGACATATTTCAGAACGAAAAGTATCAAAAGGAATATCATCTTCTATACAGCGGAGAATACGTAACGGTGTATTATTTCTATTTATCTTGCGGTTTAATTCCAGCAAAACACTTTCAGGGGCATTCCTGGCTCCCCTTTCCCATGCCTGAAGTGTCCTGAGATTCAATCCATATTGTGTTGCAAATTTACTCTGTGACAAGCCTGTTTGCTGCCTTAACTCCCTAATAGTCATATAAAGCTCCTCTTATAAAAAATCATACTACAATGTAGTATGATTTTCAATGAAAAAAAGCGGTTTGAGGCATAAACTCCATACTCCAAAAAATCACCTGTGGAAACCCCACAGGTGATTTTGATTTGGATTCGCTTTAGAACAGCCCCGTCACTCTTCTTTCTTCATCTTCCTGGCGGCGCTTCTGCATCTGTGCCTGTACATCGTTCAGAAGCTGCTGTTTCTTGAGCTTCTGGATGTAATCGCCATACTCGGTATCACCCATTCTGCTCTGAGATGCCACTGTATTGTAGCTGATGCCGTTGTTGTAATTGATCGCCACATCAAAGGCATTGCTCTGTGCTCCGAGCTTAGCACGGCCGCCGCTGATCTTCTCGAGGGCGCTGTCGATTGTCTTAAGGTCAAAGCTCTTGGTGACATCAAAATCCTTTATTCCGAGATAATCCAGAGTAGCATTCACCTTTGAAAACTCATGCTCTCCGCCATCGGCATTGATGGCCATGGTAACCTTACCATCCTCGTTGTCGAGAAGCTTCACGCCGTTGTAGTTTGTAGTCTCGGCTGCCTCTCCGATCCCGGCTTTGAGCTGATCGATCTCCATCTGGATATAGGACTTATCTTCTTTTGAAAGGGTGCCGTTGGATGCCTGAAGAGCCAGCTCGCGCATTCTCTGCAGAGAATCGGTGATCTCCGACACTGCACCGTCCGCGATATTTATCGCATCCTTACCCATCTGCATATTGTTGGTGCCGGCATTGATACCGCCCACCTGGCGCTCCTGCTTCTGAAGGATTGCCATTTCAGCCGCGCCGTTGGAAGCATTCTGTATACGCTTTCCGCTTGAAAGCGATGAAACAAGATAATTATTCAGGTTTTCACCTACGCTATGTACATTACTCATATGCCTACCTCCGCTATTTGAAAGCCAAAGCATGTACCGATTAAAGATACTTTTATAACCTATAATATACCCGAAAAACGCCTAAAAGTCAATAAATGCAGGCCTGTTTCTTCTTGCTTCAATTACAATGTAGTATAGCTGTTCAATTCCGCTTAATGTTAAAAAATAATCGACATTAAGCGGAGTTGAAAATGTTTTGGAATGAAAAATCGGGTTTAAAACCGAAATCTCAGTCCCCCCAGAGTTCAACATATCTGTCAAATCGTGGAAGTCGTATTTTCAAATAACCCCTGGTATCCCCATCTGCGAGATGTTTATTGATCAACCTGTTCCTGTACACCGGATAAGTCGACGGATTATTCATCAGAGCCTTTATACTTTCTGCTCTTCCATCTTTTGTAGTGCAAATACATCTTACAAGCTCTTTTTCTCCGTTTGTCAGAGTCTTCCATATTAAATCATAGGAATCTTTGAAGAGAATACGTTCAAAGGCAGGTATGAGATCCTCCAGTGATTCATTGCTTTTCTTTGTATAATATAACGATCCCAGCACCTGATACGCATATGCATATCCACCCGTCATGGATCCTATTTTCTTTGCCTCTTCCGAATCGACCCCTAAGAGCTTTTCATACATATATGTAATGTCAAATCGGTTTAAAGCCTTAATCTCCCTTTCATCAGCGCGTTTGAAGAAAGTAAGGTTTTTCTCAGACGAGAAATCTTCAATGTTTTCAGAAAGTCCCGTAACCACAAGATAAATCTGTAATCCCTCAAGCAACATGGATCCAAACATGGAGAGAAGATTTACCATATCCTTTGTTTTTGATATATCATCTACTCCTATGAGTACTTTATATTTCTTTTTGTTTGCCTGCTCAATCATTTTCGTAAGAGTGGCTTCTTCCAAATAGAAATGCTCATTATCCGTGGTAGTTTTGCTGACATTGATCGATTCGCCCCCGGTCAGCACCAAAGCGTTCCCTTCTACAGAAGTAGTAGAACTGAGTGCGGTTGTAGTGCTTTTCGAATCAATAAAACTTTCCATGCTTATCTTTGAAATAAGTGTAGATACCGCTTCCCCGGACGCAGAAAGAGGATAGACCAGCCAATTATTCTCGGCTTTCAATGTTCTTATTATTTTACCATATTCCACCGATTTGCCTGCTCCGCGAGGTCCGGTAATCTTGTATACATATTTCGATGAATCCTCATCAGTAAAGTTTTTTATGATTTCATCTGCTATACCGTTGTCAATATATGCTTTTCCTGCTATTCCGGGCGTTCTTGTAAACGGATCTGTTCCATTCATAGCTAATTTCTCCATATTTATCATCAGTTATGTGTTTTTATGTTTCACTTATACTTTTTATCATTTTTTATTATTCTACTGTTTTTTTTATGTTTTGGCAAGTTTTTTTATTATATGCACTGTTTTTTATGTTTTGTTTCTCTGCAGAAACACAAAAGGAAGAGCTTCCTGCTCTTCCTTTTGTTATTTGGTAGTATATATCGCTCCAACTTATCCGAGGAGTGAAAGAACACCCTGATTTGCCTGGTTGGACTGTGCAAGCATTGACTGACCTGCCTGCTGCAAGATGTTGGCATTGGAGTACTTAACCATCTCAGTAGCCATGTCGGTATCACGGATACGGCTCTCAGCTGCTGTGGTATTCTCAACTACGTTGTCGAGGTTAGCGATCTTGTGCTCAAGCCTGTTCTGATAAGCACCGAGTTTAGCACGAAGCTTGTTCAAAGTGTTGATAGCGCTCTTAATCTTGCTTATGGCACTTACTGCTCCTGACTGAGTTGACATTTTAAGTGCATTTACACTAAGACCTGCTGCAGTCATCTTCTGAAGGCTGATGACCATCGTGTGGCTGGCTTCAGTACCAACCTGAAGAGTAACGGTTGTGCTGACATTCAGAAGGCTGATGCCGTTGAACTTGGTGTTGTTGGCAACATCGTCGATTTCCTGAATGAGCTGTGAAACTTCGAGCTGGATGTAACTTCTATCCTGTGAGGATACGAGAGTTCCGTTTGCTGACTGAACTGCGAGTTCGTTAAGTCTCTGAAGCATATCGTGTACTTCGTTGAGTGCACCTTCAGCGGTCTGTACCATTGAGATACCATCCTGAGAGTTGCGGCTTGCCTGTGTAAGTCCACGGATCTGTCTTCTCATTTTCTCGGAGATCGCAAGACCTGCTGCATCATCTGCTGCTCTGTTTACACGATATCCTGATGAAAGTTTTTCAGTTGATTTTGAAAGTGAATTAGATGTTAATCCTAACATTCTGTTAGAGTTCATTGCCTGCATGTTGTGCTGTACTACCATAATTTTTTCTCCTTGTTTTAAACTGGGCTTCGGATAATCGCCCCGGTTGATAAGTTGTTTTGCAGGACTCCTTCCTGCTTACACTCATTATATCGGTGCCATATAAAAAAAACTTTAGAGGAAATTTCAAATTTTTTATTTTTTGGATTTTATTATTCCAAAACCTCTTTGAACACCTCTATAAGCCTAGAATTGTCCTCGGCGGTAATATTTCCGATATGTCCTACTCTGAATACCGTATTACCTATCTCTCCCCCGTTGGGGCAAAGCCAGATATTATATTTATCTTTGAAGGTATTAACTATGTCTTTTGCGCTTCCTTCCTTTACTCTAAGCGCTGTAACGCAGTTTGATTGCATTTCGGAAAACGCATCAAGCGGCAGATCTGCGATTCCATCTCTGAACTGCTTAGCAATCGCTGCAATCCTCTTATGCTCAGCTTTCTTACCACCGGTTTTCTCAATCTGATGGAGCCTTGCATTAAGCGAAAGCAATATTGCTACTGCAGGGGTAAAAGGCGTCTGTCCTCTTTCTCCATTCTTTAAAGCCTCCTTAAGGCTTAGGTACATACCTGTTTCCGTGTTCTTCTCCACACGTTCTATTGCCTCCGGAGCCATAGTTATCATTGAAATACCGGGGTGAAGGGCCAGTGCCTTCTGTGAACTTGTAATGACAGCTGCAATACCCAACTTATCCATTTCCAATTCATCAGCCAAAAAAGCACTTATTGCATCTACTATTAGAAGAATTCCATTCTCTTTGCAAAACTCTGATACCATCGGCATATCATATAGTACGCCCGATGATGTTTCACACATATTGATAAGAAGAGCTGTATATCCTTTCCCCGAGAGCCCTGCGAATTCGCTCTTTTTAAGGGTCTTTCCAAACTCAAGCTTTACCTCAGTGTACTCTCTTTTGTGTAGCTCACACAATTCCGCAAATCTCTGGCCGAAAGATCCTCCGTTTACAACGATAACCTTGTCCTTATCGTTTAAAATGTTCATAACGGCAGACTCCATGGCTCCCGTTCCCGATGCAGTAAGAAACGCAACCCTGCTGCCCTTAGGGGCGGAAAGAAGCTCCATCATCATTTTTTCGTTTTCCTTCATGATCTCGGAAAACTCGGGTGTTCTGAAATATGGTGCTGACTTTCCGGACACTTCCAGAACCTCATCGCATGACATTACCGGCCCAACCGTAAAATTCAACATTTTCTCCGACATTGCTTTTCTCCCATTTCTGCAGTAATGATGTTTTTTCTTATCACTACATTTCTTGATTTTTCTCATACGATGTCGAAATACCCACAAGTACTGTTATCATTTTTTCCAAATATCGCTTATTATCATATTAGTAAAAACATCTCTGCCATTATTGTTCAAATGTGTAGCATCAGAGAATAATTCTGTGTCTGTAAGTGAATTACTATAATCCAATACTGTTATACTATAGTTTCGAATAGACTCATAAAACAATTCCTGCATTTTATAATAAAATATCATATCCTCTTTTTGGATATAATTTGTCAAGAATGGGGGAATGATCAATATTATATTCTTTCCAGATACTTCATTGATTAATTGATTGAACAGTTCTTCATTCTCTTTAATTGTTTGTGATCTTTCCTTTTTCCATGTACTGGATAATGATATTAAATCGTTACTCTTTATCACATCAGAGCTCCCTCTCCAGTGTAAATCCCATTTCCTATTATCCCAAAAATGATCTCCGAATAACTCCCTACAACGCAAGTGGCCAATAATAATATCATTATCCATTGAACTTGCATTATGAAAATCATCAAAGCCTCTATTAGCATAGATATAACCTCCTGCATACGCTTCAGCAGATTTGGACATATCATAATTAAAGTAATAGTAAGGGAAAACCATAAAAACATTTTCAATTTGTTTGTACAATTGGAATTTGCTTTTTTTTAATTCCCTGAGAAGAAGCAGATTATAATACAAATCCTGTGAATGCCAGGAAACATCTACTGTTCCGCCAGGAAATCGTCCTGACTCTATTCCCCTAAACGAATATGATAACCCCATCACAATATTTTCATAACTTTTATCTAAACTTAATCCATCTATGTACCCTTTAATGTCAGGAGTAAAATAAGCGTTCGTCATGAAAAATAGGTATGGTTCAACTATTTTCTCTTTGTTTATTCCTAATTCCTCTAATTCTTTTTTTGCCGATTTTCTAACAGATTCTGTCTCTATTAGCAAAACAATATAGTCATAATCTATTTCAGAAATTCTATCATAAGGAATATAATTCATCCCTTGCAAAAAATCCTTTTGAATATATTTATCCGATATACCTATCACTTCATATTTTTCTCCTATAAAACAGGAAAATTTGCTTCTCAATATTCTGTTAGCTATTCCATAAATAAGCACCCTCATATATCTCTTCCTTGAAACTAAATCTTATGGCATAAACATGTTAAATACATTTATTTACATATATTTCATAGGCTTTTTCCATATATATATATGAATCTAGCGTATAATCGTCAATATCCTGCTCGGATTTTTCAAATACTCTCATATGATTTCCAACCATGTCATATCCCGAAGCATAAGTAAAACCTACTCCCCCTGAAAAACGAGGATTACATTCCAATAAAAACAATACTCCTTCATCTGATCTAATAAACTCAAAATTTACACAACCTGAAATATTTAATCGATCAGCCAATTCTCGACACGTTCTTTCAATTTGATCATCCCTTTTAATTTGTACAGTTGTCCCAAGACCCTTATTTGTTCTTAATATTTCCTCACGAGAAGCAACTACAACTTTCCCTGTAATAGGATTTCGCACCACATCCGCACAATAAATGCTTCCATTGATATAGGGTTGAATCAGATAATCCGTTTTAATTCTATCTCTATAAAATGATAAATCATTTAGATTATTCAGGATAATAATGCCTTCACTACTGCGTCCACATTCTGGTTTACATATATAAGGGAATGATGAATATTCCGTGATACTTTCTATATTAACGTTAGGAATAGTCTTGACGAAAATAATGTCTTTACAATAATCCGCCAACAAAGCCTTGTTTCTGCATATTGACAATGTTTCCTTTTTTGACTGACAAAAGGAACAGCCCAATTCTTCCTGCAACTCTTCTCTGCACGAAAGCCAATCTACATCTAAATCTGTCAACGGTAAAATAAAATCTATTTTATATTTTTTACATAAATCCCTTATGACTGTTTCAAACCCGTCATCAAAAACAAGTGGAATTTCATGAAATTCGTCAACAAGCTCTGCATTATGAATCCATTCTCGCGGATAACAATTACACCCAATTACATAATATCCATTCAATTTTAGAGATTTAATAACCGTTGAACCCGATTCTGATCCTATGGATAATACTAATACCTTTTTCATCTAAATCTCACACTTCCTAACCAGATTGTTTTATACAGAAATATGAATAAATGCCGTTGTTAATTATTCCTATATTAACTCTGTAATTTTTTCAATAATTTCAGTTGACATTCCCTCAAACATTGGTAATGTCAAAACGCGTTCAGCCAAGCTTCGGGCATTAGGAAGCATTACCGTCTTATACTTATTCTTAAAACAAGCTTGATCTGCCGTCAATGGATAAAAATATTTTCGGGTATTAATGCCATATGATTTAAATTTGTTATATAATTCATCTCTTGTTAATTCATAACTTGATGATACAATAATCGGAAAATAAGCATAGTTTTTTGTGGCATCCTCGTTTTCTTCAAAGAACTCTATCCCTGCTTTGGATGATAGTCTATCAATATACTCATCATATGATTTTTTCCGATCTGCAACCGTTTTATCAAATCTTTTAAGGTTACATAACCCCATAATGGAACATAACTCATTCATTTTTGCATTAGCCCCAATCTCCGTCACCAGTTCTTCTCCACGAATACCAAAATTCTTGAGATTATATAGTTTTTCATATAATTTGTGTTCAGAAAATGTAACCGCTCCTCCTTCTATGGTATTAAAAACCTTCGTTGCATGAAAGCTAAAGACAGACGCATCACCGTATGTTCCAATTCCTTCACCATTATATTTAACTCCAAATGCATGGGCCGCATCATAAATAACTTTTAATCCATACTTATCCGAAATGCGTTGTATTTCCCCAGTGTTACATACATTTCCATATACATGAACCGGTACTATAGCAACAGTTTTTTCTGTAATTAACTCTTCAATCTTTGATTCATCAATTGTTCCGTCGGATAGTTTTACATCACAAAAAACAGGCACCATCTTGTTTCGAACAATTGCATGTGTAGTAGAAATAAAAGTGAACGGCGTAGTAATTATTTCCGATCCCTCGGGAAATCCAAACGCTTGAATAGCCATTTCTAGTGACATATGACCGTTCACCATCAGAGATAACTCTTTTACTTGAAGATACTCTGATAGCTCTTTTTCTAATTGTTGATGGTACTGTCCCATATTGGTTAACCAATGGGTTTCCCAAAGGGGTTTTATCGCCTCTATGAATTCTTCATAAGGAGGCATTGATGATCTTGTGACATTGATTGTTTTTCCCATTTTCGTTATCCTAATATTTCATTCAACTCATTAATAAGTTCATAATCTTCAACTAATTCATCTATCGTCACAACATTTTCGTATCCTTCCGACTTTAGGAAAGAAACTATCTGTTCTTTTCTCTTAATTTGCGCAACTATTACTAATAAACCCTTATCCTGTTCTTTCAGATGAATATGTCTCCATATCCTCTTCTCACCATAATACCAATCTTTACAATCTCGATCAATCATATATTCAAGCTGAAAACCTTGGGTGGAATCGATTTTATCAACTATTGACTTGGCCAGATCAGTAACTCCATATACTGCCACCTTTCCATTCTCTCCGGGTGTCATGCTTCGGATTTTTCCAAGGAAATTATCACTATTCTTCCAGAAATATGAGAGCATCTTGTTTTCTGCTTTTGACATCTGTAAGGGAGAATAGGTTGAATCAACGGAATCCATTTCTCCACTCCAATCATCAACGGCTGGATGTTTAAATATAGGATCCGACATCACTCGTTTATAGTCATTATACATAGGATGTCTAGGGTTCCTAACATTTGCAAACCACTCAATATCTTCTTCCTTTGCACCCCACGCAACAAATGGTCTAAGTCTTACAGAATCAGCCCCGAACTCCTCTATACACCTTCTTGCAAATCTTGGCATTTCTCGGAAATTCTGTTCCTGAACAACGGTACATAATTCAAGATGGTTTATTATGTTTTTTTCTCGTAACCCTTTAATAAATCTAAGATTGTTTTCTATCTGGCTAATCGGGAGTTTTGTGCCCGACAAATATCTGTATATGTCTTCATCAAAACTCATAACCGTAATTGAAACGCTTAAATTTGCCTTGCCAAGATTCTCGATTTGCTTCCAGTGCTTCTCATCAAACATTGAACCATTTGATTCCAATGATACTTCCGTATTTTCTATTCCTACATCGGGATTCCATTCAGACAGTAGCTTTAATATGTGTTTACTTGCAAACAACTCACCACACCCGTTTGCTGAAATATATGTCACATGTGGCAGAACCTCTCTTAATCTTTCTTCAATAATTTCATAATTCCTCTCTATTTGTTCCATATCCTTTCCATGAAGCTTACTGTGATATGTACATCCCGTACAGGCATAATTACACGTAGTTTCAAAGGCCAATGCAAGCCGTTTAGGAAATCTTTGTTCAGGATCATAATCTATCAATTCTTCCGCTAAACTATTATTAGCTAAATATGGGCAAGAATCGACAATACACATGCTATAATCTTGCGCTAAAAGGCGATTTTTGATACGTTTTGCTGCCTCATTGTTATACAGTTCTTCTACTGTGTTATCAATCAGATTGCCTAGATGCATGTCTCTCATCCAACTACATAACCTTACATCCCCATTTACCGAATAAACCTGAAATCTATTCATTCCTCTTGAACATATTTTTGCCATAACGCCTTCCTCTCCGAATAGTCAACTATTCTGTCCTAATAAATCATTCCACAATGGAGCAAAAAAATGTTCACATCCATATTTTTTTAACTCCGGTACTATTTCCTCTTCTCTTTTCCAAACTCCTCCAATGACAATGAATGTATCATTCCAGTCATAGGGATAATCCTTCATCTTCCAAACTGGTTTACCATTAAAGTTTTTTCCAGGTTCTCTAAAATCTGTTTCAACATAACCACAAAAATCTATCTCGTTATGATTCAAATTATCAGCTATGTGTTTCGGGTAGTCTCCTATTCCAAGAACTACAATCTTTTTATACAACTGAATCGTTGCCTTTTCTTTTTCGGTCATATCAAAGACTCCCGATAAGAGTCTATATGCAGCCCTCATAGCATGCACATTTGAAGATTGCTCATTTCCAAAAACATTTTTCATTATCAATTCAAACTCATCGCTACAAAGACTACTATTTAAGAAAGCACAACGGCATAGCCACCAGTTGCTCCTCTTCATTATTGGCTGAGCATATTTTTTCTCTGTGTAATCATTAAATTTTTGAAGCATTGAAATAATACTGAAAGTGTGTGACAAAAACTTTTCATGATCTTTTTCAGTTTGTCTCGTCCATGAGCCCTCTGTTCTATATCTGTATACAGACATAACCCTGTCAAAATAGTATACTTTTCCTTTAGTAAGTGCATGGAGTTGAAATCTGTAATCCGCTGTATCAGCCGTAGGAAATCTATCATCATAGAAAAATACTTCTTTTTTTGCCATCACAGTTGCCGAACTAAGTATGCCAATTGGAGGCATAATTATCTCCTCGGGTGTTAAGTAACGATCACCATTATATGGATGATACTCTTCTGAAGTTTCATCTTCAAAATTTAACCAGTTAGAAGCATGTGCGGTAAGCGATACATCCGGATGAGATTCCATAAAATCAAATTGTATTTGAAGCTTATAAGGGTCCGTCCAGTAATCATCGCCTTCGCACCAACATCCATATTTCCCATGGAACTTTTCCAGTTTAAGTTTTTTGAACCATTTTCTCCACTCACCTCGGGAAAATGTATTGTATGGGGGTATAAATAGATAAAAGATGTCTGGATATTTATCGACATAGTCTTTAATTATACTTGATGTACCATCTGTAGAAAAATCGTCAAAAATAAAAACATTAAACCTAAAATTCGTTTTCTGCATTAGTATTCCATCTAACATATCTCTGATATATTTTACATGATTATATGTACTACATTCTATCGTAACCATTATTTCGTCAGTATTGACATTATTTCCCACTGCCCGGTCCTCCGTATTCCGTCATCTTAGAAAATTGATTTTAATTCTTTAAATAGTCCATGAAATTCTGCTTGTTTTCCAATGCTGAAGTGGTTGGCCGACCGAGATCCTCCCTTGCTCCGATCGAACACTTCACCTCTATGAATGACATTTCATTTCTGCTTTTTGCTGCATTCAGTTCATTGTCAAGCGCGTCAAAATTATCCACAGAAACTGCGTTTGGATATCCGCAGGCTTTTGCAATTCCGATCAAATCAATCTGTCCTGCAACAGTGGGCATACCTCCAACTGTCTCATGTGCACCGTTATTGATCACAACGTGAATAAGATTCCTAGGCTTATTTGCTCCTATCACTGCCATGGCTCCCATATGCATAAGTGCAGCTCCATCGCCGTCAATACACCACACTCTGAGTTCCGGTTTATTGATTGCGACACCGAGCGCTATCGAGGAACTGTGTCCCATGGAACCTACGGTAAGAAAATCATATTTATGGCTCTGTCCGTTAGCTTCCCTGATTTCAAACAGTTCGCGGCTTGCTTTTCCTGTAGTGGAAACAATAGGATCCTCTCCACTTGCCTGTACTATATGGCGGATTATTTCCTCCCTCACCATAGAATTATCGTTCTTATATTCCACCTTTGGAGCATCAGTAAGTGCTCCCTTCCGGATGACAAACGCCACATCCTTGCCGGATTCAAGAACCGTTCGGAATTCTTTCATTTTTGCGGATAATTCTTCTTCTGTGGTTTCCTTGTCTACCACAAATGATTTGATATCCATATCGTCAAGAAGCTTCAGCGTGACTTCTCCCTGATATACGTGCTGAGGCTCATCATGAATTCCCGGTTCTCCTCTCCACCCGATTATAAAAATCATAGGAATCGCATAAACCTTATCGCTGAGAAGGGAAGCCGCGGGATTGATAATATTGCCTTCTCCGCTGTTTTGCATATAAACAACAGGCACTTTGCCTGTGGCAAGATGATATCCGGCTGCCAGTGCCGCACAGTTGCCTTCATTTGCGGCAATCAAATGATGATTGGGATCAATTCCATACTTATCGATCAGATAATTGCACAATGCTTTTAACTGTGAGTCGGGAACTCCCGTATAAAAATCCGCGCCAATAATCTCTACAAGTTTTTCAACTTTCATAATTCAATCACCTCAATATGATATGATACAGACCAGCGATAGTGTCTTCATCCAGATCTATCGGGAAATTCTTCAGGCGATCCGGATTAACGCTTTTTTTCAATATCTCAAACTGCTCCGGAGTTGCAGCCGGAATACCAAGTTCGAGTTTCTCGAATAAATCTTCCAGCGTCTTTGCTCCGTTCTTTCCGTCTGATGCGCCAAGAGCAATTCCGATTTCATCCAGTATACCTTTAAGATACTGTTGCCCCCGCTCGTCAGAGCATTTCGAAGTATTATCCAACATCCATCTGTAGAGAACTCTGTTGCACAGAATAGTTGCATGACCGTGCGGAATGTTGAAAAGACTCGTAATTTTGTAACACATCGCATGTCCGGCCGTGGTCTGGGTAATATTGATAGCTTTTCCGGCTATGTTGGCAGCGATAAGCATTTCGCTAAGCCCATCTTCTGTATTGCTTAAATAACCATCAATATTTCGGATTATTCTTCGGATGGCATCACGACTGTATTCTTTGCTTTCTTCAGTGCTCTTTACAGACCAATATGATTCGATGGCATGGCATAAGGCATCACACATGGCTGCTTTCTTTTGATAATCCGGAAGCGTGGAAAGCGCCTTGGAATCCATTAAAACTGTCTGCGGAATAATACTATCATCGGTTATACTCTGCTTTTCACCATTACGGTAAATAACCGCAAAACGGGTTGCTTCTGACCCTGTTCCTGCCGTAGTCGGCATTACAAGAAACGGAATATCGGTCTTCTCGCTATACAGCTTAATGCACTTGGCAACATCCATCGCCGAGCCGCCGCCGACTGCAATAATTGAGTCGCAGGATTCACTATTGAAGACGTTTAATCCATCCAGAACATTTTCATAGAGTGGATTAGGTTGAAATCCATGAAATCTTACTACCTCTACGCCCTTGCCTTCTATCTCGTCGATCTTTTTACAAAATTCCTTCAAAAGATATATGGATTTTCCGCAGACAAGAAGTATCTTTTTTACTCCACCGTCATAAATCCACTTATCCAACCCGGCATAATTGTCTTTGGCAGATATTATTTGCTGATCCAATTTCTATACCTCGGCGGGTATCATTCTTATGATATCCTTAAACGGCATCAACATAGCATCGCATTCCTCTGCTCTGTGATTTAACAGAATAGTCTCGGCGGCTTTCTGCATAGCAGGCACCTCCGCTCTCATTAGCTGGTTAGCATAAATGATGATATTTGCGCCACGTTCTTTCCACTCTTCTTCTTTGATTGAGTTAAATGAGGTGGGAACGAGCACTATCGGCGTAGTCTTATCTTTCTCGCGGAATTTTTCAATAAATTCCTGTATCTCCGAAGGGTCTTTTTTTCTGCTGTGTATCATGATGGCATCAGCTCCCGCTTCCGCAAAAGCAAATGCTCTTGTCAGCGCGTCCTCCATTCCCTGTTCAAGAATAAGACTTTCGATTCTTGCGCAGATCATAAATTCTTTGGTGCGTTGCGCCTTCTTTCCGGCACGTATCTTCTCACTGAAGTTTTCGATGCTGTCCTGTGTCTGCTTTACTTCGGTTCCGAACAGGCTGTTTTTCTTCAGTCCTGTTTTGTCCTCGATGATTACCATCGATACTCCGAGGCGCTCGAGTGAGCGAACCGTATATACAAAATGTTCTGTTTTTCCGCCTGTATCACCGTCAAAGATGATGGGTTTGGTTGTAACCTCAGTAATATCTTCTATGGTTCTGAACCTTGATGTCATATCAACCAGTTCTATATCAGGTTTTCCCTTGGCAGTCGAATCGCAGAGGGATGATATCCACATTGCGTCAAACTGGTGTCCACCGCCATTTTGATATACCACGGTATTTTCTACAATAAGCCCTGTAAGTCCGTCATGAGCTTCCATAGCCGTGATAAGTCCCTTGGCATCAAGCATCCTTCTTAATCTTCCTCTCCTGAAATCGGGCATTGCAAAGTCAGCGCGTGTATGTGCCTGTATATCTTCATACTTCTGATCGTGTGAATACGGGTACTCTACAAGCTTTCCTCCGTAGGAAGCCAGTATGGAAGTAACCTCGTCTCGAATCGGCCTCTGGAATCCCTCGCTCCAATCATCTCCGTGTACTACGATTGAGGGTCTGTACTTCTCAAGGTTTTCCTTGTAACTGAGTGTTTCCTGGTCAACAACCTTATATACTCCGGTTATATTTTCAAACATAGTCTTTCTTTCAGACGCAGGAACAAGAGGCATTCTCTTATAAGATGCCACTGCTTCGTCTGACAGAACGCCTATGATAAGCTTACCCAGTTTCTGCGCTTTTTTAATGATTGCTATGTGGCCGCCGTGAATTATATCTGAAGAGAAGCACATGTAAACGGTACGGGATTCTATTTCCTTAAGTTTACTGCTTACCACCGCAAGATCTTCGGCATTGTCTATCTCTGAACACAAAAGATTTTTTACATCCAAAGCACTGATATTGGCTGCACCGTCGAGCTCATTCAGCGCGTTTTCCGCATATACCTTGGTGTTTCCCGCTTCGCAGAATTCAACGATCTTGTCAAGCCATGTTTTCCAATCCGCTTTTTTTATCTTATAGAGAGCCTGGGCTGCCATTACATCCGTGAATATATCAACACCTACCTTAATAACTTTTCCATCTTTAATCTGGGCTTTAAAATCCTTATCCGGAATCGGCATTGTGGATGATACTGTCATACAGGATTCTTCGGAAGAAAGCACCGCATCTAAAACCTCGCTCTCAAAAACAAGGTCTCCGTGCATCAGAACTATATCATCATCCAATTCTTCTCTGGCGCAATAGATTGAATATATATAGTTTGTCTTATCATATATGGGATTTTTTACGAACGTAAAATGAAGCGGAAGTTCAAGACTTTCACAGTAATTTACAAGAACACCGTCGTAATAGCCTGTGGTCATTACCACTTCTTTTATGCCTGAATCGGCAATCAGCTTAAGCTGTCTTGACAGTATAGTCTCATGTGTCGAGACCTCCGTCATACATTTGGGATGCTCTGATGCAAGAATTCCCATTCGTGAACCTAATCCGGAGTTTAAAATCAATGCTTTCATACCCAACACCTCTCTTCTCGGTTTATGAATTCTTCTGTTTTAAATACTCGCTGAACGGCATTTCGGGGTCAACATGTTCCATTTCATGCACGGCACCGTTTATTATAGGAGTACGCCAGTCACCATATGCTTTGGTAAGTATTTCTTCATATTTTTCGGGACATCTTATCGTGGTATTTTCGAACGGCATTTCTATCGCATTGGCATACCATTCTCTTTTATAAATAAACTTATCGTTAAATGTTCTGAACGATGTCTCTCCTATCTCTTCCGAATTATTGTCATCACAAGCACATTCTTCGAGATAGAGATTCTTTATTTCGCTGATTGTATATTTCTGAGCGGCTTCTTCGTATTTCTCTATATATTTAACATAGTTGGGATTGGGCTCAAATCCGTACTCAATGCAGCTTTTTGCGTTGTAACCTCTTATGATCTCCCAATAATCCATTATACGGCTCTTTTTTTCTTCCCTGATTGTCTCATCATCCGGAAGATTAAACATCGGGAAAATATCAAGCCAAATACCGAGGTTATGTGAAGGATTTTTTATATTCTCATATTCCCACTTAGAAAAACCGGTCGTGTCGGATCTGCGGATTTTACAATGATCCACCTCAGAATCGGGCTCAGTAAGATGACTCTGGAAATAATACGGATAAGTGCATTCCTTGGGGGCTACTTCAAGAAATTTTTTGTAGTCCTCCCATTCCATAGAAATATCTATATCATCATCCCACGGAATAAATCCTTTGTGTCTTGCGGCTCCGAGCAATGTGCCTGCATTCGCGAAATACTTCAGATTATGTTTTTCACATATCTCTTTTACTTTAGCCAGCAGGTCCAGGCCTACTTCATGAACCTTTTTTTCTTTTTCCGTAAGATTGTATTCCATATCCCTTCACCTCACTTAATTACTTGACTTATACTTCTCTAATATTTCATCATGGGTAATATCAATAAATGAAAAATACGTCGCTTCCATTACGCCTTTTCTCTGCTCCATGGGAGGCAGTTCCATATAATTTCCGTATCGCATCCTTAAGTATTCGTCGTATCCTTTTATTGCCATAATTTTCAGGCCTTCAAATTCCATATCTGTAAAGCCTGAAAACAATTCTCTCGGAAATCCGTACTCACATTTTTTAATCGGCCACATATGGCAATTTACATTTTGAGTAATTACTGAATTGTATTTTGCTGTTTTCTTATCTTTTATTTTATGTGTTAATTTACTAGGTATCAGGTACAGAAGACTATACCATATCCGCATAAATAAATTCTTTTCATTTGTCCGACCCAATGCGGCATACAGGAGTTTCCGGATGCAGAACATCTGTCTGTTAAACTTTTTCCGCTGCTTCCCCCCGTCGGGAACATTTTCAAGATCAAAAACATCAATACATATTCCCGTTTTCTGTTTTAATTTTTCCTGTCCGGCTTTTATATATTCAGTACCGAGCCTGCGGATCTTTCCATATCCCCATCTGTACCCAGGGTCTGTTCTGTGGTCTTGAAAAAAGAACCTTGTTGTGTCAAGGTCAGTTTTGCATGCCTCAAAAAATTTCTCATAATCATCATGCAAAAACATTACGTCAAGGTCATCATCCCAGGGAATAAAACCTTTGTGACGAACCGCTCCCAACAAGGTTCCGGCATCCACCGAATAATTGATTTTATGCTTACGGCAGATACGATCTACCTCAGCCAGCATTTCGAGTTCTATAATCTGAAGCTGTCTGAGTTCATCGGCAGACAGCTCTACTAAATTACTCATTTAATTCTCTCCATCCATACAGATCAAAAGATACAGCTATTTTAAGCTCAGCTTTTAGGCACACATCCCGTCCTGAATTTCATGTAGCGTTCTGTGATCTCAGCCATTGCTATGGATTCCTCTGCCGTAAGTTTGTAACTGTTTCTGGCATAGCCGTTAATCTTCATTATAAACTCACTGATTTCATATCTGAGTCCGTCGCCCTGGAAACTGGGTTCATAAACCTCTATCTTATTCCCCGTACTGTAATCTTCATCCTCATATCGAACTTCAAAATGTTTGGTGATCCACCATGGAGAAGGCGCTATAAGATAACCCTTAGTACCGGAAACAACCAGCTGTCCTTCCGTTTTTACGCCTACACCGGTTTTTGCGGTAGCCATAGAGTTCTCATACTCTATATCAATTTTGTTATATATATCAACTCCATTCTCATCCCAGAGAATATGGAAATTGACATCTTTAAAGTCTTTTCCGAGAATTTTGATGATGGGAAGCAGTACATTGGATCCGTATTCCAGGAATCCTCCACCGTACTTGGCGTCGGTTCTCTCTCGTGAACCGTCCTTTGCAAGTCTGGTGAAATTCGCTTCCACATCCCTGATTTCACCGAGCTTTCCGCTCTGAACAATACTGATAAGTCTCTGGAATCCCGGGCTGTATGCAGCTTTTACAGCTTCAAGCAGCACGAGCTTTTTTTCTTTCGCAAGTCCGTAGAGTTCTTCGGCTTCCGCCTTTGTGAATGTCAGAGGTTTCTCCGACATTACATGTTTTCCCGCAAGAAGCGCTTTTTTTGCATACTCGTAATGCGTCTCATTAGTTGACGCAATATATACTGCTCCTATATCCTGCAAAAACTTGTCATAATCCTCGCTTTCAGCCTGAAGCGTCCATTTTTCACTAAATGGAATCAAGCTCTCTTTCACGGGATTATATGCCGCAACTGTTTCGATACCGCTGACATACTTTGATTCGGCTAAAAATCTCTCCGCTATTCTTCCGGTACCTACAATTCCGGTCTTCATTATCTTGAATTTGTTTTCTCTGAGTGAAGTAGATGAAATATCGGGAGTGCGTGGCAAGTAGACCACCTTACAAAACTGGTTAAGGTAGTCAAATGTTCCAACCCAATCGGATCCCACCGTAAAAATATCCACCCCGTATCGCTGGATATCCTCGATCTTTTGGCCGTCATGGTCTTCGACTATTATTTTATCTGCAAATCCGGTGGATCTGACATTTTCAATTCTGGTCAGGACATCGTCAATAACGTTGACTTTTCCTCTGGCCTCATCAAAATGCTCGGTTGTTACACCGACAATAAGATAGTCGCCCAGGGCTTTTGCATTTTTAAGAAGATTGTAATGACCTTGATGGAACAGATCATATGTGCCGTAAGTTATTACTTTAGTCACTTTCCTTTTTTCCACTCCACATACTTAATCATGTCTTCAAATGAAATCCAGCTGTCTTGTTCGTTTATTACCATTCCTTCGGGGCCAATAAGTCCTTCAAAGGCACTGTTATTGAACCTCTCGAGGTCTCCGACCATCTTCAAGCCATCTGCTGAAACGGAATTTTTCTCCTTTTGAGCAGCAAGTTCTTTAAGTATCGGCATAACCTTTTTCTCACTGTATGATTTTTGTACGAAAACCTGCTCCCGGCGAAGATTGAACGTTAATATATCTTTTGACATGGCTGACACGAGTCTTACAAGTCCTCCTTCACGGAAAGCCGCGTGTCTCATCCATACTATGTCGTTCGTATTGGTATCATATAACTTTTTCTCTCCGGTTTCGGGATCAACCTTCATAACAAAGTTGTATCTTTCTCCGAAAAGAAAAAGCTTTCCCTCATATTCTACACAGTCAGCATACTTTGCCTTGTCGCACCAGGGATTTAATATGTCTACATATACATTAATCTCTTTATATACGTTCATTTTGGGATCATATATAACGAGATTATTTGCAGACTGAGGTATAAATACTATCTTTTCACCAAATGGGATTGCTCTTGCGTAAAGGTTTGCGCCATTTGCAACCTCGCCTTTAATAAAATGAAGATACTCATATGTTCCTTCCTTACGATCTACTTTAAACAGACCGTTCATATTGGAAGCCATCACATATCCTGTATCAACCTCAAAGTATCCGGCATCCCTAAATTCAGGCTTTACCTTTCCCTCAAACATTCCGCTGGGGGTTGACAGAGATGTAACCTTTATCTTTGCGTCATCGGGAGAAACAGAATCTTCATGTAACAGGACATGATAATCCTGAATATAGACCGGTTTTCCTGTACTTGCAAACAACTTCTGTAACAGGCCGGCGTCACCGTAATAAAAGTCACATAAATCTATAGCCTTATTGAGGTCACCCGACTCATCACAAATACCGACACCGGATTCTTTGAATTCCTCGATTATCTCATAATATTGTTTCTTCAGTTCGGGTATAAGTCTGTCCGCAGAAGGAAGACCGGGGAATTTTTCCGCGTCCACAAACCAGCCGGGACACCAGTAAAGAGAAAAAGTGTCCGGATTTTCTTTACAATATCTGATTAGATCTCTGATCTTGTTAATTATATACTCGCTATAAATTATCATCTCGCGGATTCCTGTGTAGTAAAGAACTACACACTTATCATTTTTAGAATCAGAGAGTTTTTGTTTTGCAGGTGTTTCGCAGCGAATATGATCACTGTCGCCCTGTTTTGATGCCCAGTCATATACTTCAAATTTAGTGTCAAGTACTCTGATCTGTTTGGAAAAGTACGGATAATCATGCGCAGCACCGGTTCTGCTGGGCGTCATATAATTCTCACCATATTGAATTTTGAGAAAAGCATGATAGTCCTTAGGAAGCGGAAGTTCCATCATTTCAAAAGGAAACATGGTCTTCTCATAAAAGAGTTCTTTGGGAAGCTTCCAATTTCTAAGTCTCACAAAAGTGCTGTATCTTGTTACATAGTCAGCTTCGTCTTCCACCGTGAAACGACACACCTGGTCATAGAGCATGCAGAGCTGGTTTGCAAGAGGCCTGTCCGTAGTAAATGTAAATCCGGTATCCTGCTGCAATCCGATAATGCTTGCAGCTATCAGATCTTCCTGTGCCTTAGCTGCCTCGACATCACCCATCTGAAGATGTTTTATAGTGTAGTCATTTAGCTGATAAAGACTTTCAATATTTGTAAGGAGATCTACTATATAATCCTCCTTCTTTTTATCACGGGGAACATAATAGAAAGGAAATACGTCGGTTCCTATAGCCAGAGGGCAATCAAACCATTCATCCATCCGACCTTTTCCAAAATCCATACAATCTGCATTTGCAATTCGGAAAATAGTTCTTTGCTTCCAGTCACCCCTGTCATATGGTGAAAGATGAAGATATTTCTGATCCAACTCATCTTTAGCGTAGTACAGAAATTTTATAAAGTCCTCTCCGACCATACAAACATCGATATCATCATCCCACGGAATAAAACCCTTGTGTCGTACTGCGCCAAGGGATGTTCCTGCATAGGCAAACCATTTGATATCATGCTTATCACATAATTCTCTCACATCTTCAAGTACCTGAAGCTGGGCTGCCCAGTTTCTTTTCATCAGCTCTCCGACAGGAAAACCCTCTCTTACTTCCATTTTGAAAAAATCCGGTGAAATCTTAAGATGTGCCATATGATATGTACTGCTCCTTGAATTAAAAATAGACTCACGAATTGCTTCGCAATTTGTTCGTTATATAACGGTTTGCTTTGCAAAGCCGTTATATAGATTATACTCTTTTTTCTGTCAATTTGATATATTTTCTAACAAAAATGCTTATTAAAAAAGGGAGAGCAAGCTCTCCCTTTTTGATTGGTAGCCGGTAATGTCCCAGATTATCCGAGGAGTGAAAGAACACCCTGATTGCTCTGATTGGACTGTGCGAGCATTGCCTGACCTGCCTGCTGTAAGATGTTAGCATTCGAGTACTTAACCATCTCAGTAGCCATGTCGGTATCACGGATACGGCTCTCTGCAGCTGTCGTATTCTCAACAACGTTGTCAAGGTTAGCGATCTTGTGCTCAAGTCTGTTCTGATAAGCACCGAGTTTAGCACGAAGCTTGTTCAGAGTGTTGATAGCAGTCTTAACCTTGCTGATTGCACTTGTTGCTCCTGCCTGAGTAGAAACCTTAAGTGCATTTACACTAAGGCCTGCTGCGGTCATCTTCTGAAGGCTGATAACCATCGTGTGGCTTGCTTCTGTTCCAACCTGAAGAGTAACGGTTGTGCTAACGTTCAGAAGGCTGATGCCGTTGAACTTTGTGTTGTTAGCAACATCGTCGATTTCCTCGATGAGCTGTGAAACTTCGAGCTGGATGTAACTTCTATCCTGTGAGGATACGAGAGTTCCGTTTGCAGACTGAACTGCGAGCTCGTTAAGTCTCTGAAGCATATCGTGTACTTCGTTGAGCGCACCTTCTGCAGTCTGTACCATTGAGATACCATCCTGAGAGTTACGGCTTGCCTGTGTAAGTCCACGAATCTGTCTTCTCATCTTCTCGGAAATTGCAAGACCTGCTGCATCATCTGCTGCACGGTTTACACGATAACCGGATGAAAGCTTCTCAGTTGACTTTGAGAGTGTTGACTGGGTTAACCCTAACATTCTGTTAGAGTTCATTGCCTGCATGTTGTGCTGTACTACCATAATTTTTTCCTCCTTGAATTTAACCGTGAGATTCCTTTCTCATCGGTGGTGCTGTTTGCGGGTCTGGCCCGCGGGTTATTTATAACGCCGCCAGTAGTGTGGACCATCCCGGCCGTGGATACTCCGACTATCGGCGGAAGTTATCCGAATTAATAGTTGCTGTAGGCTTTTCTCTTGCCTTACAACCTATATATCGGTACTCCTTAAAAATACTTTATAGCAAAATGAAAAAAATTTCAATATTTTTTTTAATCTTTTTGGTGAATATGCTCAAATCCCCCTACGCAGCCGTATCGCTCTCCATCAGCCTGCCTTCTTCCAGATACTCGATGGCCTTCTCAAGCTGGTTGTCTACAGGGTTTTCTTCGTCATAGTATGCATCCGCATCGAAGGTGAGCTCTATATCGGGCTCTATTCCGGCTCCGTCTATGGCTGTCCCGTCCGGTGTGAAGTACTGCTCGGTGGTGAACTTGATGGCAGATCCGTCTGCCAGGTAGTAGAAGGACTGCACCACGCCTTTTCCGTAGGTCTTTGTTCCAATGGATATTGCTTTGTCATAATCCTTCATGGCGCCTGTGAATATCTCTGAAGCGCTGGCGGTATATCCGTTGGTTAGGATCACCACAGGAATATCTATTCCGTCACTCTCGGTATCATTGGTATATGTTTCCCTGGTTCCCTGGTTATCCTCCACATAGAGCATGGGGCCGGTGGGAAGGAGCTGTCTTAGCACATCAAGCACCGATGAGAGCAGTCCGCCGGTGTTGGACCGAAGGTCTACTATAAGTCCCTTCTCCATTCCCTGTGTCTGCAGATCCTTATATGCCGCCGAGAACTGACCGGGGGTGGTGTCATACCATTCTTCTATATGTATATATCCTATCCCGTTATCTTTCATCTCGTAGGTGACCACTTCCACGTGGATCTCATCACGGATGGCAGTCAGCTTAAGTTCATCCGCGCTGTCCCTCCACACGCCGATCACTACGGGGGTTCCCTTTTCTCCGCGGATCATGGAAACCACTTCGTCGAGGGTCATTCCGGAAATATCCACCCCGTCAACTGTATGGATTATATCTCCGGCCATAAGTCCGGCTTTTTCTGCCGGGGATTCCTTATATATCTTCTGGATAACGGGTTCGTCGTGCTCCATGGCAATAGATGCGCCTATTCCAAAGAAGCTTCCGCCGTAATCTCCCATAAGGTCCTGTATCTCTTCGGGCGTATAGTACTCGCAGTATTTATCCCCGGTTCCTTCAAGTATTCCCCTGAAAAGTCCCTTTCTGAGTGTATCCTCATCGGTGTCGAGGATGGAGTGCTTATTAAGGTAGTCCTGTATCTGCTCTATCTTTAATACGGTTTCGTCATCGAGGAGAGAGTCCTCGACCTCCACTACTGTGCCCGCCCCCACATCCTCTTTATTGTAATGCCTGATCACGATCAGCACGGTGATCAAGGTGACCACGATCATCAAAAGTATCCCTATAAGGATCCCTATGAATAGTTGCTTTTTTGAGTTTTTAGAGTCCATTTCAAACCTCATCGTCCGGCCTGTCTGCAGGCTTTGGCCGAATGTTATCTGTCATAGAAATAAATATAATCATTCGGGTCCACATAGGATCCGTTAAGTCTTACGCTGAAGTGGAGGTGGTTACCGGTGGAAACTCCGGTGCTTCCTACCGCAGCGATGGTCTGTCCTGCTGCCACAGCCTCACCCTCCGATACATACAGCGCCGAAGCGTGCATGTACACGGTAAAGAGTCCGCTTCCATGGTTGATCATTACATAATTACCCATCGAGGAATTGTATCCGGCTCCGGCCACAACTCCGCTTGCCGCAGCATAGATGGCGGTTCCCGCAGGCGCCGCCAGATCGACTCCGCTGTGGAACTTCTGCGTTCCATACACGGGATGGATCCTGTATCCGAATTTACTTGATACATATTTATAAGAAGCAATAGGGAATACCCATCCTCCTTCAAATACCCTTGCTCCGTTCTGCTGCGCCAAAAGGAGCTGTTGCTTTTCTACTTCTATAGCCTTTTCAAGGAGCGCTATTTCGTCATCATAATCGTCGATCTTGTCATTGTAAGCATCGATCTGACTCTGGGATTCGGCGATGCTCACCTTATATGCTTCAAACTGCTTCTGCTTTTCCTCAAGCAGCGCCTCCATATTGGCCTTTTCTTCCTCGACGCCGGCCTTGGATTCATCAAGCGCTTCCTTGTCGAGCTCAAGCTCCTGTTCGCAGAGTTCTATGTAGGACCTGGTATTTCTGAGCTCTTCCATCGCTGCCTTATCGTAGGAAACAACAGCCTCGATGTAGTCCATTCTGTTCAGAAGATCCCTTAGGCTTGTGGCTCCCAGAAGGCTTGTAAGCACGTTCGCATCATTCATCTCATACATCATTTTGATGCGGACTTTCATTGCGTTGTAGTGATTTTCTTCCTGAAGCTTGGCGTCCTCGAGCTGAGCCTCGGTCTCTGCGATATCGGCTTCCTTTATAAGGATCTGGTCTTCAAGGTCCATTATGTTGTACTGCATGGTGGCGATCTGTCCGTCTATCTCCTCGATATAAGCGGCAAGATCGTTCTTCTGCTGCACGAGATTTTTCTTGATAGCCTCCACATCGGACTTTTTGCTTTGGATTGCTTCCTTATCCTTCTTAGCCTGCTCGATCTCCTGCTCCTTCTGGCGGATCGATTCGGACGTGATATTATCAAGGCTGCTCGCTCCCCTGGCATTCGCAAGAGGGAGGCTACATCCGATAGAAAGCGCAGCTATCATCACAAGGCTGATTCCCGCTGCCTGTATTCTGTTTATTGTCCCTGATGGATTTTTCTTCATATTATATGCCTTTGATCAGACTCTTAAGTGTTTTCTTACGGTTGCAAGGCTTCCGATAAACCCGATGCCGACACCCACTATCAGGCAAAGAGGTGTCAGGTATTTAAATATATCTTCTATTGGAAGGAAGTTAAGCATGCTGCTGAGTATGGCAAATCTTCCCGTCACATATTTGATCACGTAATCATACAACTCGTGGATGAGGAAAAGCGGCAGTGCCGATCCCAACAGGCCTATCAGTATTCCCTCAAGAACAAAGGGCGCCCGCACGAAAAAGTCCGTCGCTCCCACGTATTTCATGATGCTTATCTCTTCCGCCCTTACTGATATTCCCACGCGGACGGTATTGCTTATAAGGAAGATACTTACCGCAAGCAGGATGACGATGATGGCGATGGAGACATAAGCCACCAGGCTGTTCATGCCGGTAAGGGTGTGCGCGGTGATCTCGGAGTAATTGACCTTTCTCACCTCGGGAAGGCTCTGCAGCCATGTTACCAATGCATCCTGCATGGATACGTCGCTCAGGAATATCTCCCAGTTATAATCTCCGGCAAGAGGATTTTCCTCAAATCCTTCTGCGTAGTCATCTCCGTAATAAGACTTTCCGAACTCTTCCCATATCTCGTCGTCATCATGGAAGACGGCGTTTGCCACCTCCACGCGGCTCTTTATCTCGGCGCCTATCACGTTTTTGACCTGCTCTTTGTTGGCGTCTTCGTTAAAGAATACCGTTACGGATACGGCTTCCTCTGCCGTCATCAATATGTTCCTCACATTGAATGCGATGGAGAAGAGCACTCCGAAAAGGAACAGACATGCGGCGATGGTGGATATGGATGCGAGCGAGTACCAGCCGTTTCTGAACAGGTTTCTCACGCCCTGCCATAATGTATAGAAAAATGTACTAATCTTCATTTATGTATAGTCCTTCTTCCTCGTCGTTTACTATGATACCCTTCCTCATTGTGACAACGCGCTTTTTCATGGCATTTACGATCTCGGGGCTGTGTGTTACCACCACTACCGTCGTTCCCATGGCGTTTATCTCATCTATCATGTTCATGATCTCCCATGAATTGGAAGGATCAAGGTTTCCCGTAGGCTCGTCCGCCAGAAGTATCGAAGGCTTGTTGATGAGAGCTCTTGCGAGTGCCACTCTCTGCTGCTCACCTCCGGAAAGCTTTCTTACGTTGGATTTGTACTTTCCCGCAAGTCCCACCATCGAAAGGATGCTGGGAACGTTCCTTCTCATCTGTGCTGAGGGAACTTCTATTATTCTCTGGGCGAATGCCACGTTTTCGTATACGTTTCTGTCTCTTAAAAGACGGAAATCCTGGAAAACGACTCCCAGGCTTCTTCTGAACTTGGGTATCTGTCCGTGGCGGAGCTTTTTGGTGTTGTATCCGTTAACGTATACTGAGCCCTCTGTCGGTACCAGCTCTCTCAGCAGCAGCTTTATCATGGTAGATTTACCCGATCCGCTGTCGCCGGTGATAAACACAAACTCGCCTTTGTCTATTCTGAGGGATACGTTATCAACCGCGGGAGCTCCTTCCTCCGGATAGCTCATGCTTACCTTGTCAAGGTAGATGATACCGTGATCCTCGATGAAATTTTCTCTTTTGATTCTGTTCTTTTCTTTAAGTGTCATGTTGATTCCTTGCTGTTATTTATCTATATTCCCCTGCTTCTATGCAGTTCATGTACTTGACCACCATCAGCGCGATCTTGAAGGTGATGGCATCTTCAAAAGCGCGAAGATCCAGTCCCGTGCTCTTCTGAAGCTTATCGAGGCGGTATACAAGCGTGTTTCTGTGGATGAAGAGCTGTCTGGAGGTCTCGGATACGTTCAGGTTGTTCTCAAAGAACTTCTGTATCGTGGTGAGGGTCTCTTCATCAAAATCGTCCGGGGATTTAGTCCCGAATATTTCTTCTATATACATCTTGCAAAGAGGAATGGGAAGCTGATAAATGAGTCTTCCTATTCCAAGCTGGCTGTAAGCCATAACTTCCTTTTCTTCGAAAAAGATCTTTCCCACATCTGCTGCCATGCGGGCCTCCTTGTAGGAGCGGCTCACTTCTTTGATCTCGGCAACTACGGTTCCGTAGGCGATCCGCAGGCCCTTAACTCCTTCCTTATGATAGAAGGTCTGGAGGTTCTTGATGGTCTTATCTATCTCTTTGGTAGCATCCATGGATGCCAGTTCCTTGACAATAATTACATTTCTCTCATCTACCGCAGTGACGAAGTCCTTTCCTCCGCCCACGTATCCCTTGGTCATGTCGAGAAGGTTATTGTCCTTGCCCTTGGCACATTCGATAACAAATACCACTCTGGGCACTTCGGTCTGGATGTGCAGCTTCTTGGAGCGGCTGTAAATGTCGATAAGGAGCAGATTGTCAAGCAGGAGGTTTTTGATATAATTGTCCTTATCAAAGCGCTCCTTATAAGCCACCAGCAGATTCTGGATCTGGAAAGCCACCATTCTGCCCACGACATATTTATCCTCACCGCTTCCGCCCACGATGAGAACATATTCAAGAGTCTGATCGTCATAAATCTTGAAATACTGATGTCCTGAAATTTCCTGTGAATCTGCCGCAGAAAGTGCGAACTCCGCAGCGAGACGGCTGCAGGATGACAGATCGGCTGTAGATGCCGCCACTTTCCCCTCGGGGTCCATTACGCAAAGCCCCACGCCGGATATCTGCGTGATGCCATCGAGAGTATTCTGTAAGATCTGATTCGAAATCATATAGTTTTTCGTTCCTCCATAGTCATGCAGCGCCCCATATTTCACCCCAATAAACGCTACCTATATAAGACTACTAAAAAATGACTAAAAAATCAACCTTATTTTGGGCATTTTTTCGTTTTATTCGTCAAAACCTTTAAGTTTACCTCCCGAAGATGCATCTTTTACTGTGAAAATATTACAAAAAGAGGACCGAAGAATCATTTTCTTCAGTCCCCTGTTCTTTCATAGCTTTCTATTTCGGGCCCGTAAGGCTTCTGTAACCCTTACTTATACCGACATATCGAAATTAGCACCGACATTGGGATTTACACTTCTTTCCATAGCGGCAGAATCGATCATGTTAACGATCTCCTGACCTGTCTGTTCGTTATTATCCATAGTCTTTGCAAGCATCTTAACTCCGAAATCGGTATTCAGATTTGCCTTGCTGTACGCAGTAGAAAGCTGGCCGATTGAAAGATCCATATTGCTTTCCTCCGTTTCTTTGGTAAAATGTATTATATCACTGAATTATGTTAAGTTCAATAATAGTGAAAAGAATTAATAAAAAAGAAGAATTAAAAATTCTGAATCGGGAGAGAATAATTGAGAAAACTGAGCAGGAAATTCCAGGAACCTTTTTCTTACCTTATGATAGCGCTTGGAGCGCTAATGGCGAGCTTTTCCGTCATCTGCATACTGATACCCAATGATGCCATCGATTACGGCACCGCCGGTATCGCCATCATCATCAACAAGCTGAGCGGGTTAAATCTTTCCGTGTGCGTCGCCGTCGTCTTTGCCCCTTTCATTATCGCGGGCACGCTTATCCTCGGAAAAACCTTCGGAATAAAAGCCATTGTGGGCACGGCATTCTATACAGCCGGCCTTGAAGTGTTCAAGGTGATCCCCTTTGAGCTCAATGTCGAGCATTTCATTGCGGTCGTTTTCGGCGGTGCGATCCTTGGCGCAGGGCTCTCGCTGATCCTTCGAAACGGCGGATGCATCGACGGCTCCGAGATTTTTGCGAATATCATCGTCAAAAAGATATATGATGCCACGGGGCGCAACTTCAGTATGACCTATATCCTCGTTGCATTTAATGCCTGCGTTTACCTGGCGGTCTTCATATTTATCAACCGAAATGCCGCTCTTATGAGCCTTCTTGTGTATGTGGTGGCCACATCCATAATCAACCACTTTACCGACCATTTCGAGGCCATCAAGCAGGTGACCATCATCACCAAGGATTCGGAAGAGATCGTATCATGCATTAAAAAGGAGCTTAATAAGACCTGCACCATCATGAATTCTCAGGGCGCCATCGCCGGAGAGAACAAGATGCTGATCTGCTATATCAGCTACTTCGAAATGGCAAAAATGAAGGAGATCATTGCCTCGCACAAAGGAGTGTTCAGCACGGTCTCCACAATTGATGAGATATTAAGGTAGAAATTCAGATAACACTAAACCCCATCGCCGTTAAATCCGGCTGATGGGGTTTTTGATATTTCAATCTTTTCTAAGTTCCAGTGAATCTGGATTAATATTTATCTGCCCTTCCTTAAGGAGTTTTCCGACCGCCCTCTTAAACTGGGCTTTGCTCATTCCCGTTCTCTCAAAGATGAGCTCCGGTGAAGCCTTGTCGTTGAAAGGGAGCTTTCCTCCCAGCTTTTCCATAAGCTTTATTATCATCTCTGCGTCGGTATTTCTCTGTATATATCCCTTGTCTCTTACGGCCAGTTCAAGCCTTCCGTCGGGCATCACTCTCGACACTCTGGCCTCGATCCTGCTGCCCGGCGTTATGCCGTCAAGTGAACCGAACATAGCCTTTCGCGGTATCAGTGCGGAATATACATCATCCACAGCCACGAAGGCTCCAAAGCTGTTGCTCACCTCGTAAACGGTGCCCCAGACAGTGGTATCCTTGTGGTAATGGCTGTCGTTCTTAAGATTATCATACACATTCATGGTGGCACAGAGCCGGCTGCTCTTGTCTATATAGAGCGATACCAGCACCATATCTCCCTCTGCCACCTTGTAGGTCTGCTGCTTGAAAGGAAGGAAAAGGTCCTTTTCAAGCCCCCAGTCCAGGAAGGCTCCCACCTTTGTAAGCTGGGCCACTCTGAGCTTGGCCACCTCTCCCATTATAAGGCCCGGCCTGGTGGTGGTGGCTATGGGCCTGTCCTCGGAGTCCTTGTAGACAAACACTTCTATCTCATCCCCCACGCGGGCACCCTCCGGCACCTGCTTTCCCGGGAGAAGCACCTTCTCCTCGGCGGATCCGAGATACACTCCGAATTCTACCTGTTTAACAATCTTCAGTTTCTGAATTTCCCCAAGTTTGATCATACTTTCTCCTTGGCTTCCCTATCAGAGGGAAGCGGCACAGTACCGGACCTGATACCCCTATTCAAATTCCAGCACAGCGTACGGCTTATTTTCCGTATTATTTAATGAGACCGTGTATTTACCTTCCTCTTCTCCGTACACAGGCTTTATCACATCCCCCAGAAAAGCCTGCGCCCTGTACTCCGCTCTCATCCTTTTTATTTTAAACTCTTTGGGAAGAAATGTCATCGCTATATTTACATATTCCCCATTGTTAACATGCTTATTGGGATCGAGGAAATGCTGCGTGACTGTGATCTCTTCGCCCTCTTTGGCGCGCTCCGGCAGCCTGATCTTTCCTTTTTGATAATCCATCTCAAGAGGCTCCGAATTACCGTAGATAGCGGAATGCTCGGGGCTTATCATCTCAGGCTTCATGGATTTTGTATTGATAAGGCTCCACATGGAATTGCCGAGAACAAGCACTTCACCCTTCTCACTGACGATTCTGAAATTCCTGTATCCGAGAAAGCCTCTGTACTTATATGGAAGGGTATCGATCTGTACCCTGTCGAGGTATCTCGGAAACCTTAAGATATCTATCTGCCAGGTATTAACCACCCACACCAGGTCCCTGGGAGTAAGGTAATCATAGCCCACCCCGATATCCTCGGAATGGAAAGTGGCCGCATCCTGGAAAAAATCCACGATCGAGTTTATTGTGATGTTTTTATCGGAATCAACCATGCTGAAACCGACACGGGAATTGTAGGAATACATAAGCACCTTTCCCCTCATCAGTCGTCTTCGACGACAGCTCCCCCCCGGGGAAGCTGAGGAAATATTAAAAAAATACCCACGAGCAAATTAATTCTCGTGGGTCGCAGGGCTAGGAGGACTCGAACCTCCAAATGACGGAATCAGAATCCGCTGCCTTACCATTTGGCTATAGCCCTATTCGTACGCTTAATCTCGCGCGACTCTAAAGAGTATACACGAACGGCACCACAAATGCAATAGTTTTTTTATATTTTTTATGCTATACTTTTTTCATGAGTACAGATGAGAAGGAAGAACTGCTCTCCTGGCTGGATATTGACGAGATAACCAGCATCCAGCAGTCATTCAACCGCATATCCGGAATGCCTGTCAGCGTAGTTACCGTTGACGGAAATCTCCTCACGCCCAAGATCGGCGGTACCACATTCTGCGATATTCTCGTGCAGCAGAGCGCATCCGCCTGTTCTTTGTGTGCAAATTGCTGTAAATACGGCGCATGTGAGGCGCGTGAGCTAAAGCATGGCACCTACTATTACTGCCATATGGGGCTGGTTGAATTTGCGGCGCCTTTTATCATAGACGGGCAGATGGTGGCTTATCTGGTCAGTGGCATGGTATTTGACAGAGCTCCGAGGGAGCGCGATATCCGGTATCTGGCTTCCATTTACGACATCGATCCCGATTTTCTGTGGGAAGCCGCCAGGAAGGTTCCCGTCTACAACCATTCCGTGATAGAAAAATCTGTCGACGGGCTCTACAATTATGCCCTTATCGTATCATCAACCACCGAGGGAAGGCTTAAGACCGCCCGCGCAGGTGCCGAGATCGAGCGCGCAGCCCAGATGAAGAATGATTTCCTGGCAAATATGAGCCACGAGATCCGCACCCCCATGAATGCAGTCATAGGTATGGCTGACCTCGCCCTCAACGAGGAAGTGTCCGATAATGCCAGAGAGTACATCGGGCAGATTCAGAGTTCCGGCAAGGCACTTCTTCATATAATAAATGACATTCTTGATTTTTCCAAGATCACTTCGGGGAAGATGAATATCTTCGAGGAGCCGTACAGCTTCGAAAAGATCATCCGTGAGGTCACCCCCATCATCACCACCAGGCTCGGAGATAAATCGGAAAAGGTGTCCCTCAACATTGACGTGGATCCCTCTCTTCCCTCCATGCTTATCGGTGATTCCGCCCGCATCAAGCAGATCATCATAAACCTTACCAATAATGCGGTGAAGTTCACCAATTCAGGATATATCAATCTTTCCGTCAAAGCTTCCGAGAAGGATGCCGATTCGGTAAAGGTGAAGGTCAGTGTCACCGACACCGGTATAGGCATAAAGCCCGGGGATCAGGAAAAGCTCTTCGAATCATTCACTCAAGTGGACAGCAGAAGAAACCGTACCATCGAAGGCACAGGCCTTGGGCTCGCTATAGTAAAGCAGCTCGTATCGCTGATGGGCGGAAATGTCACTCTTGAGAGCGAGTTCGGAAAAGGCAGCACTTTTTCATTTGAAATACCCCAGCGTGTTGCTGACAAAAAGCCCCTCTGCAGGCTTGACGATCCCAAGAAGTATTCTTTCCTTGCAGTCGATGAATGGAACAAGGCCTTTCATCATTTCCATTCCGCAGCGGATCTGCTGGGCATACATCTGCAGTCGGTGGAAGAATCCGATGTGTCTTTAAGCGCCCTCACAAAATGGACTTCTCAGCGTGAAGGTGTGGAAATGTTTATCATCCTCGACAAGGCTCTTGCCGATAATGGATTCCTTGAGAAAAACTCCATTCCTAACGAATCGCTTCCCAGCTTGAAAGTGATCATTCTGGCGGGAACATATGATGATACCAAAAAGTGGGAATCCAGAGCGAACATTTCGGTCATCAAGGATCCTGTGACCACCTTCAGCCTCGCATCCGTCCTCACAGGCAGCAAGAACGCAGGTTCGGCACCCGCATCTCCCGAAAAGGATTCTTTCAAATTTACCGCACCGGATGCAAAGGTGCTTATCGTCGATGATATACCGATGAACCTTAAGCTTGCACAGAGGCTTCTTGAGAGAGTAAAGATAAAATCGGACCTCGCCGCATCCGGGCAGGAAGCGCTGGATTATCTCGTTTCGGGTCAAAACTACGACATCATTTTTATGGATCATATGATGCCCGGTCTTGACGGCATCGACACCACCAGGCTCATAAAAAGATTCCATCCAAAATACAGTGGCATCCCCATTATCGCTCTTACGGCGAATGTCATGGAAGATGCCAGAAAAATGTTCATTGATGAAGGGATGAGTGATATCATTCCCAAACCCATTGAAGTGCAGACGCTCAACGAAAAGCTGCTCAAATGGCTTCCGCCGGATAAGATAGTCAGGCTTCCCTGAACTGCAGCACATCCGTCTCCTCTGTGACTCCTTTTGAGCGAAGGTAATCGTGGATCTCATCCATTGCCTGCTGGAATACCTTCAGGGCGTCCATTACGTTTGCAAATCTGTCCATGGCGGCAATGGTATCATAATTCTGCTTTGCCAGGAAGCATTCTATGCATTCCTCATGCAGCTTATTATGAGCATCCACCAGTCTTTTGAAGCACTCGGTGCCTGCCAGCAGCGGGTCTGTCATGTTGTTGATCCACACGCCAAGCTTGCAGCTTTCGGGATTGTTGACCTGGGTGATCTTGAGCGATTCAAATTCCACGATATTATTGTATAATCTCCATGCGAGAGTGATATGATCGACCTCGTAGACCCTCAGCCTGTCGTGAAGCGAAGGGTTTGCATTATGCCTGAACATGTCATTTCTCGCCCTGTCTATATCACGGGATATCCTGTAAAGATGACGTCCCGTATCCAGGCACTCGCCGGAAAGATCCTCATAGCTTTTGGAGAGCGAATCGACGCTCTTAAGGAATGTGGTCCCCATGCTGGACTTTTTGTCGATCACCTCGAAGAGACCTCTCACATCCTCGTCGATGGTCCCTATCCTTCTCTCCATAGACGCCAGCTTCTCTGCGGCTCTCTGTATGCATTTCTGAAGATTCCTCAGTATAAGGTGCTCTTCGTTTTCCTCCATCTCTGACCATGTCTCGTTGCTGGGAACGTCCAATCTGTCATAGAGCTCCAGAGCCTCTTTGATATCCTCGCTGCATGGCCTGAAAGTATTCTTGAGCTGAGCGGAGAGTGCAAGAAACTCCATGTTGGTCTCAGTGAGAGGCCTCTCATCGGGAGTTATATCCAGACGGGCTTCCTGCAGTACCTTTATGGCCTTTTCCTGCGCGGTTATCTGCTCAAACATCGACTTAAGGCATGAGGTATCGCCTATTCTCATCTGGGCATCATTTATCCTTGCAAGGTATCTGTTGTTACGCTCAACCTGGGTGTTAAGCATCTCATTAAATGCGTCCGCATATTCCGGGTTATCGAACTTGCTTCTGTCTATCGGCTCGAAGTTGGCATCGCGGAATCCATTCATTGCCTCTACAAGACGATCTATATCGGTTTTGATATTCTTCTCTTCTGCCATCCGGGTTTCCTCCTGAATGCAAGGTTACGGGCTAAAACCACCGGGTTTAATATGTTTCTTTATACTTCAAATATCAGATCTGCATACGAAGGAACAGGCCAGATGCTCTTATCAACAAGCATCTCAAGCGCATCCACGGGGCTTCTAAGATCGTCCATGGCGGTCTTTACATGATCCTTAAAAGCGTATGCCTGAGCCTTTGCATCATTCTTTATGGCTGAAGCTTTTGCGGTCTCTTCCTCGAGTTTCTTTAATGCGTCGCTGGCCTTTTTAAGCTGTGCGCTGATCTCGGTAAGGTTCTCGGACTGTACGCAGGGATCCTGGCCTGCCGCATGCAGGGCGTTGATAGTATTTGCAAGCTCTCCGGTGTATTCCATCACCGCGGGAATATAGAGCTTCTTTGCCATGTCGATCATGGTGAGAGCTTCGATATTAATGGTCTTTGAATATGTCTCGTATGTGATCTCTTCTCTTGATTCAAGCTCGGTCCTGCTGTATATGCCGAATTTCTCGAAGAGCTTTATCGCCTTCTCCGTGGTAAGAGCGCTTGCCGCATCGATGGTGTTGGTGATGTTGGGAAGGCCTCTCTTTGCAGCTTCCTCCACCCATTCTTTGGCATATCCGTCGCCGTTAAAGATGATCCTCTGATGCTCGGTAAAGTACTCCTTGATAAGATCGTGCACCGCAAGCTCAAGATTATCAGCGCTTTCCAGCCTGTCGGCCGCCTCGCAGAAGGCCTCTGCTACGATGGCATTCAGAGTGGTGTTGGGGCTTGCGATTGAATCGCTTGATCCCACCATACGGAACTCAAATTTATTCCCTGTAAATGCAAAGGGTGATGTTCTGTTTCTGTCCGTTGCATCTTTTTCAATATCCGTAAGGGTCGATACACCGGTAACCAGCTTTTCTCCCTGTATGGAATGATCTGCCGCTCCGGTCTCGATAAGCTGTCTTACAACATCATCGAGCTGTTCGCCGAGAAAGACTGATATGATAGCCGGCGGTGCCTCATCGGCGCCGAGTCTGTGATCGTTTCCTACATCCGCAGCGCTCTGCCTCAAAAGATCCGCATGAGTATCGACAGCCTTGAGAATGCATGCAAGCACCAGCAGGAACTGCACGTTCTCGTTGGGTGTCTTTCCGGGATCGAGGAGGTTTACTCCGTTATCGGTTGAAAGGGACCAGTTGTCATGCTTACCGGATCCGTTAACCCCGGCAAAGGGCTTCTCGTGAAGAAGGCAGGTAAGACCGTGGCGTCCGGCCACCTTTTTCATGGTCTCCATAACCAGCTGGTTGTGGTCCACCGCTATATTTGCGGTTTCATATATGGGCGCAAGCTCATGCTGAGCGGGTGCGACCTCGTTGTGCTGCGTCTTGGCGGTAACCCCCAGCTTCCACAGCTCTATGTTAAGATCCTTCATATAGGAACCTATCCTCTCACGGATGGCTCCGAAGTAGTGATCCTCAAGCTCCTGACCCTTGGGAGCGGGTGCCCCGAAAAGCGTTCTTCCCGCAAAGATAAGGTCGGGTCTCTTTAAGTATTTCTCTCTGTCCACAAGGAAGTATTCCTGCTCGGCTCCTACCGAGGGAATGACTTTCTTAGCTTCCGTGTTTCCGAACAAATGGGTGATCCTTAATGCCTGCGCGCTCACCGCTTCCATGGAGCGCAGAAGAGGAGTCTTTTTATCAAGCGCTTCTCCCGAGAATGAGCAAAGCACCGTAGGAATACAAAGGATCACTCCTGCGGCATCCTCTTTGAGGAAGGCGGGTGAAGTGATATCCCACACTGTATATCCTCTGGCCTCGAATGTAGATCTCAAGCCTCCCGAAGGGAATGAAGAAGCATCTGTCTCGCCCTTTACAAGCTCTTTTCCGGAAAATTCCATGAGCATCCTTCCCTCATTGTCGGGATGGGTGACGAATGCGTCATGCTTTTCGGCGGTTATGCCGTTAAGAGGCTGGAACCAATGAGTGTAGTGAGTGGCGCCGTTTTCTATGGCCCATTCCTTCATCGCTCTTGCTACGATATTAGCCGAGCTCTTGGAAAGCTCGCCCCCGTTCTCCATCACGCTTTTGACTTCCGCAAAAACGTCACCGGGAAGCCTTTCTCTCATTTTTCCAAGGTTAAATACCCGGCTTCCGAATAATTCTTCAACATTAAGTAATTCGCTCATTTTGTGTCCCTTCCGGTCTGCATTTTATATTGAGTAGATATACGGATATCGTTTATCTGTAAACCTGTGAGTACGGCTGTTTTAGATTTCTGAAATACAGTATATCTCAACAGGATGTATATTCCAACATGTTTTTGCACACATCTGTATACAGTTCTACACGTTTATGATCTCATTATTCTTTTGCTGCATCCCTGTTTCCCCGCGGTTCCGTCCTGAGTATATCCCCCACCTCAGGAGCCTGCGAAAGCTTTATATACACCTTCTCCTGCGCATGGGGGCATTCGGTCACTCTGATGCACTCCTGCCCGTTGATAACTGACCTTTCCTCCGCCTCTTTTTCGAAGGAGCTTCCGTCACAGACATGGTACATATCAAGCACTTTTACTTTTATGTCCCTTCCGCCCGGTTTCATTATCTCGATCTCATCCCCGACGCAGAACTTATTCTTCTGTGTAAAGCCGGCAAGAAGCTGTTCCTTCGTCTCCCGGTCATCCTCACCGGTTCGTCTTTCGGCGTTTTCGCGGCCCTTGCCGTCTGCGAGAGCAGCTGTCTCATCGATGATCGCAAGAAATACCGACTCACTCATATATGTATTATTATCGTAAATCTGGCTCTCCTCATCGGGCTTTCCGAAGAAGAACCCGGTGCTGAACTTGCGATATGTGCACTTCGATATCTGCTCCCGGTACCAGGGCAGATTATCTCTGTACTTATCGGGGCTCTCAAAATAATCATCTATGGCCCTTCTGTAGGTCCTTGCCACAGTCGCCACATACAGAGCGGTCTTCATACGGCCTTCGATCTTCCAGGAATCTATCCCCGCATCCACAAGCTCGGGGATATGCTCTATCATGCACAGATCACGGGAGTTGAATATGTAGGTTCCTCTTTCGTTTTCATACACCGGCAGGTACTCTCCCGGGCGGCTCTCCTCCTCAATCGCGTATCTCAATTCTCCGGTTTCGGGGTCTGCAAATCCGTCCCGGTAGGAACTGTTTTCATACAGGTTGTACTTCCATCTGCAGGGATGGGTGCAGGCACCCTTGTTGGCATCCCTTCCTGTAAAGTAGTTGGAAAGAAGGCATCTTCCCGAATAGGAAATGCACATGGCACCGTGAACAAAGCTCTCTATCTCTTTGTCTGCAGGGATCTTCTCCCTTATTTCCTTTATCTCTCTGAGGGAGAGTTCTCTTGCGCTCACAACACGCTTTGCGCCCTGCTTATACCAGAAATTGAATGTTCCGTAATTGGTATTGTTGGCCTGGGTGGAAATATGGATCTCGGCCTCGGGCCAGACTTCCCGGCAGATCGAGAACATTCCGGGATCCGCCACGATCAGGGCATCTGGCTTCATTTGGCTCAGCTCCGCAAAATACTTCCTCGCACCCTCTAAGTCATAATTGTGCGCAAAAATATTTACGGCCACGTGTACCCTGGCGCCGTGCTCATGGGCAAATCTTATCCCTTCCTCCATGTCTGAGGGAGAAAAGTTCTTTGCCTTTGCGCGAAGCCCATAGCTTTCCCCGCCTATATAAACCGCATCGGCTCCGTACCTCACCGCACACTTAAGCACCTCAAGGCTGCTGGCGGGGCAGAGAAGCTCCGGTTTTTTATTCTTGATCGTAGTTACATTGCTCATATCTATAAGTTGTTTTATATCTGCCGGTCATCCGGCATTGATCGGCTGTTTAAAGCTTCGTACTCAGGGTCATCCCGTCACCTGTTTGCAAAATCACCGTTTCCAGGTCGTCCCGGTGCTTCAGTTCATACAGGTATTCGCGCATTCTGGAATGTATGGTGCGGTTTCTTCTTGTGACGGCAAATCGCGATTCTATCACGTCCCCGTCCTGAAGAACATTATCCGACACCAGCAGTCCTCCTTTTTTCAGAAGCCGTAAAATATCGGGAAGCCACACTATATACTGGGCTTTGGCGGCATCCATGAATATCATGTCGTACTCACCCTCAAGGCTTTTCAGGATTTCCGTCGCATCTCCCTCATAAAGAGTGATCCTTCCGGGCTTCATGTTGCATTCGCCCGACTCCTCCGCCCTAAGGAAGTTCTCCTTAGCGGCTTTAATCCTTTTATCGTAATTCTCGATCGTATCTATATGAGCTTCTTCATCTGCGGCTTCGCTCATCAGCAAAGCAGAAAAGCCGACCGCTGTCCCTATTTCAAGGATGCGCTTCGGCTTTGTGAGTTTTATCAGAAAGCGCAGGCAGCTTGCGGTCCCCCGTCTGATGATCGGAACTCTCGCCGCGATGCTCTCAGTCTCAAGTCTGTCCAGAAAGGGACAGTTGCCCTTGTCATAGAGATCGATGAAAGAAGCTGTCCTCTCGCTGAGCGTCATCTTACATCATCCTCCATATAATCATCCAGCTCGTCGCCCATGTCGATCTGCTGAAGCCCGCTGCCCTCTTCGCCTTCGCCGCTCTCTATGTCCTCTTCGCTCTCATCACCCATATCGAGAAGCTCTTTTTCGGAGTTTCGCGCCTCGTCTTCAGCCTGCTGTTTTTCGGCCTCCTTCTTGGCGGCTTCCTCCTTCTCGATGTTGATCTGAGCTATGGACTCAAACATCTCCTCGGCAGTCATGGTAGTGTTAAGTGTGTATGTGCCGGGCTTTATATTCTTGCGATACTCCGAGCAGTAGTACTGAAGCATCAGGAGCTTGGAATCTCTGGATAGCCCTTTTCCTTCGAATATCTCGCCAAGCTGCTTGGCGCTGAAATCAACCGGAATGGTTACTTCCACATCATTTCCCACCGTGGCCGCAACCGGCTTTTCGGTAAATACTCTGTATCCGTAGGAATAAGCTGTCTGCGCTCCCTTGTAGCACGCATACACTATAGCGACCACAAGCAGGATCTGGAGTATGGTATCAAACACATTTCCGGTCACTCCCAGTATCCGGAAGGTGAGCTCCATATTTGCACTTTTGTTTTTATTTTTCTTTTTCCTTCCCCCGGAAGGAATGTTAAAAAACTTACCCATATTACTTATTTCTTTACTAAGGTCTGCCCGATGTCATTCAAAATCTACGGCATCGATTATCCTAAAATTGATATTCTGCATCATCCTGCAAAAATCCAGCTCTGCTGCCAGGAATGCATCCACCAGAGGATTTGCCCTGAACTCTCTGTTTTGCTCGCGAAAGCTCTCCAGCTTGGCGAAGTCAAAATCACCGCTTAATTGCATATCATAATTTCTTTTTCTGAAATCGTCAACCTGTCTCTTAAGCTCGGGATCCTGCCGCAGCAGATCCAGTTGCTTTTTATATTCAAGATAAATCTCATCATGCAGTATCGTGTCTATAAGATTATCCAGCGAATTTTCAACCTTTTCGTTCATTTTCGCTCCCTGCGCTTAAAATGCGCCTTATTTTTGCGCTTTATTTGCGCTTTAAACGCACCCTTATACTTCCTGGATTATCGGAAGGATCATCGGACGGCGCTTTGTCTTTCTCCAGACAAATTCGCTCAGTGTATCTTTTGTGCCGGTCTTTATCTTGCCCCAGTCCTTGACATGCCTTGCGATATAATTCTCAACGGTGGCCTGCACTAGTTCCTTTGCTTCGCCTATGAGATCTTCCGATTCTTTCATATATACAAAGCCCCTCGAAACTATATCGGGCCCCGCCACAAGCTCTCCGCTCAGCTCGTCGAAGCACATGCACACGATCAGTATCCCGTCCTCGGCCAGGTGCTGTCTGTCTCTTAGCACAACATTTCCGACATCCCCGACGCCAAGTCCGTCAACAAGTATATCACCCACCGGCACCTTCCCGGTCACCTTTGCAAAGTCTTCGCCGAATTCCAGCACATCTCCGGAGGAAAGGATTATTATATGATCCTTGTCCATTCCAAGCTCTTCCGCGATCTTGGCCTGGGCCTTGAGATGCTTGAATTCTCCGTGTACAGGTATCGCAAACTTGGGCTGTATCAGGGTGTAGATAAGCTTTATCTCCTCCTGACACGCATGCCCCGATACGTGCACATCCTGAAATATAACATCCGCGCCCTTTGTAAGGAGCTCGTTTATTATCTTAGTGACGGATTTCTCATTTCCCGGGATGGGATGCGATGAGAAAATAACCGTATCTCCGGCCTTTATGGTGAGCTTCTTGTGGGTGCCGTTAGCCATTCTGCTGAGGGCCGCCATGCTCTCGCCCTGGCTTCCCGTGGTGATGATCACTTGCTTCTCGGGCGGGTAATTCTTTATCAGCTCCAGATCAACCAGCGTATCCGGCGGAATGCTGATGCATTCAAGCTTCTGTGCGGTCTCTATGATGCTTACCATGCTTCGGCCCTCGACGCTTACCTTTCTACCGAATTTGTGGGCGGAATTAATGATCTGCTGCACCCTGTCCACATTCGACGCAAAAGTCGCCACGAATATCCTGGTATTTTTATGCTCCTCAAAAAGGTTGTCAAACATTCTTCCGAGGGTCTTTTCCGAAGGCGTATAGCCCGGGCGCTCCGCATTGGTGGAATCGCACATAAGAGCGAGCACACCTTTTCTTCCTATATCCGCGAACCTCTGAAGATCGATGGCATCACCGTATACCGGAGTGTAATCCACCTTGAAATCACCCGTGTGAACTATGATTCCCGCGGGTGAGTAGATAGCCAGCGCTGCGGCATCGACTATGCTGTGATTCGTCTTAATAAACTCTACTCTGAATTTGCCCAGAGTGATGAACTGCCCGAACTTAACGACCTTTCTTCTTGTGGACTCCATTAGCCCGTGCTCGGTCAGCTTGTTCTCGATGATTCCCATGGTAAGGCGCGTCGCATATACGGGCACATTTATGTCCCTCAGAATATACGGAAGCGCTCCTATATGGTCCTCGTGGCCGTGTGTGATCACAAAGCCCTTTACTTTATCGATATTGTCTCTTAAATATGTCACATCGGGAATAACGAGATCCACTCCAAGCATGTCATCTGCCGGGAAGGAAAGCCCGCAATCCACCACAATAATACTGTCTTCGTATTCGAAGGCAGTAATGTTCATTCCAATCTGCTCAAGGCCTCCCAAGGGAATTATCTTAAGCCCTGTCAGCTTTGTATTATCTTTATTCTTTTTCTTACTCAAAACTACTCCTATATCTAATATATCTAAATATCTGATTCATCATCAGTGATAAGGTCCACGTCATCGAGCATGCCTTCAAAAACCTCCGCAACGGCTGCGAGCTCGTTATCTTCGGATACTATCACGTATCTGCTTTCCTCCTCGCCGTCCTCGGACACATCCTTCAGGATAAGTGCTTCGCCGTCACCCTCTTCAAAATCGGTCACGAGTATGTAATCGAAGCCGCCTATCCTTGTCTGCTCAAGAACAAAAAATTCTACCGGATCAGCCCCGTCCGGATTGAATATTACTTTTTCAAGCTTTTTATCACTCATAATTAGTTTTCCTGTTATCGAGATAGTCCTGCAGAATGATCTGCGCCGCTATCATATCAACGTATTCTTTGCGGTTCTCCCTGCGGATCCCGACCTCTTTCATGATCTCGTCCGCTTCCACCGTGGTGAGCCTTTCGTCGTACATCTCCACCGGAAGGCCGGTCCTTCTCTCCAGGCTCTCCTTGAAATCCCGTGAAAGCTGCGCTCTTACTCCCTCATCCCCGTTCATATGCACCGGCAGTCCAAGCACTATCTTTGAGATCTCAAACTCCGTGCACAGCTCCTCGATCCTGGCAAGTGTCCTTCTGAGCTGGTTCTCCTTTTCACGCCTGATGATCTCGTGCGCCTGCGCAGTCACCAGAAGTGGATCGCTTATTGCAACTCCCACCGTTTTCGACCCGAAATCAAGCCCCATTATCCTCATTGCTGCCGCTCCGATTACTGCTGCTCCCAGCCGCGGTTAAGGATATAGCTGTTAAGAAGCTCTTCAACGAGCTCATCCCTCTCAACCTTCATGATAAGGCTGCGTGCGTTGTTATAACTGGTCACGTATGTCGGATCGCCGCTCATGATATATCCGACTATCTGATTAACGGGATTATAACCCTTTTCCTGAAGCGCCTCATATACGCAGGCAAGCACTTCCTTCACTCCGGTAGGAGCATCGGTCTGAACCTCAAAATACTGTGTGTTCCCCAAATCAGCCATTTTGTTACCTCTTTCTGAATATAATAAATACGGCATTCACCGCTTTTTGTTCCCTCTGCCCGATCAGGCACAATTACAGATACCCATTTGGGTTAATTGTACTATAAAATCAAGGAATTGGCAATTTTTTTACTTTTCCGACACGATTTTTTACATCGTTATGTCTGAAGCGTTTTTCACGCATTTGACAGGATTTTCCCGATTACCTCGTCCCGATCCGTCAGGGCTTCCAACACGGTCTCGACCATCAAGCCTTCGTATCCTTCGTTTCCATTCGGTATTCGAACGTTTTCCGAAGGTGTGCTCCACACGGCATCCGGCGCTGTATTCCGGACTGCTTTCATCTCTTCCCCGGGGATCAGCACTTTAATGTAATCCCCGGTATGGCCTACATAATATCCGCCTTTTTTCTCTTCTATAAGGACGCTCTCCGTCTGTCCCAGCCTTCCCTCTCTGTATTCCCGGGAGTGCCTTTCGGTCATCTCGAGCAGAATGTCGCTCCGTATGTTTTTTATCTCCTCCGGTATCTGGCCCGGAAGTGAATCCGCCACGGTTCCTTTTCTTCTCGAATACTTGAAAATATGCATCTCATAAAGCTTAAGCTCCTCGAGATACTTTCTCGTTATATCAAATTCTTCATCCGTCTCGCCGGGGAAGCCCACGATCACATCAGTCGTGATGGCTACGCTTATTCCTGCATCCCGGTAAATTTTCCTGATAAGCTCCGCGCCCTCTTTGTATTCCTGCGAATTATAATGTCTGTTCATGCGCTTTAGCGTATCGTCGCACCCGCTCTGAAGGGACAGGTGGAAGTGCGGGCAGATCCTTTTTATCTTCACAAGCCTTCTTACGTTTTCTTCCGTGATCACTCTGGGCTCTAAGGATCCCAGCCTGATCCTCTTTAGCCTGTCATCCGGGATTTCCCTGTCGATCATTTCCAGCAGATCAAAAAGCTTTGTCTCTCCCCTGTAATCGCGTATCCGCTCATCATCTCTCATATGCTCCGAGGGAGCGACCTTTCCTTCTTTCCATGCTTCGTCATCAAAATCTATCCCGTAGGAGCACACATGGATGCCGGTGATCACTATCTCCTTATGCCCGTTTTCCACGAGAGTCCTGATCTCTTCTATCACATCATCGGGCTTTCTGCTCCGTGCTCTTCCCCTGGCAAGCGGTATCGCGCAGTAGCTGCAGAACTGGTTGCATCCGTCCTGGATCTTCACATCGGCTCTGGTCCTGGCGGTTCCGCATACAAGAGTTGCATTCTCATACTCGGAGGGCTTGTTTAAGTCGGAGATGACGGTGGGTTTAACATAGCCGGGCTTGTCCGAAAGCATACGGTTATCTGCAGGTGAATGATCCATGTCCGATGATACCTGCGATCCTACGGAATGCTTCTCGAAATATTCATCCAAAATGTCCGCTATCTCTGTCTTATGGTTGTTGCCGATAATGATGTCCACCGCATCATCCTCCAGCAGCCTTTCCTCCCCGGTCTGCGCATAGCACCCCACCGCCACCACCACGGCATCGGGATTGAGCTGCTTTGCACGGTGGAGCATCTGGCGGCTCTTACGGTCAGCTATATTTGTAACTGTGCAGGTGTTTACAACATATGCATCCGCTTTTTGTGTAAACTGCACAATTTTATATCCTCTTTTTTGTACAATCTGCTGCATTACTTCCATTTCATATGAATTCACTTTGCAGCCGAGATTATGAAATGCAACATTTTTCATTCTTTTTACCAAAAACTTTGTCTCTTTTTAAGATGCTTTTTTTCTTGACATAAAACGGTTTCTAAATTATTATGATGGCGTAGCAAGAAAAAAGGAAAAGGAAAAAACGGAGGAAATAGCATGAAGACAATTAAGATTTCTCTCAATTCAATCGACAAGGTAAAGAGCTTTGTCAACGACATCACCAAATTCGAGTATGACTTTGATCTTGTATCAGGAAGAT
>DFKZ01000112.1:0-21449 GCA_002373975.1 Lachnospiraceae bacterium UBA3632 | reverse complement strand
GGAAGATACGTAATCGATGCAAAGTCGATCATGGGAATCTTTTCTCTTGATCTTTCCAAGCCCATCGACCTCAACATCCACACTGAGGACGGCGCTGAGGAAGTTCTCGAAGTGCTTAAGAAGTACGAGGCTTAATCCTCTTACTTCAACACTGATAAAAATATTCAGAGCATCCCTTGCGGGGTGCTCTTTTTTTATATCTCAATTATCCTCTCCGTCTCGTATGCCGCCTTGAGCAGATCATCTATGACCTCCGAGAGATTCCCCTCATGTCTTTCGATTATCTTTCTGAGCGGCTTGGTCACGGGATGCTTTGCCACAAATATGGTACAGCAGTCCTCGTAAGGAAGTATGGATGTTTCGTAAGTTCCTATCTTTTCGGATATCTCAACTATATCCTGCTTGTCAAATGCTATAAGAGGACGGAGCACGGGAAGATCCGTCACTTCGTTGGTGCACCCTAAGGACGCAAGAGTCTGAGATGCCACCTGGCCCACGCTCTCACCTGTTACAAGAGCAAGCGCTCCGCATTCTTCCGCAAGATGCTGCGCTATTCTCATCATGTATCTGCGCATGATAATGGTGAGCTCATCATGAGGGCACTTTTCATATATGGCAAGCTGAATATCCGTAAAATTGATAACGTGCAGCTTTATAGGGCCGGTGTATTTCGAAATGATCTTCGCCAGATCCACCACCTTCTGAAGTGCTCTTTCGGAGGTATAGGGCGGTGCATGAAAATAAACCGCATCCAGGGATACTCCCCTCTTTGCGATCATATATCCCGCAACAGGTGAGTCTATTCCTCCGGAAAGAAGCAGCATCGCATGGCCGCCCGTTCCAACCGGCATTCCTCCCGGTCCCGGTATTATCTCGGAATAAAGATAAATATGATCTCTCACCTCCACATACACGATCATATCCGGATGGTGAACATCCACCTTGAGATTGGGGAATTCGCCCAGGATAACCTCTCCGACAACAGCATTTATCTGCATGGAATCCAGCGGATAGTTCTTGCTCTCCCTGCGTGCAAACACCTTAAACGTGCACGAAAGATCATCCTCGTACATCTTGTGCATATATTCAACAGTGCTCTTTTTAAGGTCCTCCGGATCACCCTTTTCAAGCCTTATTATGGGGCATATCCCGGCCACTCCGAACACATGCTTAATGGCATCCACCGTCTCATCAAAATCAAATTCCTCCAGCGCGGAAACAAATATCCTTCCCGGAGTCTTGTATACGCTGAACTTTCCCTCCACTCTGCTAAGAGCGCTCTGAATATGTGCGATGAGCGCATCCTCAAACAGATATCTGTTCTTCCCTTTTATTCCGATCTCGGCATATTTGATCAGAAAATCCTTGAAAATCTCTTTGTTCATTATTCTGCTTTCCGTATTATGTTCCGGCTTATTCTTAAGGTTAAAATTACGTGACATTCTGTAAATCCTTCATTAGGCACACCATTGGCTTTTCCTTTGGACCCTTGTATCGTATCATCTTCTGGTGAATCTCCGCAGCATGGGGACGATCTCGCCAAGTGCTTTTACGGTCTCGTCTATCTCAAACGGAGTGGTAAATTCCGACATCGAGAATCTGAGTGTGGAATCCAGAAGGCTCTTATCAAGCCCTATCGACTTAAGAGTAGCCGAAGGCTCCGGCTTATGTGTCGAGCATGCGCTTCCTGCTGAAACATATATGCCTCGGTCTTCAAGCGCGTGCAAAAGTACCTCTGCCCGCACTGCCTCAAAGGACAGGCTCACGATATGGGGTGCCGTACCGCTGATTGCAGATTTTACGGCGTTTCTGAGGCTTTCACCTTCCATGCCCTGAAGGTCAGTCCCGGGATCCATCCCGTTCACCGATACGCCTTCCGTCTGAAGCGCCCCAAATATCAGTCTTTCCTTGAGTTCATACAGCTTCTCCGCTTCGGATGTGACGTTCTCATAAAGCATCTTGGCAGCAAGGGCCATCCCTGCAATCCCGGGTACATTTTCCGTTCCGCTCCTCAGGTCGTCCTGCTGTCCGCCGCCGAAGGTTATGGGCTTAAGCCTCACTCCGTCCCCAACATAAAGTGCTCCCACTCCCTTTGGCCCATGTATCTTGTGGCTGCTCATCGACATAAGGTCAATCCCCGCCTTTTTGGGGTAGAGGGGGATCTTCCCGAAGCCCTGCACCGCATCGACGTGGAATAGCGTCTCCGGGTTCTTCTGCTTTATGATCTTTCCTATCTCATCTATCGGTTGTACGCTTCCGATTTCATTGTTAATATGCATTATTGAGACGAGGATAGTCTCGTTCGTGATGGCCTTTTCAAGCTCATCCATCCTTACCACACCGGATTTATCCACCGGAAGAAAGGTCACTTCATAGCCTTCCTGCTCCAGATGCTTCATAGTGTTTATTACTGCAGGATGCTCGATCGAAGTCGTGATAAGATGCTTCCCCCGGCGCTTCATGCTCTCTGCTGCGCCTATGATAGCCAGGTTGTCCGATTCCGTTCCGCCGGAAGTAAAATATATATTTTTAGATTCACATTTTAGGATCTTTGCAAATATCTCGCGCGCCTGTCTTACGTACTTTTCCGCCTCTACCCCCATGTGGTGCATGCTGGAAGGATTCCCGTAATCTTCGCACATTATTTTCGTCATAAACTCCGCGACCTCGGGGAATACCCTTGTCGTCGCGGAGTTGTCAAGATAAATCTCCATTTATGTCGTCCTTTTTTCGGCTCTCCGGATCCGGTCGCCCAGCGGCTTTCGATCTCCGATCATACATCTAGTTTTTTTGTTTCTTCTGTACCGAGTAGCCGAATTTACCCTTCTTTTCTCCCAGGCTGTAATACTCGCCATGTGAATATGTGACAAGCCCCGTGGAATTGAGATCAAATTTCCCGTTTTCGTCCATGTAGGACTCATCCACCGTCACTCCCACGACCTCTGCTATATACATATCGTGTGAACCAAGTCTCTCGATCTTTTTGGTCTTGCAGTATATATTTACGGGGCTCTGGTCTATGGCCGGCGTATCCATAAATTCCGATGTATAAGGAGAAAGCATCGTCTCCTTAAACTTATCATAGTCCCGTCCCGAGCGCACGCCGCACCAGTCGCAGGCGAAAGTGAGCTTTTCGGTCACCAGATTGATAACAAATTCTCCGCTCCTTTCGATGATATCATGCGAATATCTCTCGGGGCGGATCGATATGGATACCATGGGCGGATCGGAACATATCGTCCCTGCCCAGGCAAGAGTGATTATATTGGGTTTATCATTTCTATCCTTGCAACTTACCATTACCACCGGAAGAGGATACAGCATATTTCCGGGTTTCCAGCTCTGTTTTGACATATTATTTCTTTCCTTCCGTCATCAGCACTATCCAGCTCATCACTGTCATTCCGGCGGTCTCGGTCCGCAGTATCCGCTTTCCGAGAGTGATAGTCCTAAGCCCTACAGCCTTTGCCATCTCTATCTCACCTTCGTCAAACCCGCCTTCCGGTCCGATGAAAACAGATATATCCGATCCCGGCTTTATGTTTTCGAAAATTTTCCGGGTCTCATTCATCGCTTCATTGTCGGCCATCTCGTAGGGAAGCAGCCTGATATCCGATCTTGCGGCTTCTCCCACAGCATTTTCGAAGGTCATCACCGGTGTGATCTCTGTTACGATCCCGCGCTTACTCTGTTTCGCGGCCGACTCTGCGATCGCCTGCCATCTTTCGATCTTTGATGCACTCTTTTTATCATCCAGCTTTACCACGCACCTTTTCATTGACACCGGAACTATCCTTGTAACACCGAGCTCTACACATTTCTGGATGATGAGCTCCATCTTATCCGCTTTGGGAAGTCCCTGAAAAAGTGTGACCGTTACCGGCAGTTCCGAGCCTTCTTCTTTGATAAAGCGGAGCTCAAGTAAAATCGAATCCTCGTTCATTTCGAGGATCGCACAGCAGTATTCGCGCCCGTCCTTGCCGTTAGAGATGCTTACCTCTTCGCCCTTTTTCATGCGAAGAACATTTTTGATGTGGTTCACATCCGGACCGGTTATAACAACGCGGTTCTGCTCCTTATTTATTTGTGACGGAGAAACAAAAAACTTATACATGATACATCATCCGGCGCCCGGCGCCGCCACCCATCAAGGGTTAACTTAATTACCGCCTCTGCATGTGATGATCCACGGGGCAGGCTGATTCTCAAAATTGTTCTTTCTGCCAAGCTTTGAAACCGATATCTGTATGATCTCGGGATCAGCCATTCCGAGGGATCTGCACAGTGCAGGCATTCCTGCCGCAGTTACAAAATCAAGGGTGTAGATAACAAATTCCATCTCCGGATTGACGGAAAGCATGTATTTCATCTCCTGCTCCATGCTCGCGCTGGCAACCAGCATCGTGACATCGGGAACAGGAAGATCCTTAAATGCGTTTTCATCCACATGATCGACGATCTTAACATTGTGAAGTCCGAAACGGTCCACGTTATCCTCAAGGGCGCTGCGGTCGTTGGAGTTGTATTCCACCGCAATGATAGTACCGTCTCCGTTAAGTATACCTGCCTCGATAACTATTGATTCGCCCGAGATAACGCAAATATTCTTCCCTTCCTCGATCTGCATCTTGGAGAGGATCACGGCCCTTATCTCGGAGCCGACATATCTTACGGATCCGGGTGTAAAAACGGAATTATCCATTCCGAATTTGAAGGTGCTTCTCGCATTCGGATTGAGTATCAGCATTCCTGCGGAGGCGTTAATCCCGCGGTCTATCATATCGGAGAGCTTGTCCTGCTTGATCTCGCCTGCAGGCTCGCTTCCCTCGTTGTAGATGACCGTGCAGTCGCCAAGCCCGGCGCTGTACATACGGTAGAATATATCCTTGTGCCCTGCCTCGGTGAACACAAGCACACATCTGTGAGCTTCAACCGTGGGAATTATATTTTTATTCTTCTTGGTGATATCCAGAAGCTTTACATGCTCCAGGTCAAGGTCGGTATTTTCCGAAAAATACTGAAGCCATGAAATGATATGTGTGTTTGTAAAAAGCTGCTCTGCCATATTAACCCTCCGAATCTCTTCTCTTGTACAGGAACTGCCTTATCGGAATAACTGTCTTTATCAAGGTATTCTTTTTGTGATTGCTGCTCTCTTATTCAGGGTTTTCTTGCCGTCACCGAAACCCATTCCCCCTGATAAGTTGTCTCAACCACCTCGAGGCCTGCTGCCGTCATCGCATCCTTTACACGGAATTCTTTATCATTATCATTAAGTATTCCCGATGTGATGTAAGCGGCTCCCCGCTTCATCTGCGCCACTATCACCGGCGTGAGCGGAACAAGCACGTCGGCAAGGATATTTGCAACGACAATATCATACTTTTCGTATCCGACCCTGTCCTGAATCTCCTTCTCGGTGATGATATTTCCGATGATAAGATCAAACTCTGCCGCATCGATATTGTTGTTCTTGAGATTGTCATACACCGCAGGCTCTGCGCAGGGGTCAAGGTCCGTCCCCACGATATGCTTTGCTCCCATCATGAGTGAGAGAATGCCGAGTATACCGCTTCCGGTTCCCACATCGAGGATAACCGTCTCGGGACCTATGAACTTGCGAAGCTGTCTGATGCAAAGCTGGGTGGTCTCGTGCATTCCCGTTCCGAAAGCTGTTCCGGGGTCGATGTGCAGGATCATCTTGTCCTTATCCTGCTCCGGCACTTCCTCCCATGAAGGGATCACCAGGATATCATCGATATAGAACTGATGGAAATACTTTTTCCAATTATTGATCCAGTCGATATCCTCGGTGCTTTCAAGCTCCACGGTGCCCTCGCCGATATCGAGATTGAATTCCCTCAGTTCAGCAAGCTCGGATTTTATCTGTTCGCACAGGCTCTGAGGATCGGTCTCCTCACCCTCCAAAAGCACATTTCCGTCATCTGTCATCTCCACAAAGAAGTTGAGATAGGCGATCCCGTCATCATCCTGAGCATCCGGCAGAATGTCCACAAACATCTGCTCCTTCTCAAGGGGAGTAAGGGGGATCTTATCCTCTATCTGCGCACCTTCCAGGCCGATGTCATAAAGCGTGGAAATAATAATATCCTCTGCCTCTGATTTAGTTTTTATCCTGTATCTCATCCAGCGCATAATCAGACTCTTACCTTAACCCCGGCAAACTTACCTTTGCAGGTTCAGTTCGGACCTTGGGCTTTCTTCCAAATATCATATCATTATTATATGAAATTATCTGCCAAACTTCCACTCTTTAATTTCATATCCCTCGCCCGCGTAGGTGAAGAATACATTATGAACTCCGGTGATCTCCTGATCGAGCTTCACGGTCACTTCCGTAAACTCCGCTCCGGGAGCATTCACGGGAATATATGCCACCGCATTTGAGCCCGGATAATCTACGCTCAATCTGATGGCACCGGAACCGTTTCCGCGAAGGCTTATGGTGATCTCTTTAGCTGCCTGCGATCCGAAATCCGCCCCGTAAACGCATGTCCAGCTGCCGTCGTGAATGCCTGTTAAGATCATATCGCCGGAGCCGTACTTTTCTGCCACCTCACCGAACTGCACCGTCTCTATTCCGGATGCGTTCCCAAGTGTTACCGCCTGCACGGTCTCGTAAGGGTTAAGATTACCCACCTGAGGCACGCCTGCTCTGGTTCCCACGGAAGTGGTGGGTGCACCGTTTTCATCAAACTTTATAAAGTCGATATTTGTGCTGCGGTATCCGCCGCCTTCCATCTTAAGGCCTTCCTCCAGGATCCTTGAGTGATAGGCGATATACCACTGACCGTTAAACTCAAACATGCAATGATGATTGTTTCCGCCGCGCCCGAAGAAGTGCTCAGGGTTTGCAAGCACGGGATTTGCCGGCTCGAAAGGTCCCATGGGACTATCCGACTTCATGGTTACGATCTCGCCGTTGCGATAACCCAGCTCCTTTTCCGCCTCGGGAGTCATACTGAAATTGGAACAGTATGAATAATAATATGTCCCACCTATCTTATTGATCCCGGAATCCTCGAATAGATAAGCCACGTTCTCGATGGGAATGGGATCTCCGTCGAGGCTTATCATATCCGCTCCAAGCTTTGCCACACGTGCGGTGCCGGGGTTTGCAGCCATCTCCGGCTTGGGAATTCCGCCGCCGAAATAGATGTACGCATTTCCATCATCATCCATCAGCACTGCAGGGTCAAAGAGCCACGCAACCTCTGCGCAGGTAGGAGTCTGACGGGAAATGAGCGGCCCTCCTATAGGATCGGTAAAAGGTCCGTAAGGGGTATCTGCGGTAAGCACTGCTATACCGTTTCCGCTGTTTGCGAAGTAGAGGAAGAATTTGTCCTTTCCGTCAATGTTTTTATATGCAGCCGCAGGAGCCCACGAGTTGGAACCCCATGTAGCCTGCCCCTTTGAAGAAGCGGCATAAACCGATCCGTGATCCGTCCAGTTTACAAGATCTGCGGATGAAATAACATTCAGAGTATAAATATTTGAGTAATTATTCTCCTTAACACTTCCGTCCTCGTTATACATGATGTCGTCGCCTGTCATGTAAATATACACTCTTCCGTCGTAAACAAGCGCATAAGGATCAGCTCCGAAGCGCTGCACCATCAGCGGATTGTGATCGGTGAGAGGCTTAATTACATCGCTCAGTTTGATCCCGTCGAACATCTTTTTAATCTCGTCCATTTCTGTACCTTCCTTTTTCTCGTTTTGATCTTCTTTTGATCCGTTTTCTTTCAGACCGCCTGTCCCTCCGGCGCATGCTACAATCAATGCTCCCGACAGCAGTACAGCAAAACAGGCAATCAGTTTCTTTATATGGTTTCTCATAGCATAAATTATAAAAGCGGCACCTGAATGCCGCTATGCCCTATTTGCTCATTGTCTGCTCAATATTTGCGTTTGAACGGGGAAATAACCTTGAAAAAAAGGTACAGATGTGATAGATTATTAATTGAAGAAAGCCACGAGAGCGGCTGACCTCAATAGATAGTGCAAATGCTACTTCGTAGCACCGCCGTCACTGTTGTTGCCAGTGGCGGCTCTCTTTTTATCCCTGCATACTTCGTACACAAGTCTAATCAGAGACAGAAGCACCGAAATCCCCCGTAGGATGAGTCCGATAATCTCCATATGCCTCACCTCCTTTCGATTGGATTTTACCTCCTTTCGTCAGAATGTGAGATCAGCCGCCGTTGCCTCGTGGCTTTCCCGAGGACAATATATCAAATAGGCTCAGCCAATTCAATAGGTTTTCGAGTAAAAAAAGTTGCACAATAAGAATACATTGTGAAATTGCACAATTATACTTTTTCAACACAAAAAGCATCTATTTTACTGAATCTCTACTTTCGTCAATTTGACGAATACAGATTTTATTTCAGCAAAACAGATGCTTTTTTCAGCGTTATCTACAAACGCGGGTTATCTACATTCTAACAAGAGTTTATAGTCTTGTAACCTGCGATGATGCCACCCAGCCCTCAAAGTCTTCCATCGTAACAAGTAGCCATTTACGATCATCAGTTTCTTCATAGACCCTTAGAAAACTCCCATTATATATAGGTGTAATTATGTCATACTGAGTTCCCGAACCTTCTCGCATATTAACATAACCGTCAGGAGCAGTAACTTCTACAAAATAAATAGGGACTCCTCCGGTTAGATGCCATTCTGAATCAAACCATTGAGGAATGAATTTGGGAATACTGTCGGATCTATACAGCCACATAAAATTATGGCACACTATTTCGTCATTAAGTCTATCTAAATCAGATTTAGTATAGTAACCTCTGTCAATCAAGTATTCGCGTATATCTGCCATCGAATGGCACTCTGTATTCTGGTCAATTGCGTTCAAAAGATCGCAGATAAAATAGTAACTATCATATTGTCCAATAGTATATCCGAATGCAATCATTACATCTATAGGATTATCAGAGTCTTCATTTTGCTCTTCCATCTGAGCATAATTCTCATCTAAATAAGTTACATCTGCATTCAGATAATCTATACCTGCTCTTTTGTCAGTAAAATAATCCGATTCTTTATTGTAGATAAATTCTCTTGTTTCTGTAATTCCAAATGTTATAGTAGAGTATATGAGCTCATCTTTTTCAAAAGAATACGATGATACTTCAATTAAAGTAGGGTCACCCGAATAAGCATTACTTACTCCATAATACAAGGTATCATCCTTAAAGACCAACATATCATCAATAATTTCTGGTTCTGAACTATGATAGGTTCTACCCATAAATGATTTAATCTTACTTATATCCCCGATGGCATGTGATACTGGAATAGATTCTCTATTGAATAATACATCCCCGGTATCCATATCAGTAAAACAATCTTTTACCGAATCATACAGTAATTTCGTTTCAGGAATACTTGAGCCCGGATGTAACGTTAGGACACCTTTTTCCAAACTATACTGTTCCACCGCGTATAATGAGTCCTTGTTTCCTATGGATACCCCTAATTCCACGCTATCTTCCTTGATAACCAGTAATGTCGCAGTATCCGGTGAATAATATGTTTTACCAGAGAACATAGATATAATTTGTTCAGTCTGCTTTGTTTGAACATTGTCCAAAGAATCACTTATAGTTCTCCCCATTAACGTGAAAAGCACTATTGTTATCACTGTCCCCAATGCTATCGTTATAGCTGAAAGAATAATACCAACCTTGAGTTTAATATCCTCGGGTTTCTTCTTTATATTCACTATTCCTATAATAAGTCCGGCAATAGCAAATGCAGCGCCGCCAACCATACACGTACATAATCCCACTATTCCAAAGACTAGACTCAGCACGCCAGTTGAGCCTTTCTTTTTCGTTTTCTCATTCGCAGAGTCATTTGGTGAAATCGCGCTATCAAAGTGATCATATACGATTTCGTTTTTTGATGCATTGATATCTTTTCTCTTCCGATTTTCCTTGTTTAAAGCGGTTGTATTCTCCCTCCTATTTACATCATTTTCATCTGAAATAGCATTTTCAACTATTATTTTTTCTTCCTCTTTAGGAATCTCTTCTTCAGAAAATATTTCGTTATGTACTTCTTGTACATCAACTACGTTTTCCTGAGTTGAAAAGTGTTTATCATGTAACAACTCTCCACCGCAAAAGTCGCATTTTCCAGCTTTTGCTGTGGTTTCTAATCCACATATAGGACAAATAATCTTATCCGCAAATATTCGCCCCTTATCTGATGGGTCATCTATTACTACAGAGCTATCCGCTTTGGTTTCATCTATGCTTTCATTCGGTTTAGGAGTTGCAGTAATTCCGTTCTTAAGCCTATCATTTATAATTGCCGCTACATCCTCTCTTAAAGATTTCAACACTCCCTTGTAAACATATATTTTCATATTATAATGATCAAACACTCGGATTTCAGGAACTAAAGCTGAAGTTCGACCAAGACCGGGATTATCAAATGTCAAGCTCCAATTACCACTAGAGGAATCATATCTTTTTACTTGAGCCATTGCACTTGCTTGTATGGTCTTCTTCAATAACTTATGATCATTATCATCCCGGCAATCATATACAACATTTTTTATCAATTCATATAGATTTGTTTTATCTGTTTTTAATGTTTCATATCCTTGGCTTTTTGTTACCATATTAGCTAAAGCATTACCTAAGATTCCCATAATTTCCTTTCCTTTCTCATTCCCTATGTTCTTTTATTAAATATCGCATGGCATTCACCGATTCTTTATATTCATCTGCTTTCTCACCTGATAAAATAATTGTCTCTTCCTTACCGTTAGCAAGCGAAATTTTCACTTCAAGGTAGCAAACCGTTTCTCTGTCAAATATCTTATTACCATTGTTTATTTCAATACTCATAATATCCTTGTAAAACCATATTTTTGTTGTTTCCCTGATCTCGTTATTGATAGAATTGCAGGAGATTTTGTAAAAATGCATCTCGTTTTCTGTAAAAAACATAACAGTTTTATCTATAATATTTGATCTTGGTACTCCATCTTCACCCACTTTACATTTCTGGGATTCTAAAAAATTAAAACAAATAAAACAAATCGGTTTAATCAACTGTACTTCCGAGGTATCTAATCCAAGTTTCTGTAAGATATTTCCGCCTTTTTGATTAACCAATTCATAAACCAAAGAATCATATTCGTCTCCTCGCAGAACTTGAGCCTTACCTCTCCTTCTATAATTCGATCCCGTAATCAAGAAAGCTATTCCACATAGAATAAATACAAATCCCAGACCATAAAGAAATAACAAAGGAACACCAACGACAATGAAGATTATTCCCCAAACCAGACCTGCTACTCCTTTTCTTTTAAATCTGGCTATATCTTCAATATTTAAGAAATAGTCGCTTGTTTTTTTTATTTCCATCACCATTCCTCCCAATCTATAAATTGTTGCAGAATCTTTCTATCACCTTCGGAAACTCCTAATTCTAGTGATTTTGTCTTATAGTAATCACTTTTTTCCTTATATCTCATGCCTTTCTTTTCATAGTAATCCTGTATCAAATATGAATAAAACAAATAGTATATCCCACTGGGTTTAAGTAAAATAGCGTTTTCTATGCACCGTGTCATTTCATCAACTTCATTCTTTTTGTGTAAAAAGGGCTTTCTCCCTTCCAACAGAGCAACACTTAAAAGAAAAAAACATTCATCGTTTTCGATATTTTGAGTAATAATACTTCTGTATATATCTTCAGCCTGTTTAAACACATGAAGTTTAAGCAAACATAATGCCCTTGAGAATAAGTCAAGAATATCTTTGCTATTCTTTGTATTATTACTTATCTGTTCTCGTAGCATATCATCTGTAAAAAACGGAATCGAGCGAAAAGAAGTAATATGCAACCTTGACCCACAAAATTCACATTTTACTTGGTTGATTTCTATAGGTGCGCCACAACTGGAACATCTTAAACTCTGAATAGAATAATGCATTTAATTTCCTACCATGGTTTTATAACGTTTTTTCTTCTGTTTTGGATTAGTAACATTCCGAATCCGAATGGTACGCATAAACATTCACGCCTTCTGTATGAAAAATTATACCTTTTTTTACTAATATACGCAAGTGCGTATACGCGTATGCGTTTATTCTTCTACAATATTTCTACAGCATATACGAGGTATTCATATGAACATAAAAGAAGCTGTGGTTATGCGTTTTAAAGAAATTTGTAGTGAACGTGGCATTAAAACAAACGAATTAGCAACTCTTTCCGGTGTTACGCCATCTACCGCATACAGTATGATGGATACACGTCGTCATGATCTGTCGATCATTACCATAAAAAAGTTCTGCGACGGCTTGGACATTTCATTAAAAGATTTCTTTGACTCACCAATATTTTCAAATCTTGATCAGGAAATAAAGTAAACGGGGGCTAATGCTCGATTTCACGACATTAGTCCTCGTTTTATTATGTCTTAAAAGGGTTGTTGTAATATTGAATAGAGTTAGAAAAAAGGCATATACATCCTCACAATATGAGAGAATATATATGCCTATTGAATGCGTGTCTATTAATGATAAAAAAGCGTGGATCTAATGTAAGAACTCAAAGCTCTTCATGCTGCATGTTCCGCCACCGACAAATGTGATGTAAAGTGCGTTCACACCGCTTATAGGAGCAAAGGTTGCGACTCTTTCGGTCCAGGCATTTGTGCCATCCATCTTTGCTTCACCGATCACTTCGCCGTCCCATTTGGTGCGGAATTCAACTTTCCCGTTAAAGTAGCCGCGAGTCTTGATCTTTATACCGGTCACGTTTTTAAGATCAAAGTATTTAAACCCTGCGGTGCATCCGTCACCGAGCTGCTTGATGTACCCGATGTTCGGATCACCGTCGCCGCCTTCCTGAACAACTTCGGGAGCATCTCCTTCAACGTAAGGTGAATGCTTCTTGTTGAAGAGATTGCAGACGATATATGTGGGATATTCGCCTTCATCGGAAAGAGGAGCACCGTTAAGTCCGCAGGATGTGATCTCTGCCTGGATCACCTTACCGGCATCGTCGAATGAAAGCTTCTCTGCACATACCTGACGCGAGAACCATGTGTTGTTGGTCTGGCGGTGATAGAAGATGTACCACTCGCCGTTTATCTCGATCATGCTGCCGTGATTGTTTCCGCCATAAGCCATCGCCATGTCCGCAGGCTTGTAGGAATCGATTCCCTTATCGCAGTTGCTTACAAGCACTCCGCCGTATTCAAAAGGCCCTGCGGGGCTCTTAGAGGTTGCATAGCAGAGCTCGTGCATAACTTCCGAAGAGTAAACGAAGTAGTATGTATCGCCTTTCTTTCTGATCGAAGGAGCTTCGAAGAAGGCATGTCCTTCAAATCCGGTTCCCTTGCTGTACATATCGCCGGGTGCCACAAATGTTGGCTCCTCAATAATGGTGAGCATGTCGGGACCAAGCACCGTATACATTGCACCGTGTCTTCCTTTATCGCCGTGTCCCGCAAATCCGGTGTAGAGATAAGTCTTATCTCCCTCTGTGAGAACGCCGGGATCAAACTGGGGCTCATCGTTTTTCACTTTCATTCCGAAAACAAAATCCGCTCCGTTTTCAGCCGCTGAGCCATCGCCTGCGATCTTTCTGTCGCCGAGTTTTGTTCCGTCAGCATAGTGAACATATCCGTAGAACTCAAAAGGTCCTGCAGGCTTATCGCTCACTGCTACTGAGACAATGTTTACTTTATCGAGAACATAATAAAGATAGTATTTTCCGTCAGGGCCGACTGTTACATCGGGAGCATATAGGCACATGTGGCCGTCTTTGTTTAAAGGATCGGCTGTCTTGGGATAAATGACGCCTTCATAATGCCAGTTTCCGAGATCATCAAGGGGTGCGGACCAGCATACATAATCGCCCATGCAGAAGGTCTCGCCATCGTAGAGATCATGAGATCCGTACACATAAACTCTGTTTCCGAAAACGTAAGGCTCTCCGTCCGGAACATATTCCCATGAAGGAAGATATGGATTTACAGCCTGTTTCTTTCCGGTCATGCCGAGGCGTATTCCGCCTTCTTTTCCGGGAACCGCTCCGCGTCCGTCAAATACCATTTCGTTTTTATCTTCAGCTGTGTAGGGTTCCCACACGGGAAGAGGTCTTCCGTCATATCCGTTTCCGTTAGGATCGGATGTCTTGACGAAATTAGCGACCATATCTGCCATCTGTCTAGCAAGGTCGAAATGTCTTCCCTCGAAAGGTCTCCAGCATTTTCCCAAAGTCTCAAACCAGAACCAGAGGTCAACCGAGTGGAAGGTTCCGGGGTGATCCCATCCGGGAATATCGGGATCGAATCTGTAATAATAATGTTTCTGTCCATTTTTGGAAGCATCGAGGAAGGTCGATTTAACGCTCATTTCAACGACGCTCTTACCCGCGATGGCAAATTCATCAGAGGTGTTTCCGGAAATAATGGGAGCTTTTGCGCATCTTCCGGCAGCTATCTTTTCGATGGGATCCTGATCACAGAATTTTCCATCGTTTATCGGGAACATTCTCTGATGGTCTGCGGCGTACTCTGCGTATTTTGCACGGAGTGTGAGAGCATCGATCTTTCTTGCTTCCTCGAGGTTCTTGATGCCTGCGAATGCGAAGAAGTCCTCTCCCTTTTTCTCAGCCTTCTCAAGATTAAGAGGCTTGAAAATATCCGAATCCTCTTCGGGGTGGCGGATCATTCCGCTGACGATTATCGCACCTTTGATCTTGTCAAAGTTTGCTTCGTGAGTGAATTGATGCATTACACTCGCACCGCCCGCAGACTGTCCCATGATGGTGATACGATCGGGGTCTCCGCCGAATGCGGCGATATTTCTGTATACCCATTCAAGGCCTGCCTTCTGGTCGAGAAGACCGAAGTTTGCAGGTGCATCCGGGGCTTCCGCTGTGATCTCGGGATGTGAGAGAAAGCCGAAAAGCTGCAGCCTGTAATTTACGCTTACAACGATTATTCCGCGCTTTGCAAGCTGCTCTCCGTCAAATTCCATCTCAGCGGTGTATCCCCACTGGAAGCCGCCTCCAAAGTACCAGATAAGTACGGGAAGCTTTTCATCCGTCTTTTTTGCGGGAGTCCACACATTAAGATACAGGCAGTCCTCACTCATCGGGATCTCGGGATCGACGTGCCAGTCACGGCAGTAGATGTCATCTCCGAGGCCCGGGGTGTCTTGGACAGAGATGGGTCCGAATTTATATGCGTCAAGCACTCCCTCCCAGTCTTTTACGGGCTGGGGAGCACGCCATCTGTTTTCCCCAACCGGCGGTGCTGCAAAGGGTATGCCCTTATAAACTGTTATTCTCGGGTTATTTCCGGGAAGTCCGCGGACTTCGCCGTTTTCAACTCTTGTCTGTCTTAGCATCTTGTAACCTCCTGTATAGAATACCTTCTTTGTTTCGATCATATTTATAATTCTATACGATTTTCGGAGAATAACTTGCTTTTTTTTGCTTTGCACTGGCTAAATATTGCGATTGTCTGCTATCTTTTATCAGTATAGATCCTGCGTTATAATCTGTCATTAAACCGGTAGTTGAAAAAGGATCCTGATATCATCGATAAGCCTTAGCCTGTCCTCGCCGATCTTCCTGTAAAGCAGCACCCTTCCCGTTCCACTACCACCGTTCCAGTGTCTGTTATGTCTCTTTTCTCCGTCGGGTGATTCGTAATCCCTTTCAGGCCCTATACAGGTGCATAGCTCTTTTGTAAAATATCTTTCCGATCACTATTCATCATCGGCCATTATCATGCCTTCAAACTTGTTTTCTGAGCTTCTAAATGAGTTTCAACGACTGCTCATATCTCCTTTCTCATCTTGATCAGTGCGACTGATTTTTCTTGCTGATTTTTCTTGTTGCCTTTGCTGCTTTCTTATAACTTTTGATTACGATCCTTTTATAGGTTCGGGCGTTGTTTTCCGGCTCGGAAATGATTCGGCAGGCATATTCCGTTTTCTCCAGATAATCTATGAATAGTCTTATATCACAACCTTTTTCATAAAGAATACCTGCAAATTCTCTCGGTGTGGGTTCGGCTTTAAGTCCTGATCTGCGCGCTTTTTTCAGAAGCCTGAGATAAGCCCTGACAACAGCTTTTTCCGGTTTTCCGAAATGAAGGGATATTCGGAAAAACATTTCGGAGAAAAGCGGGATCAGAAATCTTATAATAACCGCTGCTGCCGCAAGTGATACTGTAATGGCCGCAAGCATTCTGATCAGCCCCATATCCACATCCATATCACCCAGAAAGTCCCAGAACCCGTTATGCTCAGCATTTCTTACTCCCGCGGTCGGATCAAACACAAGCCATCCGGTGTTTTCTATGAACACTTCCGCATAAGCGTGTGAATCCGACTCGGTAACCACCTGATACATTCCTTCGTATGAAGGCTCGGGAACAAAACCTTCCGCATATCTTACGGTCAGGCCTGCCGCCCTTGCCATCAGCACAAAAGCGGATGCGTAATCCGAGCAGGTTCCCGTCTTTCCTTCAAAAAGGAAGTACTCCGGGCTGTCATCCGGGGCGCGGTATCTTATATCATAAAGAAAATCATTCTCCCTGAAATACTTTTCCAGATTAACCGCTTTCTGCCAGTCATATTCGCATCCCTCGGTTATTGAATCTGCAAGTTCCGATATGGCATCAGGGATCGTCTGGTTTCCGGCACCGGTCAAAGTTCCGTAATAAGCGGCCTTTGTCAGGTCATACTTAAAACACTCAAGCGTTCTGATCATTTCTATTATGTCGGTATCGCTATAACTGCCGGCTTCTATCCGGCTGTTTTCTGCATCACTTACTTCACTCTCTCCGGTCTTTTCATACACCTCCGTAAGTATCTCTTCCGCGCCCCTTAACATTTCAAGTGACTCTTCCATGCTCATGTTCATGAAGCCATAGTTCTTCCACTCTCTTAATGCTTCCGGTGCATTATACGCATATATATCATATACTGCATTGTCCGCATGTATTCCTGTTTTCCTGTAGAAAGTACCTTGATCGGTTGCATATATCTCCTCGCCTTCCGGCACCGATATGTGTGATATCCTGGATGCAGAAAGGTAGTATGCCGCGCCGAAATTCTGCGCACCGATAGTATAATGGACCTCCCTGTCCGCAAAGCTCTCCCACGAATCTCTGACAGTTATTCCGTATTTTTCCGCAAATCCCGGGGATGTCACATCAGCAAAACGGATCGCATCCAAAAGCTTGTCCAGAGAGAGCTGTTTGTTTTTCTCCATTAAAGCTGAAATATCTGCCTCTTTTTCAGTCTCAGGAAGTGAGTACCATCTGTCATTTTCAAAATCATACAGATCAAAATTCTGTCTCTTAAGATATACTTCACCTTCTCCTATTACGGTATATAACCTTCTGTTCGATCCTCCTCTGAAATTATCCGCATTGCCCGAAAAGTCCGCAAGATTCGAAAACCCTTCAGCTATCTCGGAATCGGTATCTCCTCCCAGAAATATATCTTCAAATCTATCATAATACCTTGCATGCCCGGCCTTTGGGATAGCCGCGGAAATAATCAGCACTGCTGCAGCCGTGATCGCAAAGCCAAATGCAAATGACAGCTTACCTTTCATTTTACTCTCGGGAAGAATCTCGCTGCTCTTTCTCCCCAGACGCCTTTCTTCACTTATAGAAGCAAGTGTCTCTTCGTAGGCCGCTGCATCTTCCTCCATGATCCTGTCTATTTTGGTCTGTGGCTTTCCGACCTTTTTCTTCCTGAGCTTTATGGGTGATTCCTTCCCTGCACATATGAGATGTACCAATGCGGATGCCAGAACCACTATCACAAGATATCTGTTTTCTACCTCAGCGGTCACCTTGGCATAAAGCACAAAGGGAATTAGAGAGACCAGTGTCAGGAAACCTATTCTGTACAGCGCTACCGTAAAATAGTAAACCGTGATGCAAAAGAAAAGTGTAACGGCGAAATACATCGCATACTTCAAAAAAGTATCCGATCCAGCCTCTATTTCGAGCGTGGATATATCTCCTCCGCTGACCATCCACTGCCAAAAATAAGCACCGCTGTTTCTCTCACCTCTTGATATAAGTGTCCGTAATAATATAAGGCTTCCGATAAGGTATCCGGTTATTGCAAAGAATCCTGCCAGCCGCTTCCTGTTAACAAATGCACATACAAGAAATGTCACAAAGCTGAGTATTATGCATATCGCAAGGTTTCTGATAATTCTTTCTTCGTATAATGACATTGCCGTCACAGAAAGAAGCGAGGCAAGAATAAGAGCACTTACCTCATCAATACGAATGGGTTTTCTTATACCGGGAAAGAGTTTTTTCATAAGCTCCTCCCCTCTCCGGACATGGCATTATAAATCTTTATATTCTCAGACTTTCCGCTGCTTGTCTGACTGAGTTCGTTAATTAATTCTTCATCCGGATTTACCGTAAAGCATATAACGCTGCTGCCTGCGGGTATCATAGCCTTAGCCGGGATCCTGTCACCCGGAAGACCGTTTACATCCAGGTGCAGCCTGAAAAACGAAAGCTCGTTTCTCATCATCAGAAGGTCTCTTTCCGTCCTGACAATCCTTGACTTCCATTCACCGTCCGATTCGTATAAAAAGGTAACTCCAAAATCTCTCGAGACCAGAGTCCTGCCCATTCCGAGAGATGTTTCGAGGAGATTCTGCACCGCCATTGGGATTCTTTTATCGTATTCATATCCGCCATAAGCTTCTGCGTCCAGTATAAACAGCACTCCGGAAACGACCGGCTTTTCATCAAGCCTTACCAGTAGTTCTCCCCTTTTTGCAGAAAGCTTGCTGTTAATTCTTTTAAGCGGATCGCCGGGTTCGTACTTTCTGTATTCGTATCCGGGAAAACCCGATGCTCCGTATGAGGGAATTTCAACAGAGTCGTCGCTGTTTCCCTCCCCGTATGCACTTTTCATGGTTTCCTCCAGAATGGGAGTCTTTGCTGAGATCTCCTTTATCTCCGGGATTATACCAAATGAAAACGACCTGTTTTGGGGTAATCCTTTTACACCAAATCTAAGTATTCCGAAGTAGTCAACAACATATATATCCGATACTCCGATGCTTACTCCCCCCGCCAGCAGAGCAGTATACGGCAGGCTGATACAGTGCTTTCCTCTCGGCGCAATGCTTACTGCGATTTCTTTATCAGCCGCTTCGAGGCGCGGATCACTCTTCGTCAATATCCTGACCTGCGGTGTCGGGAGTATGCTCCGGTTTTTAATTGTTATCTCCACTATAGCGTTATCACCCTTTTCAAGTGAACTTCCCTCAAAAGGCGCGGATATTTCCACACATAAAAGGCGTGATGAAATAAATGCGGCAAGTATCGAAACCAGCGGCATCATGATAAGTGCGGCAAGCAGGAAATATCCTACTCTCGCACTGCAGAAAAGTGCAAATATAACAATAAAAAAGGCCGACCCAAGCACTCCATCCGCAAGCCTGTACAGGTCTATACGTCTGCGTGCCAGCAGTCCGGTCTTTTTTGATCTGCCCCGGTATTTATTTTGCGATCTTTCTTTCCGGGAACTCAAACCGGAACCTCCAGTGAAGATGTGATGGACTTAATCGCTTCACTTCCTTCTCCCCACTTTGACTTTCCCTGGGGGGAAAGCATCAGCCTATGTCCCAGGCAGTGAGGGGCAAGGAATTTGATATCATCCGGGATCACATAATCTCTCCCCTCAATATATGCATAGGCTTTTGCCGCCCGGGTAAGCGCTATGCTTCCGCGCGGGCTGATACCCAGCTTTATCCCATCATTTGATCTGGTTGCAAAAACAATAGACAGAATGTATTTTTCGCAGGCTTCGGAGCAGTTTATTCTCTCAGCCTTTTTCTGCATATCTACGATATCTCCGGGCGTTATGACGCTTTCCAGATTCCTTGCATCCTCTTCCCGCCCTTTTCTGATGATCGAGAGCTCGTCGGAGGCATTGGGATAACCAATATGAAGCTTCATCATAAATCTGTCCATCTGAGCTTCCGGAAGGCTGTATGTTCCATAGGTCTCAACCGGGTTCTGTGTGGCAAGCACCATAAAGGGAGCCGGCAGTTCATACGTCTCACCATCCATGGTTACTCGCATCTCTTCCATAGCCTCAAGCAGTGCGGATTGCGACTTGGGTGATGAACGGTTTATTTCGTCGGCCAGAAGGAAATTACAGAAAACTGCTCCCTTACGGAATTCCAGCTCACCCGTTCCCGGCTTTAAAAGTGAGAAACCCGTTACATCGGAAGGCATTATGTCCGGCGTCATCTGTATGCGCCCGAACACCCCGCCGCATGACCTTGCAAGTGCAGCCGCCAGCTGCGTTTTCCCCACTCCGGGCACATCCTCTATAAGAATATGGCCTCCTGCAATAAGTGCCGTTACCGCCAGCTTTGTTATCTCCGGTTTTCCGATTATTACTCTTTCAACATTCGCAAGAAGCGCTGTGATCCTTGCGTCACGGACTGTTTCACTTGTATTCATCTCCTAGTCGCATTCTTCCGCAGTGACAAAGGCTACATTCTCTCCCAGCATCATGCTCTGTGGCCTCCTATCTGGCGATTCCTTTCTCTTCCGGTTGCGCTTTCCAACAGGCTCGTGCCCTTAAGAATAGCATTGTTTCCGTATTTTTCTTTGATCTTGATCTCGGCAAGCTGGATCGACTTTTCCTTTTCCAGCCGCTCTTCCTCCTCTTTCCTGAGTCGCGTTTCTTCCTCATGGTCGGTAAAAAAGCTGAGCTGTTCATATTCGGGTGGTTCGTTGTCGGCATACATTTCCGCCACAACGCGGCAGGCGGCTACGTTTACTCTCCTTATCATCAAAGAGCTGTCGACAGTGCGCTCATATATCTCAAGGGCTGCTGCGATTATCATAGATGCGGATGCCGACTGCCTGCACAGATTTGCCGTTCCGTGCGCATGCTTCGGAATAATCCTTCCGTACCAGTCCATGGAGATCTCTCCCCTATATTCTATATCAGAATCCACGGGCTTTCCACTTTTATTCGCCAAATGCTCGTATCCTATGGTAAGCACTATCTGATCGGTGACAAGCCCTTTGGACATAAGATCTAAGGCAAGGTGATCTGCCATCTCCCTTACGATGATCCTTCCTTCATCATAACTGTAGGGGCGTGTCAGCACCTGACCGTTACTCAGGCTGTTGGCTGACGGCCTGTACGCCTTGATATGCTCTATAAGACAGGGTTCCCATCCCCATGCATGATCGATGAGCAGCTCTGCGTTCACTCCGAACACTTTATACAGCTTGTCCTCATGGGTCTCCGAATATCTGGCCACGTCCCCGAGCGTGTACAATCCAAGGTCATAAAGCTTTCGGGCGGTTCCCTTCCCCACTCTCCAAAAGTCCGTTATCGGGGTATATGTCC
>DFKZ01000075.1 GCA_002373975.1 Lachnospiraceae bacterium UBA3632 | reverse complement strand
GCTTAGGAGGAGCAACATAACCTGTCGCCTGTACTCCCATTGCGTTGTTTACTGCTTCGAGTGCCATTTTACCACCTCCATGTGTTTGAAAACTCAGCCTTCCTTGCTAAAAAACAATACGTTAACAGTTGCATAATACGCCACCTCTAATCTTTTTATCGGCGGCATATTAAAAAAAGTTTAGACAATAACCCACTTTTTTTAAAATTATCTACTTATTCCTATTTAATGTCAAGCCGAAAATTTAACGAAAAAACAGCTGATTCACTGTGAAATCAGCTGTTTGAGGTGTTTTTTTATCTTTCGGGGTATTATCTGTTATCTATAGACCCTGGAGCCGTTGAAACCACCAGCTCCATATGCCCTTCTAAAAGCAGGTTTCCGTAACCGGCGGGTAAAAGGATGTGGTCTCCCTTTTTGATCTCCGAACCCCCTAGTTTTCCTTCCCCTCTTATCACGCTGAGGCAGAGGAACGGTGCATCGTTTTCAAGGTCCAGTTTTCCGTTAACATTAACCTTTGACACCGTATAATACTTGCAGGAATACATTTCTGTCACAGTATTTTCCGGTGTTTGGGCAAAATTCTTTACACTCTCGGATGCAGACTTTGCGGGAACAGTTATAACGTCCTTACTCTGCTTAACGTGGAGCTGCCTGGGTTTTCCGTTCTGAAGTCTGTCATAATCATATACGCGATAGGTTATATCACTGTTCTGCTGAGTCTCGAGGAGCATTATTCCGCCCTTGATCGCGTGGACCGTTCCGGGGTCTATCTGGATGAAATCACCCTTTTTAACCGGAATCTCGCGGATGAATTCACTCCATCTGCCGGTGTCTATCATATCCTCAAGCTCTTTTTTGTCTTTGGCATTGTGTCCTATAACAAGTGTGGAATCTTCATCGCAGTCAAGTATATACCAGCATTCCGTCTTTCCGAGGGATCCGTTTTCATTCACCTTGGCATACTCATCATCCGGATGCACCTGAATGCTAAGGTCGGCTTTTGCATCTATTATCTTTATAAGAAGCGGGAATCTGTCGTATTTGCGTTCCTCATCATGCTTGGAATTCATGTTTCCGAAAAGCTCGGGATGTCTCTCCCACAGTTCACTGAGCTTTTTACCTGCGTATGCTCCGGATCTGACAGTGCTCTCCCCCGACGGATGAGCGGAGATTCCCCAGCATTCGCCTATATCATCTCCCTGCTCCTCATATCCGAATTCCTCCCTGAGTCTTTTGCCGCCCCATATGGTGTGGGCAAAGGAAGGCTCCAGAAAAAGAGGCCCGGGATTGCCGGATGATATTACGCTCACCAGATAAAACGGAAGTTTGCTACCTTCGGGAGCATCGATTATCTCTATCTCCACAACATGCTCTCCTCCCTTTCCGTGGTCAAGAAGCGTATCAAGGCACAGCTTGTCTCCCCATGTCTCATCAAAGTTGGCGTCAAGTTTCGCTTTTTCTTCCCCGTCAACTCTTGCAACCGCTACAGGTGCAGGGAGCTGCACAGTACGCCTGTACTGAACTCCGATGCAGGTGCCTTTTACCTTGAATGATATCTTTGCACCCTTTTCGGTGGCAGTCCAGCCGTTTTTGAAAATATCCGTTATGTGTTCCTGTTTCGTATCATCTGCGGTCCAACCTTCGCAGGATATGATGTGGGCATTTTGATTTCTATATCTGACGGAGTCCTCATAAGCGTTGGCGGTAAGGGGTGCGGGCAGGTTGCCCGGTGTTCCGCCGGATACTGTTTCGCAAATTCCGGATTCGCTTTCTTCGGCCACTTTTTTGCAGTTTTCGGATTCTGAATTTACGATTTCGCCTCTTCTGATCTTTTCAAGTCCGTAAGTTATCACGCTTGCCACCATCTCGTGACCCTTATCATTGGGATGAAGGTCGTCGGGGGTGATGTCACGGTTTTTAACTTCTCCCGAAGTTAATAGAGGATATATCGTGCTCTTTATCGAAAAAGCAGGAAGCCCATAATATTCAGCAATCTTTGAATGGATTTCCTCCGCGCTCACGCCGGTATCATAGCAGACATTGTAAAATGTATAAACTGCGGGGGCATTTTCAGCTCCGAGAAGCTTTCTTACCACTCCCTCGAATGTCTCCATATAATGGGGTGAATTTTCATCGTTGACCGCATACTCAACGCTGATAACATCAGGCTTAAAGCTGAGCACATCCTCTGCAGCCCTGGCACATCCGAACTGCGAATCCGTGGCTCCTATTCCCGCATTTATGTAGGTAAACTTTGCCTTCGGAAAAGTCTCCTCCCACCATTTAAACACCCTTGCGGCATAACATAACTCAGGCCTTGAAGCCAGCGATCCCTGCGTTATCGAGCCGCCGAGGAATGCGATGGTAAGCGCTTCACCGCGCCCGGCACGTGCGAATACCTCCTTCAGCCTTGCGGTATTTCCGATATTCTTAATTCCGTTGTCATAGTTGATTTTCATGATTTTCTATCGTCTTTTTCGGTTTTTATATCGTCTTTTCAGTTTTTCTATCGTCTTTTTGGGTTTTATATCGTCTTTTTTGGGCTTTCTATCGTCTTTCTAGACTTCGCGACACGCAGATTCGGCTTCCTGCTTTGTTTGCGTGTCTATTTCTTATCTGATTTCGGTTCCACGACACGCAAATCTATTGTTTTATCGTTTTCTCGTGTCGTTTTTGCATCTTTTTTGCTCTTTTTCGTGTCTTTTTTCTTTTTTTCGACACGTAATTTAAGCATTCTTTCTTATCTTCGTGTCCGCTTTCGGTTATTTCGACACGCAGATTTGGTTTCCTGCTCTACTTGAGTGTCTGCGGAAGTAAAATAGTCAATTTGGAACTATCATGTTCATACCGTCACTAAGTTAGATTCTTTAAAAAATGAGCCAATTCCGCGGCCATTTCATTATGTTCCGATATCCTCGGATGCCCGGGAGTAGCCGCTCCGTTCCGTTTGTACATAAAGTGATAAACCCCGGCGTTTTGATCTTCTGCCGTGATCTTTTTCACAACTTCATCTATCGCCTTATCCCAGGAAGGATCATGCATAAGAAGCGTTGTGGCACACACGATCACAGCGTCCGGATAAAGCCCTCGAAGTCTCTTTATGAGGACTTCATACTGCGCTCTCCAATGCTTCGACTCGGAGCTTTCGTAATCTTCCTTCATTATGTCCACGGGGCTTGCGTCGTTTTGGCCTATAGCGATCACGATCACATCCGGGATCCACAGGCGGCAGTCCCATTCGTTCTCACCGAGAGGCGGATTATATTTCAGCTTCCTGTAACAGGACTCGACTCCCCTCAGATCGTCAGGTCCGTTAAACCATCCCGTTCCGTCCAGAAGCGATATCCCTCCCTGAGATGTGTCGTGAAGCTCCATATCAAGGGCTCTTGCCACCTGCCAGGAATAAGAATACCAGCTGTTGGAAAAACGTCCCTCGTTATTTTCGGGATCCGGCGATGCCACGCAGTCTGTTGCTTCACATACTTCACCGCAGGATACGCTGTCGCCTATCACTTCCAGCTTTTTTGAAGGAAGTGCTTCCGTCGCGTTTACCGATCCGCCGTCCTCTATCTCAAGCCCGAGGAATGTCACATAATGCTGCCCGCCGTCCTGGCGCTTGAAAAGCATGAGTTCATGTTCGCCGTCATCCATATTCGCGAAATGATCATCATCCGCAAAAAGCTTACCATTCTCCGTGCGGATGCAGTTCGTTTTAAGATCATAAATATGCTCTTTATCATCATCAAAAAGATCGATCTTTCCCTGCACACCGTCAAGGAAAATGCCGAGCGAATTCTTCGCCCAGCAGTGATGGTTTTTGGCAATTATCCTGCATTCTTTTCCGGTGAACTTTATCCTTAAAAAGCTGGCAGCATAAATAAATACAGGCGCTTCGGGGGTCGTAAAATCTATGCGGCCGCTGTAAGTGAATGCGGGGTTTGAAGGAGATATCGTTTTCATTTACACCTTTACACCTCATCCGTCGGCTACCCGTCGATCAAAAATCGTGGGTGTCCGGCTCCTTCCTCTCAAGGGGAAGGCAATTAATCATATTCTATTTACCGAGCAGCTCAAGGTTTTTCCTGATCAGCTCGCATCTTTGCGCTACGCATTCCACGCTTCTTCCGGGGTCGGAGGGAGTGTTAAACACGTAATCCACCAGCTTGTCTATGGTGGTTGTCGCCACATGGAGCCTTGTGTCTGATGCGGCATAATAAATGAACACTTCATTATTGTCGTTCACGATAGCGCCGTTTGTGAACACGACATTGGACACATCTCCCACTCTCTCCCAGTCCCTTGGTCCTATGAGCATTCCGGAAGGCTCTGCGATAACCTTTGAAGGGTCATTCAGATCCGTCGCAAAAGCATAGATGACATAGCGAAGTCCGGCCGCAGTATTTCTTACTCCGTGGGCAATATGGATCCATCCTCTGTCTGTCTTTATCGGTACGGCACCCGCACCGTTCTTGGCTTCGGTGATGGTGTGATATTTGCGGAGTGATGTCATCTTTTCTTCGTCGATAACAGCATGCTCGATATCGTCGCAAAGGCCGAATCCCACACCTCCGCCACTTCCTGTCTCGATAAAGTCATCCATGGGACGGGTGTAGAATGCATACTTCCCGTTCACAAATTCCGGATGAAGCACCACATTTCTCTGCTGAGGCGACCGGAGAGTCTTCAGGTTATCAAGCCTCTCCCAGTTCTCAAGATCCTTAGTGCGGACGATGCCTGCTGCCGCTGTGGCTGCAGACAGGTCGTTCACCGTGGTATCCTTGCTCTCGGAGCAGAACACGCCGTAAATGTATCCGTCCTCATGCTTCGTGAGTCTCATATCGTATACATTGGTCTCTTCCGGACAGGTATCGGGAAGAAGTATGGGATAATCCCGGAACTTAAACCCATCCACGCCGTTATCGGACTCTGCCACCGCAAAGAATGATTTTCTGTCATTTCCCTCAACGCGCGCCACAAGATAGTACTTTCCGTTAAGATAGATGGCGCCCGAATTGAAGGTTGCGTTCACTCCGAGCCGCTCCATAAAGAACGGGTTTGTCTCTTTGCAGATGTCATATTTCCATATCACCGGGATCATCTCTCTTGTGAGCACGGGGTATTCATATCTGTCATATATCCCGTTATAAAATGAAGATTTCTTATTTTTTCTTGATGTGAGTGCGTCAACTTCCTTCTGAAGTTCATAATATTTTTCGTGTATCATGATCTTTCCTTCTAAATAACTCTGTTATATTTATCAAATAAAAAGATTTCTGTTTATCTCTTTCGCTTAATAAAAGCTTCGCAAGCTCAAATATGTATCCCTGCGTTTTTCTTTATCACTTCGATGCACATTCTGCCGTTATGATAAGGGCACTTCCAGGGTTCCACGATGGGGATCCCTTCTATGGGCTTTCCTTCTTTGTCCACCAGCGCGTACCATTCGTGAGATCCTTTTCTCTTATCGATCACATATTCTTTGATGAAATTCCACTGCGCAAAAGCTGCCTTCATGTACTCCGGGCGGGTTGGATCCATAAATGCGGCGTTAAGAAATCCCAGCACGCTCTCCGCCTGAACCCACCATACTCTTCCTTCGTTCACGACTCCTTTGTCGCACTCGTTAGCCAATGACCTTCCGTCGAAAGCCACCTTGTAAACATTCGATGCAAGATCCATTGTGATGGGATACATCTTTTGGGCGTATTCCTTCTTTCCGAGGATCTTTACTCCCCTGTCTATAAGCCAGGATGTTTCGATGTCATGTCCGTAGGAATAAAGGTCTATGATCGAATTGTAATCGTTATCGAAAAAGACTTCCTGCCTGTGGAGCGCGGGATTATACATCTTTTCCGCAAAGGCATCCATCATCCACTCAAGTCTCTCTCCTATAAAAGGATCCTGAGTGACCCGGTAAAGCTCGCTGTATGCTTCAAACACATGCAGCAGCGTGTTCATCGTGCGGTCAGCCATCACTCCATTTTCCGACAGCTTCTCGTTTGATTCCGGGGTAAAATCGATCTTTCTTGCCTCAAGATATCCGCCCTCGTCCCTGCATTTATTCTCCACCACATCCACAAGCTCTTTGGCGAGCTTTATGGCGCGCTCATCCTTTGTGGCGTCATAATATGAGGCAAGTGCATAGATGCAGAAAGCCTGATTGTAGGTATGCTTGGTGGTGTCGCCCGGAGTGCCGTCATAGTTAAGCGACCAGAACACTCCGCCGTTTTCCTTATCGATACATTTATCTGCGAGGAAGCTGAATGCGTGCATAGCCTCTTTTCTGATATCGAGATATGTGTATCCGTATTTTTCAAAATCATCATATTCGATCAGACCGGTTTTATAGAGGAGAAAAACATTACTGAAAAACCAGGTTATACGGCTGTTTAGGATACATCCCTTCTCGGCCTTTTTATCGGTCGCAAGATCATAGGACATAAATCCGTAATATCCGCCGTATTCATCATCCCTCAGCCTTCTCCAGAAGGGAACAATATCTTTGAGGAGATGTTCCTTCATTTCATCTGACATGGTTCTAAGGTCCATATTAGAGCCTCCTTCCTCGCATCTGTACTATGCGTCAGGGCATCATTCTTTCGGTCACATTGTGAAGTGCTCTGCGCGATCAACATCAGCATCTGCCGAGTTCTGTGTCGCTGTTATCTACAGAGCTGTGATCCTTGATATACTGAACGATCTCATCAAAGTAGCAGAATGCCATGCCCACATAGCTGTCTGCGCAGCCGTAGTAAAGCGCGATCTTTCCGCTCTCGGGATCATGGATGGTAGCGCAGGGGAAGCATACATTGGGAACGAAACCTCTCTCCTCGTACCACTCTTCGGGAGTGAGAAGGAAATTCTCACATCTGTAAAGAACCTTTGAAGGCTCATCAAGATCGAGGATCGCTCCACCGATGGAATATACATAACCGTTGCAGGTGCCGCTCACGCCGTGATAGAATACAAGCCAGCCTTCGCTTGTCTCGATAGGTGCTGCGCCTCCTCCGATCTTGAGGGACTCCCACCAGAATCCGTTGCGTCCCATAACGTGACGATGATGTCCCCAGTACTCAAGGTCAGGGCTCTCGGAAATGAAGATGTCTCCGAAAGGTGTGTGACCGGAATCTGAAGGGCGGCTGAGCATCTTGTACATTCCGTTTATCTTTCTGGGGAAAAGCACTGCATTTCTGTTGAAAGGAATAAAAGGATTCTCGATGCGGGTCCATGTCTTGAAGTCCTTTGTCTTTGCCATTCCGATGGCTGCTCCGTAAAAGTCCTGGCACCAGATGGCATAATATGTATCCTCGATCTTAACAAGGCGGGGATCGTAAGCATATCTGGGCATGAAGTCGTTTCCGTCCTCATCCTTGAATGCGATCTTATCCTTATCAAAATCCCAGTGTATTCCGTCCTTGCTTCTTCCGAAGTAGATAAAGGAGATACCGTTGGTCTGCTCTCCGCGGAACACGCCTACAAACGCTCCCTCATAGGGAACTACCGCGCTGTTGAATATCCTGGCAACGCCCTCAATGGGGTTGCGGTTGATTATGGGGTTCTCGGTATAGCGCCATATAGGTGCGCCTACAATGGGCTTTTCGGGCTTATCCTGCCAGGGAATATTGGGTACTGCGGGTGCGATCATCTTAATTTCACTCATTTTGATTCTCCTTTTGTCATGTAGGTTCATTTGCTGTTTACCTGCGCCCTTCGTGAGCGCTGCTTTGTATGTATACAATATAATCGCGATGGCTTTGGCAGACAATTGTGAAAATGTTTAATAATTCGGGAGTTTTTTATATATTCTTACTTAAATTTAATCTACTGTTAACTTAAATTTAACTTATCACTGCTCTTTTTTGCCTCTTACTTCCATTTTTCCTGTATTTCTGCCTTATCTTTCTAACCATATCTTTTTTTATCGGTCTTTTCCTACCTTATTCTTCTCACGCTGTCCTTTACCACTATCCTTCCGGTAACCACCTGGGTTCCTTTATCATAATGCTCACCGCTTATCTTTTTGATAAGAGTGTTGATGGTCCTTGCAGCCATTTCATGTATATCCACTGCGTAGGTAGTGATCTCGGTATCGCACAGACCACTGTAGATAAAATCATCAAATCCTGCCACGGAGATATCCTCGGGCACGCGATACCCTTCCTTTTTAAGCTTGTTGATCAGTATTCCCGCAGTCAGATCGCAGTTGCAGAAAAAGGCCGTGGGCATTTCCCTGGGGAGCTTCAGCTTATTATTCTCCCCTATCTCCCCGCTTGCTGTATCACGATCATCGATCAGCCACTCTTTTCTGGGCGTAATGCCGTGCTCGATAAGCGACCTCATATATCCAAGATACCTGTCCGTAATGGAGCCTGTGGTCCCTACGGTCCCCACGTAAGCGATCCTTGAATGCCCCATATCCATAAGGTAATTGGTCATGTAATAAGCGCCGTAAAAACTGTCGGATATCACGCAGTCCTCGCGCTGCTTCTTATCGGCAAAGTCCATGAATATCATGGGAATGTCCGTTTCGTTTATCAGCTTTCCCAGGTATTTATCACCAAGGGGACCGATAACGACTATTCCGTCGGTCTTTTTCCCAGTAGCGAGTTTGGGTAGGATAAGCCTCTCCTCCATGGCATCATCTATCACCTCCAGCATGGAAAAGCTTCCCCTTTCCAGAGCACGCTGGGATATCTGCTGATACATCTGCCAGTAAAAGGATGCCTCTCCCAGATAGCCCTCCTGTATTACGACACCTATGCTGTAGCTGACGGTCTTCTCGCGGGCTCTGGCAACGGAGGGCTGCACATATCCCATTTCGTCGGCAAGACGGATTATCTCATCCCTGACCTTATCACTCACTCCCTTTTGTCCCGAAAGAGCCTTTGATACTGTCACTACGCTGACTCCGACTTTTTCCGCTATATCTGAGAGCTTAACCTTTTTTGACATCTCCATTCTCCCGGCATCAAACTTCCTTCAGACTTTTTCCGTCTGTGATCCTTCCTCTGCATCAGTCATCCGCTTTACTTATATGAATGAGGAGGGATTTATAATCACCCCAGAGGTTTCCGATCCTTAATCCTGCCTTCTCAAGTGTGCTTCCTAACCATTCTTCCGGTTCCTCCGAGACACCTTCAACCACGTATTTTACATCGGGCAAAAGGCCCGGGATCCTTATTACCCTGCTGTGATAATTCGGCCTTCCCATCACCTGTACGAAGGTAAACAGTGCCTCCGACTTATCCTTGCTCACCACGCCGAAGCAGTCGTAATAATGATTCTCTCTGAAGGAAGCCACTCTGTAATAATCGCCTGATCTTACCAGTTTATTGTACTTATGATAAGTGGCGGTCTGGAAGGGAATCATATCTCTGTCTTCCTGAGGGATCTTTGTGATGTCCAGCTCATATCCGAAGGTGCCGGCAAGGGCTACGTTTCCTCTGGTCTCAAAGGGTGTGACTCTTCCAACCGTGTGGTTGGGGCAATCCGACACATGGGCACCCATAGAGCTCAGAGGGTAGACAATAGCGGTTCCTTCCTGTATTCCGAGCCTTTCAATGGCATCGGTATCATCCGAGCACCATATCTGAGGACTGTAATAAAGCATTCCTGCGTCGAATCTCGCTCCTCCGCCGGAACAGTTCTCGAGCAAAAGGTTGGGAAACTCCTTTACAAGTCTTTCCTGCAGCTTGTACACCGCAAGCATATACCTGTGGCTGAGCTCGCCCTGGTTGTCTCGTCCAAGCTCCGCGCTTCCGATATCGGTGATCTGACGGTTCATATCCCATTTAAGATACTCGATGTTGGCACTGCTGAGCACGGTTTTGATGCTGTTCCATGTGTGCTCAAGCACTTCTTTTCTTGTAAGGTCGAGGACATATTGGTTTCGGGAGCGCACTCCTTCCCTTCCGGGGATCTGTATTGCCCAGTCGGGATGTGCCCTGTAAAGGTCCGAATCGGGCGATATCATCTCGGGCTCCATCCATATACCGAATTTCAGCCCTATCTTGTTAACTTCATCCACAAGGTATTTAAGCCCGCCCGGAAGTTTTTCTTCATTGACGTTCCAGTCTCCGAGGGATGAATTGTCGTCATTCCTGCGTCCAAACCAGCCATCGTCCATTACCAGCATCTCGATACCGGATTTTTTGGCCTCCCTTGCGATGTCAAGAAGCTTTTCGGTGTTGAAATCGAAATAAGTCGCTTCCCAGTTGTTGATAAGAATGGGGCGCTCCTTATCCTTATAGGGGCTCCTTATAAGATGTCCCCTGTACAGATCGTGATAGGTGCGGCTCATCTTTCCGAGGCCGCAGTCCGAATAGACCATGACCACCTCGGGGGATTGGAAACTGTCTCCGGGCTTAAGTTCCCACTTGAATCCCTGAGGATTGATACCCATCATCACTCTCACCGAATCGAACTGAGTCTTTTCGGCCTGAGCCAGGAAGTTTCCGGAGTAGACAAAACTGAAACCGTACACTCTTCCCTTTTCCTGGGTACTTCCCTTTTCTATAAGAGCCATAAACGGGTGCTCCTGATGGGAAGATTCACCCTTCACCGAGCCCACACTTGTCTTGCCGTATCCTATGGGTCTTATATCTATCTGCCTCTCCCTTGCCCATGAGCCGTGAAGGGATAAGAATTCAAAATCCTCACTGTCCATATCCAAAGATGCTGACATGATCTTGGTGATAAGGACCGGTGTTGCGGATTCGTTTATAAGCTCTGTACTTCTGATGATGGCATCGCTGTCCTCAAACACCGAATATCTGAGCACCGCTTTGACGTTAAGTGCCTCATCTTTTGCGTATATTTCAAGGGTCTTTGCCCTTGCTCCATCAGTTTCGAATGTGGCCGGCAGCCCGGCAAGGGCCGGCTTTCCGTCGATTATATTATGCCCTTCATATGTAAGCTTTATGGCGCGGTGCCCGCCGGCATCGATCACTTCCACTGCGCCGTCTCTGTAATCTCCCAGTCCGTTCCCCGGGAATTCGCAGGGAAATGTATCCATAAAGGAACCCCTGTCGCGGTTGTTCTTGGTCGGAACGAAGGGAGGTTCGTCGATCCTAAGTAAATACATCGGCTCCTCCGCGATTGCCGCCCCGTAATAAACATGACCGATAAATCCCTCTTTGTCCGCTATGCCTATAACGTAAGAGGAATCACCGGCCGTTATCGTAAAAGTCCTTGATCTTTCGTTGTATCTGATGTCCATCCGCAGTCTGTCCTTTCCGAGTCTCTCTTTAATTATTTTGATTAAGTATTTTTTAACTTTATCTTTAAGTAAATTTTCTTAATATGCTTTATTGTATCACAATCAAAATTTTAGATAAATATTATAATTAAACCGTTTTTTTATCAATTCAAATAAGTTATACTTGGCATATAGGTTTTAATACAAACTCGATTTACTTACTTGGAGGAATAATATATGCAGGAAATAACAAGGGAGCTTCTGTACGGCGAAAGAGCACTGTTTAATTCAACCGATCTGCACATCACGGAATGTGTTTTCGATAACGGTGAAAGTCCTCTTAAGGAGAGCTCAAACATAGAGCTTGACGAGTGTCTTTTCAGATGGAAATATCCCCTCTGGTACTGTAACAATGTAAACGTTCAGCGCTGCACGCTTTTCGATATGGCCAGAGCCGGCATCTGGTATACAAAGGATGTTTCCTTTAAGGATACCGTTGTGCAGGCTCCCAAGGCATTCCGCTGCTGCAGGGGAGTCTCTCTTGATAACGTTGCGTTTACGCATGCTCAGGAAACTCTCTGGTCATGTGATGATGTTAAGATAAAAGATGTAACGGTTAAAGGTGATTATTTTGCCATGAACTGCAGCAATATGGAGGTGGATAATCTAACCCTCGACGGCAACTACAGCTTTGACGGAGTAAAGAATGCTGTAGTAAGGAATTCTCACCTGATCACCAAGGATGCTTTCTGGAACACCGAAAATGTCACTGTTTACGATTCATTCATCACCGGCGAATACCTCGGATGGAATGCTAAAAACCTGACTCTCGTTAACTGTGTGATAGAGAGCCTTCAGGGCATGTGCTATATCGACAATCTGGTAATGAAAAACTGCAAGCTGTTTAACACCAATCTTGCCTTTGAGTACTCCAAGGTCGATGCGGATGTCAGTGGCGATATAATAAGCATTCTCAATCCAAAGGAAGGTGTGATCAAGGCAGAACACATCAAGGAACTTATCATCGAGAAGGATAAGATCGATCCCGAGGCGACAAAGATAATCTGCGACGCTATCGATAAGCACTCGGATTTCCCTGTATATGACTGATAACCCAAATAAATGTTTTCTTCAGCCCTGGTTACCGGGGCTGATTTATTATTACCTAATATAGGAGAGATCAAATGAGCACAAAATACGATTTTGACAAAATGACCGACAGACACGGAACCGATTCTCTCAAATGGGAGGAATGCGGCGGGGCGGAATACCCCATGTGGGTAGCGGATATGGACTTTGAGGCGGCTCCCGCCATCAGAAAGGTCATTGAAGAAAGAGCCGCTCACGGGATCTTTGGTTATAATATCATCCCCGATAAATGGTATGATGCCTATATTTCATGGTGGCAAAGCCGCCATAATTTCACGATTGAAAAAGACTGGCTCGTCTTCTGTACCGGTGTGGTTCCCGCCATCTCCAGCACCGTGAGAAAGCTTACCACGCCCGGGGATAATGTGGTGATCCTTACCCCAGTTTATAATATCTTCTTCAACAGCATTTTAAACAACGGATGTAAGGTCCTGGAAGTTCCGCTCATATATGGCCCCGCTTCCGCGGATGAATATAACAAAGCTGCTTCGGACAGTCAGAAGAGTCCGGAAGAGCTTGCTTCTATATCACATAAAGTATACAGCATCGATTTTGATAATCTTGATAAGGCTTTATCCGACGAAAGGACCTCTCTTCTTCTGTTCTGCAACCCCCACAATCCCGTGGGAAGGATATGGAACAAAGATGAGATTGCCAGAGTAGGTGAACTCTGCAAAAAGCATAATGTAACTGTTTTATCCGACGAGATACACTGCGACCTCACGGATCCAGGAAAGGAATACATTCCTTTTGCTTCTGTTTCCGACACATGCAGGGAAATAAGCATCACCGCGATTGCTCCCACAAAAGCATTCAATATAGCCGGTATGCAGACTGCAGCAGTTTCTATCCCCAATCAGGAACTTCGGAAAAAAATATGGCGCGCCCTCAACACCGATGAAGTTGCGGAGCCAAACAGTTTTGCCGTTCCCGTTACCGTCGCCGCCTTTAGCGAAGGCGGGCCGTGGCTGGATGCTCTGCGCGAGTATATCTTTGAGAACAAAAAGCTTGTGAGAGATTTCCTGGCAGAGAAGCTCACGAACTGCATGCTCATACCTTCCGAGGCGACTTATCTTCTGTGGATAGATGTATCCTCCCTGGGAATGAGCAGTGAAGAGCTTAGCGAAAAGCTAAAAAAAGAAGCCGGCGTTTATTTAACTGCCGGCGCCGAATACGGAAAAGCAGGAGAAAACTTCCTGCGTATGAACATTGCCTGTCCGAGATCCAGACTTAAAGAGGCTCTCGATCGGATGGTTGAATTCCTGTAATGCAAAAAAGAGGGCATTAGCCCTCTTTTTCTTTATCAGCTCATATATTCTTATCTTATCATATCCAGATACTCGATCCTTACCAGCTCGTGGGGTACGATGATCTTTCTTCCTTTTTCGTTTCCCATAAGCCTGGTGCATTCGGTCACGGCCTCGGCGGATATATCAAAGAAATTCTGTTTTACGGTGTTCATCTGCTTACCTGCATAGCCCATAAGAGATATGCCGTCAAAGCCGCACACCGGGCGGAATATGTCCATATCTGTCAGTGCTCTCATGGCACCTATCGCCATCATGTCGGAGGCACATATTATGATATCATGCATGCTTCCGTATTTGATCGTTATCTCTCTTGCCTTGCGCTCCGAGAATTCTCCGCAGTGAAGGCTCACCGCAAGTTCCATCTCCTGTGCAAGCTCAAGCATTCCCGAGAGCCTCTCCTCGGATACATAACCGTTCTTTTTACCCGAAATATAAAGCACCTGCCCGTTGTAGGTGTTGTTCTCCATTATGGTCTTTCTGGCCACATCCTTCTGAGCCTGCCTCTGATCAACGCTTATATAGGAGGTGCTGTCATTTACGATGGGCACATCCACCAGCACACTCTTAAACTTCTCCCTTGCAACCACTCTCTGGAGCACATAATCATCCTTGGACATACCGTATATCACGATGCCCTTTACATTCTGTGACTGCAGGTACTTCTCAACTCCGTTTTCATCAAGCCCCTCCAGCATGGAAAAGAAAATGGGGACAACATCTATATGAAGCTCCTGAGCACGGCTCACCGCCCCTGCCAGGTACTTCATCGATACCTCATCGATTGCGGATGTCTGCACATCGGTATTAATAAGAAGCGCTATCCTTCCCGACTGCTTGGATGAAAGTGAAGCCGCCACAACATTGGGAGTAAAGCCCAGTTCCTCGATTGCTTTGTTGACCCGCTGAGCCGTTTCCTCCGACACGTTGGGATATTTATTTATTACCTTTGATACAGTTGAAACCGCCACTCCTGCCAGTTTCGCCACATCTCTGATCGTAGCCATATATTACGTCACCTCGTCACTCGGCGCTGCCGAATTCTGTCTTTAAAACCCTAACCTGTTCCAGTTCCTATAGCCTGTTATATTCCCTTAACTTACGAAAGAAGCATCCTGTCATTATCAAGTGCTTTTCCTGTTCTGGATTTAAACTTCTCGAGAAGATCTTCCACTGTTAGCCCTTCTCTCTCAGGTCCCTTAACATCATATACAAGCTTTCCGTCCGCCATCAGGAAGGTCCTGTTTCCTATCTCGACAGCCTGCTGCATATTGTGAGTGATCATCATACAGGTGATGTGATTTTCTCCCACGATCTGCCTTGTGAGCTCTATCACCTTCTCGGCTGTTGCAGGGTCGAGAGCCGCTGTATGCTCATCGAGAAGAAGGAGCTTGGGCGTGACGAGTGTGGCCATAAGAAGTGTAAGGGCCTGCCTCTGTCCGCCGGAAAGAAGTCCCACCGGGTGCTTCATCCGATCTTCCAGTCCCATTCCCAGCATCGAGAGCTTTTCCCTGAATATCTGCTTATCGCGTCCGCTTATATGGCTGAAAGGATTGGTCCCTTCCGCAGAGCGCAGGTAAGCAAGCGCGAGGTTTTCCTCTATCGTCATAGAGGGCGCCGTTCCCTTAAGGGGATCCTGGAACATTCGGCCTATAATGCGGCTCCTTTTGTGCTCCTCGAGGAAGGTGATATCCTGGCCTCCCAGAAATATGCTTCCCTCATCCACGTAAAAGCTTCCCGCCACCGCATTAAACAGTGTGGATTTGCCTGCGCCGTTGGAACCTATTATCGTGACAAAATCCCCGTCCTCAAGCTTTAAGGAGAATTTATCAAGCGCTTTCTTTTCATCGGGGGATCCGGGGTTAAATGTAACACTGATATCTTTTATTTCCAGCATGTCACTCATCCCCCTTTCCGCTTACGTCCGCTTCGGCGGGAACTGTTTTGCTCTTAACAAACCTTCTTCCGCTTGTGTGGGCGCTTTTCCTCTTTTGGAATAAAACCATCTTCTTAAGTGCGGGGAATGCGATTGCTATCGCCACAATAGCAGCCGTAAGGAGCTTCAGGAACTCCACAGGTATAACCTTGGTGTAAAGGCAGACAGCATAGATCACGCGGTAGACGATAGAGCCTATCACAGCCGCAATGACACCCTTCTTAATGCTTCTTCTGCCGAGCACGGTCTCACCGATTATAAGGCAGGCAAGGCCGATAACGACTATTCCCGTTCCGCCGTTTATATCAACTGTCTTCTGATACTGGCCCACCATGGCTCCGCTCAGAGCTGTCATGGCGTTTGCAAGGCAAAGACCGACGGTGATCGTAAAGGTGGGATTGATGGATGAAGCCCGCACCATATCGATATTATCTCCGGTAGCTCTTATAGAAAGCCCAAGTCTTGTTGAAAGAAAGGCCATCAGTAACGCAGATACCGTCGCCACAATCAGAAATGCCAGGGTCGCCGCATACCAATCACCCAGGAATGTGAGCTTTTTAAACATTGAAAATACAGTGCTCTTTTTGAGAAGGCTCACATTTGAGCTCCATCCCATCACCATAAGGTTGATGGTGTAGAGACCGGTATTGGTGATGATCCCGGCAAGTATTGAAGGCACTTTCATCCTCGTGTGAAGAAATGCGGTCACGAATCCTGCGCAGGATCCCGCAAGCATCGCAAGGAAAAGGCCGGGGATCGGATATCCCGCCGCGGCCATCTGCACGGATACGGCAGCTCCCAGCACAAAGCATCCGTCCGTCGTAAGGTCCGCTATATCCAGCACTCTGTAACTCATAAATAGCGCCATGGGTACCAGCGCATACAGTAGCCCCAGTTCAAGGGCCGTTTTTAAAATGTAAAGCACGATCGTCTCCCTTTCAAATAAGGCCTGCAAAAAAGCCCGTTTTTAGTAAAACGTTTTCCGCGAAAGCCTTTATTTTGGGGCAATATCACTATTGCCCCAAATGTAAGATCAATAATAATTATTCCTCTGTTGTCTGAACTTCCACAAGCTCACCCATATCGGCAAATACGCTGTAATCTGCCTGAGCAGCTTCTGCAGTCTCGGTGTTGACGGTGATGATACCGCCGTCCATGAGGTAGTAATCCTCAAGGCCGTCCATACCTTCAGTCATAGCTTTGAATGCATACTCTGCAGTCTTGGTGCCAAGGTCAGTATAGTTTACACCACAGGTAGCAAATGCTCCGTTTCTAACGAAAGAATCAGCTCCCGCATAGTGAAGTATCCCGTTGATAGCAAACTCGTCATAGATAGCAAGCTCTGCTGCCATGATCACGTTGTCGGTGGGGGTAAATACCACATCCACTCCTGCTGCCACAAGTGAAGAAGCTGCCGCCACAACTTCGTCATTGGTGTTTCCGGTAGCTTCTACATACTCGATACCCTTAGCATCCAGATAAGCCTTTGCCTCTGCGATGGGGGTAGCTGAGTTTACCTCGGAAAGTGAATAGAGAAGACCAACCTTCTGAATCTCGGGGTTCTGTGCAAACATCATATCCATGATGAATTCGGTGTTAAGTCCGTCGCTTGTTCCGGTTACATAGTCGATTCCGGTAAGCTCGGCAGCTACAGGATCGGAAATAGCCGCAAATACAACGGGTGTTGCAGTCTCTTCCGCAGATACGGCAGCAACCTGTGCAGCCAGAGTAGCTATGGGGATAATGGCATCCACCTTGTCGGCTATAGCCTGATCGGAAATCTGCTTAAGTACGGTCTGGTCATTCTGTCCGGAATAAACTTCATATTCGATCGTTACGCCATTTTCCGCTGCCAGAGAATCAAGCCTTGCGGTGATGGCGTTTGCGATCTCGTCGAGAGATGCGTGGTCGAGCTGCTTTATAACAGCTACCTTGTAGACATTATCTTCAGCAACAGCCTCGGTGGTATCAGCCTCAACTGTCTCTGTCTTTTCGGTAACGGCAGTATCATTTCCGTTATCCGCTGCAGGGGTTCCTGCGTCTCCTGCTCCTGTGCAGGCGCATACTGCCAGCGTCATAGCTGCGCTGAGCGCGAATGCAGCCAGCTTCCTAAGTGCGTTATTCTTCATTTTTCATTCTCCTCTTGCCGGCTTCTACTCAGTTGCCGCATCGATAAACAAATGCAAATTTCCTTAATTTGCCGACTTGAAAACATTTTAAGTGTTTATGCCGATATTTGCAAGGTTTTCATGCAAATTTAATATCTATTTAATTGACTTTATCTCTCTCTGAAACTAAACTATGTTAAGAATTAATGTTTTATATATGTTCACAAGATCGGAGATTTGTCATGCCCTTAATGGATGAATTTAAAAAAGAACGCGAAGATGTGAAGAATCAGCCCTTTAAAAAGCGGCTGGAATATTTCTGGGATTATTACAAATGGTGGGTGATAGGCGGTGCCTTCGTGCTCATAGCGCTCATTGTGTCCATCGTAAACACTGTGACCAGGAAAAACGCTGTATTATATGTTGCTATGGTAAATACCGTATCACACCCCATGGGAGATGCGGAGAGTGCCATAACCCGCCCCTTCCTTGAAGCGGAGGGATACACTTCCAAAAAGGACACGATCAACTTTAATACCGATTTTATCTTTTCCGCACCTGATGAGGCCGATGACGGATCAGCACCTTCCTATGCCGACACTATGGGTTTTAGCGGCAGAGAGAATCTGGCTGTCTACGTGTCTGCCGGTGATGTGGACATCCTGTGCGG
>DFKZ01000031.1 GCA_002373975.1 Lachnospiraceae bacterium UBA3632 | reverse complement strand
CATAATGAGAATTATCCCTACGATAGATGATGCTCTCATGCTTGTTCTTCTTAAGCTTTCCAGCTTTTATGAGTGCGTCTTTTTCGGTGCGAATACGCTCAAGCAATATACTTGCAGGCTCATCGTTTTCATCCTGTGGGACAAGCTTGCCCATGACCGCTTGCTGTAATATTGATTTTCTAAGATCGTCAGGAAAACTTTTACTCAACGAATTGATTTTCGTCTCTGTAATATCATAAGCGGATAATGGGGAATCAAGTTCAGACATTTTTGCAAATATGCGTTCTTGTTCAGCTTGTGGAGGTATCGGAATCAACATATTAGGAATATCCACAAGGTTTATTTTGTAAGTATGTGTACCTCCGCCCACTTTATTATCCTGAATCCATTTATCCCCTATGGGCGAATTTATAGCAAAGATAATATAATCTGCCGTTTCGGCACATACGGGGCGCAACAACCCTAGACTGACAAATATGCTAAATTCAAAATCAACAGTACATTTTATAGCTTTTCCAAGGGTTCCAATCCGGCATATAAGTATGTCGTTTAACTGAGGCTTTACTCTTTGAATTAGTTTTTCATGTTCTTCCTGGGTAATGTACCTTATTCTGGTCAGATCAAAATAACCTTTAGATATGTTTTGAACAGAAAGGAAGGGCACTCCCTTTTCAACATAAGTTGGAGTTTTATGTGTTCCGTCACTAATAATGCTCATTAGGGTTCCAAGCCTACACCACTCCCAACTTTCCGGTATCTCAAACGGTACTTCATCCGTAATATCTCTCACTGTTCCATCTGCAAAGCCCTCATATACCTTTCCGGTTTCCAGAGCAGACTCGCAACCGCTTCGCTTGTTGCTTGTTGCCTTATGAGAAGCTGCAAGCAGCTTCTCATAAGGCAAATTATCTTCACCACGGAAAATAACAGAAGGGTTCTTCTCCTTCTTGATTTTTCCCTCTTTTATAAGCTTTTCCTTCTCTGCACGGATACGCTCTAACAGTACACTTGCAGGCTCGTCGTTCGGGTCTTGTGGCACAAGCTTTCCCTGCACAGCCATCTGCAATATTGAATTTTTTAGTTGTTGTGCTGTCATATTAGCCTCTCTTAAAGTCAGATATAATATATCTTCTATTCCTGTTTCCACCGATTCCTTCAAGGATTCCGTTAGTAACAGCCTTTGATAACAATCTGTTTGCCGTCTTTTGTTCTACGCCAAGAATCTCCGCCGCTTCCTTACTGGATATTCCATTCTCTGTCATATTATCGATTATTATTTTGATCCGTTTCTGCTCCTGTTCCGTCATTTTATCGGACATTTTATCGGACATTTTATCGGACATTCCGACGGTCAAATAATCCCCCACTCCCGAATTTATGCCATTTTTATCGGACGCTATAAAACCATCATGTATCCTGATAGTGGTTTCGAGGTACGCCCTGCTCTCATCTGTTTCAAATTCAGGTTTCGGAGAACCGTTTCTCTTTAATTCGCTGAGTATCTTTGATATCCCGGTAGCAGCCTTTTCTGAAAGATCAATTTCCTTAAAAAACTCTCCGATTCGTCGATTCCTGTATTTACGTGGTCTTGCTTTTCCGGAAGCGAATTTATCCATGCTTATATAGGAAGGTGGTCCGGGATAATTGATGATCACGATACTGTCAACATATATCCTGATCTCAACCGGCTCCCCATTCCGATATGTCTTGTGAAAAACAGCGTTCACTACAGCCTCTTCAAGTGCATTATACGGATAGTTATAAAAACTTACCGACTCTGCCTGCCCCTCTATTTTTACCGTCTTGGAAACTATAACATTAGTTTCAATATAGGAAAGCACATCTCTTATCTGCTTCCATATCGGTCCGGTGAAAACCTTCTCCTCAAAGTCATTCCCTGCTTCAGCTTCTTCAGACTTAAAATGGATAAGATTGATCTGTGTTTCCGGAATATACTGCTCCGGATGCTCGGCAAACATCATTAGAGCTATATTCCGAAGCTCAACACCCGTGTCCGTTTCATTTGCAACCTCAAGAGAAACCAGCAGATCTTCCATTGATCTTTCGTTTATCTGATTTACAAGTGAACTATTACTCTCACGAAGGAAATCCTCCAGATATCCCCTGCGGATCACACTGATGTCAGCTCTGCGATTAACCCTGTCATCAAACGGTACAGCATTGAACTTTTCAAAAAGCTCGGATATCTCTTCCTGCTTGGCAGATGTAGTAACTGAACCTACTCTGATCCAATACTTATAGACATTTGGCTTCTTCTTACCCTTTTTCCCCTGATCCTCATCACTAAGATAGACCGTCTCCGGCGCACGATACGGACCCGCATCCCCAGCGGAACACTTCATATACAGGAGATATGTATCTTTATCGGGATAATTAACAATTTCAAAATTCGGTATATACCTTGGCTCGATCTTATTACAGTATTCAAAAAGTTCCTTTTGAATATCATCCACTCTGTTCTTGGGTATGCCGACAGGTGGTAGTGTGGGGATCCCATCCTCCGCTTTTATTCCTACGACAAGATAACCGCCGTTCACATTCTCATAATCATTTGCAAAGGCGCAGAGTGCCTGGACAACCTCCTGTGGGTTCCAACCTTCCTTATATTCAACTCTGTTCGCTTCCACCACTTTCCCTTCAAGCAGTGTTTCCAGTTTTAAAGATATCAATACATCATGCCCTTTCTATTCCTCGACATCTATGCCAAGAATACTTGTGATTTCAGCAAGAATACGGTCAATGTCAGCATTAAGACTCGCTCTTTTCTCTTGATATTGCTGTATCAGTTCCTTGGGTGGCAGTATTTCCTCTTCCTCATGAGGATATCCGCA
>DFKZ01000011.1 GCA_002373975.1 Lachnospiraceae bacterium UBA3632 | reverse complement strand
TTAGTAGGAAGAGGAACCGGTCCGCTGACCTGTGAGCCGTTCTTCTTAACGGTGTCGATGATCTTTGCAGCTGAGCTGTCGATGAGCTTGTGATCATAAGCCTTAAGAGTGATTCTCATGATTTGATTTGCCATAAAAAAAGTCGCCTCCTTTTCGCACATTGCGTATGCGACAAGCGGTGACTGTACACAGTGCCGTGTGTGTCCTAAGTCATAGCAACATCTGTCTTAGTTCCGGATCTCTCCGTTCACACGTAGTTTCTGCTCTATTGCAGACTTAAATTCGGTACAGTGACTTGTCGTCAGATTGTTTTGACTGCCTTGCGGCAATCCTCTTGACATTCGCTCCACGGAAAACCTGTTATCGGTCACCCAATAACAGCAACCTCACGCTTCATAGCTATCATGCCACAGCAAGTGATACTATAACATCTATTTAGGGATATTGCAAGAACTTTTTTAAGAAATTTTGTAGAAAATATCATAACGATCACTCGAATTCAACAACTATCTTATAATCTTTTCCTGATATAAGATTCTTGGCAAAGCTCTTTATGGCCTTTTCGGCATTTTGCTCAGCTTCTTTGAGGATTCCCCTCTCGAGCGCTTTCGCAAGCTCGTCTTCCTCTATCCTCTTAAAGGTTTCTGTGGTATCCTCGACGGATATCTTATTGAATACGCTGTTCTTTTCATCCTTTATTTCAAAGCTGTCCGCATCGATATCATTTGAGAAAACTTCCGCTGCCGGCAGGATTATGGTGATGGTATCTTCCGTTTCCTGTACCTTTACCTTTGAAAAGTCCACACCCGCGGTAACTTCTCCGGTGCACTCAAGTATAAATGAACTGGTGGTAAATGGTATGGTGAAGTCCTTGATCTTCTTGGAGTCCTCAAAATACTCCGCATGCTTGTACCAATAGCTTGCGGTTATCAGTCTGCCCAGTTCCTCTATCCCGGACCTGATGGTGGTGCTCACGCGCACTTCCTTCTCGGTGATGATCTTTTCTTCTTTTTCCACTATGACAGTGGAAGTGTTTTCTATCCTGTTAAGAAGCACCCCGAACATGACTCCCATTGCGGCAATAAGTGAGAGCGTTACTGCTATCGGTATTATTATGAATAATATTTTAGTCTTCTTTTCCTGTGTCGACATAGCGCTCTCCTTTTCTTCGTATTGTTACTATATTTTATAGCTTACGAAAATATTACTCTATCCGCTCACCCTTTTCGTTTCTCTTGAGCTTTAGGGCGTTCTTAAAGGTCTCTGACAGGAACTTCCTGCCCTTCTCTGTCTTGAGATCTCCTTCTTTCATCTCACCCTTGGCGATAGCCACCATTACTGCGATATATGCCTCGCCCAGCGCAGCGGTAAGTGCTGCTGCCACTCCGCCCGATACAACGCCTCCTGCCACGGAGCCCGCTCCGGGTATCAGCTTTAAGATTCCCGATACAGCGGTTTTTCCTGCCACGGTAGCGCCTGCAGTTCCGAGGGTACCGCTCACGATGGCTGCTATAGCAGACTTTTCGAGCGATAAACCGAATACCGTCGTTATGGAAGCAAGCATGGCTATCTGCTCGGGGATAAGCGCAAGTGAATCGGCAAAGGGAATGGGAATAGCCCCCGTAGCTCCCGCGCCTGCTGCCGTTGCTGCCACGATCGCATGCGACTTCTGTGTCTTAAGCTTTATATTAGCCTTCTGAACGGATACAAAGGTCTTTTTCATCGCATCCGGAACTATCTCATAGATGATCTCGGAAAGTCTGTCCAGACCATAGGCACGCACCACCATATCCTCATCCAGTTCATAATCCTCTGCCAGCACAGGAACTATCTGCGATACGCCGAGGTTTTCCGCCTCTATGCAGCTCTGGAGCTCTTTTGCGTCCTTTTTCGAAACAGCCTGTGTGATAACGATTATGACCGGAATGTTGGTATCTTTATTCTCATCGAGGAAAAGCCTGATGAACTTTTTCTCCTCTTCCTCAAATCTGTGAGACCCTGCGCTCACGCAGTAGAGAATGCAGTGGATCACCTTTTCCATGTCGCCGGATCTGATCCCTTTTCTTATCTGTTCATTTATCTCCTTAAGAAGGCTCTCGATGGCGTTGTCCCCGCCCAGCTCAAGCCCGGGAGTGTCGAAGATGGTGAGGGGGAAGTTTTCCTTGCTGTGCTGCTGGATCTTCTGAGTGACGGGCTTTCCTATTCCGGTCTCGGCCAGTCTCTCGTTAAACAGATTATTTATAAGAGTGCTCTTTCCCACTCCCGTTTTTCCCAGAAGCATGACATTCATATTCTTCATTTCCTTCCGCTCTTTGCGCAGTGCATCCAGTATCTTTTCCGCTATATCCGAAGGATCAAAGTAGTCCATACAAAGTACCTCCCGAAATCATTATCATTTTCGAACCAAAGCATTAAAAAACAATTAAATATGTCCGTACCCTATGGAATCTTCCTCGGTTTAATGATAGAATCCCGACAGTAGAAATCCATTCCATATTAATGATCAATATAAATATCGGTCACCAACCATTTTTATTATAGGTGAAAACAATGAAAAAATACATCTCTTTATTGCTCAAACTTGTCACTATTGTTTCTGCCCTATATGGAACATACCTTTCAATTCTCGGCAGCAGCGGCTTTATGTCCAACTGGAATGCACTTTTATTCTTTACGATACAGTCCAATCTGTGGATCGCCGGATGGTTTGTTTATGAAGCGGTGATCATGTTCAAAAAGAAAAAATATGATTCAAGGGTTGCAAATATCCTTAAGCTGATGTTCACCGTGGCCATTTCGCTCACCGGAATAGTGTTTGTGTTCATACTTGCGCCCACTCTTCCGAATCCGTACAAAACCAACAATATTCTCACCCACGTGGTGGTGCCTCTATGCGCGGTGATCGATCTGTTTGTCTGTGCCGACAAGATGGACCTGCACAAGACGGATTTCATCTACTGCGTCATTCCTCCCATTTATTATGTCATATTTGCCGGGATAGGCTATATCAACAACTGGCACTTTGTGGGAGAGCTCAATTATCCTTACTTTTTCTTAAACTGGGGATCACCTGCGGGAGCTGCAGGCTTTACCAAGGATTCGCCCTGGATGGGCCCTGTATGGTGGATCATTCTGCTGGCTGCGATCATAGTATTTGCCGGCTTTATCTACACTCTGCTTGTTAAGCTTTTTGCAAAGATCGGGAAAAAGAAAACGTTTGAAGGAGATCATAGATGAATGTAACAGGGAAAGCGGTCTTAACATTCAGCTGATCTGTGATGATCCCGACTGCTTCAACACGCTTATGGCACGCTACGGAAGATTCAGAGGCGTTAACAATTACATCGCCCTTGTCGGAAATAAGGATACCCTTGATCTCGAAGAAAAATGCGGAACGGTCCACCGCTCAAAGCCGGTTATCTTTCAAGGAGAGTTACTTTATACTCTCCTTTTTCGTATCCATACCCGTCACCGTCATCCTCATAGTATTCATACTTCGCCACTCCATCGGAAAATACTCTGAATTCTATTTCATCATTCTGTTCCTCGGTAGAAAGTGCCGAAGCTCTCATGGGAATGATGCTTCCCTCTTTTACAAATACAGGGATCATCTCAAGAGGAGCATCCGCTGTCACTTCAGTTCCGCCTTCATATTTCTTTCCCGTGTAAAAGTCATACCAACCGCAGCCTCCGGGCAGATAAACCTTTCTGGTCTTATCAGCTTTTTCAAGCCTTTCGCCGTTGTCGTCATAATACATCGGCTCCGTGACGGGGCACACCATCAGGGATTCTCCGAACATGTACTGGTCGGTTATATCCCATGTCTTTTTATCCTCTGTAAAATCAAATGCAAGAAAGCGGATAAGCGAGCGGTCATACAGCCACACTTTCCCCATCTCCGAATAGATATAAGGCATAAGGCTGTATCTTAATCTGTTTGCCTTGAGCATTGCATCATAAAATTCGCCTTTAAAATTCCAGAGTTCTCTTCTGCAGTCGGTTCCGTGAGCTCTGAACATAGGAAGAAATGCAGCAAACTGATACCATCTGGTATAGAGCTCGCAGTAGCCCGGATTATCCGTTGTGTCCTCATATTTTCCGTCCCAATACCATGTTCCCGCCTTCTTAACAAAGAACGCACCGATATCCATGGTCCAGAAAGGGAGTCCCGAAGCCGAAAAGTGAAGCCCTATGGCAATCTGATCCCTATAGGTCTCCCAGCTTGCGGCGGTATCTCCCGACCACATCACGGTCCCGTAGCGCTGCTGCCCTGTGTAGGCACTTCGGGTCAGATTGCAGACCCTCTTTTCCTTCTTATCATATCCTTCCTCTTCCATTGCACGGCGCTGGTTCTCGTATATTCCCATTGCATGATAGAGCGGATAGCTGTTGCAGTATTCATAGGGCATGCGAAGCCCTGCTTCCTTGAGGTAATCGCAGTAAAGCTCACTCTCCTCCATACGCATGGGATGGTTCCATTCCGGAGTGAGCGGTTCGCTGCTGTCACACCACCAGGCATCCGTTCCGTATGAAAAGTGAGTGCGCTTAAGCTGATCAAAATACAGCTCACGTGCCTCTTTTTTGAATGCATCATATACGGAGCACGCGGGAAGAAACAGCTTCTTTTCGGCAAATTCCTTATGATCCGGTGTATTGCCTGCCATGGTAGGCCACAGGGAGATCATAAAATGCACATGATCCTCATGGAGTTTTTCCATCATTCCCACAGGGTCCGAAAAGCGCTCCGGGTCGTATGATTTCTGTCCCCACTCATTATCCTTCCAGCTGATCCAGTCCAGCACTATGCAGTCCATTCCGATCCCGAGGCTTCTGGATTTCGTAACCGTATCAAGTATCTCTTTCTGCGTCTCGTATCTTTCCTGGGACTGAACATATCCGAGGCTCCACTTCGGCAAAAGGGCGGCCTTTCCGGTGATAAATCTGTATCCGGCAATGACCTCATTCATGCTCCCTGCAAAGAAATAATAATCCGATTCCCGATCGGCCTCAGTGTATATGTATGTTCCGTTCTCATCATCATTAAGGATGAGCGGACTGTATGTATCCGTAAGTATTCCGTATCCTGCGGTAGAAACAAACATAGGAACCGCTATCTTGCGATTCCCCTGGTGAATATACAGCCTCCGGCCCCGCAGAGAAGCAAATCCTTTTTCCTGCTGTCCGAATCCGTAAAGAGCTTCATCTCCGAGCTCAAAATAAAAACGTATGTGATAGCTATTTCCGGTGGACAATTTAAGCGCTTCCTCGAGCACTTCCTTCTTTCCGTCGGCGGTATCTATTGTCCTTGTTTTCTGCGGAGCATCGGCAAGCCTGAAAGTTTCAAATTCTTCAAACTGCTTTGCCTCGAAATCTCTTTCTTTAAAAATCTGAATGCCTTTACTGTCAAAAAAGCTGACAGAGCCGCTATCTTTGCGTATCTTTACGGTAAGCTTTTCAGTGGAAGCCTCGATAGATCCGTCACACTCTCTGTATGTCCAGTCGTAGATATTATCCCTTCCCGTCACTCCCGGTC
>DFKZ01000015.1 GCA_002373975.1 Lachnospiraceae bacterium UBA3632 | reverse complement strand
TCCAATGTTAACTTAATGACATTGATGACATGCCGGATGGTTTCTCGATAAAGGCATACCTTATGGAACATCGAGCGGAGGTGAATATCATGTGCCTAACAGAATATGATGAAGCTGAAACCATGAATATGTTTAAGGAAGAGGGCCGTAAAGAAGGCCGTAAAGAAGGCCTTAAAGAAGGTCTTAAAGAAGGTCTTGAAAAAGGCCTTGAACAAGGCATTAAAGAGGGCGAGGCCGAGAGACGCCGTCTGGAAGCCGAAATTGAAAGGCTTAGAAAAGAAAATGAAGAATTAAAAACGCGGAAATAGAGTAAACGCCCGAGGATCCCTCGGGCGCTTGGTTACTTCTGTTTACTCTTCATGTTATTTTAATTTAAATCTGTCAACATTTTTGTACAGAGCATCGGATATCTGGCTGCCGGTATGGGCATCTTCGCTGATAGAGCGGAGATTGCTGGAAATGTCTGCCGATTTACCCAGCGCTATATCCGCACTGCCTGCAGCACTCTGCGCCGCATTGTTTACCGAATCGGTAAGAGCACTTACATTTGACAGGTTTTCCTGTATGGAGCTGCTCAGATTTGAGAAATCATTCATCATGGAATCGATGCGCTGAGCGGTATCTTTGTAGCTGTTACTCGTCTCAACCAGGCTTCTGTAGCCGCCAACAGCGGTCTCATTCATAAATTCAACCATCTTCTTGGCTTCTTTTGCCAGTCCGTCTACCGCAGCGATAACATCTGCCGATACGGTCTGTATTTCGGATGCGGCTGCTGCCGAATCCTGAGCCAGTTTGCCTATCTCGGTGGCAACAACAGCAAATCCTCTTCCGGCATCTCCGGCTCTTGCCGCCTCTATTGAAGCGTTCAGCGAGAGAAGATTGGTCTGGGAAGTAATGTTTAGAATATTCTCGGTAAGTACACTTATCTTATCTACAGCCTGTGAATCATTGATCCTTTCTTCAACAGTTGATGCCATGGCGGCAACTCTTCTGGTAACATCCTCCTCAGCCGAAATTGCATTATCACCTGTTTCAATGGCCTGCCTGTGGATCGTGTCGGAGAATTCGCTTCCCTCTTTGATCATAGTGACGATATCTTTGAAAGAATCGGAACTGGCCTGTATAAGGGAATCTATATTCCGAAGGGAATCGGCAATGTCGTTCATAGTGGTGCTTACGGATTCCATGGTTCTGTTTACTTCATCCGCATTTGTGAAAGCGCCATCCATACTGTCGGACATTCTTTTAGAGGCTTCTTTCATAGCCTCTGAATCCTTCTCGACACTGAGCAGGATCTCTTTTATATAATTCATGAATCTGTTGACATTGTTTCCGATGGTTTCAAACTCATCACCGCCGTTAAGGTCGATATTGCGGGTCAGATCGCCATTGCCGTCCGAAAGCTCGGAGATCTTGGAATTGAGAGTAACGAAACCTTTTCGCAGCATGTAGCTTATGATAAATACAATGCCCACTCCTGCTGCAAGAGCGACTGCGCAGACAATGATTATCAGTCTGAGCAGACGTCCGGTCTGGGCGTTGATCCAGTCGACGGAAAGATCGATCACGGCCAGGCCTGCAATATGACCCTCGGAGTATACCGGACTGTATGCCGAAAGGTGGGTTCCCCATTCATCCGTGTAGGGCTCTTCTGTAACGACAGTCCTTCCTTTATAGGCTTCGGTCATCTCGTATTCATCCCCTTCGAAATCATCACCGGGGAATCCCGGATCTTCCGGGTCGGAATCGACAATAAACTCCGATGTACCGTCATCGCGAAGCCGTACGGTGTAAACGTATTCAACTCCTGCATTCTCAAGGAAAAGGCTGAGCTGCTCGTGAACGGTATTGAAGGCTTCGCTGCCCTCTTCATCGCCGGGTGAGATAACGGACAGAAGATCTCCCGATACGGAAGCAGCCACGCATTTTGTCATATTCATGGCATTTTCCTTGATCTGATCGGTCAAAAGATTTTTAGCACGGGTGTACAGAATTCCGCCGATCGCGAAGTCTGAAACAAAAAGAAGAACAAGAACAAAAATAAAGATCTTGGCATTGATACTGAGCTTTCTGACTTTCATTGTGTTGTACCTCATGTTGTAAAATGTAATTGGCAAACGTACAAAATACAGAATATATAGAAAACTCTATTCTTAATGAGAAATTATACCACATATGCCGGAAGTGGTGAAGTAGTATTGCCGGTGAAGTGGTATTATCGGACTGATACCTGACTGATAACGGGCAGAAGTTTGATTTTTTGTTTCCTCTTGACTTTGAGGTTCTTATAGGTATAATTGTCAATGTAACTGAATAACGGGGTGCGGAAAATCTGACAATCCGCATCATTTCTCAGGGCAGGGTGAAAGTCCCTACTGGCGGTATAGTCCGCGAACTCCCCAAACACATCGGGAGCCGATACGGTGTAACTCCGTAACCAACGGTCACAGTCCGGATGGGAGAGGAAAAATCATGAATCTATTTTTGTCGTGCAATGCATCATTCTTTGTGTCCTTCGGTGAGAAGCTCACATCTAACTTCGCTTCCATTAAAAAGGCAGCAAGTGAAAACGTCGGTTTTGTTATAAGCTTTCTGGGTATTATCGCAGGTCTGTTTCTTATTGCCTTTATACTCGAAAAGCTTGCAATGAAGCGTAATGGCGAGACCGGAAAGGTATTTACCACCAGAAAGATGGCAATGGTGGGAATGTTCTCGGCAATAGCAGCGATACTCATGCTTATCGAGATACCGCTCTTTTTCGCGCCGGGATTCTACAAGCTGGATTTCTCGGAACTTCCGATACTTGTGGGAACTTTTGCCTTTGGTCCCGCAGCAGGCGTAATGATGGAATTTATCAAGATCCTGCTTAAGCTGGTCATTAAGGGTACTTCGACTGCATTTGTCGGCGAGCTGGCCAACTTTGCGGTAGGCTGCAGCTTTATCCTTACCGCATCTGTGATCTATGATTTCAAAAAAACCAAGAAGACAGCTATAATATCATGTATAGGCGGAACACTTGCCCTTACTGTTTTCGGTACCGCATTCAATGCAGTATATCTGCTCCCCGCATTTGCCAAGCTTTACGGCATGCCTCTTGATGCGATACTTGCCATGGGTGCGGAGGTAAATCCTCTTTGCAAGCCGGGAAACATAGTAAGCTTTGTTATCGCCTGTGTGGCACCTCTTAACCTTATTAAGGGCACACTTAACTCAGTGGTAGTACTTCTTGTTTATAAGCCGTTAAGCCCCATTTTAAAGGGCAATGTAAAGCGGAGGAGAATTAATGAAGAGCGTAGTGCTTGACGAAAACTGGACCTTCAGAAGAGGCTTCCTTGAAATGGTCGGAATGCTCGATAACGACCCGGGAGAGATTGTAAATCTTCCTCATGACGGAATGATCGGTACGCAGGTATCTCCGGATGCGCCGGCAGGCTCGGATTCGGGCTATTTTAATGGCGGGCAGACAAATTATACCAAGTACGTCTTTGTTCCCGGGGAATGGAAGGATGAGTGCATCGGTCTTTCTTTCGACGGTGCGATGATGAATGCCACAGTCGAAATAAACGGAAGTAAGGTCTGTTTGCAGCACAACGGATATATGCCTTTTTATGCCGATCTTACAAAGTATGTAAGCTTCGGAAAAGATAACCGTATCACGATCAATCTTAATACCACTATGCAGCCCAATTCCAGATGGTACACGGGATCGGGGCTTTACCGCGGCGTGAAGCTCGTTCACGGGCCGAGAGTGCACGTGGCTCAGGACGGTGCATTTATCCGCACCCGTGAAGTGAGTGACGGATATGCTTTTCTGGATGCGGAAGCGGAAGTGACGAACGAGACGCTGGAAAACCGCATGGCAGAGGTGTGCATCACTCTTTTCGAAGAGGGAAAAGATGAAGTAAAAGCGGAAAATAAGAGCGTTGTACATATAAAAGCGGGTGGAACGACGACTGCCCGAGTGGCCATAAATGTAAGGGATCCGAAGCTTTGGGACGTGGATGAACCAAACCTTTACAGAGTGAGTGTAAAGGTCAGAAATCTTGGAGTATACCGCACTCATCCGGAAGAAGATGAATTACAGACAATCGACGAGACAGATACTCTTTTCGGCATAAGGACCATCACTGCGGATGCCGTAAGAGGCCTTCGGATAAACGGCAGGACCGTCAAGTTAAAGGGCGGCTGCCTGCATCACGATAACGGCCTTTTGGGGGCAGTGTCCGTCTACGAGACCGAGGCGCGAAAGGTTCGAAGGCTCAAGGAAGTGGGCTTTAATGCCATCCGCACCGCACATAATCCACCGTCATCGGCACTTATAGAGGCCTGCGACAGGTTGGGAATGTATGTGTTTGATGAAGCGTTTGATGCCTGGATAATGGGTAAGCGCGGCGGAGATTACAATCAGTATTTCGAGAATGACTGGAAGAAGGATCTTACCGCATTTGTTAAGAGAGACAGGAATCATCCATGCGTGATCATGTGGTCCACCGGAAACGAGATTCCTGAAAGGGGAGGACTCAGCGGGGGATACGACATTGCCACAAACCTTGCACAGACCATAAGGCGGCTTGACGGAACAAGGCCTGTAAGTAACGGGATCTGCTCCATGTGGAACGGGCTTGATGATGAGCTGGCTAAAGGGCAGAGCCAGGCACAGAATTCTTCGGAAGGATTATATACAAACCTTTGGGAGAGAGTGACGGAAGCTTTCACCAACGGTATGGATATTGTGGGCTACAATTACATGGAGGACATCTATGAGAGAGATCATGAGATGTTCCCTGACAGAGTGATCCTGGGCTCCGAAAATTTCCCTGTGCAGATAGGATACCGCTGGCCCATGGTAGAGATCCTGCCCTACGTGATAGGAGACTTCACCTGGACAGCATGGGATTACATAGGTGAAGCCGGCATCGGAAAGGCGGCGTATGTTGACGAGGATGATCCGCTTATAAAGAAAGGTCCATGGGGGCTTATGCCTCAGGAATCGTCTTATTATCCATGGAGAACGGCCAATGATGCGGATTATGATATTACCGGAAAGATGCTTGCCCAGGGATGCTACAGAAGCGTCGTGTGGGGAAGTGATAAGACATTTCTTTTTTCTCTCAGGCCTGAAACCTTCGGAAAAACAGAGATCATGAGCCCGTGGGGATTCCCTGCTCATGAAGCGAACTGGAGTTATAAAGGGTTTGAGGGCAAGCCAGTCCGGCTCTTTGTATATTCACGTGCCGAGGAAGTTGAGGTCTTTATTAACGGCGAAAGCATCGGAAAGAAAAAGATATGCATGGAAAGACCCATGCCATATACCGCATGCTTTGATGCCGTATATAATCCCGGAAAGGTTGTGGCGGTTAGCTACGCCGGAGGCAAGGAGATAAGCCGTGCAGAGCTTGAAACTGCAGGGGAGCCTGCTAAGGTTCGTCTCGTGCCTGAAAAGAACGAGTGCAGGCCCGACGGGCACGACCTTATATATGTGGGTATCGAAGTGACTGACAGTGAGGGAAGGCTTGTGCCGGATGCAGAGATTTCCGTCACTGCAGAAGTAATCGGGCCTGCAACCCTTGCTGGATTCGGCTCAGCCAATCCCATTACGGACGAGGACTACACGGATGATAAGACAACTACTTTCCGCGGACACGCCATGGCTGTGATCCGTGCGGGATACGGATCGGGAGAAGCAAAGCTTCGCGTATCATCCGCGGATCCGGCATTAAGTGAAGAAGCCGTTTTTTCATTCCGGGTTCAGTGATCGGGTAAATATTTATACAGCTCCGAAAATCGTAACGGGTTTTCGGAGCTTTTTTGTGCTTAAAAGGCAGATATATAGAATTTAACCCCCATCTGTGCTACAATGGCTTAGGTCGGACTAAGTTTTTAAGGAAGAAAATACAATGATCAGGAATGTGATTTTCGATATAGGGAAAGTGCTTATAAGATTTGAGTGGCTCGAATACATGCACTCGATCTTCGATGACGAAAAGGTGATAAGCGCTGTAACCGACACGGTGTGGCAGAGCGGATGGTGGACAGAGCTGGACCGAAATGCCATCCCCGAGGAGGAAGTGTTTAAAAAGCTGAGAGAAGCTGCCGGCGAGTATGTGGAATATTTCGACATCGCAATGGACAGACTGGGAGAGCTTATAGGACATACCGATTTTGCGATCCCCTGGGTGGATGAGTTAAAAGCGAAAGGATATAATGTATACTTCCTCTCGAATTACTCGGATTTTATAGTGCGAAGTAACCCCGGGGCGCTCGATTTTATAGAGCATATGGACGGAGGAGTTTTCTCTTATCAGGTAAAGCTCATAAAGCCCGACAGGGAAATATTTGATTGCATATGCGAAAAGTACGGATTAAAGCCGGAAGAATGCCTTTTTACCGACGATTCACAGAAAAATGTGGATGCCGCCCGGGCATTTGGAATGAGGGCCATACGCTTTGACGGGTATGAAAAGACATACCCCGCGATAATGAACTATTTATACGGCCCCGAAAACGGAAAAGAACTGGCGGATCTTCCGGGGGAAGGACTCCCCTTCGACGGGCTTGATTATTCAAAGTGGGGAAAGTAAGGAATCTCAGACACCTCAGTTAATAACTGCTTTTAATAGGGAGCGTACACGTGAACAGAAAAAGGATCGCACGAATACTTATAGCCGCAGTTGCAATATATTTTGTACTCATGTTTTTGCTCTATCTTGTTGAGCATTTTTACGGCGGAAGCGATAGTCAGATAAAAAGCGTTGGTGATGCCGCATGGTATATAATCGCCACACTTACCACGGTCGGGTACGGCGACGTTACTCCGGTTACCGGCCTCGGGAAGGTTTTCGGCGCTTTGCTTATGGTATCAAGCGCCGGATTATTGACATTCCTTTTGGGAATCATTATTTCGCTTTTCTTTGGAAGGCTTCTTCCGGTATTTTCACTCTGGAAGAATAAAAATCGTGAATGGTATATCTTTACCCGGTTGAATCCGCGGTCGAGATTTCTTGCAAATAAACTTGCAGCCGAAGACCGGCACTGTCTGTGCATTTTTTGCGCTGACCCAAAGGCTTTCAAACAGGAGCAGACAGAATATAATAAAAATGTTATAGCGATCGATGAAAACGCCGAGACCATACTTGGAATGCGGGGAAAAAACCGGTCCGAGCATCTGTTCTTTATGACGGATAACGGATGGGATAATTACCGTGATGCCAATGCACTTCTTAAAACCACGAAACAAAAGGATTTTACGGTTTACTGTGAGACAGAATACTCCCCGGAAAGAATCCCGGATCATATGGTGCTGTTTGATCTTCCCGACAATACCGCCAGAAGCTATTGGATGGATTCACCACTCGAAAAAGATGAAAAGACCATTGTATTTATAGGCAGCGGCGAGCTCGCTTTCAGAATGCTGGAAAGAGGCCTGCTGATAAATGTATTTCCCGATGAACACCATTTGGAGTATCATCTGTTCGGAGATTGGGAGAAGTTCAGGCAGGAGCATTACGAGCTCGGAAATGTCATAAGTATCGACAGCATTTCCGGGACGTCGGACAGCCTGATCTATGAGAAAGATTCGTGGAGAAATGCACAGGATCTTATAAAACGTGCGGACAGGATCCTTATCTGCGGAGACAGTGAAGAAGAAAATCTTACGGTCATGAATGAGCTTTTCCTGTACTATCCTCTGCATGCAAAAGTTGATATCCACGCCACATTGGTTGATGAAAGATGCGGTATGATAGGTGACCCCGAGAGGGTGATCAGCAGGGAGAATGTGATGAAGGACAAACTTAATCACACTGCTGTCACGCTGAACGACCTCTACCGCGAAAAAACCGGAAACGGATGTGCTTTTAATGAACTGAAGACCTTTTACAGGCAGTCGAATATATCATCGGCGGACCATCTGCTCACCAAGATCCGCCTGCTTTTGCCGGACGAAAACGTAACCCATATCACGTCCGAGGTATGTGAAAAGGCATACAAAAAGTATTCCATGCTTTCGGAAGATGAAAAGGAAAAATGCAGGCATCTTGAACATAAAAGATGGAACAGATTCTATGTCATGAACAACTGGTCCTACGCTTCCGAGCGCGATAACTCCTCCAGACGGCACACTATGATAGTTCCTTACGAAAATCTTACCCGGGAAGAACAGATCCTTGATGATTCGGCCTGGGAAGTTCTTGAAGAAGTGGCTAAAGCCTGGCAATAACACCCAATTACCCCCCCCTGACTCTGTCAAGGGGGGTCTGCCTTATCAGGAAATATCTCCGGACTTTCCCATAAGATAAAACGCTCCGCGAGGATGTGACTCTTTGTTCTTCTATCTTGATTTTTCTCCCCAAATATTTTAAAATAAAGTGATTTATTATGAAAAATTGGCGGACTATGTCTTGTGGTCTGCCGAAGTGAGAGTAGCATATATGGTAGAAGTAGAAGTAAAACTGAGAGCAGCGGACCTTTATGATTACAATCTGCGCCATTCTTATACAAACCTGGCGGGAATACTTGCCACGATAGTAGGATTTGTCGGAGTGGGATACGGTATCTATTCGAAGTACTACCTGCTGGCGATAGTGGGAGCGGTGCTCATCGTGTACACTCCCCTTATCCTGATACTCAAGGTAAATCAGGCATTTGTCATTACTCCGGCGCTCAAGGATCCTTTTAAGTACGTGCTTGACGAAAACGGGCTCACCGTATGGCAGGGTGAAAAGAATCATACTTATTCATGGAATGATATGGTGAAAGCGGTTTCGACCGGAAGGAGCATTATACTCTACACCACCAAGTATAATGCCACGATCATTCCGAGAGACCAGGCGGGAGAAAAGCTTCCGCTGGTGATACAGGAAATATCGAAATATATAGATCCTAAAAAGAACAGGATCAAACAGTAAAAGAAAAAATAGACCAGACAACAGCAAGACCAGACAACAGTAAGATCAAACAGAAAAACGGTTGGCAATAAGTTCAAACAGTATAAAATGACAGGAATATATGAGACAAACTCTCCCGAGGAGACTCTTGCCCTCGGAGAGGAATTTGGCAGAAAGGCCGAAAAAGGCCTGATAATAGCATTAACAGGTGACCTTGGAGTGGGAAAGACGCTTTTTTCCAAGGGCTTTGCAAAAGGGCTTGGCATAACCGAGCCGGTAAGCAGTCCCACCTTTACCATAGTGAAGGTGTACGTAGGCGGGAGGCTTCCCTTCTATCACTTTGATGTGTACAGGATATCTGATCCCGACGAGATGGACGAGATAGGATTCGACGAGTTTATCTTCGGCGACGGCGCATCCCTCATAGAGTGGGCCGACCTTATTGAAGAGATAATACCGGAAGAAGCTGTACGCATCACAATAGAAAAGAATCCGGAAAAAGGATTTGATTACCGTAAGATCACGGTTTCATAAATGCACAGGAAACAGAGATGAAGATCATAGGAATAGACAGCTCGGGGCTTGTGGCGAGCGTGGCGATATGGGAAGATGACACAGTTATCGCCGAATATTCTACAAACTACAAAAAGACGCATTCGCAGACACTCCTGCCCATGCTGGATCAGATAAAGAAAATGACCGATCTTGATATGGACACGGTGGACGCCATAGCAATAGCTGCCGGCCCGGGTTCCTACACGGGGCTCAGGATCGGAAGCGCAACGGCCAAAGGAATCGCACTTGCACTTGATATTCCCATCATTGAGGTGCCCACTCTCGAAGGCTTAGCTTATAACATGTGGGGAACAACGGACTTTGTGTGCCCCATTATGGATGCCAGAAGAAAGCAGGTATATGCGGGGATATATGAGTTCGATCCGGAGCTAAATGCGGTTTACCCCCAGAGCGCCACTGATATTTACGATATCACGGATAAGCTGAACGAATTCGGAAGCCCGGTAATTTTTCTGGGAGACGGCGTCCCGGCATACGGAGAGATCATAAAAGAGAGAATGGAAGTTCCCTATAAATTTACTCCCGCCCACAAAAACAGGCAGAGCGCAGCGAGCGTTGTTTCACTGGGGGCGAAGTATTTCAAAGAGGGAAAGGCAATTAATGCCGATGATCATTCTCCCGTCTACCTCAGAAAGAGTCAGGCGGAAAACGAAGGCCCGCAGAGCTTTGTGGTTTGACAGTAATGTTTGAGCCTGTCATAAGATGAATCGTACGTGCCGGATCGAGCACATAAATAGGGGGTTTTAATGGAAAGAGATATCACCATTCGCCCTATAGAGGAAAGAGATATTAAAAGGCTTGCCGAGATAGAAGCGGATTCTTTTGCCACACCGTGGTCGGAGCAGTCATTCAGAGAGCTGCTTTCCATCGATTACGCCAGATACCTTGTGGCGGAAGCGGACGGAACAGTGGTGGGAAGCGCCGGAATGCGGATAGTTGCAGGTGAGGGCGATATCGACAATGTGGTGGTGGAAAGGCCGTATCGCGGACAGGGCATAGCCCAAAAGCTCATTGAGGAGCTGATCAAAGCCGGAGAAGCGGAAGGTGTTAAGGAATTTACTCTTGAGGTGAGAGTGAGCAACGCGCCGGCCATACATGTCTACGAAAAGGCAGGATTCAGATCCGAAGGGGTAAGGCCGAACTTTTACGAAAAGCCCACGGAGGATGCTCTGATCATGTGGCGCAGATAAAAACCGCAGGCAAAACGGAAGCAAAATGAAGCAGAGCTTCAGGCTGCGACCTATTTAGAATGGACAATGATAAATGCTTGATATATGTTTGCTCGGAACGGGCGGAATGATGCCGCTGCCATACCGGTGGCTGACATCGATGATGATGAGATATAACGGAAGCAGCATCCTGGTGGATTGCGGAGAGGGAACACAGATAGCCATGAGGAAAAAGGGCTGGAGCCCAAACCCTATTGATGTTATCTGTTTCACACATTTCCATGCGGACCATATAAGCGGACTTCCCGGAATGCTTTTAAATATGGGGAATGCCGACAGGACGGAGCCGCTTCTTCTGATAGGTCCGAAAGGGCTTGCGAGAGTGGTGTCAAGCTTAAGAGTGATCGCCCCGGAGCTGCCCTTTGAACTCAGGTTTCTCGAGCTTAACGACAGCATCGAGACACACGAAATATGCGGCCTTAGAATGACTGCATTTAAAGTAAATCACAGTATGACATGCTACGGATACACATTTGAGCTTGACCGCGCAGGAAGATTCGATAAAGAAAGTGCCGAAAAGCTTGGAATACCCATTAAGCTCTGGAACAGACTGCAAAAGGGCGAAACTGTCACGGAGAACGGAAAGACCTACACTCCCGACATGGTAATGGGAGAGGCTCGAAAAGGCCTTAAAGTAACCTACTGCACCGACACAAGGCCCACCGAGGTGATAGCCGAGCAGTCAAAGGGCAGCGATCTTCTTATACTCGAGGGGATGTACGGTGAGGAAGAGGACGAGCCAAAAGCAAAGCAGAAAAAGCATATGATGATGCAGGAAGCTGCGCAGATAGCTAAGCAGGCAGGAGCCGGGGAACTTTGGCTGACTCATTACAGCCCCGCCATGAATTATCCCGCCAACTACTCGGACATGGTAAAGAGTATTTTCCCGGAAGCAAATATCTGCAAGGACGGAAAGAGCATAACGCTGAAGTTTACAGATCAGGAAGAATAAACCGGCAGGACCGGAGGTAACCCGTTAATGAAGCCACGTGCTACACGAATCACAATTATAATAGTTCTTCTCGTACTCGCCGTGGTGGGTTATTATGCCTTCCTGTCAGGCAGGGCTAAGGGTGAGAGGAAAGATAAGACAATGACCGCCGTAGAGGAAGCGCTGTCAAGAGACCTCGACAGGGATTATCCTCCCACACCCAAGGAAGTTATGAAATACTACAATGATATCCTCAAATGCTATTACAGCGAGGATACCACGGATGACGATATAGAAGCGCTCGGCCTTAAGGCCAGAGGGCTCTACGACGAAAAGCTGCTTCAGATCAACGAAGTGGGAGGCTATCTGATCTCCCTCAAAGAGGATGTGCAGCAGTATAGGGATGCGGGCAGGAAGATAACCAATTCTTCCGTGGCATCCAGCACTAATGTGGACTTTTACACCAGAGACGGCTACTCCTTCGCAAGGCTTCTGTGCACATACAATATCAATGAGAGCGGAAAGAGCCAGACAGAGAGGATAATATACCTGCTCAGAAAGGATTCCGACAAGCACTGGAAGATATACGGCTGGGACTTTGAGGCAAATGTCGATCTTAACGGTGACGGAGTATACGGAGACTGATGATGTCAGCGGAGAATTCGGAAAAAAAGGATATACGCATACTTGCCATCGAGAGCTCCTGTGACGAGACGGCGGCAGCAGTCGTAAAGAACGGCAGGGAAGTATTGTCGAACACGATATACTCCCAGATAGACCTGCACACTTTGTACGGAGGAGTGGTTCCCGAGATCGCTTCCCGCAAGCATATAGAAAAGATAAACCAGGTGATCAAAACATCTTTAAACGAGGCAGGGTGCACCCTCGCTGACATAGATGCCATTGCGGTCACCTACGGCCCCGGGCTTGTAGGGGCACTTCTGGTGGGTGTATCCGAGGCCAAGGCCATAAGCTTTGCAACAGGGATACCTCTTGTGGGTGTCAATCATATCGAGGGGCATATATGTGCCAACTTTATCGAGCATCCCGATCTTAAGCCGCCATTTATGTGCCTTGTGGCCTCAGGCGGACATTCACATCTGGTGCTGGTAAAGGATTACGGTGAATACGAGATAATAGCAAGGACCCATGATGATGCGGCGGGTGAGGCTTTTGACAAGGTGGCCAGAGCTATCGGCCTGGGTTATCCCGGCGGGCCCAAAATAGATAAGATATCAAAAGAGGGAAACCCCGATGCCATTATTTTTCCCAGAGGAAAGGTGGAAGGAAGCGAGTATGATTTTTCCTTCAGCGGGCTTAAATCCGCGGTGCTTAATTACCTCAACGAGTGCAGGATGAAGGGCGAGGACTTTTCCCAGGCGGATGTGGCGGCATCATTCCAGAAGGCTGTTATTGAGGTGCTGGTAGGGCATTCCCTGAAGGCGGCGGAAGATTACAGGATATCGACCTTTGCCATCGCCGGCGGGGTTGCTTCCAATTCTTCATTAAGGGCGGAATTTGTTAAGGAATGCGGGTCAAAAGGCATTGGTTTTTATTATCCCTCACCGGTTTATTGCACCGATAATGCTGCAATGATCGGTGTGGCCGGGTACTTTGAGTATATAAAGGGCTACAGGAGCGGATATGAACTCAATGCAGTTCCGGGCCTCGGAATAGGTGAGAAACAGGGAGTGCGCAAAGCATAAATATGTTGGAAAAAAAAGATGTGCACTGTACCGCAGTGATACTGGCCGGCGGACAGGGAAAGAGAATGGGCAGCAAGGTTGCCAAGCAGTATATCGAGATAGGGGAAAAGCCAATCCTCTGGTACAGTCTGATGGCGGTACAGAATTCGGAATATATCGATGATTGTATTCTGGTTGTAAGGCCCGATGATCTTGATTACGTAAAGACAGAACTTCTGTCCAAGTATTTTTTCACCAAGATAACCCGCATCGCAGATGCCGGGAAAGAGAGATACGAATCTGTGTGGAGCGCTCTGGTGAGCCTGAAGGGCATCAACTGGATGGCCCTTACGGATGAGAAAAAAGAAGAGATATTATCGGATGACAAGGGAGCGCTGGATCTCCCTACGGACTACATTTTTATTCACGACGGAGCAAGGCCTTTTCTTACCGAGGAGATAATAAAGCGCAATTTCGAATGCGTTACCGAAAAGGGGGCGTGCGTTACGGCGATAGAGAGCCGTGACACCGTCAAGATAATGGGGGAAGACGGGAGCGTGTCGTGCACTCCCGACAGAAAGTCGGTAAGGATAATACAGACGCCTCAGACATTTAAGGCGGATCTTATCTATGAGAGTTACAGAAGGGCTCTCTATGATGAGGAAGAGGGGCTTACTGATGACGCTATGTGCGTCGAGAGAAGCGGGCTTTCGAAGGTATTTTTTGCGGAGGGTGATACGAGGAATATCAAGATCACACTTCCGGAGGACCTCAGTTACGCAGAGATGCTGTTGATGGACTAAAGGAATGACAAAATGATTCATGTCTTCATAGTAAATCCCACAGTGTGCGAAAGAGGGTTGTCACAGAAGCTGAGAGATACTCTGGCCGAATTTGACAATCTGGATCATTATGTTTTCACGACGAGGTATCCGGGCCACGAAACGGAGCTCGTTAAGCTTTTGTGCCATTTTTTCGATAAAGAGGAGATCAGATTCTATTGCTGCGGCGGTTCGGGAACCATGAGAAACATGCTCGAGGGCTTTTCCGATCTTACCCATGCGGAAGTGGCCTTTGTTCCCTATGGCTCCAGTGATTTTTTGAAAGTGTTTACCGATGATCAGAACTTTTTCAGAGATATCAGATCGATGGTATACGGTGAAGTCATGTATGTAGACTATATCAAAACAAACCTCGGAGTGGCTCTCAATTCCGTATCCTTCGGAGTGGATACAGAGACTTTGAGGGCAGGGAAAAAGCTGAGGGATGCAGGCTTCGGGATAAAGACATTCCCCTATGAGATGGCATCGGTATATGCCGCCCTTATGGCACCCAACAGGGTTTATGATTTTACGATAGATGATGATAAGTATACCGATACCAAGACCACCATGCTCTATATGGGAAACGGCGACATGCTCGGAGGACGGTACAATTTCGGAATAAACAGTTATGTGGATGACGGAAAAGCAAGTTATCTGCTTATCGAGAATAAGTCGCCGGCTCAGAGAATAAATATTCTTTCATACGCCAAAAAGCGCAAACTGAGTCTTTTGTCAAAACAGGTAAAGCAGGGCTCAGCCACAAGGATGAAATGCAGGAAAAGTAACGGCGGCCTGTTCTATGTAAATCTTGACGGAGAGCTTTACTCAACCTATGAGCTTACTGCGGAAGTGGTTCATCAGGGGCTTAAGTTCGTTCTTCCGAGAAGGGGGGTGTAACGCATGAACGATGCGCGCAGATCCCTCATAAGGGCCATCAATCATCTGTGCATTTTAGTGTGCACGGTGCTTTCCCTCTTTACGGTCATAACGGCAAGTACCGATCTGATCAGGCCTTCAAACAAAAGAATAGTTATCATCGTGATGCTGGCAGTGTATACCACGTCGTTTATAATAAATATGGCACCCCGCACCACTCAGACGCTAAAGAGCCTGTTCATGCTTATATCCTTTGTGGTGTGCGAGTGCCTGGCAACTTATGCCACCACATCGCCCATGGTGTTTGCCATACTGGCAATGTTCAGCGCGGGCATAGTTTACTTTAACTGCGTCAAATCCATACATATATGGCATGCGCTGATCAACAGCATCATATTGATCCTTTTCTCATTTGCGCTGGGCAGTGGTATCGGATCGAAGCTTTTCCCTCAGAAGTTTTTCCAGTTTGAGCTTATCGAGGTAGTGGCATCAATAGTCGGGATCATTATAGCTGATGCATTTTTTATCAGCATGCTGAACGGCAGAATGGTTGCCGAGGAGGCCAAGCAGGAGCAGGACAGATCCATGGATGAGCTCCTCAGGATAATAGAGGCCAAGGCCGATGATGCCAGAAATGCCACAAGGAGTAAATCCGATTTTCTTGCCAGTATGTCGCACGAGATCCGTACACCCATCAACTCCATTCTGGGAATGAATGAGATGATAAACCGCGAGACCCGCGAGCCCGAGATCAGAAAGTATTCCGAAGATATAGTTCAGGCCGGAAATATGCTCATGAGTCTGGTAAACAACATTCTGGACTTTTCCAAGATCGAGTCGGGAAAGATGGAGATCCTTCCGGTCAAATACGATCTGGGAATGCTCATCAACGATCTGCGGATATTTACCGCAAACCGTGCGGAAAAGAAGGGACTTAAATTTGTTATCGATTGTGTCCCCGATGTTCCGAGGCTGTTAAACGGTGACGAGATAAGGATCAAGCAGATAATATCCAACATCCTCACCAATGCGGTAAAGTACACTGAAAAGGGTACCGTAACGCTTAAGATTGATTACGATAAAGCGGATGAGAGATCCATATTCCTGAAGGTGGCTGTTGAGGACACCGGCCGCGGAATGCGCCAGGAAGATATGGAAAAGCTCTTCAAACCATTTGAGAGGATAGAAGAGATAAAGAACCGCCATATAGAGGGAACAGGACTTGGAATGAATATAGTCCAGCAGTTGCTCACGCTTATGGGAAGCAAGCTGGAAGTGACCAGTGAATACGGGAAGGGCTCCACATTCCGGTTTGTTGTAAGGCAGGAAGTGGTAAGCTGGAAAGAACTGGGCGACGTCAATGCAGCGGTCACAGGAAAACGGGATCAGACCAGCAGTCAGAGCCGGTTCACCGCTCCGAATGCAAAGATACTGGTTGTCGACGATATTGCGATGAACCTTAATGTATTCGCGGGTCTGCTTAAGCGCACAAAGATAAAAATAACCAAAGCCGCTTCCGGAGAAGAGGCTATCGAGAAGGCGCGCGAGACCGAATTCGATATACTTTTCATCGACCATATGATGCCGGAAATGGACGGAATAGAAACCATGGAGCGCATCAAAAAAGACAGGTTTGCGCTATGCAGAAATAAGCCAATGGTGGCTCTTACCGCAAATGCCATCTCGGGGGCAAGAGAATTTTATCTTGAAAAGGGATTTGCAAATTATCTTTCAAAGCCCATAGATTCCAAAACCCTGGAGAAGATGATCATGGAGCTTTTGCCGCCGGAGCTTGTGATCTCGGGGCAGGATGCGGCCGTGGGAGAGTAGGCGGCTGTAAGCTGTTGCCTGCACGGCATCAGGTCCGCGGTACTTGTTTACATCGCTTTATTGTGGTAAAATCTTAAAGCATGGTTTTCATGCCAAAAAATTATTATTCAGGAGCAATTAAAGATGGTTAAGGCAGTTGTAGGTGCTAACTGGGGAGACGAAGGAAAGGGCAAGATCACTGACATGCTTGCCGAAAAGGCGGATATAATAATCCGCTTTCAGGGAGGAGCAAATGCCGGTCATACGATCGTAAATAATTATGGCAAATTTGCGCTTCATACTCTTCCTTCAGGTGTGTTCTATTCACATACCACAAGTATTATAGGAAACGGTGTGGCACTTGATATCACAAAGCTTTTTAATGAGATAAAGGATATTACGGATCAGGGCGTTCCCATGCCAAAGATACTTGTCAGTGACCGCTGTCAGATAGTAATGCCTTATCATGTGCTTTTTGATGCATATGAGGAGGAAAGGCTTGGAGGCAAATCCTTCGGATCCACCAAATCGGGAATCGCTCCTTTCTATTCGGATAAATATGCCAAGATCGGATTCCAGGTAAGCGAGCTCTTTGATGAGGAGCTTCTTAAGGAAAAGGTGAAGAGAGTATGTGATCTCAAGAATGTTCTTCTTGAGCATCTCTATCACAAGCCTGCCATTGACCCCGCGGAGCTGCTGGAAACTCTTCACGGATACCGCGATATGGTGGCCCCTTATGTATGTGATGTATCCGCATTTCTGGATAAGGCTGTAAAGGAAGGAAAGACTATACTTCTTGAGGGCCAGCTGGGTACACTTAAGGATCCCGATCACGGAATCTATCCCATGGTTACATCATCATCCACCCTTGCAGGATACGGAGCGGTAGGAGCAGGGCTTCCTCCCTACGAGATCAAGCAGATCATCACTGTATGCAAGGCTTATTCATCGGCGGTAGGAGCAGGCGCATTTGTTTCCGAGATATTCGGAGATGAGGCAAATGAGCTTAGAGAGCGCGGCGGAGACGGCGGAGAGTACGGAGCTACCACCCACAGACCGAGACGTATGGGATGGTTCGACTGTGTGGCATCCAAATACGGATGCAGACTGCAGGGAACCACAGACGTGGCATTCACGGTGCTCGATGTGCTCGGATACCTCGATGAGATCCCTGTATGTGTTGGCTATGAGCTTGACGGAAAAGTTATCACGGATTTCCCCGTTACTTCCAAGCTTGAGAAGTGCAAGCCTGTGCTTGAAAAGCTTCCCGGATGGAAATGCGAGATCCGCGGGATCAAAAAATACGAAGATCTGCCCGAGAACTGCAGGAAGTATATTGAGTTTATAGAAGAGAGAATCGGATATCCCATCACCATGATCAGTAACGGTCCCGGAAGAGAAGATATCATTTACAGGGAGTCTGTACTCAAGAGATAATCGGCACCGCACCTGTAAGCCTTTGGCTGAAAAGTATGGAAAGTATAAAAGATCGTAATCTATCAAAAGTGACCAAGGCTGCTAAGGCAGTCTTGGTTTTTATGCGCTATATTGCGGTTTTTGCGATCCTTTTTACGGCATTTTCAGGGAAGGCAGAAGCATTTGAGTACGCCTCCCAGTACAGCGCCGAGATATATGACCGTTCCAACGGACTCGGGAGCAGCCAGGTCAATACCGTATGCCAGACCATCGACGGGTACATTTGGGTGGGAACTTACTCCGGCCTATACAGATACGACGGCAGGGAGTTTGTAAGAGCGAATATCGATGACAGGATCAGAAACGTCACTGTACTTCTTCCGAACGGCCGTGAAGGGCTCTGGATCGGAACGAATGATGCGGGACTGTTTTATTACTACCAGGCCACCGGCCAGATAAGGGCATACACCGCATCCGACGGGCTCGAATCCAATTCGGTAAGAGCGCTCTGCTACGGCAAAAACGGTGAGCTATACATCGGAACATCATCATCACTTTCCATACTTGAAGGGGATACTCTTTCCACCTATTCATCATCGGATGAACTCTATAATGTAAGCGGGATAACATGCCGCGCAGACGGAACGGTTGCCGCTGTTACAAGGACGGGAACCGTATTTATCATCGAGAATAATCTTATCACCAAAAGCTTTTTCAACGAGAGCGAAACCTCTTTCTATACCGCAGTCAGATACGATTCTGACGGGGATCTGATAATCGGAAGTTCGGACGGAAAGATCTATACAGGCAAAACAACCGGAAGCAAACTAAGCATAGTCGAAACCCAGGATGTATCGGTGCTCGGCTCTGTTACATCCATCTATGATAACAGGGACAGACAGCTTGTCATATCCGGCGAAAACGGAATAGGATACTTCGACAGCGCCGACAGGTTTAACTATATTTCCTTTGTTGAATTCAACAATTCCATCGGAGGAGTGCTTGAGGACAGGCAGGGCAATCTGTGGGCCACTTCCGCCAGAATGGGATTATTAAAGCTCTCCCGAAATCCTTTTACGGATATCATTTCGGCATCGGGAGTAGGAAACCGTGTCGTAAATGCCGTTATGGGTGACGGAAGCAGGCTCTATGTCGGATGCGATGAAGGGCTTGTGATACTGAATAAGAATACATACGAGGTGGTAAACGACACGCATCTGGAGTTTCTTTCGGATGTGAGAATAAAGCACATAATGAAGGATTCCAAGGGAAGAATATGGTTCTCCACCTATGGAAATGAAGGGCTTGTCTGCTACTACAAGGGAAGCGTCACGACATTTAACGAGATCAGATCCGGCACACAGGGAAGCAGATTTAACTGCGCGCTTGAGCTGAAAAACGGTGATCTTGCAGTGGCTTCAACCACGGGAATAAGCCTGATCCGAAATGATGAAGTGACCGCCAGATTCGGTAAAGCCGAAGGCCTTGAGGCGGAAGAAATACTCTGCCTGTACGAGAACGAGAAGGGCGAGCTCTATGCGGGAAGCGACGGCGGCGGAGTCTATGTTATATCCGGCGGAAGAGTATCCCGGAATATAGGTACGCAGCAGGGGCTCGGAAGCCTAGCCATAAGCAGGATAGTAAAGGACGGAGATAAGCTTTTCTTTGTGAGCGGCGGTGAGATTTATACCTGCTCGGATGATGAGTGTACTGCCCTTACGAATTTCCCGGGAAGCGGTAATTACGACATTATTTTCACCAAAGACGGTAAAGCATGGATCACCTCCGGCGAGGGTGTTTACATCGTAAACAAAGATGATCTTGTGTCAAACGGAAGCTATATCGCTGATATTCTTGACAGCTCAAAGGGACTCAGCGCCAGCCCCGTTATGGGATCGTGGAATTACTGCGAGGGAGAGGATATCTACCTTTGCTGCCTTACCGGCGTCAAAAAGGTTTCGACCCGCGATTATAAACTGTCCGATTCGGATTATGAGGTTGCGATCCGTGAGATAGTAAGTGACGGAAATATATTAAAGCCCGACGAGGACGGTATATATCATATCCCCGCGGATGCAAAAAGAACATCATTTATTCCCTGCGTTTTGAATTACGGATTATACAACCCTATTGTAAAGATCTATCTGGAGGGCTTTGATGATGAGGCTCTTATTCTCTCCCAGTCGGAGCTTAGGGAGATAAGTTATACCAATCTTTCATACGGAAGCTACACTTTTCATGTGCAGGCGCTCGGCCCGGATATGGAAGTGGTCAACGAGAGCACTGTGGTGGTCCACAAGCAGGCCCGGGTATACGAGCGCAAAGTATTCTGGGTTGGAATGGTCGCTGCCGGCGTGCTCATCCTGATGATGATATTGTGGACCATTCTCGAAAGAAGAAATGTCCGCATTATCAGATTAAAGAATGCACAGCTTAAAAAGGCCAAGGAAGAAGCTGAGAGGATCAGCGAGTACAAAACGAGATTCCTTGCCAGCGTATCCCACGAGATAAGAACGCCCATCAACACCATAATGGGTATGGATGAGCTTATACTCAGAGAGGAAGTTCCGGCACAGGTAAGGCAGTATGCCGGGGATATCTATTCATCGAGCGGAGCTTTACTTAATATTGTAAACGACATTCTGGACCTTTCGAGAATAGAGTCCGGAAAAATGAGTATAGTGGCTGTGGAGTACAGCTTATCCGATCTGCTCAGAGAACTTGCGGGAAACCTTAAAATGAATGCAGATGCGGCCCATCTTCATTGCGGCTTTGAGCTTGATCCCAATCTCCCCGAGAATCTGATAGGTGATTCAAACCGTTTAAGACAGGTCGTGACCAATCTTCTTACCAATGCGGTCAAATATACTCCCGAGGGATCGGTCACATTAAAGGCTGAGCTTGTATCACGGATCGCGGACACTGCGGATATCAGGTTTTCCGTGATAGATACCGGTATCGGAATAAAGCAGGAGGATATGCCCAAGCTCTTTAAGGAATTTGAGAGATTTGACGAGGAGAGAAATCATAATATAAAGGGTACCGGCCTGGGACTTTCCATTTCAAGGCAGCTGCTGGAGCTTATGGGATCTAAGCTTGAAGTGGAGAGTATCTACAATGAGGGATCGAATTTCCATTTTACGGTGTCACAGCGCATATCGAAAGAGGGTATTATCGGGGAGATCGACTTAAGATCCGCCGACAATGATGCTTTTGAGAGCTACAAGCCGGCATTTACGGCGCCGGACGCAAGCATTCTGGTGGTGGATGACACGCCCTTAAACCTTGCGGTCATAAGGGGACTGCTGCGTTCCACAAAAGTAGCGATCGATACCGGGGAAAGCGGACTTGTGGCGCTTGAAAAGGTCAAAAAGAAAAGATACGACCTTATACTGCTCGACCATATGATGCCGGAAATGGATGGAATAGAAACTCTTGAACAGCTCGGGAAAATGGATCATATGTGCAAGGGCGTGCCGGTGGTAGTGCTCACTGCCAACGCCATAGCGGGGGCAAAGGAAAACTATATAAAGCACGGATTTGACGACTATCTCTCAAAACCGGTATCGGGCAAAGACCTTGAAGCACTTCTTCTCAAATTCCTTCCGCCTTCCAAGATTCAGGCGGGTGAGGACGAAAAGAGCGAGACCGGGACCGGTAACAAGGCGGAAAGCCGCCAGGCCGGAAAGCCGGGCGAAAGTGCTCAGGCAGAACCCATATACCGAGGCCTCAGCCTCATAAATTCCGTAAAGGGGATCAATTTCTGTGCCGGGGACAAGGAACTGTACGAGAACGTTCTTGAAATGTTCGTGGCTGAATTTGATGATGAATCGCGCGCTCTGCAGACATATTATGAACAGCGCGATCAGAAAAAATATGTTACTCATGCTCACAAGCTAAAGAGCTCGGGAAGGACCATAGGAGCGGATTCTCTGTTCGAGGAGGCAAAAGAGCTCGAAACAGCAGGGAAAGAGGAAAACTGGGAGACCATCGAGCGCAGGCAGGGTGCTGTTCTTCAGCTTTATATGGATGTGGTGGCAGAGATAAAAGACAAGATACTTGTTGACAGATCATGACGGGAACGATACTTGATTATCTAATTGAATACGGCGATGTGCCCTTTGCGGAAATGAGACTGACGGAGGTGGATGCCGCGATCCTGTGCAAGCTGGGATATTTTCATTTCGAGAATTTTGTTGCGGGGATCGATGCCGGAATGCCTTCGGTTGCGCTTAAGGATATAATGCTTCTGGACAACAGAGACGATCTTTTTGAAAAGGGGCATTACGAGAGCGTATCCCGACAAATGGTGGAGCTTATGCTTGCGGGAAAGCGCTTTAAAGACCTCAGAGTGGCATGCTTTGAAAGCTGCCTGGATCATGAGACTCAGACGCAGTTTGCGGCAGTGACATTTCTTACCGGGCCACGCAGGATGTTTATCGTTTTCCGCGGAACCGACAGCACCATAATAGGGCTCAAGGAAGACTTTAACCTGCTTTATATGGACAAGGCAAAATGCCATGAATATGCCACTGATTATCTGCGAAAGATGAGTGCCCGCTACGCCCGGAAAATGTATATCGGCGGCCATTCAAAGGGGGGGCATCTGGCGGTGTACGCTTCCATGAACATGCCGGATGATATAAAGCAACGCATCCACAGGATATACAGCATGGACGGACTGGGCCTGCGCCCCACCCTTATGCAGGACGGAAAGTTTAAGAGCATTGAAGACAGGATCTACAAGCTTATTCCACAGTCATCCCTCATCGGGATGATGCTGGATGATGATGACAGATACGAAGTGATAAAGGCTTCCGGTCTGGGCCTTATGCAGCACAATATGTACGGCTGGAATGTGGACGGAAGGAAATTTATCCGCGAGAAAAAGCTCAAGACCAATGCGGTGTTTGTTGAGCATACTTTTAACGGCTGGGTCGATTCGCAGGATGATGAAAACCGGCAGAAGTTCATAGACGGGATATACAGCCTGATCGATGCATGCAAGGCCGAGAGCATGAGAGAGCTTATTTCGGACGGCGGAAAAAAGTTTTCTATAATCATCGACAGCGTCAAGGAGCTGGATGATGAGAGTAAAGCCCAGCTCAAACAGGTCTTTGCGGCCTTTATCCCGGTGGCTAAGGCGTATTTCAAAGCCGATGTGGGGAAAAAACTGTTGAGAGCCGGTAAAAATGCGCTTTTGACACCCTATAAGGCCGGTAAAAATGCACTATTGAAAGTTATGGAAAACTAAGGGCGTTTGTGCTACAATAAGATGGTTGAAGTTTTTTTGGAAGGAGCCCCTATTTATTTATGGATATAGCGGAAAAACTTGCTGAAGAACTGAATGTTGAAACAGTTTTTACGATCAGAGCCGGCGCTCTTGAGATACCCGTCAACGAGTCAACCGTTGTATCGTGGATACTCATCGGTATCGTGTTTATCATATGTCTTATTCTCGGGAGCCGCCTTAAGGTGAGAAACATATCCAAAAGGCAGGCGGCAGCCGAGTTCATTGTTACAAAGCTCGAAAGCCTTGTCTCCGGAATGGTGGGAGAGGAGGCCAAGGGCTATGTGCCGTATCTTCTTGCGGTACTTATTTTCCTTGCATTTTCAAATATATGCGGCATCTTCGGATTCAAGCCACCCACAAAGGACCTTAACGTCACCGCTGCTCTGGCAATAATGAGCATTATAGTGGTGCAGTTTGCAAATATCAAAGCACACGGGCCCTGGGGCTGGATCAAGAGCTTCACGCACCCCATAGCGGTGGTCACGCCCATCAATATCCTTGAGCTTGTGATCAAGCCGCTTTCACTGTGTATGCGACTTTTCGGAAATGTCCTCGGTGCCTTCATTATCATGAAGCTTATCGAGATCGCAATGGAGTCGGCCATTCACGCCCCGGTGATCATCCCGGGAATATTCTCCCTGTATTTCGACCTTTTTGACGGCGGACTGCAGGCCTATGTATTTGTATTTTTAACCTCGCTTTATATCAAAGAAGCAGTAGAATAAAAAACGGAGGAAAACAACATGTTAGCAATCGGAGCAGGAATCGCAGCATTAGCTTGTATCGGAGCAGGGCTCGGACTTGGGATCGCCACCGGAAAGGCAGTGGATGCAACAGCACGCCAGCCTGAGGCGGCAGGAAAGATTACCACCGCACTGATCCTCGGAGGAGCGCTTGCAGAGGCAACCGCAATCTACGGTTTCGTTATCGGTATCCTTATCATATTTATGCTTAAGTGATCATTGAGGGAAAGAAATGCTGAAAGTAGATATTAATATATTATTTACGGTAATCAATCTCGGGGTCATCTTTTTTGTGATCTGGAAATTCCTTTTCAAGCCGGTAAAGAAGATCATAGCAAAGCGCCAGGAAGAGGTGGAGGAGCAGTTTTCCAAAGCCGAGGAAGCAAAGACGCAGGCCGATGAGGAAAGAACCAGATACGAGCAGGCCATGAGCCGTGCCGAGGAAGAAAAGAATTCCATCATCAAAGAAGGCCGCGAGCAGGCAGGAGCCGAGAGGGATAAGATAATAGACGATGCGAGAAGCGAAGCCTCAAATATCATCGAGACCGCAAAAAAAGATGCAGAGGACGCAAAGAAACGCATCATGATGAAGGGCGCGGAGGAACTCTCCGAGCTTGTTTCTCAGGCTGCCGGAAAGATCGCTCAGACCAAGGAAGATCCCGAGGCAGACAGCCGTCTTTTTGATGAATTTATCGAAAAGAGCGCCAAGGCTGACTGATGAGGTGCACATAAATTGAGGAAAAAGAACAAGAAATTTGAATGCCTGCTCCGCTATGTGACGGAGCCTACACCTGCCCAGCTTGATAAGATCAAAAGCTTTGTCTACGGGAAGTATGTCAGCGAAGATATTACCGAAGATATGATAAGCTTTTCCGCCATAGAGGATAAGAGCCTCGGCGGTGGTTTCATCCTTACCTGCGGTAACGAGACCTACAACTGGAGTACCGAGGGCCGAAGCCGTCAGTTTGCTGAGGCGGTGGACAGGTTAAAAAAGAATATAAGCGCGGAAACAGACATTATCTCCATGCTGCGCACCACCGTTGAGGAGTTTGAACTCACCGCTGCTCACAGGCATGTGGGAACCGTTTCCTATGTGGGAGACGGAATAGCGACCATAGTCGGGCTTCCTCATGCGGCATACGGTGAGATACTCATCTTTGAGTGCGGCATAAAGGGAATGGTGCAGGATATCAGACACGATGAGATCGCAGCCATCCTTTTCGGAAGTGACCGCGAGATAAGAGTGGGAAGCCATGTGGCCAGAACCGTAATGACCGCCGGAGTGCCGGTGGGTGAAGGATTTCTGGGACGCGTGGTCAATTCCCTGGGAGAACCCATAGACGGCCTTGGCAGAATCGAGGACGACGATTACAGGCCTATCGAGAATGCAGCTCCTTCTATTGTTGATCGTAAATCTGTCGACACTCCGATGGAGACGGGTATTCTTGCAATCGACTCAATGTTCCCCATCGGGCGCGGACAAAGAGAGCTTATTATCGGTGACAGACAGACCGGAAAGACATCCATCGCCACCGATACCATTATAAACCAGAAAGGTAAAGGCGTTATCTGCGTCTATGTTGCCATAGGCCAGAAGGCATCTACCGTTGCGAAGCTGGTAAACAATCTTAAGAAGGCCGGAGCGCTTGACTACACCATAGTGGTGACGGCATCGGCATCGGAGCCCGCTCCGCTTCAATACATCGCTCCTTATGCAGGATGCGCCATGGCAGAATATTTCATGGCGCAGGGAAAGGATGTGCTCATAGTTTACGACGACCTTTCCAAGCATGCGGTGGCATACAGGGCACTTTCTCTTTTGCTTGAAAGGCCCCCGGGAAGAGAAGCTTACCCCGGAGATGTATTCTATCTCCATTCAAGACTGCTGGAGCGCAGCGCAAGGCTTAATGAGGAGTGCGGAGGCGGATCCATCACCGCGCTTCCCATAATAGAGACACAGGCCGGCGACGTGTCGGCATATATTCCCACCAATGTCATCTCCATCACCGACGGTCAGATATACCTCGAGAGCACGCTGTTCAATCTCGGAGTAAGGCCCGCGGTCAATGTCGGGCTTTCGGTATCGCGTGTGGGCGGTGCCGCCCAGACCAAGGCGATGAAAAAATCAGCGGGAAGCATACGTATCGATCTGGCACAGTTCAGAGAGATGGAGGTGTTCACACAGTTTTCGTCGGATCTTGATGCGGCCACTAAGGCCCAGCTCTGTCACGGAAATGTGCTTATGGAGCTGTTAAAGCAGCCTCTCGGAAAGCCTCTTTCCATGGAGGAGCAGGTAATAACCCTCTGTGCGGCAAACGCCAGAGTGATGGAGAATATCCCTGTCGATAAGATCAAGGACTTTCAGGGAAAGCTGCTTGAATATATTGAGAGAGAGAACCCGGGGCTTGTGAGCATGATAAAGACGACGGGAAATCTTGATGATGACATGCGAGAGCAGATAATCAAAGCATCAAAGGACTTCCTGGCAGAGTATGAGAGCGTGGATGCCTGAGGATCGTACGGTATTAAAGCATACATTTTATGTTTGAGGTAACACAGTGGCAAATATACGTGAGATATCCGGAAGAATAAGAAGTATCCGCGATACCATGAAAATTACAAATGCCATGTATATGATCTCGTCCACCAAGCTTCGCAAGGCTAAGAAGGGACACGAGGGCAACGGTCCTTACTTTTCGTATCTGAAGGATATGTACGACCGCATCATAGAGTCCACTTCGGAGCTGGAGAATAAATGGCTCGACGAGAGGGAAGATAAGAAGGGTAAGGAAAGAACCCGAGCGATAATACTCATCACCGGGGACAAAGGCCTTGCGGGGGCATACAATCACAATGCCATCAAGCTTGCCTTAAGCCTTATGAATGAGGACCCCACACCAAAGCTTTATGTGGTGGGAGAGGTCGGAAGGCAGTACTTTGCAGGCAAGAAAGTGCGGATGTCCGGACAGTTTAAATACAGTGCGCAGAACCCTTCCCTCAACAGGGCAAGGATGATCGGCAACATGCTGATGGACGAATACCTGAGCGGTGAGATAGATGAGGCTTATATCGTATATACCGAGATGAAAAACAGCATCTCCACCGAGGCCAGAGCGCTTCGCATTCTTCCTCTGATGTACGAAAAGCCGGAGGAGCCGGGATTTATCAATCAGGAGGAGGGAAAGATAAATTTTGTTCCCTCTGCGGAGGATGTGCTGAATACCATAGTCCCCGAGATGATAATCGGAGATATTTATTCAACCCTGGTGGAAAGCTACTGCAGCGAGCAGAATGACCGTATGATGGCCATGGATAAGGCCAACAAAAACGCCGCGGAAATGATCAAGGATCTTTCCACACAGTACAACAGGGAAAGACAGGCCATGATCACTCAGGAGATAACAGAGGTTATCGCAGGCGCCAAGGCGCAGAAGAAAAAGAAGCAGAAAAAAGCAGCACAGGAAAGCTGATCTAATTTTACCGGAGGCAGATCTTAATTGAAAGAAAACGAAAAGATCGGAAATGTCGGACATGGGCGTATTGCTCAGGTAATGGGCCCGGTTGTCGATGTCGAATTCGGAGACGATTGTCTCCCGTATATAAAGGATGCCCTTGAGGTTAAGCTGAACGGGAAGCGCCTCGTGATGGAGGTGGCTCAGCATATCGGTGAGGGCACCGTCAGATGCATCATGCTGGGGCCCAGCGACGGGCTTGCCAAGGATATGGATGTATATGCCACAGGTGACGGCATAAAGGTTCCGGTTGGAGAGCAGACTCTCGGCAGATTATTTAACGTGCTGGGAGAGACCATTGATAAGGGTGAGCAGCCTGACGGAGAAAAGTGGGTTATACACCGCAATCCTCCTTCATTTGCCGATCAGAGCCCCGTATCCGAGATACTCGAGACAGGCATTAAGGTAATAGACCTTCTCGCACCTTATTCAAAGGGCGGAAAGATCGGTCTGTTCGGAGGAGCCGGAGTCGGAAAGACAGTGCTCATCCAGGAGCTTATCACAAACATAGCCACCGAGCACGGCGGTTATTCAATATTTACCGGAGTGGGAGAGCGTTCCAGGGAAGGAAACGACCTTTGGACAGAGATGGGCGAATCCGGAGTTCTGGCCAAGACAGCCCTTGTCTTCGGACAGATGAACGAGCCACCGGGATCCAGAATGAGAGTGGCGGAAACAGGCCTTACAATGGCTGAGTATTTCCGCGATGTTCAGAAAAAAGACGTACTTCTTTTCATAGATAATATTTTCCGTTTTGTGCAGGCGGGAAGCGAAGTATCTGCGCTTCTGGGACGCATGCCCTCGGCGGTGGGATACCAGCCCACGCTGGCTACCGATCTGGGCGAGCTGCAGGAGAGGATCGCTTCCACAAAGAACGGATCGGTCACCTCGGTACAGGCTGTGTATGTGCCTGCCGACGACCTTACAGACCCGGCACCGGCCACTACATTTGCACATCTCGATGCCACGACGGTACTTTCCAGAAAGATCGTTGAGCAGGGAATATATCCTGCGGTAGATCCCCTCGAATCCACTTCAAGGCTTCTTGAGCCCGAGACAGTTGGAGAGGAGCATTACAATGTGGCCAGAAATGTTCAGCAGACTCTTCAGAGCTATAAAGAGCTGCAGGATATAATCGCCATCCTCGGAATGGATGAGCTTTCCGAAGAAGATAAAGTAACGGTGTACAGAGCCAGAAAAATCCAGAGATTCCTCTCACAGCCCTTCCATGTGGCGGAGAATTTCACCGGAGTTAAGGGAGTTTATGTGCCTCTTTCCGAGACCATAAGAGGTTTTAAAGCCATACTTGACGGCGATATGGACAAATATCCGGAAGCGGCATTTTTCAATGTCGGAACTATAGATGATGTCATTAAGAAAGCAGAACTCATCGGAATGGAATAGGTAATACGGATGAGCGATTCTTTAAGGCTTAAGATAATAGCGACCGATAAGGTTTTCTACGACGGAGAAGCCGAATCGATCATTTTTCCCGCACCCGACGGGTCGCGCCAGATCATGGCTCACCACGAAAACATGGTCATAGCGGGATGCGAGGGAATCTGCCGCATCAGATTTGAAAAGGGCGGAGAATGGCGCAATGCCGTTGTAGGAAGAGGATTTGTCGAGATAAAGGACAACACGGCACTTCTTATCACCGAATCGGCAGAGTGGCCCGAAGATATAGACAGAGTGAGGGCTCTGGCCGCAATGGAAAGAGCAAAGGAGCAGCTGAGGCAGGATCAGAGCATCCAGGAATACAATGCCTCGAGGGCCGCTCTTGCGCGGGCTCTTTTAAGACTTTCACAGGTTGGAGACGGAACGGACTAAAGATGAACACTGGTAGCGAAGACAGGAATATAAAAATAATAAGAGTCATAGCATGCTTGCTTTTGATAGGGTTTGCGGCAGTTGTTTACTACATGCAGACCAGATTTACTTTTATACTTGAGGATCTGTATTTCCTTAAGGATACCGCAACGGGAGAGCGCATAGAATCTATCGGAGAGATATTTGCAAACATAGCGCCCACCATGAGTTCGCGTGGCGGCAGCCTGCTCTCACTCAGCTTTCTGAGAACCCTTCTCTTTCTAGGAAACACTGCTTCAAATCTCATGAACATGATAGTGCTTCTGGCAGTGTCGTTTCTTATCGGAAGATGTGCAGGCGCGAAGAAGGAGTGGATCTTTTTCACGACGCTTCCGTTTATCCTGATGTTTTCATTAAACAGTGAGTGGAGATATTCTTATCTGTGGGAATTCGGAATCGTTAATTTCCTGTATCCCGCTGTGCCCTTCCTGATCTATCTTTATCTGGTGCTCAGAGAAGTCAACGAGGAAAAGAAGATCATCGGAGCCGGAAGGGCAATGATAGCCTGCATCAGCGCCTTTGTGGCTGCGGCGATGAACATTTCCTACGGAGTACTCGGTATCGTAGTGGGGATAATGGGAATCATCATCCTTAGCAGGATCGTAGATGTTAAAGTAAAGCCATGGCTTCCTGTATCGGTGGGCCTGAGCGTTGCCGGCGGCGTAGTGTATCTTTTATCATCCGCCAATTTCAAAACAGGTTCCATCATGGGAACCGAGTATATCAACTTCAGTATTTTCCCCGCTGTAGTGCTGGCTTTGCTTGTGCTTGCGATCTCTTTAAGAAGCGGCGGCTGGGTTGCTGTCAGCGAGATGGTGCTTATAGTTACCTTGGGCGCGGGAGTCGTTCTCAGATTCATCATACAGGCGGTTCCCGGAATGTATCCCAACGGCTTGCAGGTTGGAGCTGTTATAGTGGCTATAACGCTTCTGTGCAATATCCTGGGAAGGTTTATAAAGGAAAATATAAAGGCATATAAGTGGGCGCTTCTTATAGCTGTCTGCGGCTTTGTTTATATAGTACTTAATATTGTGGCGGATATAGGAGGAGTCAGCTGATGAAATACAGATTCCCCGCGGCACTTAAAAAGAGTCCGTTTATTATTTTTGAAAAAGTCGAAAAGCCCATATACCTGCTGATAATACTCAGCACTGTCCTTCTTAGGGGATGGATGTTCGGAAAATCCGGAAAGGAATTTGACATACTGCTTACCATCTCAGGTGTAATGGCTGTGTGTGCGATAAGTGCGCTGGCGTTCTTTTTATCGGGCGGAAGGAAGCTCTCACAGCTTTCCAGATTTTTGATCCTCTACTCGGCGTTTGTGCCCTGTATCAGGTTCGCTTACATCAAGCGCCTTATGAATCCGGATGTTCTTACGGAACTCAGGGCGGATCTTTATCCCGAGAAACTGAAAAATGTTATAGCGCTGTGGTTCCCGGATTTTACGGGCGTGCTTGTTCTGATAGTCCCATTTGCCATCCTTTTGGGCATGGCTATGATGGTCACTCTTGATGATATCGAAAACAGGAAGAAGATAAAGAGATTTATCCTGATCGTGTTCATCGCTTCGGTAGTACTTATGATAGCGGCTTTCCCGCTTGCGAATATATCGAACCTTTGCATTTACATCATGAATCTGCTTATGGTTTCGCTGATATGGAAGATGTGGGAGATAATCAGAAACAAGAAATCCTACGAGCCCGCCAGCATAGTGGCCTGGGCCGAGATACTGCTGTTTGTTGCTCTCTGGCTTAAAGGTATAGCGGAGACCTTTCTATGAAGAGGATCATATTTATAAAAGGTGCCATAGAGACACTTGGATATTTTTCCCTGCAGCTTGCTGAGTATTTTTCGGAAGCGGGCAGGGAAGTTTTTGTTTGGGATATGCAAAAGCCCTCTGCGAGCATAGATGCATTTGAGGCTCTTTCCGACCCTTCCGAGTCGGTGCTTGTCACATTTAATTTTATAGGGCTGGGGCAGGAAGGACAGTTTTCCCGCGGTCTTTCAAATATATGGGATGAATACGGGATTAAAAAGATATGTATTCTTGTTGACTCGCCCGTGTATTATTACCGCCAATTATCAAGCGAACTCCAAAACGTCAGGCTCGTCTGTATAGACAGGTATCATAAGCAGTTCATCGAAAAGATGTATCCGGAATACGGAGAGGTTTGTTTTATGCCCCTGGGGGGAAACAGGGAACTCAGCAGCATATTCGCCTCACCCGGAGTGATAGGAAAGGACAGCCTGTTCTATCCGCCGGAAAGGGAAATGGAAAGCTTAGAAGAATGGAAAGACAGGCCGATAGATGTGCTGTTCGCCGGGAATTATGTTCCTACGGGAAGCCTTGAACCTGCTCTGACGGGGCTTGGTCAGGACTACAGGGACTTTTTGATGCGGACGGCGCAGGATCTGTTTGATTATCCTTCCGCACCCATTGAAGAAACGTTTATTAAAAGACTTACAGAGGAATTCCCTGATTGTACGAGGGATGAATACCTGCAGGCCTGCTACAAGATGGTATATATCGACCTTTATGTAAGAAGCGTATACAGGGCAGGCATAGTGGCGGGAATTGCAGACAGAGGGATCAGAGTGCATTGTACCGGAAAGGACTGGGACTTGTGTCCCTGCGACCACCCCGAGAATATAATCAGCACAGGAGAGAGCGTGAGCAGCAGAGAATGCCTGGAGGCAATGAAGCTTGCAAAGGTGTCCCTCAATATGATGCCATGGTTTAAGGCCGGAGCGCACGACCGCGTGTTCAGCGCCATGCTTATGGGTAGCTGCCTTGTTTCGGACAGCTCGGAATACCTGGATGAGATAATGCCCGGTGCGGAACATTACATGAAATATGAACTCACCACCCCGGAGGAGAGTGCCCGTAAGGCAGCTGACAGGGTGGAAGAACTTCTCAAAAATGTGGACAAAGCATACGATATAGCTTCTTCTGCGAAGGGGTTTGCACTTAGCGGACATACGTGGACAGAGAGAGCCAAAAAAGTCGATAATATTTTACAAAGTTTATAATTTAGACACACTTTGTTCATAAATTTAAGTTATACTTTGTGCAAATAGTTGAGAAATCAACTATTCTCCCCCCCTCATAAGAAGCAAGTAGATCTTCGGATCTACTTGTTTTCTTTTATTAGAAATCAAAATCTATAAGCAATCAACATCGCGTCATAAGCAATCAACATTACGTCCTTTGTAATGTTGATCGACTGCGCAATGTCTCAATGCGCAGTCGAAGGCGAAGCCATTGCGCAAAGTGCAGCGTACTTTGCTGCACTTTGAAGGTGGTTCAATAGCAGACTAAAAGCAATCTACATCGCGTCCTTTGCGATGTAGATCGACTGCGCGATGCCTCAACGCGCAGTCGAAGGCGAAGCCGTTTCGCACAGTGCAGCGTACTCTGCTGCACTGTGAAGTTGGTTCTATAGCTGACTATAAGCAATCTGCATTGCGTCCTTTGTAGTTGTTTGTTAAAAGTTCTTAAGGAGAAAGGTAATTATATGGAAAAGTATAAGGTTACGGGTATGAGCTGCGCGGCCTGCCAGGCCAGAGTGGAGAAGGCTGTAGCTTCTTTGGACGGTGTGGACAGCTGCGTGGTAAGCCTGCTTACTAATTCAATGAATGTGGAAGGAACCGCCTCATCCGAAGCGGTCATCAAAGCCGTGAAGGATGCGGGTTACGGCGCATCACTTTTGGGTGGTGATTCCGGTAATGACGCTTCGGGAAAAAGTTCCGGAGCCTCTTTATCTCAAGGGACAGATGCGGACAGCTTTGGAAACGAAGAGACGAAGGGAATACTGATAAGGCTTATCGTATCGGCAGTTCTTGTTATTATTCTTATGTATTTTTCCATGGGGCATATGCTTTTCGGATTCCCACTGCCACCCTTTATGGAAGGTAATCATATCGCCATGGGGCTTACGCAGCTGATCCTGTCTGCAAGTGTCATGGTCATCAATCAGAAATTTTTTATAAGCGGATTTAAGGGAGCGTTTCACGGAGCTCCAAATATGGACACTCTCGTTGCACTTGGATCATCCGCTTCCTTTATATACAGCCTGTGGATGCTCTTTGAGATGAGCGGAGCGGTATCAGCCGGCGGAAACGAGGCCGGAGCGGAATACATGAATGAGTTTTATTTTGAATCCGCCGCAATGATCCTTGTTCTTATCACTGTCGGAAAACTGCTGGAATCCCATTCAAAGGGAAAGACCACAAATGCATTAAAGAGCCTGATGAAGCTGGCACCCAAAATGGCCACGGTACTCAGAAACGGTGTGGAAAAAAGAGTGCCCGCGGAAGATGTTAAGATCGGAGAAGTATTCGTGGTAAGGCCGGGCGAAAGCATACCGGTGGACGGAGAAGTAATAGACGGAAGCTGCTCCGTAAACGAATCTGCTTTGACAGGGGAGAGCATTCCCGTTGATAAAAGCGAAGGTGATAAGGTTTATTCTGCTACGATAAACACTTCCGGCTTTGTAAGATGCGTTGCCACTAAGGTCGGTGAAGATACTACCCTTTCGCAGATAATAAAAATGGTCAGCGACGCAGCCCTCACAAAAGCTCCGATCGCAAAGATAGCAGACAAGGTATCAGGGATCTTTGTGCCGGTAGTAATGCTTATTGCGCTGATCACTCTGATCGTATGGCTCCTTGTAAGCGGTGATGTGGGATATTCTCTGGCAAGGGCTATATCTGTGCTTGTTATAAGCTGCCCCTGCGCTCTGGGCCTTGCCACTCCTGTGGCTATAATGGTCGGAAACGGTGTCGGCGCCAAAAACGGCATCCTTTATAAGACTGCAGCTGCGCTGGAAAACGCAGGCAGGATAAGGATCGTGGCTTTGGACAAAACAGGCACTGTGACCAAGGGAGAACCGGAGGTGACGGATGTGCTCTGCAAAGACGGATTTTCTGTTGCTGAATTACTCAATGTTGCATATTCACTGGAAAAAAAGAGTGAACATCCTCTTGCAAAGGCCATAGTAAATTATGGAAAAGAAAATGAAGCTTCAGATCCCGGAACTGATGGATTCGAGAGCCTGGCCGGAAACGGCGTTAAAGGAATGATTCTTGATGATGTGGGGAGTATTCCTGCAGGCGCTGTGATATACGGAGGAAGCGGGAAGTTTATTTCCGAAAAGATAAAAGAAGTTTCGTCTGATCCCGGACAGGGCAACGGTCCGGATGACGGAACAGAATATATCGGGGATATGTCAGATAAGCTTTCGGAAGAAGGAAAGACGCCGGTATTTTTTGCCTTTGCAGGCAAAAGTCCGCATACCGGGAAAGAGAATATTAACATTATAGGATGCTTTGGAATAGCGGATGCCGTAAAAGAGGATGCGTCTGAGGCCATAGCCATGCTTAAGACCACAGGAACCAGAGTGGTAATGCTCACCGGTGATAACGAAAAGACAGCACGTGCCGTCGGAGCAAAAGTGGGTATAGATGAAGTGATATCCGGCGTGCTCCCCGGTGATAAGGAGAAGGTGATAAGAAGCCTTAAAGAGCAGGGCAGAACGGCGATGGTCGGCGATGGGATAAATGATGCTCCGGCGCTTACTACGGCTGATGTGGGTATCGCTATCGGTGCGGGAACCGATGTCGCGATCGACTCCGCGGATATCGTGCTCATGTCCGACTCGCTCAAAGCCGTACCTGCTGCAGTAAAGCTTGGCAGGGCCACGCTCAGAAATATAAAAGAGAATCTGTTCTGGGCATTTTTCTACAACGCTTTGTGTATTCCGCTGGCTGCGGGAGTGTTTGTAAAGCTCTTTGGATGGAGCCTTAATCCCATGATAGCGGCTGCTGCCATGAGCCTTTCCAGCTTCTTTGTGGTGAGCAACGCGCTGAGGCTAAATCTTATTGACAGAAAGCTGTAAATAAGGGTATTCTTAAAATGTATGCGCGGCTGTGCCAATACAGCGGTTGAACGGATATAGTAACCGTATATCAGTCTATAAGAAATAGTTGTAGTCATGTATTATAAAGGAGAGTTATGAGAAAAAAAGTAATAACTGCAGTAGTTGTGGCGGGTTTGTTGATGTGCGGATGTACTTTCAACAATCAGTCGGGACCGATAAATCAGGGACACGGCTCGGGATCGGATGACAAGCCCGAGACTGTCGATGACGGAGAGCCTGTTTCTCCCATCCAGGGGCTTCCCGATGATATCAATATTCTGCCCGGACTTCCCGGAGACGCAAACCTTCCGTCTGAAGAAGAACAGCTGAATACTATCTGGGCATGCAGAGATATGTGGATTTTCAGTGATTATCTGGGAGAGGATCACAATATCTTTTATGCCGTGTCGGATCTTAACGGAAACGGCAGGCTTGAATTGATAGCAACGGACAGCTATAATCCTGATAATTTTTCAACATATTACATATATGAAGTTGACGAGTCCGGAGAAGGAATGAATGAGGTCCAAAATGATATCATGGAAGGTGAGTCAATGCCTGATATCGAGTGGGGTGATGTATTCTACTTTGCCAAAGATCAGGACGGAACAGTTCTGGGACTTGTCATGAAGGACAGCTTAAAGGTTAACGACGGTGAGGGTTACATCATCAATAAGGATTTCGTGTCGATGAAAGACGGCCGGATAAGCTATGAGTATATAGCATCAGCCAATACTATGTATGACGGGAACGGACAGGTTGAGAGTCAGATCTTTGTCGACAAAGACGGAAACAGTATGGACGGCTGGGACGAATTCGATGCTTATGATGAGAAGTATCTCAAGCAGAGATTCCCTGATGCCGAGATTAAGGTCATGGCTGTCATTTCCATGTACGCTACCAATACCGATCCGAATGATGTATATGGTCTTCTGAAAGAATCATTGGAAAAACACGGAGAATATGAATCTTTCGATGATTATTATGACAATGTGTATTATGGCGGCGCTGCAGAGGACGGAAAAGGCTCTGACTGGATCGACCAAAACGGCGAACTGACTACAAAGACAGTTTCCAAGGAAGATCTTGAGAATTGCCAGTATTGTGCTTTCGAAACTTATGTTTATGAAATGAATACATACCATGATTATCAGTCAGATGATGATTTCCAGACACATACCCTGTATTTTGACACAGAGGGTGGCGGAAGCTTCTACTATTATGGATATAACGGAACGGAAGACTGGACAATAACGGAGATCACTTTTGATGAGGAGCCGTCCTTCTATGCATACGCCAAAATGAAGAATGGCGATTATGAGATGAATTCCGTTCTGCAGTTCTATACTTTCACTTTCAGCGATGGAGGATCCACACTGGATGTGATAGGATTGGATTTCGGCGAAGAGTATATTTACTTCTGGCCATTTGGATGATAAATGGGAAAACGTTCAACTAGGGAAAACAAAAATGAATATCAGCTCGCACGCGAAGCGCAGAACCTTACGAGGGAAGCAGCGAGCGAGCTGATGCAGTATGTGTCGGATGACAGGATAGAGAAGATCGAGAGTGAAAAGTCGCTTCCGCATCCCGACGAGATCCTGCTTATGGCCAAGGCTTACAAGGCACCGCATCTGTGTAATTATTTCTGCTCACACGAGTGCCCCATAGGGCAGGAAAATGTGCCGGAGCTTGAATATAAGAGTCTGGCAGAGATCACACTTGCGATGCTTTCTTCTCTTAATTCGATGGAGAAGTATAAAGACCGCTTTATCGAGATCACCTCAAACGGTCATGTAGATGATGACGAGGTGGAAGACTTCAAAGCTATCAGGGCGCAGCTTGATAAGATATCTTTGATGGCGCAGTCACTGAAGTTGTGGGTTGACAAGGCTATAGCGGATGGAGTAATGTAAATAGGTTGCTGGCGAGTGAAGTACAAAGCGCCGCAAAGGACGCAGCGCTGATCGCATATAGTAGGCTATTGAGCGCAGATCAAAGCGTTGTAAAGTACACAACGCTTTGCGAAATGGCTTCGCAAAACAAGACGCCGCACAGGACGCAGCGTCTTGCGCGATGGCTTCGCCATTGGAAAGCGAATTGAGGCATTTCGCTTTCCATCGGCATTGCAAAGTACGCAACGCCGATCGCTTATAGTAGGCTATTGAGCGAAGATCAAAGCGTTGTAAAGGACACAACGCTTTGCGCGATGGCTTCGCCATTGGAAAGCGAATTGAGGCATTTCGCTTTCCATCGGCATCATAAAGTACATGATGCCGATCGCTTAGAGGAGTTCGGGCTCTAAATCCTCCTCTTTAAATAATAAAACCAAGGAGAAAACAATGAAATCACGTATTATCAGTCTTGCACAGGAGACCAGGCTGCTCCTGCGCAGTATTCCTTCGCCTGTCGTTGCGGCATATATCGTCGCACTTGTTACAATGAATCTGCTGGCTAATAAGCTGGTGCCACTCAATATAGATTATTTATTGTTGGACTGCGGTTTTTTCGTATCGTGGGCAGTTTTTCTTACAATGGATGTGATCACAAGGCATTTCGGACCGCGCGCTGCCACCATTCTTTCGGTTGTGGGGCTGATCGGAAATGTGTTTGTGGCGCTTATGCTTTTCTTCTGCGGCAAGCTTCCGGGAATATGGGGCGAGTCCTATGTGCCGGGTTCGGAGGAGATCATCAATAACGCTCTCGATAACACCATTAGCGGCAACTGGTTTGTGGTATTCGGAAGCTCGGTTGCATTTTTAAGCTCCGCAGTGGTCAACAACTTCCTCAATTATTTTATAGGAAAGGGTGTTGAGGGAAATGTGGCCGGATCAAGAAATATCAAAGAGGGAAGCGCGAAGATAAAGAAAAAGAACTTCGGGACCTTTGCGGTAAGAAGCTATGTTTCGACCTTTATCGGACAGTTTGTGGACAATCTGGTATTTGCTCTCGTTGTCAGCCACACATTATTCGGGCTTTCATTATTACAGTGCTTTATCTGCGCTGTTACCGGAGCGGCTGCCGAGCTTTTGTTTGAAGTAGTGTTCTCACCAATAGGATATGCGGTTACAAAGAACTGGGAAAAAGACGGGGTCGGAGCGGCATATTTTGCCTTTGTTGCGGAAAAGGAAAAATCTTATGAAAATATTGGTGACAGGAAGCTCAAGTGGGATAGGTAAGGGCATAGCCGAAAAATTCCTGCTTGAAGGCCATGAAGTGACAGGATTCGATGTGAATCCGGCAACCATAGAGCATAAAAGTTATAAGCATTATATAGTTGATATCAGAGATAAAGAAGCCTATCCGGATCTGCCGCCCGTAGATATTTTAATAAATAACGCAGGGGTGCAGAACGGGGACGATATAGGGGTTAATCTGAAAGGAACCATCTCGGTTACGGAGCGCTACGGTATCCATGAGGGGATAAAGTCGGTGCTGATGATAGGTTCCGCAAGCGCGCAGACAGGCTCGGAATTCCCGGAATATGCGGCAAGTAAAGGCGGTGTGACCACTTATGCCAAGAATGTGGCACTGCGGATAGCAAAGTACGGAGCAACTTGCAACAGTCTTGATCTCGGTGGCGTGGAGACAGAGCTTAATGCGCCGGTCATGAATGACGAAAGATTATGGAACCGTATAATGGAACTCACTCCGCTTAAGCGCTGGATGAGCGTATCGGAAGCAGCAGACTGGGCGTATTTTATGACAGTGACCAATCGTTTCTGCACCGGGCAGAACATTCTTATCGACGGACTTGAAGCCGGTAATGCGGAGTTTGTCTGGACCTAAATACATTTTTGCGGGAGAAACGTTTATGTTTAATACGGATCAGACAGAAAACGAAATAAAACTCCTTAAATACAGGAAAAATCTGATCACAAGCGGATGGGCAGTTGTGGCTTTCTGCGTGTGGGATATTGCCAAGGTCGTAATGTCATTGTTATTAAAAAGCACTTACACATTGGACCTTGCAAATACCTATCACACCGACGATAAGCCTCTTTTCTTTTTTGAGGTCTTTTTTACTGTCGTGCTGTTTGCTGTTATCATATATTTTCAGATATATGCCGGGGTCAGCGCAGTAGCGGTGGGAAAAGGCAAAAAGAAGGGCGTGGGTTATCTTGTGATAAGTGTCCTTCTTTTGATCGTAACCGTGGTTTCCATTGTGTTTTCGGCTGCGTCCATCGTTGTATCTTCTATTGGAACCATGCAGGGAGTATCTTTCGATACCGCTTTTGCGGGTATTATTCTGGACCTGACTTTGGGGGCTGCGCTTATCGATCTTTTGGGCTCTTCCTTCAAGGTGCGCAGACTGAGCAGGGCCGGTGAAGCGGGGGATAAGTAGATGCAGGAAGATTTTCATTATTATGCCACATATGCCGCCGCGATCCTGGCGGGCTATAACCACGAGGAGAGCGCTGCCATCTGTTACAGCGCGCAGTTTGTGGATCTGTGCACGCGCACATTTTTGACCAGGGTAAAGGGACCTCAAAACGCTGCCACCACGCAGCTTCAGCTTGAGCTTATGGATGCTCCCACGGATGCCGTGGGCTTGCAGGATATAACGAGGATATGGGCTTCGTTTCACTTTCTTCCCTATGATCTTTATGCCGAAAAGCCTCATACATCAAAGCGCTACCTGCGCAAATACAGACTGATATGCGGCCCCAACGGAAAGCTTACAGAGGATACCGTAGCCCTTGCCAAAGGTTCATCGCTTCAGGCGGCAGGGCTCGCAATGCATGTGCTTGCGGATACCTGGGCGCATATGTACTTTGCGGGTACGCCTTCGCTCGTTATCAACAATACGGAAGCTCATTTCTATGAGATCTTCCCTGACGGAAGCGAAAAACAGATCAGATTCAGACATACAACATCCCCCGATGATGTGGAAAACGGAATATATACCGCAAGTATTTTCCAGAGTAGCGAAAATTCCATAATGAATCTGGGACATGGAAGGGCGGGACATCTCCCGGATTACAGTTATATTCGCTACAAATATCTCCCCGCATGGGGCGGATACAGAGAGATCATCAAGGATAATCCGGGCGATTATTACAACGCTTTCCGCCAGATGGTCCATGCTATGATGTATCTAAGGGGTGAGACCACTGAATTTAAAACAGATCATTATGATGGAACAAGAGCGGATGAGCATTCGGACAGGATACACGGTATAATTGAGAAAAGGCAGATCTCGGCATCCGAAGACTGGAAGGCTTTCGGCGAGTCGCTTTCCGGACGGACCATTCCGGATTTTTCGGTTGAGACATATATAGATGAGTATATGAACGCACCGGAGGAAGAGAAAAAAGAAACTTTTCTCGGGCGGTTTTTCACGGCGGCGCTTGCTCAAAAGAGCATGGTGACAAACAGGATATACGCTTCCGGAAGCAAGCTTGCCGGGTATTCCGTAGCGCAGAAAAAGGAGCGCGTAAATGAGTAAATTTCAGCGAGTGGGAAATATCATACTGGGGCTTATCATGATACTTCTGGCAGCGATCCTTTTTATCATCCCTAAAGAGGGATTTTATGTGGTAATAGCGATACTCAGTATCGGCCTTACAGTCATCGGGGTTAAAGAGATCATTTATTATTTTTCCATGGCGATACACATGGTGGGCGGTAAGCGCTCTCTTTACAGAGGTGTGATCATACTTGAGATCGGCCTGTTTACCATGTCTCTCTATGATGTTCCGCGTATATTTGTGCTTCTTTATCTTGTTGCGATCCATGCATTTTCCGGGGGAGTGGATGTGCTACGGGCGTTTGAAGCAAAGAAAAACGGCTCTTCATACAGGCTAAAATTAAGCCATGGGATCATGGACCTGCTGATCGCAGCGAGCTGCCTGGTGTTCATGCGGTACGGAAATACCGCCACATATATATACGCTTTTGGGCTTGTCTATTCATCTGTCGTACGCATAATATCTTCATTCAAAAAGACGGCGATCGTCTATATTCAGTAGTGTAAATCAACAGGATCCGCGAGAACAAAATAAATGATAAATAATTCTTGACAAGTTAGCTCTCTCTAACTATAATACTCTTTGGTTAGCAAGGACTAACTTTTTTGTTTAACACGCGGTTAGCCATGACTAATCACAATAGTTTATATCGAGGTGGATTCCAATGACAATGTCGGAAGAAAAGTTTCTTGAAGTCAGCAATGTCTTCAAAGCTTATGGGGAAGGGGACAGTAGACAGGAGGTCTTAAGGGGGATGGACTTTACGGTGACCAAAGGCGAGTTCTGCGTGCTTCTCGGACCGTCGGGATCAGGTAAGTCCACACTGTTAAATATCATCGGGGGGATAGACAGCGCGGATGAGGGATATATCGCGATAGGGGGAGACAAGCTTCGCGATATGGACGAAAAGGCTCTTACGCAGTACAGAAGAAAACATCTTGGTTACGTCTTTCAACTCTATAATCTAATTCCCAATCTTACAGTTAAAGAAAATATCGAAGTGGGCGCGTATCTGTCGGATAAGGCG